>NZ_DASVMI010000179.1:0-23321 GCF_036384435.1 Dyella sp. | reverse complement strand
CACGATGATAGGCGCGATCCCGCTGGCCTGTATCGTCATTACTCATTCCGCTTGCGTGGGAGCGAATCCATTCGCGATGCCATACGTTCGCTCCTGCGACAAGCAATCAGTGCGCGAGCGAGCCTCATTTGAGAGGCATCGCGAGGCTTGCTGTGGCAGATCTCCGTCGCGGGACGATTTCGAAGCATGCCGTTGCGGCGTAGCACTCCAGGGGCTGAGTGGTTTACGTTCAACACTCATCCGCCATGGCAGCGTCGCTGCCAGACTCGCCTGGCCGGGACATTTCACACGCTCAGGCTTGATGCGAGCGCCTGTCGCTCAGCCTGGTGCCCCTGGTGGATGGCGATCTGATGCGCCAGACCCTCGTGAGACAGGAAGGTCGCTGCCGCTTCGCCGGCTTCTTTGGCTGATGGCTCGGTGCGAGCGAACATGGGCGGTTCATAGGCCGCGATAGCCTGGTCGACGTCTGCATGCTCGATCAGGGCACGGGCCAGTTCGGCTGCATCCAGCATGGCATTGTTCACGCCATCGCCGCCGAACGGCGACATCACATGAGCGGCGTCACCCAGCAGGGTCAGGCCGCGGCGATGGGGCCAGTAGTGGCCGACCGGCAATGCAAGGATCGGGCGCGCGGTGAAATGGTCATTGGCCGCATGGAACAGCTCGAGGATATTTTCGGCGAAACCGGCAAACTCCTGTAGCAGACCCGCGCGCACGCTCGCGGGCGATGCAAGATCGAAACGTCTGGCGGGCCAGTCGAGGGGCACACGAAAGATTGCATAGCCGCGAATATGAGCGTGGCCGTTGCGTTGCACGATCAGGGACCTGCCATCGGCTTCGACCCCCATCTTGCCGTGACCGACCAGCGCGGCGATCGCCGGATGGCTACGGTCAACATCGTCGATACCCAGTTCCACGAAAGTCAGGCCGCTGTATTGCGGCTTGTATGGCGATAACAGCGGACGAACACGCGAATGCGTACCGTCGGCACCGACGACCAGGTCGAACGGGCCTTCGGTGCCATGTTCCAGCTCCAGGCTCCAACGCCCATCGCCCTGGTCGATCAATTGGTGCAGTTGGCATCCCCAACGAACACTGCCGGGAGGCAGGGAGGCCAGCAGCATGTCGCGCAGCGCGGTGCGATCGACCTCCGGCCGGTTGCCGGCGCTGGCATCATCGTCGGCAAACAATAGCTGGCCTTTCTTGTCGTAGAGCCGCGTGCCTTGATCGTCGTATCGGGCGATCGGAGCAAAGGCATCCAGGAGCCGGCCATGGTCGAGTGCCAGCAAGCCGCCATCGTCGTGCAGATCCAGGGTGCCACCCTGAGGGCGTTCCAGCGCATGCGAGTCACGTTCGAATACCACGGTATCCACGCCGTGGACATGGAGGATGCGTGCCAGCGTCAGCCCGCCTGGGCCGCCGCCGACGATGGCGATGCGAGGTTTGGCTGTCATGGCGAGAGGGCTTCCTGTTAGCATAGGGTCCTATGTAATTTAGATAGGTGCCTATTGACATGTCAAGCCAGCTATCCCACGACGACAATCCCATGCGGCTGCTTGGCCAGATCAACCGTGCATTTGCGCGCCTAGTGGATGCACCTCTACGTGATCTGGGTTTCGCCATCGGACAATTGCCGGTGCTGGTGGCACTCAAGCGCGCCAACGCCTTGTCCCAGACGGAATTGGCGCGTCTGGCGGCGGTGGAGCAACCGAGCATGGCGCAGTTGCTCGCGCGCATGGAGCGCGATGGCCTGGTGCGTCGCGTGGCGGATCCGAATGACCGACGCAGTCGCTTGATTTCGCTGACTGAATCAGCGTTGCGGCGCATGCCTAAGGGCAAGGCGGTGATGGACGAAGTATGCGAACAGGCGTTGGACGGTTTCAGCAAGGCCGAGCGCGAACAGTTATTTACCTTGTTGTTGCGAGTGCAGGAGAACCTGGAGAGCACGCCCGGGGAATCACAAGCGCACGCCGGCTCGCATGATTGACGCTTCCGCCAGGCCGGCGCTAGCATGCCAGCAGGTTGATGCTGCCTGCCGCTCGCGCCCCGCCAGGGGATGGTGAAAGCATCGCGTCTTTCCTCGACACCTTTGATCCTTCGACCGGCGATGGGTCGGCAATGCGGGCACCGGCAAGCCTTCGCCGGCACGGGAGGATGTTTCATGACCGATATCGATCAAGCCAAGGCCATGGCCAGGCGGCTGCGCGCTGCGCTGGAAAAAGGCGATATAACCTTAAACCATGCCGCCGCACTTGAGCTGGTTGCGGCACAGCTTGGCTATGACGACTGGAATACCGCATCGGCGCGGCTTGACCCAGTGCCCGAGGCGATACGCTTCCTGCGTACCGTGCCGATACTGCGGATTTTCGACGAAGCCAAGGCGCGCGAGTTCTATGGCGATTTTCTCGGATTCTCCGTGGTATTCGAGCATCGTTTCGAGCCGAACATGCCACTGTACATGGAGGTCGCGCGGGCAGGCTTGGCATTGCACCTTTCCGAGCATCACGGTGACGCCAGCCCTGGCTCAACCGTTTTCGTGCCGATGCAGGGCGTGCATGCCTATCAGCGGGAGTTGATCGCAAAGCGCTACAACTACGGGCGCCCCGGCGTGGAGTCGCAACCTTGGGGCGACGTGTTGCAGGTGCATGATCCCTTCGGTAACCGCATCCGCTTCTGCCAGATGCGCGATAGCCAGGGCTGATTGTCCTCCTGCTGGCGGGTGGTTTGAACTCGCCAGCAGGGAACGCACGCTCACACTCCGGCCTCGTCGAAGACTGTTCGTGCGATGGATATCGCCGATGCTGCGGTCGGCCAACCCGAATAGAAGGTCAGGTGCGTGATGATTCCGATCAGTTCTTCGCGTGTCAGGTCATTGTTGAACGCGCGCCTGAGGTGATGGGCAATTCGTTGGTGCGATAAAGCGACACGAGGCTTGTCACGGTAATCAGGCCGCGCTCGTGTGGTGACAAGGCCTTGCGCTCCCACAGACCGCCAGACAGTACATTGTCAGTGTAGTCGGCAAGGGCAGGGGCGATCTTTCAAAAGCCCTCTGGCCCGGACTTTCAGGTGCGGTCACGATTCCATGGAGTGAAAACTGGCCAATAGTTGTAGAAGCCGCCGTGTGCCAGGATAAGCAGCCTGGGCGGTAGGCGATCGTGATCCAGCCTCACGAATGGCTCCGGCGGTGCGTTCTATCGCACAAACGTCGTCATGCTCAATATCGCGTGGCCATCATCGAGCCTGTACATGCGCATGCCGAGGACCTCATTGTTTATATCCATCCGGTCGATACGCGTTTCGGGCAGGTGGCGACCATCACGAATGACGATGGCCTTTCGCGATTCCAGCATGTGACCGATCAGGTAGGCTGCCTCCAGCGTCTTTGGCTGCTTGCTGTCCCAACGTGCCAGCGCGCAACCCGTTTCGTCTTGTGGTGCGGTCTTTTCATTGAGAATCATGGAAGCCCGGCCGCTGGCGATCCATGCCAGTCGCTCATCTTCATTTTGAAAGTTCTGCTTGCCGCCATCGCGTATGGTCTTGAGCTCATCTTCGGACAGAAGGATGCGTGCACCATTTACCTGCACCGCGATGCAGGGATGAGGTATGTGAGTGGGCAGGTCGATACTCATGGACTGGCCCGGTGATGCGGCAAGAGCAAGGCTGCTCATGGGTAATGCGATAAGGCTGGCGACGAATCGTTTCATGGCAGTTTCCCGGGTGACATGCCTGATGACTCAGGCCCTGATGTCGCTGATACGCGATCGCATGCGGTAGCGTTTCGGAGGCATGCCCATACTACGTTTGAACGCATGGCTGAATGCGCTTTCGGAGGTGTAGCCCAATGAAAGCGCGAGGCTGGCGATGGGCGTGTCTTCCTTGGAAAGTGCACGCTCGGCCAGGTACATGCGCCAACGCGTGAGATAGGCTAGCGGTGCCACGCCGACCATGTTCTTGAAGCGTTCGGCAAACGTGGTGCGAGACATGTTGACCGACTGCGCGAGTTCTTCCAGGCCCCATGCGCGTCCTGGGTCGCCATGCATGATGCGCAGAGTCTGGGCGATGCGCTGGTCGGTCAGGGCTTGCAACCAGCCGCTGACCAGCGGTTCGCTCGATTCAAGGTGTACGCGTAGCACTTGCACGAACATCAGTTGCGCAAGATTGGCTGAAGCCAACGCCGAACCCGGTTGGCGTTGCGCGATTTCGCCGACGAGTTGGCCTAGCATGGCGCGCAGCATGGCAGCTTCCGGCGAGGCCGCACTGACGTGGATAACCGGCGGCAATACATCGCGCAACAGATGGCCGCGTGCTTCATCCAGGGTGACGTGACCGCCAAGCATGAACGTGTCGTCGCCCTCGTCATAGCGGGTGATGCCATCGACCTTGTTGGCGAATACCATGGTGGCGTCGCGCGGCTCCAGCGACGGATCGCTGGTCAGGATGAACGATGTGTCTGCGTTGATCAGGACGACGTCGCCGGTTTCCATGCGAATCGGGGCGTGATCCGGCAGTACGAACCAGCCGTTGCCTTTCATCATGGCGCTGAACTTGATCTGGGACGGCGGCGGGAACCGCATCGCCCAGCGAGGCCCTGCATGAAAGCCACCGCTCATGGCGCACTGGGCATCGACCAGGTGAAGGATGTCGGACAGGGGATCGGCCATGGCCGGATTCTCGCGCAAGAAATCTGTATGGACAAGCATTCAGAATCCAGCGTCTGCGCGGCATAGTGGCCACCTCTTCAAAGGAGCCCTTCCCATGACCAGTCAGCAAATACCGCTCCATTCCGGTTTCAGTGCTGCCTCGACGGCATACGACGTGATCAAAGGCATCGATCTATCCGGCAAGACCGCCATCGTGACCGGCGGCTACTCCGGCATCGGCATCGACACGGTCAAGGCCTTGGTATCGTCCGGCGCCGAAGTGGTCGTACCTGCACGCGATCTTGAGCGTGCGCGCAAGAATCTGGGTGATGTCGCCCAGGTCACTGTCGAGCCCATGGACTTGATGTACCCGGCATCCATCGACATCTTTGCCGAACGTTTCCTGGCTGGCGGCAAGCCGCTGCATATCCTGATCAACAGCGCCGGTGTCATGATGAATCCGCTGACGCGCGATGCCCGCGGCTACGAATCACAATTAGCTACCAATCACCTGGGGCACTATCAGCTGACGATGCGCCTGTGGCCAGCATTGCGTGCCGCTCATGGTGCGCGCGTGGTGTCCGTCTCCTCGCGCGGTCATCGTCTTTCGCCGATGGACTTCAACGACCCGCAGTTCGAGCGACGCGAATACGACAAGCGCGTGGCCTATGGGCAATCCAAGACTGCCAATGCGTTGTTTGCCTTGACGCTGGACCGCCTGGGCGAACCACATGGGATTCGCGCATTTTCTCTACATCCGGGCGGTATCGTGACAGAACTGGCGCGGCATCTCACAGCGCAGGAACTGCTTGCGACCGGATTCGTCCAGGAGGACGGCACACCGATCTTCGATCCTTCGCGTGATATGAAAACGCCGCCACAGGGCGCGGCAACCAGCATCTGGTGCGCCACCAGCCCCCAGCTCGATGACAAAGGTGGCGTGTACTGCGAGAACAGCGATATCGCCGAGCCTGTGCCGGCCGATTCAGACAGGCTGTCTGGCGTGCGCCCCTGGGCCATCGATCAGGACGAGGCCGACAAGCTTTGGGATTTGAGTGAAAAGCTTACCGGCGTCCACATGCCTAAATAGCCGGTCGAACAATGGCACAGGAGCGGTTTCACGCGCTCCTGTGTGAGTGCCGGCTCGAAATTCCGCACCATGGTTCATGGTGATGGTCACGAGCATCGCTCAATGAGACAGCTCGATGTCCACGCGGTGCTTGCCTGCGATCGAAGGTGGAATGAGCGCCGGGCATGGAGCGCCGTCGAAGCGGCATGAAGCCACCCTGTGCCCATCGCCGTGCAAGGCGATGCTCAGTTCGCCATCGCGATAGCGCAGCCCGGACAAGGTTACCGGGCCGATCCCAGCAGGAAGCTGCGGGGCCAGGCGTAGGCCGTCGACGGTCGGATGGATTCCGAATACGCCGGTATAGATAAGTCGAAGATAGGCAGTGGCTGACCAGGTCTGGTCACGTTCGGATGTCCACGCATGCCCCACTTGCCAGCCACCATCGACCTGACCCGTCTGCGCGTTGTAGATCTCCTGGAAATTGCCGCTGCGCAAGGCCAGTTGTGCCTGTGTGCGCAACACTTCGCCCAATTGCGCGGTATGACCATGTGCCGCCAGCGCCGAGCCCCAGAAGCCGCTCGTCATCGGCCAGACGGTATTGTTGTGCCGTCCTGGGTGTTCGTCGTTGTAGCGCGCGAAGGCGGGGTAGACATCCTCGATGCCCCAGGGAGCCAGCTTCGCCTTGCCGATCAGTGCATTGCTGCGCGCATCGCCGGCAATGCCAAACAGGATGGCGAAGGACCAGCCCAGGCCTTCCTGGCTATCGAAGGCATCAATTTTTCGGTGCGCTGGCCAGTAGAGGTAGCTATAGCCGCCGGTGCGAGTGTTCCAGAAATGTCGGTTGATCGCGCGCTTCAATGCATCGGCCTGCGCCTGCAACGCGGCGATCTCGCCTGCCGGGCGTTGCAATGCACGCCCCATCTGGGCAGCGTCTGCGTAGGCTTCATAGTGCACGGCATTGGTGCTCAACGCGGCGACATGGGCGCTGAGCGGGTAGTTGCCTACGTAGGCGCCGTGGCTTTCCGTGGCATCGCTGATCGGCTCGGGATAACCGGAGATGCCATCGTTGATCGACGATGGTCCCAGGAACAGCCCGCTGGTCTTGTCCCAGGCTTTGCTCCGGTGCAAGGCCAGCGTGCGACGCGAGGTGTCATAGGCGATGCGCAGGAAAGCCTCGTCGCCTGTCGCCAGATAATGGCGCCATGCCGCGACAACCCAGATCGCCTGATCCCATTGTTGGTTGTCCTGGCGCACGATGTAGCCATCGCCGTCAGGGTCGATCACCGCCAACAGCGTGTTGCGTGCCAGCCCAGGCGCGATCAGGCTCAGCGCATTCCAGCTGTTGATCGAGGCATCGCGTGTCCAGGCAGCTGGATAACCGCCGCCAGCGCGGACCATCTGTGCGGGCTCGCCTTGGAGCAGGCCGCTGCGTCGATGGGCGGCATCGGCATCTACGCGATTGATTTCCAGGGCGTTGTCCAGCGCCATGCGGTAGGCTTTGCCGTAAAGATCCTGCATGTCGCCGTGTTCGAAAGTCAGCGTCGGGGCCGGCATGGTGGCGCGTGTTGCCGGGCCCGCTAACTTAAGCACGCGCGCGGTCAATGCGGTCCAGGTCGTCCAGGCATGTTCGCCCGGGCCGGTGATCACATGATCGGGAGGGAGCGCCGCGGCCAGCGCCGGCATGGTCGGCGCGAGTTTGTCCTTGTCGCCATAGGCCAGCCATACGCGTCGCGCCACTTCCGGTTGCCGGCTCCACTCGCCGATGCGCCGCCACATCTGGATCTGCCAGTTCTTTGCGTTGGGCGTAGTTGCGGGGGGAGCCTGCCATTGCACAATCCCTCCAGCTTGGTGAATCTGCTGCTGGATATCGCGATCGCCGACACAGGGTGCAAGCAGGATCAACCCGGTCAACTGGTTGGGATAGGTGGTGTCGTAGAGCATGGTGCCCATGCCACCCATCGAGGCGCCAAGCAGCCAGATTTCCCGATACCCCTTGTGGCGTGCCGGCTCGACCACCTCATCGTGCAGATAGGCCATGGCCTTGCCGCTTTCGTAGTAGCCCAAGGTAAGCTCGACCAGGGTGACGTCGGCATCCGGCCATTGCTGCTGGATGCTGGCCGCCATGCCGCTGGCCTTGAGCGCGGCAAGATCGTCCGCGCGCCCAGGTAATACGACCACCAGGCGATGTGCGGGAGCCGGAGCGGCCAGCGTGAGCGTGGCAGGGGGCTTGCTGGTATCGCGGATGGGGCCACAGGCAGCGGCGAGCAGGGACAGGGCGATCAGGTACAGCCAGCGGACGTAGCGCAAAACCGGTCTCCGGCAACAAGGCCACATGATCGAAGCGGTGGCGTGGATGTGTCACTGTGTGTTGTACCACGCGCCATCGGCGATCTTCCAATGCCATCACCCGTTCCGTCGCATGGTCCTGCTGCGATGGCATTCGATGGCGCTACCATGCATGCGTCGTGGATCGGGATTGATCGTCATGTTGCTTATGTACGGGTGCGCTCGCCGCGCGCAGTCTTTTCGATGGCCAGTCGCAGGTGCGCTGGCCGTGATGCTGGCCGCGGCCATGGTGCTCGCCCATGCCGACGACAGCGACTCGTGGCAACGCTATGTCGTGGCACCGGCCAGTCGCCATGTCACGCCGGTGCGTGTGGTCAGCGAACAGGGCGACGTTGTCGATGCCGATCATCTGGTACGGGGAGGCGTGACCGTTCTGCGTCGAGCCGGCTCCGAGGCAGGCAAGCGGGCGCCCGTCAGCAGCGTGGTGCTGGATTTTGGCAAGGTCGTGGTCGGCTATCCACGGCTCTCCTTCGCTGGCGCATCGGATAATCATCCGGGTGTGCGCCTGGCCTTTTCCGAGACGTTGCAGCATCTTTCCGAGCGTTCCGATTACGCGCGTTCGGACTACGCCCATGGACCGGGCACGGACCAGCATGCCGTATCCGGGCAACCCTCGACATGGCTGGACCAGGGCGGTTGCGAGCATGGCCGGAAGGTCTGCGCCGATGGCTTGCATGGTTTTCGATACCTGCGGATCAGTCTTGATGCGTTACCGACCGATACGCCATGGGCGACGGCTTATGGTGAAGTACGCATCGAAAGCGTCTCGCTCGATTTCACGGCGTACCGCGGGACGCCCGCGTCGTATAGCGGATGGTTCGAGTGTTCAAACCCCGCCTTGAATCGATACTGGTACGAGGCCTCGTATACCAACGAACTGGTGACGGACACGTTTCGCTCGGCGGATGTCGACCCTCGTGAGGCAGACAGTCGCGGACTGGATGGCAAACTGGTGCTGCATGATGGTGCCAAGCGTGACCGTGATCCTTATGTGGGCGACATCGCGGTATCCGGACGCACGACTTACCTGACCCATCCCGCAGGCGTGGCCGCGCGCAACGTGCTGGCTGACCTTGCCGACCACCAGCGCGCCGATGGATGGATTCCGCCAGCCTCCATCCGCCATTACACATTGCCGTTATTCGATTATCCACTGTGGTGGGTCGATGCCAGTTGGGATTACATCCTGTACACCGGAGATCTCGACTACGCGCGGAACTACTATCGGCAACTGGTGAAAGCCCTCGACCAATGGTATCCGTCGGTCACCAACTCACGCGGCTTGTTGGCGAGAGGGCAAGGTAATAGCAAGGATTATGGTGACTACGCCTTTCTTCCGCGTCCAGGTGAAGTGACTTACTACAACGCGCTATACGTGATGGCTCTGGACCATGCCGGGGCGTGGGCCCTGGCGCTGGGACATCCGCAGGATGCGGAGCGATGGCGCAAGCGTGCCATCGATGTGCGCGCTGCAATCAACCGGTATTTGTGGGATCCGATCGCAAAAGCTTATCTCGATACGTCCGACGGTTCGGTGCGTCATGGGCAGGATGGCAACGCACTGGCTGTGCTGGCTGGCGTCGCCGATGCATCGCGTGCACGCGATGCCTTGAATTATCTCGCGGACCATACCGCATTGCCGTATGGCAACGCGTTCATGGACAACGACAGCCTGGTGCCCGAAGGTAGCCGACGCGTCTACGCATTCACCTCGTACTTCGATATCGTCGCGCGACTGCGCAGCGGCCAGGTCGATTCGGCCCTGGATGAGATAACCCGCTTGTATGGCTGGATGGAAACCCACGATCCAGGCGTGACACAGTGGGAAGGCATCGGTAGCCAGGGTATGCCGTACGAAGCTGCCTTCACGTCGATGGCGCATGGCTGGTCGACCGGCGTACTACCCGCGCTTACCAATGAATTGCTAGGCGTCACGCCAAGGAGCCCGGGCTTTTCGCGATGGTCGGTCAGGCCGCATCCAGGCCCCGTGGCCTGGGCACGAGGCCGCGTGCCGACGCCGCATGGTCCGTTGGACGTGCGTTGGAGGAATGATCCTGGAAGGCCTTTATTCGTATTGGATATTCGCGCGCCCATGGGTACACAGGGTGATGTGACGCTGCCCATGGACCATGCGAACGTCGAAGTGAAGCTGGACGGTAATCTGGTCTGGCGCGGCGCAGATACACCACAGGCAAGCCGAGAAGGTGACACCATCGTGTTGCATGACCTTACTCCGGGCTTGCACGAGATTACGTTGGGATCGTGATGTCGCGCATCGCCAGAAGACCCTGCAACGACACGATGGGTGTGGCCTCCACTAGAAATCATACGTGACAGAGAAGCGTCCATAGCGCGGGTCTTGCGTGTAAAGTGGCACGCGATATAGCGAATTGAGTGTCTTTGCTGGCCCTTCGCTTGCCGGATAACGAAACAACGCGCGTTGCTGGTTCAGCACATTGAAGACGTTGACCGAGAACGCCAGTCTGGAATCGGCCCAAGCGGGTCGATAGGTCAATCCAAGATCGAGCTGAAAGGTCCAGGGTAGCCGGCCGTGGCTGCCTGGTGGTGAAGGCATGCCGTTACACCAGCGATAGGAACTGCCATACGACACAGGATCGGTATGGTCAGGACCGTAATAACCAGTGCACACTTCCGGAGAACCCGAGATCGCCTGGAGGTTACCTGAAGCCTGCCATTCCGGAGCGAATTGCCAATAGCCGTAAGCCTTGATCACATGGGTGTGATCATTGCCTTGTGGGCCGTTGGAATACTCCATCACGTATCGATTGTCCCAGTCCACGCTGCCAGCGGCGCCGCCCTGGCGGGTGTCTGTGCGTTGCTGGCCTTCCGTATCGCCGTAGCTGCGTGAAAAGACGTAATCGAGCTTGCCATACCAGGTGCCGTCGAATGTGTGCTCGACAAAGGTTTCCAGCGCATAGTAGTTGCGCTTGAGCTTGGGAAAGCCGATCTCCTCGCGGCTGAGCGGTACCTCGAACGGATTGCCCTGCGGGTCGAGCAAGGTGAAGGTATTGCCCGCACCTCCGTTGACCAGATAACAGCTATTCGTCGAACCGACGGTGTAGCCCAGAGACGCCGCCTTGGTATTGATCAGCGAGACATCACAAAAGTCATCGATGGCGCTGAGCAACTTGCGATACGTGGCTTTGGCGCCATACACCCAGTGCTCGCCGAATGATTTGTCGAAGCCGAGGATGTATTCGTCCTGGTGTTCGGCTTTGAGATTTTTCGCAGCGACGGTGCGCGGATCAGGCGGGATCCCAAACGAATTGTTTGCCGATACCGGCTGGCTGATCTGCGTCAGGCCAGTGGGCGCACCAGTGGTTGGGTCGATGCCGCTATAGGTGTAGTACTGCTGGGTCGAAATATAACCGGCGGCCGCGCCCGTGGCTGGGTTGAGGGGCAGGCCCAGATAGTAACGCCCGGCATTGGCAAACACCTTGAAGCTGCTATCGCCGTTGACGTCCCATGACACGCCCAATCGAGGTGCCCATTGCGGCTTGGTCTGCTTGATGAAGGGCTCGCCAAACTGGTTGTAGTCGGTGAACTGGTCATTGCGCAAACCGATCGAAAGCAGCCAGCGGTCGCTGACCTGCCATTTGTCCTCGATGTATTGGGCGCGCTGGTCGGAACGGACATTGACCAGATTGCCAACTACATTGCGGCTGACGTAGTAGCCGCCTTCGCCATTGGGAAAGCCAGCAGTACCTGGGACGAAATTCGAGCCCGGCGCGTCGGAAATGGGTTGCGTCGGATCGGCCTGTTGCCCATAGCTCCACACATAGCCAGGTCCCGGACTGTAGGTGCCGAACGCGATGACCTTCGATTTGACGTTATCGATGCCGGCCGAGAGCGTGTGGTCTCCGAGCTTGTATTCGAGATCGAGCCGGAAATTGGTCGATTTGTTACCCCGGCTTGGATCGCTCAGGTCGGGAACCTGACCGTTATGGATGGCTTTGCCACCATTCAAGCCGGGATTCTGGTTCTGGGCATTATCGACGCGAACCAGGTCAGGGTCGTATACCACTGGTTGATCGTAGTTCTTGTTGTTCATTTCACCGTACGTCGCACTCAGGGTGAGGTTGTCGGTGATGTAACTGGTGTATTTGGTCACCCACAGGTCACCGCCGGTCTTGGTGTCATCGATGGGACCCATCGTGCCGGTACGGCGCAGGTTGGCGTAATCGTAGTTGTAGGCGGTGCCACTGCCTTCGCGCTTGTCGGAGGCGCCGGTCAATTCAAGGATGTTGCGGTCGTTAATATTCCAATCCAGCTTCGCATACCAGCGTGGGCTACGATAGTTGTTGGTCGTGGCCGGGTTATTGTTTCCGACCTCGTTGACGTTCTGCTGGCGCGACTTCTCGAATTCGCCGGCAATAAAGAAGAACAGCTTGTCCTTGATCAATGGGCCGCTGGCATAGGCGCTGACCGTGGTAGTCCACTGGTTGTCTCGGCTGCGCGGCTGGTACAGGCTGCCGGCGGGTGCGGATGAGGGGATGCGAGCGTAGTGCAGGTCGGTCTGATCAGCCCGAGCCCATGCCGGCTCCCATAGCAGTTGCGCGCCAAAATGCCACTCGTTGCTGCCGCGCTTGCCCACCTGGTTGATCACGCCGCCGTCGGAGCGGCCGTATTGGGCACTGTAGCCGCCAGTGTAGACTTCCTGCTGATCGATCGCGCCGTATGGAAGTTGCAGACCACCTTCGGCATTTAATGGATCGGTGGTATTGAAGCCATTGACGTAATAGGCGTTCTCATTAGATGCGGCGCCGCCAAAGCTCGCGATCGAACGCCCCGTGTCGCTCTTGAAGCCGCCGCCGTTGTTGACCACGCCAGGCGCGAGCCGCGCGATGGCTTCGGCGTTGCGACCAAGCGGCAGCCTGGCCAGTTGCTGGGAGGTAATGACGGTGCGCGAATCGACGCTGGTAACGTCGATATTGGGCAGGGCATTGCCGGTGACGTTCACGCTGGACAGCGCGGTGACATCGCTCGGTGATGGGGAGACCGTGGCGGTCGGCTCGATAAAGGAGACGTCGGTACCCTGGCCCACCCGTAAGGTGACGTTCTTGCGCGAATCGACGGGGGCGCCATCACGCATCAGGGTGACCGAGTAATTGCCCAGAGGTAATTGCGACGCGGAGTACCGGCCCCGGGAATCGACGGGTACTTCCCGGCGTATGCCAGAGCCACTTTCTACGACGACCGACTGATTGGCCCCCGCAGGGACGCTGCCGTTGATGCTGCCTGTCGTCGACTGCGCCAGCAAGGGAGCCCATGGGGCAAGACAGATACCGATGGCCATAGCCATGACGGTGCGGCGGACAAGATAAGCATGCATCAGGTCTTTCCCCGTGAACGTTGTAGCCGAAAAGCGACAGCAGTTATGGGCAGCGCATCCAAAGGAATGCGCTGAATGACTGCAGGCTTGGGTCACACCCTCCCCGGGCCTATCGCAAGGCGCTCATTTGCATCGATCCAAATGAGCTTGATTCGCAGGTTTACACGACGTGCCCAGTGCTGTCCACAACTGCAAAGGCTTATAGATGGACGTAAAGCCGTCCAAATTGTTTATCCATGAAGCGATGTCGGTGCTAAGTGTGTGTATTGCCTTGATTTCGACGACATTCGCTCGCGTATGTCGCGTGTGCGCGTCGATGCATGAAAATGCGATGGTCCGCACAAATAGAGAAGCGCGTAAATACGTCTAGCGGTGCAGATTTTTCGGCTTTTCGTGATCGATTCGTGAAGGTCGCCGACGGCCGGACGCGAAGCTCACGTCGCTCCGCCCATACATGACGAGCCTGGTCATTTTTCTACATCGAATAACTTGAGCTCACGAATTCTCGCCGTCCCTGTGGATGAGAGAATCTGGAGTTGAACATGCTGCGCGGTCACCTTTGCGAAGTGATCGATCTTCATATGCCCGATGGCTTGGGCGCGCACTACCTCTCTCCATTGCCCATGATCGAGCACGCGAATTGCATAGTTGCGCACGTGCTGGCCATCATCGAGCCATTCCATGCTCATCGCGCTGTTGAATGTAACGTCATGGCCCAGATCGAGATCCAGCGTGGCATGCGTCGATTCCTGCGGAGCCTCCCAGAATGTCGCCGGATCGTTATCCACGGCGGCACGCACATTGGCCTCTCCAACTGGCGCATGAGCCGCCAGATTTCGATCGTTGCCGTAGCGCGCCTTGAGTGCGGCACCGAACTCTGCAAGCCGGCGCACATCCGCTTCGGGAATCAAACCATGCCGATCCGGAGCGATGCCAAGCATGAGCTGGCCACCTTTGCCCACGCTGTTTTCCCATGTGGTCATCAGGGCATCGACGCTTTTCAGTGATGCGGCGAAATCGGGTTGCGAACTGAAGAACCAGTGATCCTTGTGCAAAGGAGTGTCTACCTCCACCGGGCGCCAGCGCAGCTGCCCGTGGCGATCAATCACGTTCCAGTTTTCATCTTCAATGACACCCTGCTCATTGCCCACCCAGCGAACATCGCCATAGTCGAACAAGCCGACGTCGGCAAATACCATGGTGTTGGGTTGGTATGTGCGCAAGGCCTCGATGTATTTGGGAAAGTCATAGACATGCCCAGCGCTGCCCGCGCCATCGAGCCACCACTCGGTGAGCGGTCCATAATGCGGAACAAGCTCTTCCATTTGCGCTAGATAGAACTGGTCGTACGCATGCGCATTGCCATAACGTGGCTCGTGGCGGTCCCAGGGGGACAGGTAAATGCCAAAGCCCAACCCATGGCGGCGCGCCGCTTCGGATGTCATGCGTACGAGATCGCCCTTGCCATGCAACCATGGACTTGCCTTCACCGAATAGGAGCTCTGATCGGTCGGCCATAGCGCAAAACCATCATGGTGCTTTGCCACCAGTACCATGTAACGCACGCCGGCGGCCTTGACCGCACGAGCCCATTGGTCGGGGTCGACATGGTCTGGATTGAACACAGTAGGCGACGCGGTGCCATCGCCCCATTCACGGTCAAGAAAGGTATTCGTGCCGAAGTGTATGATGACGCCGAATTCCAGGTCCTGCCATGCCACCTGTTGCGGCGACGGCTTGGTGTCGGCGAATGACTGCGCCAGGGAGAGCAGGGGAGCCAGCAACAGGATGGCGGTGGCAAGAAGTCGAACGCGTGGGCCGTGCATGGGCATCGTGGGTACCTTGGATGGCGAGGGCGACTTTTCAGGGAGTCTCGATGGACCTTTCATCGAAGCGATCATGTCGGCGAATGGCTGGGATCGAGCGCCTTCAGCTTCATCAAAGCCGGGTGACTTGTGTCCCGGCCAGAGCCGGGACGACGGGTAGCGCAGCGTTGTAGAAATTCCCTTTAGATGGGATAGCTTTTCAAGCCATCCCTCAGTCCGGAAAAGATCGCAAGCGTGCTTCTGAAGGCATGGTTGGTTCGCATCGGGGATGCTACAACTCCGGCACCTGTTCTCCCGTCCACGAACGCTTGTCCAGGCCGCGCATCTGAGGATTGGCGGGCGTACCGAAATCGAACACCACCACGCTGTTCGCTCCCTTCTTGAACCATGGGCCTGGAGCATACAGGTCTCGCTGTGGACCAATGGACCAGATGCGGCCCAGGTTGTGACCATTGAGCCACGCAAAACCTTTGTCGAAGGCGCGGGTATCCAGAAAGGTATCGGCGGGCGCGGTGACATCGAGGCTGCCGCGATGAAATGCCGGGCCTTCTACTTTGCCGGTGGTCCATCCATGCAGGGTGTCGGGCGAGGTCATGGGCAACGGGAATACCTGCCAGTCATGTAGCACTTCATTCCCCAGCATGACTGGATCGATAAGCCCCGCGTGACCATCCAGCACGCGTGGACCGAAGTTGACGCGGCCGGTGTTTTCCACCAGCACATCGAGCGCGTGTTCGCCCGACGCGATATCCAGGTTGATCGATACCTGCTTGAGACGCCTGTCCACGGTACCTGCCGATTTGCGGTCTACATAGATGGCGGCGTAATCGCGTACGTCGCCGATATAGAGCGTGCCCTTGAACGGGCCATGGATCGTGGTGCGATAGAGGATATAGCCATAGGATTGCCCATAATTCTCCATCGGTAACGGCTGGTCGGCATGTTGCGCGGGTGGCAGGTTGTCCCACAACGAAGCGGCTTCGTTCAGCACGAACGACGGCAGCGAACGCACCGGTGTGGACGCAGGTATCTCCGGTGGCTGTCGCCCGGTTGCGGTAGTGATTGCCTCGCGTAGCAGCTCGTACTTGGGTGTAATGCGTCCGGCTTCATCCAACGGGGCATCGTAATCGTAACTGGTGGTCATCGGGCCGTAGTGCTCTGATGCGCGGTATTGGTAGTTCGCGCCGCCCATGAATCCGAAATTGGTGCCGCCGTGGAACATGTACATGTTGAGCGAATAGCCTTGGCCGAGCATCCATGCCACTTCATCGGCTTCCTGCTTGGGGTCTGTTTTGGCGTGCTTGCCGCCCCACTTGTCGAACCAGCCCGTCCAGTACTCGCCAGCCATGCGTGGTCCTTGCGGTCGGAATCGGGCGAGGGCGGCGAAGCTCTCCCGGGCCTGGCCGGGTGCGAAATCGATGACTGCGGTTACATCGGGCAACGTGCCATTGGCCAGGGCATCGGGGCCGTCGTAGGTCATCAGCACATCATCGGCCAACCCGGCGTTTTGCAAACGCTCGCGGATGGCCTTGAGGTAATCCTTGTCGTCATCGTAGGAGCCGTATTCGTTTTCCAGTTCAGTGGCGATGATCGGGCCGCCGTGGCTGGCCATCAGTGGCGCCAGTTGCTTGCCCAGGTGTTGCAGATAGCTTTCGGCGGCATCCAGGAAACGTGGATCGCGTGAGCGCACGCGCATGCCCGGCTCCGTCCACAGCCATGCCGGATAGCCGCCCGCGTCCCATTCGCCACAGATGTACGGGCCTGGACGCAGGATTACATTGAGTCCTTCGTGCTGGGCCAGTTTCACGAAGGCAGCTACGTCGTTGTTGTCGGTGAAATCGAAGCGGCCTTTCTCCGGCTCGATCAGGTTCCAGAACACATACGTGGTAACCGTGTTGAGCCCCATGGCCTTGGCCTTGCGCAGGCGGTCCGTCCAATATGGCCGCGGTATGCGCTGGAAATGCATTTCGCCGGAAATGATCTGATAGGGTTTGCCTTCGCGCATGAAGTGATCGCCCGATACGGTCACGACAGGATTGGCGTGCAGGGGCAGGTTCGCACCGACAAGCGCGAGCGCTGCTGCGGCAATGGCAACCCGGGAAAGACGAAGGCGTTTCATGGATTCTCCTGTCAAGACGCAAACATTGGGCAAATGGCGTGTAGCGACTAAAAAGCGGCTGGTAGCGTTCAGCGGGGAAGGCGTTGTTTCCCCGTCACGATGAAGGTGAGTAACTCCCCGGGTGCATCCTCGGGTTGGCCGCCGCCCACGAACAGCGTGTACTGCCCGCCAATGACGGCGCGTTGACCGTCTGCGTCAACCGAGCTCAGGCGGCGGGGATCGAGCACGAAGGTGACTTGGCGTGACTGGCCTGCTTTGAGATGAATGCGTTGCATGCCGACAAGCTGGCGTCGTGGTGCCAGTTTGTCCTCGGACGGATAGCTCAGGTACGCCTGCGCGACTTCGTCGCCGTCGCGCGATCCGGTGTTGCGCACGGTAATGCTGGCCATCAGGGTCTGCCCGGCATTCATATGTCTGGATGACAGATGCGCGGATGCATAAGCAAAATGCGTATAGCTCAGGCCATACCCGAAACGGAAAAGCGGATCGCCCTGGAAGTAACGATAGGTACGCCCTTGCATCTGATAGCTGGTGAACGGTGGCAAGTCTCGCACGGAGCGGTAAAAGGTGACCGGCAGGCGGCCCGCCGGATTGAAATCCCCTGCCAGGGCCTGAGCGATGGCCGTGCCACCCTCCTGGCCGGGATACCAGGCGGCCAGTATCGCCGACGCGTGATCCCTGGCCCAATTCAGCGCAACGGCGCTGCCGGACATCAATACGACGATCAACGGCTTGCCTCGGGCGGCGGCTCGCTCCAGCAACGCCTGCTGCACGGCAGGCAAGGCAATATCGGTGCGATCGCCACCGTCGAAGCCGGGCGCGTCGATATGCAACTCTTCGCCTTCGACATCGGGTGAGAGCCCGACGAACGCGATCGTGGCGTCGGCCTGGTCGACCGCGCGTTCGGCTTCGGCCAGTTGTGCATCGGCAGGGGCGATCCATTGCAGGCGGATGCCCTGGTCATCGCCCTGATGCGAGAACTCCAGCTTCAGTGCATGCGGGGCCGTGTCAGCCAGATGCATGCTTGCCCGAAGATGGCCGTCGTTGCCAGAATCGTCGATGACCCGCTTATCATCGATGTACAAGCGCACGGGATCGTGCCCCAGGCAGTCGAAACAGCGATCCACGTGAACGACCAGCGTGTAGTCGCCAGGGGCGGGCGGTATGAGCTGGCCCGTCCAGCGTACGGCGTAACGACCATCAGGAAGGCCGGCCGGCGTGACATGGTCCCAGTCGAAATCGACGATGCGATCCAGGCGAGTCACTGCCGGCTTACCCTCGAACCGGGTGTTCGTGTAATAGCTTCCCATCAATCCGGCTTCATGGCCGTGGCGCAAGGCGGTTTCAGGGATGGGTACGGGCACCTGCGCGGCAACCGGCGCACCTTGTGCATAGTGGATGCGCTCGATGCCGAGGCGCTGCCGAAGTGCCTGCAATGGCGTGACTGGATCGAGTGCGGTGCCGTGATAGTTTGCTTCCAGTGCTTCGACAGTATCGGCATTGGGACCGATGACCGCCAGGCGTGGCAGGCCAGCAAGCGGCAAGATGCCATGATCGTTCTTGAGCAGGACCAGCGACTCCTGCGCAGCAAGCAAGGCAAGCGTCGGGTCCGGCGCCGGCGTGGCGCGCCTGGTATGCCCGGCTGTAGCCGGCTCCATGTCACCGAGGCGATAGCGCACGGCAAACAGGCGAATCAGCGCGCGATCCAGGGTGGCTTCCGGCAATGTGCCGTCACGCACGGCGGTGCCGAGTGCGGCATAAGCATCGCCGCAATCCAGGTCGGTGCCTGCCAGCATCGCTGCCGCCGACGAACCGGCATTGTCCGGACGAAAGAAGTGGAAGTGCGTCATGTCATCGATGGCGTCGCAATCGGACACGACAAAGCCCTTGAATCCCCATTGCTTGCGTAGCGTATCTTCCAGCAGATTCGCGTTTGCACACACGGGCGTGCCATGAAGCGCGTTGTATGCGCACATCACCGATCCGGCGTGGCCTTCGGTGATCGCGGCGCGGAAGGCGGGCAGGTACGTGGCCTCCAGGTCGTGCGCAGACACGTCGACGTCGAAACCATGGCGACCCGCTTCGGGCCCGCTATGCACTGCGAAATGCTTGGGTGTGGCGATGGCCTTCGGGTGGTCTGGATCATCTCCCTGGATGCCTTTGACGAAGCCCACGGCCAGTTGGCTCGTCAAGTACGGATCCTCGCCGTAGGTCTCCTGGCCGCGGCCCCAGCGAGGATCGCGGAAGATATTGATGTTGGGCGACCACAACGTCAGGCCTGCATAGCGTGGATGGTCGTGGCCGGCGCCGATGGCATCGAAACGTGCGCGCGCCTGACTGGCCACGGTCTGCCCAACCCTGTAAGCCAGTTGGGGATCCCAACTGGCGGCCAGCCCGATCGCCTGCGGAAACACCGTGGCATAACCGCCACGTGCGGCGCCGTGCAGTCCTTCATTCCACCAGTCGTATGCGGGGATGCCCAGCCTGGAGAGCGCGGGTGCGCTGCTTTGCAGTTGCGAGATCTTTTCGTCCAGGCTCATGCGCGCGACCAGTTGGCTGGCTCGCACTTCAGGCGAAGGCGTCGCGGCATGCGCCATCAGGCACAGTGCCGCCATGACCAGCAACGTGCCCAGACGAAGTGTTGTCTTCATCCAGGCATTCTCATGCAGCGAGACCATCCCGGGCAATTGCCTGATGCCGGGTTCGTGACACTGGGTCATGTCGGCATGACTTCTGGCGGTGCCTTGGCGCGAAACCCTTCGCGTGAGAACAGCGATGACCGGTCATCCCAGGCGCCTTGCTATTTGTGATCAATCTATGACGAGCGCCGTGACCACATGCTCGGGCAGGCAGGCGTAATGTATCAACAAGCTTTGTCCGCGTTGCCATCGCGGGCTCCAGTCCTGGCACAGCTGAAGCTCCAGGGTGTTCTGCGTGCAATGACGAGCACGGGCTGCGCTGAATTCGAAGAACTGCCGGACATGCGGATACAGTGCCTTGTACAAGGCTTCCTTGGCTGAGAAAACCAGGGTCAATGCCTGGGAGGCTGGAAATGCGTCCAATGAGTCCAGTTCTGCAGGATGCGTGATCTGCGGGGCGATTTCCTCCATCACAGAAGGCTCGATCCATCGCTCGATATCCAGGCCGATCGTGCTGCATATGTCTGTTGGCGCAACGGCGGACAGGGCGAGGTCATGGCAATGGCTGATGCAGCCTGTCCATCCAGACGGCCATACGGGCAAGCCGTCAGACGCGCGTCCGGGCATGTCCGCGCTCGCCAGGCCTGCCGATTGCAACGCGTGCATCGCCGTGTGTCTCCCGGCGAGGAATTCGCGCTTCCTCTTCGGGGAGGCGTTTTGCAACGAAGGCGCAAGGGCGCTCCCTGTGAGTTGCCCGCCGCATGGATCGACAAGCATCCCCGTGAGCCACATGGCAGCAGGCATGCCCAGGGCGGCGGCCAGTTCCGGGAGCAGGGTAGCCGATTGCGTACTCATGGAGGGGAGCGTCAGCTGGGTCAACGATGTCTTCCTCGGCGTGTAGAAGCCAATTCAATCAAGATGCAATTCATGATCCAGCCGCAAATGAAGCCTCAATACGCCAATCTCCGACCCCATTACGATCCATGTCGCTTGTGGGAGCTTCAGGCCATCGATCCGCGACTGAAGTTGCCCCTACGAAGGTGCCGGAGGTCCCCGTCCGCGCGATACATCGCGTAGAACCTGCACGAAATTCCGAACCGTGGCGGAGCTATCCCGTGGGCGCGCGATGAGCGCAATGGCCGTCTTCAGGCCCTTGTTCCTGATCTTCAGGTATGCCACGCCATCGGCATGGATATGCCGCATGGAGCTTGGAATCACGCTGACGCCGAATCCTGCCGCCACCATATTCACGGCCGAGGATATTTGCGGTGATTCCATGGCAATGCGTGGCGAAAAACCCAGCATGCGGCACGCGCTGATGATCGAATCGTAGAGCTCCGGGCCGATTTCCCTGGGAAACAGGATCAATGGATCGGTAGCCAGTTGTGCCAGATCGACGCTACGTTGCGCGGCCAGGCGATGACTGGCGGACAATACCGCGATCATTTCTTCCTCGACCAAGGGGGTAACCACGAGTGTGCCGCAATCCAGTGGTAGCCGCACCAGCGCGCAATCAACCTCACCGCTGGAGACCTTGTTCAGCAATGCCGTACTGTTGCTCTCCTGGGCCTTGACCAGGACGCCCGGATAGCTGTGCTGGAAAAGCCTCAACGTCGTGGCAACCCGAGGATGAAAGACCGTAGACCCGGCAAATCCGATCAGTAACTTGCCGCTCTCGCCTCGTACGGTCTTCTTGATGTATTCGAGCGTGTCATCAACGTCGTCGAGTATGCGTCTGGCGCGCTCCTTGAAGATGACTCCGGCTTCCGTGAGTTCGACGCGTCGCGGGTGTCGCACGAACAGGCGTGTGCCGATCTCACGTTCCAGCTTGATGATCTGCTGGCTTAGAGGCGGCTGCGCCATGCCCAGGCGCTCGGCGGCGACGGTGAAATGCAGATGCTCGGCAACGGCAAGAAAGTATTTGAGCTGGCGAAATTCCACGCGGCTTTCCCCCTGGACATCCAGGCCTGGACGCCTGATCGCATCATCATAGCCGGCCGGCGCGCTTGTCGATATGTTTTTCGTCTTGAAAAGATCCTTTCAAGATATTGGATCGAATGATGGCAGGCCTTTAAGCTTCCGGTATCGATCGTCGGTCGTGACCCCGCTGGATATACCTCAGTGTTCAACCCCGAGGAGCCTTGCATGTCCGCTATGCTCGAATGGCCGCCAGCGGCATCCGTGAAATCGGGCATTGCCCGGAGTCATCTGATTTCCGAGCTGAAATCCATCGTTGGAACTGGACATGTGCTGACCGGCGAAAGCCGGACGCGTCGCTATCGTACCGGTTTTCGTTTTGGCACCGGACGGGCGTTGGCCGTGGTGCGCCCAGGCACCTTGGTCGAGCAATGGCGTGTGCTCAAGGCCTGCGTGGATGCCAACATCATCGTGATCGCTCAGGCATCCAATACGGGCCTCACCGGCGGGTCCACGCCCGACGGCGAGAGCTACGATCGCGACGTGGTCATTATCAGTACTTCGCGCATGAAGAAAATCTACCTGGTCGATGGTGGCAGGCAGGTCATTTGCCTGCCAGGCGCCACGCTGGACCAGCTCGAAAAAGCGCTGTTGCCGATCGGCCGTGAGCCGCATTCGGTCATAGGCTCCAGCTGCATCGGGGCCTCGGTATTGGGTGGCATCTGCAATAACTCCGGGGGCGCCCTGGTGCAGCGTGGTCCGGCCTATACACAGATGTCGATGTTTGGCCGGGTCGACGAGGCCGGCGATCTGCATCTGGTCAATCACCTGGGTGTACGGCTGGCCGGCCCGGAAGAGGATGTGCTTGGTCGCCTTGATGCGGGCTCGTTTTCCGATGCGGACGTGATCGCCGATGCCGGGGCAGGTCATGATCACGGCTACATCAGGCACGTGCGCGAGATCGATCAATCTACGCCCGCGCGCTTCAATGCCGATCCTGGCAGGCTGTTCGAATCCTCCGGTTCGGCCGGCAAGGTGATGGTGTTTGCCGTGCGGCTGGATACGTTTCCCATGGACCGCAATCCGCAGGTGTTCTATATCGGCAGCAACCAGACCGAAGAACTCACCGAGATACGCCGGGCTGTGCTGTCGCAGTTCGAACACATGCCGATATCCGGCGAGTATCTCCATCGCGACGCCTTCGAGGTGGCCGAGAAGTACGGCAAGGACACGTTCCTGATGATCCGCCTGCTGGGCACGTCGCGGTTGCCGGCGCTGTTTGGCTGGAAGGCTCGCCTTGATGCCTGGTTCGAGCGCATTCCCTTTCTTCCAGGCAATCTGACCGATCGATTGATGCAGGCGTCAAGCCGGCTTTTCCCAAGCCACTTGCCGGCGCGCATGAAGGATTTTCA
>NZ_DASVMI010000178.1:0-23994 GCF_036384435.1 Dyella sp. | reverse complement strand
CTGCTCAAGGTCAGCGCCGAAGGCGCGCAGGAAGCACGGGATTTTCTCAAGACCTATTTCTCGGGCGCCACGGGTGACTTTTTCGAATGCACGCCGGACGAGGGTCAGAAGGCATTTCTGCATCGCTTTGCGGCGGCCGGGGCCGCCAATCGTTATCGCGCAGTGCATACGCGCACGGTTGAGAATATCCTGGCACTGGACATCGCATTGCCGCGCAACGAACGAAACTGGTTCGAACAGCTGCCGCCACAAATCGAAGCGCTGATACTGCACAAGCTTTATTACGGCCACTTCCTGTGCCATGTCTTTCACCAGGATTACATCGTGAAGAAAGGCCATGATTGCATGGCGATCGAGCATGCGATGTGGACTCTGCTGGACGAGCGTGGCGCCGAATACCCTGCCGAACATAACGTCGGTCATCTGTATCACGCCAAGGATGCGCTGCGTCAACACTATGAGACGCTCGATCCGTGCAATTGCTTCAATCCCGGCATTGGCCATACCTCGAAGCTCGCGCGCTATGGCGCGGCGACCGGGCACTGAGCGCGCAGACGGGACGGTGAGCATGGCTATCGGCACGCCATCGAGATGGCTACGCGGCATGGTCAGGCGACGACCGGGCTGGATGGTCGCCTTTGCCATCGAGGAAGCGAATCTCTCCGAGGGCATGCGTGCCGCGTGTGCTTCCACGGCGATGCTGGTCCTGGGTATGTATTTGGGGCGGCCCGAGTTTTCCTGGGCGGCCATCGGCGCATTCTGGGCTTGTCTTGCCGATGCATCCGGCTCCATGCGGGCGCGGTGGGGCGCCATGTTGTCCTTCTCGGTATTGTCGACTGTCTGGGGTGGTATCACAGCCTATGCGGCGGGTATCGGAACCTGGGCTGCGGCTGCTGCGATCTTCGCGTTTGCGGCCATGGCCGGACTGGCGCGTATCTGGGGCATGGCTGCCTACCAGGTGGCCGTCCTTGCCGCGACAGCTTGCGTGGTGATGGTCGACAAACCGTTGTATCGCATGGGCGATGGCGTAACGTTTCTTGGCATCTACCTGGGCGGTTGCCTGTTCGCCATGGCTCTGAGCCTGAGTGTGTGGCGGATTTCGCGTTTTGCGCCCGTTCGTTACGCGCTGCGCCTGACGTATGCGCGATTAGCGGAGCTGGCCCGCGACAATGCACGATTGATCGACTCTCATGTGACGGACGAGCAAGCCTGGGCGGCGCATGCCGCCGAATTGCGTGCGCAGGTTCGCGAATCGATCGAGGCGGCCAGGCACGCGCTTCAGGCGACGCCACAGCGATCGGTCGAAAGCGGGCGCGTTGTCCACGACAACCTGCTTCTCGCCCTGGCCGATGCCGAACGGATCTTTGCCAGCCTGATCGCCGTGGCGCATGTGGAAGAGGGGGGGCGCCCCGAGGCATTCCGTCACGCGCGCGTGGCGCGCTGCCTGGCAGCCATCGCTCGGGTACTCAAGCGCATGGGCGAGCAGTTAGGCACTCGCTCGGCACCTTATCCAGTAGGCCTGCGAGGGCGATTACGCACGTTGTCGACATATCTCGATGCCGGATTCGGTCGTTCGTTGTCCTTGCGCCTATGGTCCGAAGACCTGCCTCACCTGGCCACATACAAGGACGAGGCATGGCCTGCTGTCCTGGGCGATGTATTGCGCCGTGCCTGGGGAACGCTGAGACATCATGTGTCAGCGCGCTCGGTTCTCCTCTCGTATGCGATCCGGCTTGGCCTCGTGACGATGGCAGCATTCGTGGTGGTGCGCTTGCTGCACGTGCAGTATGGCTATTGGGCGACGATGGCAGTCCTGTTGATCTTGCAGCCATCGTTCGCCACGACCTGGCCACGTGGTGTCGAGCGAGCCGTGGGGAGCATCCTTGGCGCGCTGCTCGCCGTGGCCATCGGCAATCTTGCCCATACGCCATTGGCGATTTCGCTTGCCGTGTTTGTCACTATCGGCCTGACTATGTTGCTGCGCCCGGTGAGCTATAGCCTGTTCGTGATATTCCTTACTCCCTCGTTCGTACTTGTAGCCGACTACGCTGCCCCTGCGGATGGTTACACGTACGCGCTGGCCAGGCTGGGCAACAACATCCTTGGATGCGTCATCGCGCTGGCTGCGACGTGGCTACTTTGGCCCCGGCGTAAGGCGCAAGACCTGCAACCGGCAATCGTTGATGCCGTGCAGGCCAACCTTGGCTTTCTCGCGGCCGCACTCGCCGATGATGGCACGGGAGATGCCGCCTGCGAGGAGGCACGCAGACGTGCGGGACTGACCAGCAATCAGGCAGAGCACTATCACTGGGTGATGCGCATGGAGGGGGCGCAGCATCGCTCAGGGATGAGCCATGTCGGTGATGTGCTGGCATTGCTGCGCCGGATCGCGGGAACCGCTACGCAAATCAGGGCACGCACAGAGGTGTTGCCGCACGCGCGTGACCTCGCTGCCTGGGTGTCGGCCATGAGTGAAGATCTGGTCGGACACATGCGCAGCCGCAGCGATATCGCACATTCGGCACGGCCTTACCCTCGCGACGAAGTGGATGCCTTGGAAAAGGCGACCTTGAGGCAGGTGCGGCGGCTATCGCAGTTGTTGAATGTCGATACGGCGCACTTAGTTGACGGGCCAGTCAGTCAACCATAGAGCGATGGCTTTTGCGCAGGAGATCCATTCCTGGCCCGGTCCAGAAGTGAAAACAAGCCCGCAGCGGTCTTGGCTGCGGCGATCCGAGCCATCGTCGCGCAGGGTCTGGGTGCGCCTACGACGGTCATCGCCAAGGAAGCGGACATGGCCAACGGCTCGTTGTTCACCTATTTAAAAACCAAGGCGGCGCTGTACAACCAGCGCTAGGTCGAGCTCAAAAGCGAAATGGCGTCCGCAGCCCTGGAAGACATGCCTGTGGACGTCAGCTTGCGCGAACAGTTCGAACATGTATGGATTCGCTGGGCGGTTCGTTATCCGGAAAAGCGCAAGGCGCTAGCCCAGCCGGTGGTGTTCAATGAACTCACCGCGACCAGTCGCGCCGAGGGGCATATGGCTATGGCAGGGATAGCTACACTGATGGAACAGATACGCAAGCAGGGAGCCGTGAGTGCCGGACCATTCGCGTTCGTCGCCACGATCCTGAACTTGGTCGCCGATGCCACCATGGATTTCATGAGGCAGGACCCAAGCCATGCCGATGCCCGTGCCAGGGCAGGGTTCGAGGCCGTATGGCGGATGCTGGGCTGATGCGCCATGGTCCGCAATCGATGGGCCAAAAATCGCGCCGCCAGAAAATCAATGAGGCTGCACAGTTTGGCCACCGGGCATATGCGTTGCCGCGCTCTTTCAGGATGAAATTCCCGCTCTTATTTTTCAGGTGCCGTTGGCTTTGCCGTTGATGCTCACTCGCGTCAAATAGCCCTGGCGCACCTTGGTGGCCACGGCAGCGTCCAGTCCAAATGACGTCGTGGCGCTGTTGAAGACGTCATCCCATTTCGTATACGAATTGGCACGAACATCTGTGATCCAACTGTCTACCGAGGTTGTATTCCATCCTTTGACAAGCTTATCGAAATAGGTGACCACTTTTGACTTAGTGGATTTGTTGAGTGATAGCAACTGGCCTGTCGGGACCAGGCTTGCATTGGAGTCGATGCTCTGCGATGCGCCGCCCAAGATGTTCGAGCCCAGGGGCGCCGTGACGGTGAATGTCGAGACATGGCCTGTCAGGCCGGCATTGCTCGAGACGGGCGCCACTTCGCCAGGTTTGTGGATTTCCTCGGAGCCCACGGTAACCGGATGGTTGTAGCTTCCGCCGTAATCGGTCGCATATTCGGTGGACTTGTCAAATGGATCGGCGCCGGTGGTTTTGTAACGTGACTGGATCTTGCCGGTATGGGCAGTCCCGGTGACGTCTTTCTGCGCCGAATCCAGACGTGCGAAACTGAACTCGAGATCGGAGTCCACGTAGTAGCCACCGTGGCTTGGCTCATCGCCGACCTTCACGTTGGTGATCGCTACTTCGTAACGGTATACATAGCCTTGGGCGATTCCGTTCTTGATGTATTGCTCGACGAAACTCTTGTGCTGGCCATTGGCTTCGTGGGTGATCGGGAACAAGTTGACCTCGTTGGCGATGCCACCCAGGTTGTCATTGAGCAGGTGCCCGCGAATGTAGTAATACGGCCCCGATCCGGAACCTGACATGGCTCGATTGCTTGCCGAGGGTAGGTTCGTCATCATGCCGACGTGATCGGTATCTGCGCCGGCCACGCTGCCAGCCGCGTGATCCTGGCTCAACGGAAACGCACGCATGTGGCTTCCTACTGTGTAGCTGTTCGTGCTTGGGTTCGTTGTCGTCGTAAGATTCAGCTTCGTTGGATTCCACTGCACTCGAGTTTTGTTGCTGCCGCTTCCCGTGCCTTCCGAGCGCATTTCAACGGCATTTGAACCGCTCAGCTGGATTTCGAAGCTGGGATTGATACGATACTTGAGCACATGAGGCAGGCGCGTGTCATCGATGTGGATGTATTGCATCCCGTATTCATAAGCAAGCCTATCGAATTGACTCGCAAGCTCCGACTCGTCTTTGACTTTGCCCGACTGGATCAACTCTCGAATTTCCTCTCCCGCCGCCAGCCCGATCTCCGCCGGTGAAGCTTGTTCGACAGCCACGCTTTCCGCCAACTCGGGGTGCTGGGCCATCAGCACTTCCAGGTTGCCTTCTATGTGCCCGATAACCTCAGCGATAGTGAATGCCTTGAGATTTTTCGGATCGTAGGTTTCACGAAGCACACCCTGCACCATATCCATGACGTCAAATATCGAAGCCAGATGCAGTGCTTTTTCCATATCCTGGGCAAGTGCGGCATAACGTTCTGACTCTGTGACCATGAGCCAGAATGCCTCGATATAATTGCCAGCCTCGGCCTCGTCGGCAATACGCTTGATGGCAAGCTCATCATCGTCATCGAAGATCGTGCTCATGCGAAACCATTTGCCTTGCCGGGGCGCTGCCGACAAGGATGGCGCTGTGCCCGCCAGGGCAGGTGTCACGATGGCCGTTTCCTGGCTTCCCGCGGCTTGTGCCCGGGCTCCCATGCTGTCGGCCTCTCGCTCCAATGACGGGTCATCATTGATCGGCGTGCCGGCATGCAACTGTCGAGTCGCCGAGACACGCCCCTGAGCCTGCTGCACGACGTGCCAGGCCTCGTGCGGGAGGTGCTTTTCCTGGCCGGGCCCAAGATGGATCTGGTTGCCTTGCGCGAATGCATGGGCATGCATTTGCGCCGGCTGAGGCGAATTGTGATGCACCCTGACTGCCGACATGTCGATGCCCGAGAGCGACTCCATGCCGGTTTGCAGGGATGCAGGCAGGGGTTCACCAGCGCCGCCAGCTAATTGCGCTATCTGGTTGCGCTGGGCGGCTTGCCGGGGACTCTCATGGCTGCGTCGCTGCCAGACCCCGGACGAAGCGTTGGCGTCCGCCCTGCGCTGGACGCGCGCGGCAGGTTCGGCCTGTTTCGAAGAAAACTGCGAATCGCTATGCAGGGAAGATTTCAAGGCAAGCCCCAAGCCGGTCCATGGATCAGATATATCACATGGCTTGCGTGTCCGGCTTGCCTGGAGCCCGGCCAAGCAGCCGGAGCGGGCCTGGTCAGCCGTCAGAAATGCAGCCCAAGGGGACTGTTGCAGTCGTACTTTTCGCTCATCTTTTGCACGTCAGCGGGCGACAGATGCTTCATGCTCAGCGCAGCCGGGCTCAATTGGCTCAGGGCCTGCACATCGATGCAATGGCGGTTCGTAATGCCGAACAAGCGCTGGCCGTTGCGCATGACAGCACCAATGCCCTGGTGCATGGGGTCGGTCAGTTCAATGCCCGGGACGAGCCGGCCGTCAGACCCCGGGATCGAGCCGATACGAGCGCCTCGCTGTGCATCGAGCAGCCGCTCGTGAAAACCGCCATCGTCCGCGCTGGACGTCTGGCGATGGATCGCCGGATACGGCTCGTCAGCGGTCGGCGACGTAATGGCGCTCGCGGGCAAGCCGGTCGCTGCCGATTTTAAGGGCAACGGCTCCATCTGGCCAAGACGCCTCATCACGGCCATGCTGCGCGGTGCGGTGTTGAGTCGAGGCGGTGGGGGCGATACCTGTGCGGGGCGTTTCACCACGGGATGCACAGTCACGAACAAAGCGCGCATGGCGGGTACCTCGGTGCTTTGCGCTGGCCGTGTCTTTTCGCCAAGTGGAGCGGCAGGCTGCAACAGCGTGAGCAACAGGCCAAGATGCAGGGTCAACGCCATCGCCATCGCTGCCGTTCGAGGCATGGAAAAGCGCCACTTCACGGATGTTATCCCCGTCATGCCCCATCCCTGTCCCTTGATCAGCGCAGGCGAACGCCGGATTTTCCGGCGGATCAGCTTATCGACAGGTCACGAAGAACGTTGGTTCCATCGCGAAGGAACGAAACGCATCCATTCGCCTGACGCGATGTGCGAAGGATCAACCCACGGCGCAGCGTGGCACTTCCCCGGGACGCAGGGTCAATACCTTGACGCCCGCATGGGTCACGGCAACGGTGTGCTCGAACTGAGCCGATAATTTGCCGTCCCGGGTGTAGACAGGCCATTGGCCCGGTTGCGAACGGATCGCCGCGGTTCCCTGGTTGAGTATGGGTTCGATAGTGAACACCATGCCTTCCTCAAGTCTCAGGCCGGTACCTGGACGGCCATAGTGCAGGATCTGTGGATCTTCATGCATCTGCCGACCGATGCCGTGTCCGCAATATTCCTTGACCACGCTATAGCCTTGGGCTTTGGCGTAATGCGCAATCGCGTATCCGATATCGCCCAGGCGTGCGCCGGGACGCACCGCGGCGATACCTTTCCACATGGCATGGTAGGTGGCCGTGACCAGTCGCCGGGCTGCGTAGGACACCTCGCCCACCAGGTATGTCGTGCTGGAGTCGGCGACGTAGCCATTTTTTTCAAGCGTGATATCGAAATTGACGATCTGCCCGGTGCGTAGAAGATCGTTGTCCGATGGCATGCCATGACAGACCACGTCGTCGATCGAGGCATTCAGTACATATGGAAAATCATACTGGCCTTTACTGGCGGGACGTGCCTGGAGTTCTTCCACGATCATGCGCTCGACGAAGTCATTGACCTCCATCGTGCTTTTACCCAAGAAATTCCATTGCCCGAGTGCATGGAATACCTGCGCCAGCAGGGCACCGGATTCGGTCATCAAGGCAATTTCAGCATCACTTTTGATCATGACCCGGAGCGCAGCGGCCTGGGTTCCACGCCGACGGCGCGCAGTTCATTGGCCACGATTTCCTGGAAGCTCAGGTGCGGATTCATTTCGCAAAGCATGCCGACCTTGATCCAGAAATTGGCTTGCGCGTTGATGGACCGACTGGTCACGGTGCATGCGCGGCGCAATTGGTCGTGCAGGTCGTCGTCGATGTTGACTATGCCCATGGGATCGCTCTGACAAGATATATATGAATCATATATGTTTCATATATGCCTGCCAAGCCATCCAGGTCCGGTTACCGTCAGGCCACCTTGGAAAGACTCCGAAACGCGGTAGCCAGCGTCTGCAAGGCTTGGCGGGAGCGGCGATCATGAAGCGCCGAATACAGCACGGCGTCTTGCGCGGGCAGGGAGGGCAGGGAAAGCGTTTCGCCGATATCGATCGTGCCCGAGGGTGCGGTCCGCTTGGCCAGCACAGCCACGGCCAGGCCCACGGCGGCGGCGGCCCCCACGACAGCCGCGCCCTTGCCGATAAAGACTTCCGTCCAGGCGATGCCGGCCTGGTCCAGGGCGCGAACGGCGGTCTTGCGGATGGAGCATGTTTCGCCCTGCGTCGATAACGGAAGCGGTTGCCCGGGACGAAGCTGCCAGTGCGCCGAAGCAATCCACGCGAATGACTCCTGGAACAGCACCTCGCCGTTGTGCTGCTGGTCTTGTGGTTGAAGTACCAGCGCGGCATCGAGCACGCCTTCCTCGTAAGCCTGGAGCACTTCGCGCGAACCTGCGGCGCGCAGTTCGATGACCAGGTTTGGGTCGTGTTCGTTCATCCAGCGCAGCAAGCCGGGCAGTTCCGCCCCCACCAACTGATGACTGATACCGATGACCATCCGTCGTTGCTTGATCTCCAGGGACGCGATGGCACGCTCGTGTGCACTGACCAGTTCCCTGGCGGCCTCGATGAATGCCGCGCCTTCCGCAGACAGCCGCACCTGGCGGGGTGTTCGTTCCAGTAGCCGTTTTCCCAGTTGTTCTTCGAGTCGCCGCAGCTTCAGGCTGATCGTTGACTGGGTGCTGTCCAACGCCGCTGCCGCCCGAGTGAAGCTCTGTAACTCGGCGACCAGCACGAATGCCTTGATGGCATCCAGATCCAGGGATTTTGTCGTCATATCATTTCAAGATTAAATGACTGAAATAGAAACTCACGCGTTCTCTAAATAGATGGTAGCGCGCTAGGCTTTGTCCCGCACCATCATGGAGTCGGCAGCCAGAGCTTGGCACCCGCGCCAACCATGGCGCTGACGCCCTGGCCACGATGGCCAGATATCCGGAGATTCATAGCGATGCACGCCCCTGGGTTATTCCTGCTGGTCGGTACGGTTCTTTCCCTGGCGCCTGCCGCCAGCGCTGTGGAGATGGATTCCATGCACACCTCGATCCATGACTTGGAAGGCACCTGGACCCTGGCTTATGCCGACGTGCAACACCCTGACGGAACGCGTGCGCATGACTTTGGCGATGCCCCTTGTGGGCGGTTGATTATCGATCACGCCGGACGCTACGCGCTGTTTATCTTCAACGGCGCGCGCCCGAGATTTGCCGCCAACGATCGCAGTGCGGGAACACCCGATGAGTTTCGCGCGGCCGTGCTTGGCACGAGCTCTCACTTTGGCACGCTCGATATCGATCCGGTCAAGGGAACGCTCACGTTTCATATCGATGCGTCGACCTATCCAAACTGGGAAGGCACCGCCCAACAACGACAATATGCATTGAAAGGTGACCTGCTCAGCTACAAGGTGCCTGCGCGACCCAATGGCGATGTTCCATTGACCGGATGGAAACGCGTTTCTCCGTGATCTTGCATGCATCAAGTGGCGCGAGACCGCGATGACGATGGTTTATCGCAAACGACCTGATGAGACGTGAGGAAATTTTCATGCGATGGCTACCCTGGATGCAGATATTGGCATGGGCCTGGGCCGGATCATGCGTTGCCGGCAGTTCCGCATTCGAGCAGGCTGTACAGCGTGCCGATGCGGCAAGCGGCGCCGCCGACAACGCGCCTTCTTCCCTGGTCGGCGCCTGGTCGCTGGTGCGTGTCGACAACGTCTATCCGGATGGTCACCGTGTGGAGCTATATGGTCCGCATCCACAAGGCCTTTGGATCATCGATGCCCAGGGACGCTACATGATGCAGATGGTGCGCGGTCAGCGCACGGCATTTGCGTCCGGCGACAAGGCCAGGGGCACGGCCGACGAATACCGGGCCACGGCACTGTGTAGCAATGCGCATTACGGCCAGGTCCGCGTTCAAGGCCATGTATTGCAAACGCACATAGAGCATGCCTCATTCCCCAATTGGGACGACAAAAGCGGAAGCTCTGTTTTTTCCATAAAAGGCGATACCCTGATTTATACCGTCGCCAAGCCGTCCAGTGGCGCCGCTGAAGGTGCCCATGGCGAGGTAGAGTGGCGTCGCCTGCCTTAAATCGCATGCCTTTGTAATCCCGTCCCGAGAGTGTTGACGTCATGATGAAGAAGAACCTGCTTGCGCTTGCCTTGTTCGGTGTTGTTGCCATGGCGCATGCCGACTCGATGCCACCTGCCTATGTTGCGAAGGCTGTCGCCGATACCGCGCGTCCCGCGGCTGACAGTCAACGGGACGGGGATCGCAAGCCTGCGGCATTGATTGCCTTTGCCGGGATCAAACCGGGAGACAAAGTCGCCGATGTGATGCCGGGAGGCGGCTATTTCACCCGCATTTTCAGCAAAGTCGTGGGGCCGACCGGTCACACGTATGCCATTGTCCCGGAGAGCATTGCCAAGGCCAGGCCGCAGGCGCTCGATCCGGTCAAGGCCATCGCTGCCGACACGGCGTATGGCAACGTCAGCGTGGAGGTCGATCCGTATGATCGCCTCGGCGCGCCCTCATCGCTCGATGTGGTCTGGACATCGCAGAACTATCACGATGTCTATGGTGCGGTCAGCGTGTTTGCGGTCAGTGGCACCAGCGGCCCTGACCAGGCAGCCGCGCTCGATGCGGCCGCCTTCAAGGCCTTGAAGCCCGGTGGTGTCTACATTGTCATCGACCACGCAACCGCACCGGGAGTCGGCGGTCGTGATGCCAACACGTTGCACCGTATCGATCCGTCCACGGTCGTTGCTCAGGTGAAGGCGGCGGGCTTTGTGCTGGAGTCACGTAGCGATCTGCTTGCCAATCCGCAGGACGCACACGACAAGCCGGTTTTCGCGCCGGACATCAAGGGACATACAGATAAGTTTGTCCTCAAATTCCGCAAGCCGCGTTGATAGGACACCGCACCGGCGTACGCGTGACAGGAGACAGGCAACGATGAGCCATCGTTGCCTGCTTCCACGCCAGTAACCGCGTCGTGGTTGATCCGCTGACGTTGCTGGGCCGGGGCAGGCCAGGGCAGAGCGCAGTGCGGCCCGGTTGCATGAACTTCTCTTTTGTCTTGAGCATGATTTTCCGGGAATAACCCGGAAGCTGCGCCTGACCCAACCCCAGATTATTCCGGCTTCTCGGAAGAGGGCATGAGTATGGCTGTGCCTCGAAAAAAAATGGCGATGACTATCCTGGTCTTGATGGCATTGGCTGCTGCGACGTATCTGCTTGGCGATCACCGCGTGCCGGCCGCCGTCGCGCAGACCAGCCATCCGGCCGTCCCCGTAAGAAGTGCATTGGCCACACGTGGCGATGTTGATTTGTCGCTGAGTGTCGTGGCGCACACCGAACCATGGTCCACCGTGACGGTGCGAGCGCGCAGTTCAGGCCAACTCGTCGCGCTGGGTTTTGCCCCGGGCGCGCGGGTCAGCAAAGGCCAATGGCTGGCACGCCTCGATCCTTTGCCTTTTCAGGCCCAGCTTGACCAGGCGCGAGGCAATGCAGCCAGCGCGCGCGCCCAATGGGACAAGGCCCGGATGGATTTGCAGCGCTATGAGCAGATCCTGGCCAAGGGTTTCATATCGCGTGCGAACTTCGATGCCTTCCGCACCAATGTGGATGTGGCACGCGCCAATCTGCAAGCCAGCCAGGCCGCCCAGACCATGGCGCAGTTGCAGCTTGGCTATACACGCATCGAGGCACCTTTTGACGGAGTCGCCGGATTGCCGCTGGTCTGGCCGGGCGCACAAGTGACGGCGGGTACGACGGGTATTGTCGTGCTCAACCAGATTGAACCCATGCGCATCAGTTTCAGCATTCCTGAGGCCAGCCTGCCTGCCGTCCGTGCCGCGCAGGATCGTGGACCGGTCGTCATACAAGCGAGTATTCCCGGCGACAACGATGCGATGCTCCATGGCGTGCTTGAATTCGTCGACAACACCGTCGATACCAGCACCAGTACGATCGTGCTCAAGGGGCGTTTCGAGAATGCCGATCACCGCCTGACGCCCGGGCAATTTGTACAAGTCCGACTATCCACCGTGCACCTGGCCAACGTCGTGAGCATGCCGTCAGAGGCATTGCAAAGCTCGGACAAAGGCGATTTCGTCTTCGTCGTCAGTGCCGATGGCAAGGCATATCAACGCTTCGTGGCAGTCGGGGCGTCGAGCAATGGCCGGATCGTGGTGCGGCAGGGGTTGGAGGCGGGCGAGCGCGTCGTTACCGATGGCCAGTTGCTGTTGAGCAATGGCAGCCCCGTGCGCGCGGCTGGCAACGTATGAGGTCGGCATGATGAATCTGTCCGCCTTGTGCATTCGTCGCCCGGTGATGACGACGCTGTTGATGCTGGCGTTGATGGTGTGTGGCATAGCCGCTTATCCCCACCTGGCTGTCAGCGAATTGCCGAACGTTGATTATCCGACCATCCGTGTCTTCGCCAGCTTGCCAGGTGCTTCTCCCGAAGTGATGGCATCGGCGGTGGCCGCTCCCCTTGAGGCCCAGCTATCGACGATACCGGGTATCGATGCGATCAACTCGTCGAGTTCGCCGGGAGGCACCAGCATCATTCTGAGTTTCGCGCTGAACCGCAATATTGATGCGGCGGCACAGGACGTGCAGTCAGCGATCAATGCGGCCCAGCGCCAGCTCCCACCTGGCATGCCCACGCCTCCGATCTTGCGCAAGATCAATCCAGCCGATGCGCCGGTACTGCTGCTGGCGATGACGTCGCCCACCTTGCCTGTGTCGCAACTGGATGAATATGCCGAAACCCAGCTCGCCCAACGGTTGTCGACGATCGATGGCGTGGCGCAGGTCTATGCCTATGGTGCCACCAAGTATGCCGTGCGTATCAGCGTGGACCCGGATCGCCTGGCGGTCGCGGGCATTGGCATTGATCAACTGCAAAAAGCCGTCACGGATGCCAACGTCAATCAGGCCACCGGCACGCTCTATGGTCCAGGGCAACAGTTCCAGGTACGCAACCAAGGGCAATTGCTACGAGCCGGGCCTTATAACGACATCGTGCTGGCCTGGCGCAACGGCGCACCCGTGAGGTTGGGCGACGTAGCCCAGGCATATGACAGCGTGCAAAATGACCAGCTTGCCAGTTGGTACAAGCACGATCGCTCCGTTCTGTTGGCGATACAGCGCCAGCCGGGCGCCAACACCGTGGCGATGATCAACCGGATCAAGGCGGTGCTGCCTGGCTTTGTCGCCAGCCTGCCTCCCTCGGTGAAGCTTGACATCCTCTATGACCGATCCCAGTCCATCACGGCTTCCGTGACGGATGTGCAGTTCACCCTGGTGCTGGCCGGTTTGCTGGTCATCGTGGTGATCTACCTGTTCCTCGGCCATGGTTCGTCCACATTGATCCCCGCCATGGCCTTGCCATTGTCGATCGTGGGGACCTTCGGCGCGATGTACGTGCTCGATTACAGCTTGGACAATCTCTCGCTGCTGGCCCTGACCTTGGCCGTTGGATTCGTGGTGGACGATGCCATCGTGATGCTGGAGAACATCATGCGTCACATCGAGGCGGGCCTGGAGCCGGATCTGGCTGCCAGGAAGGGAAGCGCCGAGATTAGTTTCACGATCGTTTCAATGACGTTGTCGCTCATTGCAGTTTTCATCCCGGTGATGTTCATGAGTGGCATCATCGGGCGTTTGTTCCACGAATTCGTGGTGACGCTGAGTATCGCCATTCTTGTCTCGGGCCTTGTCTCGATCACGCTGACGCCGATGTTGTGCAGCCGCTTCGTCAAGCCGCACGCATCCGCGAACCGGAATGTGTTGCTTACCCAATTCAATCGTGGCTTCATGGCCATGCAACGTGGATATCTCAGAAGCCTGCGCTGGGGCCTGGAGCATCGGGCGGTCATCTGGGCCACGTTCGGACTAAGCCTGGCGATAACCGTAGCGATGTTCCAGGCCGCGCCCAAGGATTTCATCCCAGCCGGGGACAGTGGGCGTCTGCAAGTCATTACCGAAGGTCCGGAAGATGTCTCCTTTGGTGGCATGGTGGTGCGTCAGCAGCAGCTGGCCGATATCGTGGCGAAAAATCCGGATATCGAATCATGGATGTCCTCGATCGAGGCAGGAGGCTCGACCATCAATGATGGCGAAATGCTGCTGAAGCTCAAACCTGCCAGCCAGCGCAGTCAAAGCCTGGATGAGATCATGCGACAACTGCGGGAACAATTCGCAGGCGTGACCGGCATGCGCGCATACGTACGCAATCCACCGCTGATCCAGATCGGGGGCTTGCGCTCCAAGGCGCAATATCAATTCACGCTGCAATCGCTCGACACCCAGGCGCTGTATGACTGGGCGGGCAGGGTGACGCAGGCATTTTCCGCCATACCCGGCTTCCAGGACGTCACCAACGACCTGAGCCTCAACAGCCCGTCCATTGTGGTCGAAGTGGATCGCAGCAAGCTTGCCCCGCTGGGCCTGAGCATGGCGCAGGTGCAGACGGCGTTGGGTGCCGCGTTCAGCCAGGACCAGCTGTCGACCATCTATGGCGCGGCCACTCAATATTGGGTGGTGATGGAAGTGCGGCGTGATTTGCAGAAAGATCCGGCGGTACTGTCCAAGCTGTATGTCACTTCCGATAACGGCAAGTTGATACCGCTGGACACCGTGGCGCATTTTGTTCGCAAGCCACAAGTGTTGACGGTGAATCACCAGGGCCAGTTGCCATCGGTCACCGTGTCCTTCGGGCTGGCCCCTGGGGTCGGCCTGGGTGATGCGCTTGCCCATATCCATGTCGCGCTGGAGAAAATCGGCCTGCCGTCCAGCATCACCGGCGGCCTGCAAGGTACTGCGCAGGCCTTCCAGGCGTCGATGCAAGGCATGGGCCTGCTCCTGGTTCTTGCGGTGCTGGCGATCTATGGGGTGCTTGGCATTCTCTATGAGAGTTTTATCCACCCATTGACGATTTTGTCCGGCCTTCCCGCGGCCGCCGTGGGTGCGCTTGCGGCGTTGCGCTTATGCCACGCACCGCTGGATTTGTTTGGCTTCGTAGGCATCGTGATGTTGATCGGCATCGTCAAGAAGAACGCAATCATGCTGGTCGATTTCGCGCTGGAGCGACAGCGCCATGGTGGTGTATCGCCCGAGACGGCGATGTTCGAAGCATGCCAGGTTCGATTTCGCCCCATCATGATGACCACAGTGGCGGCGCTCGCGGGCGCACTCCCGATTGCTTTCGATATCGGCGCCGGCGCGGACGTTCGCCGCTCCCTGGGATTGGCGGTCGTGGGAGGCTTGCTGGTCTCGCAATGGCTTACCCTGTACATCACCCCCGTCATCTATCTGGGACTTGGCCGTTTGCAGCGCAAGGCCAAGGGCGACTTGGCGGTGCCGCTCCCCGGCTGATCGCGAAACTGATCTTGTCCCTGAATCACGTACACTCAGTTAAGCGACATGTTGTAGCTCGAACTGCACGGGGCTGCGATAGCCCAGGGTGGAGTGGAGCCACTGTCGATTGGAGTGAACCTCGATGTATTCGAACACGTGGGCCTAGGCCCGCTCGCGCGTTGCAAAGCGTTCGCCGTGAATGGCCTCGACCTCCAAGCTTTCGTTCCAGCTCTCCACGGCGGCATGGTCGTAACAGTCGCCTTTATTACTCATGCTGCACCGGAGGCTGTGATCGCTGAATAACCGTTGGTGGTCCTGTGAACAGTATTGGCTGTCGCGGCTGGAGTGGACGATGGCGAGCAAAGACGGCCATGCTCAGTGCGTTGCACACCAAGGCGGCCGTCATGCGCTCGGACATCGACCAGCCAATCACGTGACGCCAATACAGATCCAGCACGACGGCCAAATACACCAGCCTTCGTCGGTGGCGATATAGGTTATATCGGCCACCCACGCCTGATTGGCGCGATCGGTATGGAAGTTCTGCTGGAGCAGGTTCGGCGCCCCCCGGCAAGCTGTGGTTGGAGTTGGTGGTGGCCTTGAACTTGCATGCGGCTTTCGCACGCAGATGCATGCCTACGCATGCTGTTAGCCACCTGATGGTGGCCGGCACGACGGCCTTGTTCTCGGAGTCGCCGTACCACGCGTGGCGAGCCGGTTCGCCCTTTCTCAGCGTCATAGGCTTCGCATACCTGCGTATCCAACTACGCCCGCTTGAGCGCCCGCGGCGACGGAGGACGACCGCGCCACGCGTAATAGTCGGCCGGTAACACGTTTAGCACGCGACACATCAAACGCAAGGGGCTCCTTTTTGGGTGCGGATCTTGATTCGCATCAGGAAATCAAGGCGTTGCATTCATGTGGTCTATTCTGACCGGGATGAGCACACGCCTGATTGACTCCGAAAAGCCCTCAGCCGTCCTGGGCGAGCTTGTTGGTCAGCACGGTTGCCAGTGCCTGGACCAGTTGTTCGCCATGCAACGGCTTGCGTAGAAAGCCATCCATGCCAGACGCATAGGCGCGACTTTCCTCATCCCCGCCGGTGCGCGCCGTGATGGCAATCATGGGGAGCCAGGCACAACCTTCGCGCGAGCGCACAAGCCTTGCCCATTGCAGGCCATCGAGCCCTGGTAGATCCAGATCCACGAAAGCCGCATCGAAGCGCTGCTGCTCCAGGGCTTCCAGGGCACGCAGCGCGTTGGGCACGTGCTCGACGTCGTGTCCCTGCACCTGCAACAAGCCAGCGATGACTTCGGCAATCGTCGGATCGTCTTCGAGCAACAGCAGCCGCCAGTGAGGTCCCTGCGCGCTTTCGCGCGCACGCACCGGTTCGCTCGGGGCGGCCACGGCCGGCAGCGGCAGAATCACCTGGAACACGCAGCCAGCTCCCGGCGCCGATTCCAGCGTAATGCTACCCCCCATCAGCGTGACCAATTCGCGGCAGATCGCCAGCCCCAGGCCACTTCCCGAGCCACGCTGAGGACTGTCGAGCTGCTGGTAGCGTTTGAAAAGCTTGGTCTGGTCGGCAGGCGCGATGCCCGGTCCGGTGTCGCTCACGGTGAAGCAAAGTCCTTCGGCATGCTGGGTCAACGCCAGACGTATCTGGCCGCGCTCGGTGAACTTGACCGCGTTGTTGCCCAGGTTGAACAAGATCTGCCGGACGCGCACCGCATCTCCCAGCACCTGCGCGGGTACGCCGTCGCCGATGTCCATATGCAGGTCCAGGCCTTTGTCCGTGGCTTTGGCACGCTGCAACTCGGCAACGTCCTGCAACAGGGCAGATGGGTCGAGCGGTGCGAGAGCCAGTTGCAGATGGCCCGCTTCGATGCGTGCCAGGTCCAGTGCGTCGTTGACCAGTGTGAGCAGCACTTCACCGCAGTTGCGGATGGCCTGCACGTAGCGTTGCTCGGTATCGGCCAGGGGGCGGGTCAGCAGGAGTTCGGCCATGCCCAGCACGCCGGTCATCGGTGTGCGGATCTCGTGGCCCAGTTGGGCAAGGAATTCCGTCTTGGCCTGGTTGGCTTCGTGCGCCAGATGATGCTGTTGGGTGATCAGCTCCAGGCGATGCCGCTGCAACTGACGGCGACGCATGGCATAGAGAATGGTCATGAACAGCACGGCCAGCCATACCGCATAGGCAAGCCATGCCCACCATCGGGCCCATGGAGGATTGTCCACATGCAGGCGCAGTGGCGTGGACAGGTTTCCCCAGGCGCCATCGGGTCCAGCGGCCTGGACATGGAGCATGGAGTCGCCACTGGGTAACTGGCTGAATGTGCGATCGCCACGATGACCAGTATCGACCCAGCCCGTATCGAAACCTTCCATGCGAAAGCGATACATGTTGTGCTCGGGCGCCATGAACGACAACGCGCGCGTGACGACCGTGAGATCGTGATCGTTCCATGCCAGCGCTATCGCGCCGTGGTCGGGCTGCAATTCGCGCATGCCGTGCGGGCCGCGTACGCGCAACGCACTCAGGCGCAGCTCGGGTTTTCTCTGGTGCGACTGAATCGCATCGGGCTGGAAGCCGACAATGCCGTTCTTGGAGGGGGCGTATAGCCGTCCATCCGGCAGGCGGGCGATGGCGTTGCTGCCAAAATAGGTATCCACCAGCCCGTTCTGCAAACCGAAGCCACGGAGGCTGCTGTCCGCGGGGTCGTAGAGCCAGAGGCCATTGCGGGTAAACAGCCATGCCCGGCCGTTGGCATCCACGCGAAGGCTCATGATGCTGTTGATGGTGCGCTGGTCATCGAGTCGATAGTGCGCCACGCGTGTCGCGTGGCCGTCGTGCCAGCGATAGGTTGAAAGGCTATCTGCATCGGCGACCCACAGCATGTCGCCGCGAAGATCGAGCGCGCGCACGAAGCGCCGTTCCACGCCATCCACGTTGCTGACTGGCTTCCCCGGTGCCCAGCGGCTGATGCCCTTGTCGCTGGCGATCCACAGCGCACCATCGTGCCAGCGCATATCGTTGCCGGAGGCTTCGGCCAGTTCAGGGCTGGCGAAAGCCAGGGATTCGCAGCGTGTGCCATCGGAGGCAACGGCGCATACGCCATGAGGCACGAGGCCCATGTAGGCCGTACCGTGCTCATCCAGTTCCACGTTGTATGCCTGGGCTGGAACCGCGATGGATACCAGATGACCCGAGCCGTATCGGAAGCTGCCGTTGGCCGAGTTGATCCACAGGTGTCCGTTTGCGTCGGTGGCCATGCCGTAAATGACATTCTGGTGCGCGCCTGGCAACCGTATCGCGGCCGGCTGCACGGCTTGCGTGGCCGGATCGAGCTTATCGATCACGCCATCCTGGCTGCCGATCCAGAGGGAGCCATCCGGTGCGGCGGCAACCGCCGTGAAGCTCCCGGCGCTGAGGCTGGCCGGATCGTCCGGTCGATGGATCTCGCGGGAAAAGTCACTCCAGTCGGGTGCCAGATACGCCAATCCGTTGTCGGTGCCCAGCCATAAGCCACCCTCGCGATCATGCAACAGGCGCAGCACCACCTGGCCGGGCAGGGCGTAAGGAAGCAACTGACTGGCGCCGAATCGATAGGCATGCCCGCCTGCATCGCGCACCACCAGGCCGTTGGTGGTGCCCAACCAGAGACGCCCGTCACCATCGGGCGAAATCGACGTGATGGCGATAGTCGGCATGCCTTCCAACGGCACGCGCCGTGCATGGCCGTCAGGTGTCAGGCGGAAAAGGCCGTTCGCCGTGCCAACCCATAGTGTGTCGCCATCGCGCATCAGGGCGAACACGAGGGGAGATGCCAACGCTTGCGCGTTCTCGTCCTCGAAACGCACGTGCTGGAAGTGGCCATCCTGATCACGAAGGTCCACGCCAACGGCGCTGCCTACCCACAAATGGCCATCCGGCTCGGCAAGCAGGACGCGCACATCGTCGCTGGCCAGGCTGCGCGGATCGGTACGATCGTGGCGCGCATGTTCAAAATGCCCGTCGTCCAGCCGATGATCCAGCCCCCCATCGTTGATACCGACCCATAGCGTGCCATCCCTGTCCTGGGCGAGCGCGCTGACCTGATTGCCTCCCAGGCTGCCCGGCGCCTTGTCGTCATGGCGCCAGTGAACAAAGCCGTCACGCGTGACGTCATAACGAACCAGGCCGTCATCGCCGCCGCCCCACAACTGCCCCTGCGCATCGACCAGCAGCGCCCGCACGCGATCGGCGGGGGCGGCATAGGGGTCATCCGCGCGGCGTGGCCAGTTCTTGAATTCCACGCCGTCATAGCGCGTCAAGGCCGAGCCGGTGGCTATCCATAGGTATCCGTCGCGGTCCTGCGCTATCGCGCTGATGGTCGGGTCAGGCAGGCCCTCGGACGTGCCGTATCGACGAAACTGCGGCGTCGGAGCCTGGACGGACATTTTCGCCGGTGCCTGCACATGACTGATACCGGGTGCGATGCTGCCAAGCATGGACGCCAGCAGCATGGAAGCAATCAGCATGGGCGCTCCGATGGCCTTGCCGGTTGGCGCGGACCGGTGACGGTCATGGCACGTGCCCGGCGCAAGGTATGTGTGCACGCCGCCGAAAGCCAGCGCCATCGGAGGCGTTACCGGCAGAGACATAAGGATGGAATATCCGCAATGGGCACCACAGGCGTGACATGGCGTACAAGTCTAGCGCAGCGACAAGCCCCCGTCCCCGGTCAAGTGGGAACGGGGTCCCCGGTCACTGGATGATGTTCGCCGTGACGTGATGAGCACGACCGCCCCAGCTGTCGATGAGAAGGGCATTGGATACTTTCACGTCGACGCCTTCTCATCGGCACCGAGGCATCGCATGGCTTCAATGGATCGAACAGTATAGTCACCATTCAAGCGTAACCCTGTTGATCGTGTACTTGTGGCGCCGTACACGATCAACGAGTCCTAGCTGGCCTTGATCATCGAGCATGCTCATTTCCATCGATCTACAGCGCATCCCAAGTACCCTGCCGAGGTGGTGATCCGGATGTGCGCCCGCTCGGCCTTATCCGCATTCGGGCATGTCGCGCTTTGATCGGTGCCGGCTGGATGGAGAGATCCGCCAATACGCGGGAGCTTCGGAATGGTTCAAAAGTCGAAGCCCTTGAGGTTGTCAGAGCCCAGCAGATACGCGGCTGATTTTCAGGCAGAGAAATCGAGCACCACACGACCTTCGATCTTCCCTTCATGCATACGTCTGAACACATCGTTGATGTTGTCCAGGCGTTCGGTGCTGACTGTGGCGGCCACCTTGCCGTCCTTGGCGAAATCCAGGGACTCCTGAAGATCCAGCCGGGTTCCTACGATCGAACCGCGTACGGTAATCCCGTTGAGAACCATATCGAAAATCGACAGATCAAAGCTACCCGGCGGTAGGCCGTTGAGCGACACGGTCCCGCCGCGACGCACCATGTTCATCGCCTGACTGAAAGCACTAGGCGACACTGCGGTCACCAGAGCGCCGTGCGCACCGCCGATTTCCTTCTTTAGAAAAGCCGCCGGATCGACGTTCTTCGCGTTGACTGTGATTTCCGCGCCCAGCCGGCGAGCCAGGTCCAGCTTCGTGTCGTCGATGTCCACCGCCGCTACTTTGAGCCCCATCGCTTTGGCGTACTGCACCGCCATATGGCCCAGGCCGCCAATGCCGGAGATCACGACCCACTGACCGGGCCGGGTATCGGTGACCTTGAGGCCCTTGTACACGGTGACGCCAGCACACAACACCGGTGCGATCTCGACAAAGCCCACCTTGTCGGGCAGGCGACCCACGTAGTCGGCTGCGGCCACTGCGTACTCAGCGAAGCCGCCGTTGACCGAGTAGCCGGCATTCTTTTGCGTCTCACACAATGTCTCCCAGCCGCCCAAGCAGTGTTCGCAGTGGCCACATGCTGAATACAGCCAAGGGATACCGACGCGATCGCCCTCCTTCAGGTGAGTGACGCCGGGCCCGATCGCGACGACGTGGCCCACGCCCTCATGGCCGGGAATAAAGGGCAGTTTGGGTTTCACCTGCCAATCACCGTCCACCGCGTGCAAATCGGTATGGCAGACGCCGCAGGCTTCGATCTTCACCAGTACCTCGCCCAGACCCGGCGCGGGCACCGGCACTTCCTCGATTTTCAGCAGGCCGCCGAAGTCGTGGACGACGGCGGCTTTCATGGTCTTGTTCATGAATGATTTCCTCGTATCAGGCTCTGGATGACAGCGCAGGTGCGGGGCACCAGCGACCGTGCCTTGGCGTCGTTTAGAACGCACCGTCGATGTCGGTGACAGCGATCAGCTTGTGGTTTACAAATTCCTTGATGCCCAGACCCACCAGCTCGCGGCCGTAACCGGAACGGCGTATACCGCCAAAAGGCAAGTCGGCGGCCACGCCCGTGGGATGATTGATATAGACCATGCCGGTAGAGATCTTCCGCGCCACTTCGATGCCATGCTTGATATCCTTGGTGAATACCGAGCCGCCGAGTCCGAACGGCGAGTCGTTGGCGATGCGGATGGCGTCAGCCTCGTCTCTGGCGCGAATCACTTGCGACACCGGGCCGAAGAACTCCCATCGGCGCGCCGGATTATCATCGCTCACGTCGCTCAGCAGCAGCGGACGGAAGAATGCGCCGGTGGAAGGTACCTCTGCGCCGATGATCTCGGCCTTGGCTCCATATGCCACAGCCTGTTCAACCTGTTTTTTCAGGTCGTCCGCTGCGCCCTGTGAGGACAACGGCGCCAGCGTAGTAGAAGGATCCATGGGATCGCCCGCCTTCAGCTTGGCAACGCCTGCCTTGTACTTTTCCAGAAAGACGTCGTAAATCGCATCGACCACGATGATGCGCTTGGACGAGCAACATACCTGGCCGGCGTTCCAGTGACGACCGGTGACGGCCCATTGCACCGCCTTGTCCAGGTCGGCATCGGCCAATACCACGAAGGCGTCGGCACCACCGAGCTCCATCGTCGATTTCTTCAGCGCTTGGCCGGCCTGCGCGGCGACCATGGCGCCAGCACCCTCAGAGCCGGTCAATGCCACGCCTTGCACGCGTGGGTCCTCGATGATGGCGTTGAGCTGGGCGCGGGTGGCATAGAGGTTGGTGAAACCGCCTTTGGGCAGGCCGGCCTCGCGGAGCAGGTTCTCGAACGCCGCCGCACACTGTGGCACGTTGGAGGCGTGTTTTAGAATCAGGACGTTGCCCGCAGCCAGTTGCGGCGCGGCGATACGCACGATCTGGTAGTACGGGAAGTTCCACGGCTCCACTGCCAGCAGGATGCCCTGCGGCACATGCTCGACCCACGATTGGGTATAGGAAGCGTGCTTGCTGGGAAGTTTCTCCGGCGCCAGCAGTTTTTCGGCATTCTCGACGTAGTACTCGAAAATCTGCGCGGACAACTCAACCTCGGCCTCAGCCTCGGCGATCACTTTGCCCATCTCCAGGGTAAGAATTTTCGCGTAGTCGGTGTGCTTCTTGCGTAGCAGGTTGGCAGCATTCTGCAGCACCTTTACGCGTTCGGCGATGGTGACGTCCTTCCACATTTCGAACATGGCCTGCGCCCGATCCAAGGTTCGTGCGACCTCTGCATCTGTGGCATCCAGGAACCTTTTGACGACTGCACCGGTGTAAGGATTAATGGTTGCGTATGACATATATGGCCTCTTCAGTGTATGCCCGGGCCATCAATAATCTGGTCATCGGGCACGGGGGAATATGGGGGGCTAGGATCCTGCTCAGCTGGCAGGAAGTTCCTTGATTGCTTGTGCCATGGAAGTGAGCACCGTCAACGCGTCGCCGTAGACCATGTTGCAGTTGTCACCGTAGAACAGAAGATTCTCCACGCCGGCATAGCCTTTGCCCTGTCCACGCTTGACGACGTAGACCTGGTGCGCCTTATCGGCATTGAGGATGGGCATTCCGTAGATGGGCGAACTCTTATCCGTGCGCGCCGCTGGGTTCACCACATCGTTGGCCCCGATCACCAGAGCTACATCCGTGCTGGCGAAGTTCCCGTTGATATCTTCCATGTCATAGATGAGGTCGTAGGGCACGCCGGCCTCAGCCAGCAGCACATTCATATGTCCAGGCATGCGCCCGGCGACCGGATGGATGGCGAACTTCACATCCACCCCGCCTGCTTGCAGCAGCGTCACGAACTCATAGAGCTTGGCTTGCGCTTGCGCCACCGCCAGACCGTAGCCGGGCACCACGATCACGCTACTGGCGTAGCGCATGGTCACTGCTGCATCGGATGCATCGCTAGGCTTGAGCCGGCCGGAGATATCGCCCTGTGCCGCGCTCGCTGTCTCGCCAAAGTGGCTGAACAATACATGGGTCAACGAGCGGTTCATGGCCTTGGCCATCAACACGGTCAGCAGTGTGCCGGCTGAGCCGACCACCATGCCAGCGATCATCAGTGCCGGGTTGTGCAGGGCGTAGCCTTCCAGGCCTACCGCCAGGCCCGTAAAGGCGTTGTAGAGCGAAATCACCACTGGCATGTCGGCGCCGCCGATCGGCAAGGTCATCAATACACCGAAGGCCAACGCTCCAAGGAAGAACAGTGCCAACCATGTCACGGCCTGACTGCCGACACCGGCCAGCATCAAGCCGCCCATTACCAAGGTGGCAAGCAGCACCAGCACGTTGAAAATACTCTGCCCCCTGAAACGCCAGGCGCTGCGCATACGGCCATCCAGCTTGGCCCAGGCGATCATCGATCCTGCCAAAGACACCGAGCCGATCAATGCGCCCAACGCGGTCGCGACCAAGTTCAGAGCGCTTCCATCGTGTGGCTCGATCAGCTCCACCGCAGCCACGGCGGCCGCAGCACCACCACCCATGCCGTTATACAGCGCAACCATCTGCGGCATGGCGGTGATCGCCACCCGTTTACCACGGTACCAGGCCCAGCCGACGCCGACGGCCAGGGCCAATAACGTCAGCCCCAGGTTG
>NZ_DASVMI010000177.1:0-5065 GCF_036384435.1 Dyella sp. | reverse complement strand
AGGACTTCGGCGAACAGCGCGGCAAGGGCGGCTTCTTGTGGATTACGCGGTTCGAGCCCCCGTTGCGGCTGGTAGTCGGGTGCCGGAAGCGCCGCGCGATCGAGCTTGCCATTGGGCGAAAGAGGCAACGCATCGAGCACCAGGATGGCCGCTGGCAACATGTAGTCGGGTAGCAGTTCGGCCAGCGTGCGCCGCAGCGCCATCGGATCGAGTTCGTGCCCCGGTTCGGCGATCGCATAGCCCACCAGTTGCTTGTGCCCTGGCGTGTCCTGGCGGGCGACCACGGCGGCCTGCGCCACGTGGGGCAGGTGCGCAAGCGCTGCCTCGATCTCGCCCAGCTCCACACGGAATCCACGGATCTTGACCTGGTGATCGGTGCGGTCAAGGAAATCCAGTTGTCCGTCGTCGAGCCAGCGAACCAGGTCGCCGGTGCGATACAGGCGTTGCCCGGCCTCGAAGGGATGGGCCACGAACCGCTCGGCCGTCAACGCCGGGCGCTGGTGATAGCCGCGTGCCAGCCCCAGTCCAGCCACGTACAACTCGCCCGTCACCCCCACCGGAACCGGTTGCAGGCGCGCATCCAGGACGTAGACACGGGTATTGGCCAGTGGCCGCCCGATCGGTGGCTTGGTGCTGCCTGCGAGCGGTTCGCTGGCCGTGGCGCAGATGGTGGTTTCGGTCGGGCCGTACTCGTTGAGCAGGCGTCGTCCCACCGACCACCGCGCGACCGTGGCCGGAGGGCAGGCATCGCCGGCCACGCCCAGCGCAGTGAGGCTGGGCATGCGGTCCGGATCCAGCTCGGGCAACAGGGCGGGTGGGAAGGTGGTGTAGGTGGCCTGTTCGCGTTCGACCAGGGCCATCAAGGCGTCCTTGTCCTGCAAGACCTCGGCCGGCGCCATGATCAGGGCAGCCCCTGCCATGAAGGCCACGGCAATCTCGGAGATCGCCGCATCGAAACTATGCGAGGCAAATTGCAGTACCCGTCCCTGGTTGGTGACACCAAAGCGCTGGGCCAGCGTGCGTCCGAGATTGCCCAGGCCGCGATGGGTCACGACCACGCCCTTGGGGCGTCCGGTGGAGCCGGAGGTATAGATCACATACACCGGATGATCCACGCGCAGCGGTGTATGCCGCTGGGTATCGGAAGGTGCATGCACGGGGGCGCTGGCCATGGCTGCCTGCGCCGGCGCACTATCGATGCACCAGCGTGGCGTGCCGGCCGGCAGGCTGGCTGCCAGGGCCTGGGTGCTGACGATCAGGCGGGGCTGGGCATCGGCGAGCATGAACGCCAGGCGGTCGGCCGGGTAGGCCGGATCGAGAGGAAGATAGGCGGCGCCGGCTTTGAGAATGCCAAGCAGGGCCACGATCAGCTCGGGCGAGCGAGGCATGGCCAGGCCCACGATCTGCTCCGGACCGATGCCTTCGGCGATGAGTACATGCGCCAGACGATTGGCGCGCTGTTCGAGCTCGCCGTAGGACAGCGACGTGCCTTCGTAACCGATCGCCAACGCTTGCGGCTGATGCAGGGCCTGTCGCTCGAAGAGCGTAGGGAACGGCAACGCGGCGATGTCCTGCGATGTTGCATTCCAGTGCGACAGCAATTGGGTGTGTTCGGCAGCACTGAGTACGTTCAGTTGTCCGAAACGCGACTCCGGGCGATAAGCGAATGCTTCGAGCACGGCGGTCAGATGCTGGCTGATGGCAGCTACGGCCGACAGTGAGAAAATATCCGGGCGATAGCCAAAGCGAAGCTCGATCGTGTCGCCGGGTATGACCAGCAATCCCAACGGATAGTGCGAGGTATCGCCGCCACTGCCTTCCGAACGGGTGACATCAATCGTCCTCGATCCGGCCTCCATGTCAGCGGCTGGCAGCGACGGGTAATTTTCGAAAGCCAGGCTGGTGTCAAACAACTCACCGATGCCTGCCAGACGTTGTATTTCGGACAATCCGAGATGTTGGTCGTCGAGCATTCCCGCCTGGCGATCCTGCAGACGAACAAGCAGGTCCTTAAGGCGCTCTTCTGGATCGAGCACGATTCGCAGCGCCACCGTATTGATGAACAGACCAACCATCTGTTCGATGCCCTCGATCTCCGGCGAGCGGCCAGATACGGTGATGCCGAACATGACGTCCCGGCGCCCCGTGTGGCACGCCAGCAGGCATGCCCATGCCGCCTGGAAGAACGAATTGAGCGTAACGCCGATATCCCTGGCCAGGCGCTGCAAGGCTTTGCCCAGGCCTGCATCCAGTGTGATGCCGTGGGTGACGGGCACCAGGGGAGGCGTAGAGCCGGTGTGCGACGCCAGTCGCGTAGGCTCATTCACGCCATCCAGGTAATGGCGCCACGCATCCAGAGCGCGCGCGCTGTCCTGGCCGGCCAGCCACGCAAGATATTGACGATACGGCGTGACGGGCGGCAACGGTTCGCCGCCACGTCGATACAGTTCGAACAGCTCGTAGGCAAGGATGGGCATCGACCAGCCATCCAGCAGCAAATGATGGTTGGTGACGGCCAATCGATAATGATCATCGCCGAGCTTGAGCAGCAGCATCCGTAACAGCGGCCCGCGCGCCGCTTCGAATGGCGTTCGCAGATCCTGCTCCATTTCCTGCACAGCAAGTGCATCCTGCGTCTGCGCGTCTACGCTTTGCAGATCGACCTGGCGCCATGGCAAGGTCACGGCCCTGGGAATGACTTGCAGTGGCTGGACCAGGCTACCGTGCTGGACAAAGCTCGCACGCAGGTTGCCGTGCCGCGACAACAGCGCCCGGGCCGCGCGCTGAAGCATGTCCTGGTCTACAGGGCCATGTATCTCAAAAAGCGTTTGTACGAGGTAGGCATCGGCATGACCCTCATCAAGTAGATGCTGGAACAGAAGTCCCGGCTGCAAAGGAGCAAGCGGCAACACTTCTTCGATCGAGCCATACGTCGCGCGCAGCCATTGCATCTGTGTCTCATCGAGTGAGACCAACGAGGTTTCCGCCGGCGGTTCTTCTTCGCCCGGCAACGCCTGGGCGACCAGCGCAAGCGAAGCGATATCTGGATGTTGAAAGACGTCCCTGGGGCGGACTGCAAGCCCCGCCTTGCGCGCCTTGCTGACGACCTGGATCGAACGAATGCTGTCGCCACCCAGATCGAAGAAGCCGCTGTCGATGCCTACTTTGCTCAGACCAAGCACTTCGGCATAAATACCCGCAAGGATGGCTTCCGTGGCATTTCGTGGCTCACGCGAGTCACCATGATTGAAGTCGACTGCAGGCAGAGCGTTGCGATCGATCTTGCCGTTAGGTGTCAAGGGCAGGGCATCGACCACCATGATCGCAAGCGGGACCATGTAATCGGGCAAGGCCTGCGCCAAGGCCTGACGCAGTGCCGAACCGTCGGGCAGTGGTCGCGCATCGCTGCCGACGTAAGCAACGAGTTGCTTGTGCCCCAGGCTGTCTTCCCGCGCGATGACCAAGTTCTGGGCCACGCCTTCAAGTCGGGACAGAGCAGCTTCGATCTCTCCCAGTTCGATGCGAAAGCCACGAATCTTGACCTGGTGATCGACACGACCGAGAAAATCCAGGCGTCCGTCTGCCTGCCAGCGCACAAGATCACCACTTCGATACATGCGTTTGCCCGCATCGAACGGACTGGCAACGAAGCGTTCAGCAGTCAGTGATGGGCGGCCGAGGTAGCCATCGGCAACCCCGGGACCGGCGATATAGAGCTCTCCCGGCACCCCGACGGATACTGGCTGAAGTTGCTCGTCAAGAACGAATACCTGCGTATTTTCGAGCGGTATGCCGATGCAATAGGCCGCCCTTTGCAGAGCCAATCTGTCCACGGTGTAGTAGGTGCTGATGACCGAGACCTCGGTCGGCCCGTACAACTCGGTGATCGTTGCAGCCGGGAAATACGTCGCCAGCTTGCGCAGCAGTTCGCTGGATACGGCTTCGCCGCCCACCATCAACGCCCGAATGTCCGGGTAGCACCTGCCTGCTTCATCGGGCCCCAGATGGCTGAGCCATGCCTCCATCAGGCTGGGCACGGCGTGCAGGAAGGTAGCGCCACGGGTCTCCTCGACCAGTTGCGCCAATCCATTCAGTCGCGGTGGCTGCACCAATACCGTTGCACCACCAAAGGCCAGCGGCAACAACAACTCGACCACGGAGATGTCGAAAGCATGCGATGCCAGGTTGGGCAATATGTCACCGCGTCGGAAGTCCAGCGCTTCGCGCACGCCGAACAGGGTCAGTGCCAACTGGCGATGAGAAACGACGACGCCCTTGGGGCGCCCGGTGGAGCCGGACGTATAAATGACATACGCCGGATGGTTGGGGCCTGCCGTGCGTGACCATGCAGAGCCTTGCACCCAGGTGTCGGCCAGTCCGTCGAGGGCGGCTGGTGCATCCGTATCCATGCGTAACAGACGCAGGTCCGAAGGCAGGCAACTTGCTGAAGCCGTATCGGAAACGATCAGGACAGGGTTGGCATCACCGACGATATAGGCAAGGCGCTCGCGGGGATAAGCCGGATCGAGCGGCAGATAGGTGGCGCCGGCCTTGAGAATGCCAAGTACGACGGCCAGCGTGTCATGCGTGCGCTGCATGCACACGCCTACGATATGGCCCACACCGATGGCCTGCGAGGCTAGCCAGTTTGCCAGGCGATTGGCACGCTTTTCCAGGTGCGTATACGACCAGGGCGAATTTTCGAAAATGAGTGCGGTCGCATCGGGCAACATCTTCGCGCTGCGCTCGAACAGCTCGACGAACGTGACATCTTCACGCTCCTGCGCGGTGTCATTCCAATCAACGAGGATGGCTTGCCGTTCCCCGTCATCGAGCAGGTTGATCTGCCAGGGATCGACGGCAGCCTCAGACACCATCGCCGTGAGCAGGCGCACCCATCGTTGGGCCAGGCGCGACACGGTGCTTTCGTCGAACAGGTCCGTGGCGTATTCGATGCTGCCTGCCAGGCCATCGGCAGTGCCATCAGCCCGATGCTGTTCGGTAAAGCTGAAACTCAAGTCGAACTTGGCCGCCGGCACATCCACGGTCGATGCGCTGACCGTCA
>NZ_DASVMI010000176.1:0-2912 GCF_036384435.1 Dyella sp. | reverse complement strand
CCCAGGCCATGACCGGCCAGCAGGGCCGCCAGTTGATCCACGCGCTGGGCCAGCGCGGCGTAGGTCAGGCTGTCGTCGCCAGCGACGATGGCCAGCGCGTCGGGCGTACGGGCTGCCTGTTCGGCGAACAGATCCGGCAGGAAATCCATGCTGTGCTCGCGACGACCATTCATGCGTCGATCCTCAGCACACCCATCGCGCGCAGGAGTGTTGCCACGAGCACAATGACCGCGGTGGCAGCGCCTGCGAAGACGAAGAGTTCCGAGGCGGGCATGTGGCGAGTCATCCAGCCGGCAAAGGTGACGGAAGCGGCCATGTTTGCCGTGGAAATCACCATGAAGATGCTGGTCGCCCTACCGCGGATGTCATCTGGATATCGCTGCTGAAGCAGCGAGAACCAACCGATCTCGACGAAGCCGCTACGCGTGCCTACCAACACGAGCATGGCTGCATACACAAAGATCGCCATGCTGAGGGCCGGGTGCAGTACACCGATGATGATTGCCAATCCGGCGGCAATGACGTCGAGCCCGAGGATGACCGGCCACAATTTGCCAGCTATGAATCGACGTAGAAGACCCAGGGCGGTCATGCCGACGAAGACGCCCGCGGAATTGGCCGAAACCAGGATGCCGTATGCCTTGGCACCAAGGGCGGTACTTTGCTCGGCAAGCAGTGGCAAGGCGACGCGCACCGAGCCGCTGAAGAAAAACACGATGATCGTCCAGTAGATGATGACCGTCAGCACCTGGCGGTCGGACAGAAACCAGCGAAGCGCGGGCATGATGCTCAAACCGCCCCGTGGCGCGCCATCTCCGCTGAGCAGAGGTCGGAATGCGATCTTGGCCGTGGCCCAGGCCATCAAAAGCAAACCTGCACCATCAAGAAAGAACGCTATGGCAAAGATAGGCTGGCTTCCCAGAGCACTTCCAGTCGGCTTGCCGTCATTGGCGAGGCCAAGCAGGGCGCCGGCAAGCAGAGGCCCGATGAATGCAAAACCCTGTCGGACGCTGCCTATGACGGAACTGGCCGCCGGAACCATGTGATTGGGCAATGCGGCGGCAATGACTGAGAAGCTGGCAGGTACCGAAACGCCAAATACGAGGCCTGTGGTGAATGCGAAGATATCGATCATCCACAGCTGCAACATGCCCGCATAAAGCAACGCACCCAGGCAGATCAGCAGCAACGCGCAGATCAGATAAGCGCTTATGAGAATGCGCTTGGGCGAAAAGCGATCAGCCAGGCCGCCGCCAAACAGCAGCAGCGCAATTTGCGGTACGCCGGAGATCGCCATGACGGCCGCCAGCGCCAGCGAATCGCCGGTCATCTTCAGCACGATCCATGGCAACGCCAACGCGGTGAACTGGCTGCCCAGGGTAGCTACACACGCACCCACGCAGATCCAGATGAAGTTTCGATTGCGCCAAAGACTGTCGTTCTGGACCACTTCGGGTTCAGCATCCAGTACCGCGGCGCCGCTTTCGAGGACGTCTTCAGTAGCCACTCAGCGCAGCTCCAGTTCAGAGGATTGATCGATCATCGGATCACCCGACAATTCCTGTTCGATAACCTGCAATCTTTCGCCGATGGCTTTGCCGATCGCCGGTGCCTGCTTGGAATCGAGCAGGTCAAAGTGCCCACATGCGACTTCAAGGTGATGCACCCGCCCACTGAAGCGGCGATGCCAGCCATCGGTCATGCGCGAGTTCAACATGGCGCCGTCCTTGTCCAGTGTGGTGGAGACGAGCATCAGGTCGCCGTCGAAGCTGCCCATGGGCGGTGTCTGCCGGAACAGTCGAATATTGTTGCGATAGACATCCAGGGAACGCTTGAAAAGATCTTCGCCAAGGCTTGCAAAGGGGCTACTGCGAGAGCGCAGAAGTTCGTACGCCTCATGCATGTCGGTGATTGGCACAAGCGGCTGCCTGATACCTTCCATCGCCAGGATCTCATCGAGGAGCCCTTCCTCGTCCGGCTCGATCAGTGCCTGTTCGATGAATTGGGTATCAAGGATGGCCAGCAAGCCGACGCGTTCGCCCAGGCGTTGCAACTGGCATCCCACTGCATACGAAAGCAGGCCGCCGAACGACCATCCCAGCAAGTGATAAGGTCCTGATGGCTGTACGCTTCGAATTTGCCTTATGTAGTCATCGACCATGGCCTCGATGGACTGCTCAGGCTGCTCGTCGTCGGCGAAGCCTCTGGCCTGCAATCCGAATACCGGATGATGTGCATCGATGAAATGCATCAACCTGGCATAGGTCCAGCTCAGGCCGCTTGCTGGATGAAAGCAGAAGACCGCAGGTCTGCTGCCTCCGGCGCGCAGCGGCAGCAACATGACCGTCGAGTTGCCCAGTGCGGTGTTGGCCACCAGGCGGTCGGCCAGGCCGGCCACCGTGGGTGCGTCGAATAGAGCGCGAATCGACAGTTCGACATCGAGTGCCGTACGAATACGACTGATCAGCTGCGCGGCCAACAAGGAATGACCGCCCAGCTCGAAGAAATTTTCATCGATGCCGATACTCTGCAAGCCGAGCACTTCGGCAAACAGCGATTCGAGTATCTGTTCTTGGGAGGTGCGTGGCGCACGCTTTTCATGCGATGAATCGGTCAACTCCGGTGCCGGCAAGGCGCGCAGATCGAGCTTGCCATTGGGCGTCAGTGGCAAGGCTGCAAGCGATACCAGCGCGGCGGGCACCATGTATTCCGGCAGACGCGACGCCAGCGCCAGCTGCCAGCCTGCCGTATCCACGACATGATCGGCATGCGCCACGACATAGCCCACCAGTTGCTTGTGTCCGACGACATCCTCGCGAACGACCACGGCCGCTGCCTGCACACCGGTCAACGACGTCAGTGCCGACTCGATCTCGCCCAGCTCGATGCGGAAACCGCGCAACTTGATCTGC
>NZ_DASVMI010000175.1:0-25066 GCF_036384435.1 Dyella sp. | reverse complement strand
GAACGCTTGCTGGCGCTCTCCGGCCGTGTCGCACTGTTCTCGCATGGGCACTTCCTGCGTGTGTTGGGCGGGTGCTGGATGAACGGACAGGCCGTCACCGGAGCGCACCTTGTGCTGGAAACGGCCACGGTAAGCGTGCTGGGATTCGAGCGCGAGAATCGCGTGCTCAAGCAGTGGAATCTGCCACCTCATTGAAAAACGGAGACGGGGGCGCACACTCAAGACATGCCGCAACATGCTGACCTGCCGGCCAGGAGCTTACAAAACCCGCAAGCCCCTAATTCCTAACTCCTAACTCCTCACTTCTAGCTACTCGCTCCTCACCCCTACGCCACCACCTCGAATGGACGCATCATTTCGTTGGCTTCGTGCTCAAGCAGATGGCAATGCCATGCATAGCGACCGGCATAGCCATCGAAAGTGGCGATGATTCGAGTAACCATGCCTGGGTATACCTGCACGATGTCTTTCCAGCCTTGCTCGTGCGGCGGTGGCGGCTGCGCCGGGCCCTTGTAGCGAATCGTCTTGGAGTCCATCCAGGTATTGATGTCGAAGGGACGTCGATCGAGGATCTGGAAGCGCACCAGATGCAGGTGGATCGGATGCGTATCTTCGGTGAGGTTGACGAAGCTCCAGATCTCCGTGCTGCCCAGCCTGGGCTTTTCCGTGACCGGCTCATGCCAGCGCTTGCCATCGAGCAACATCAGCATCGGCTCGGCGACGCAATCGGCATATTCGTCCAAGGTGAGCTGGCGCGTCTTCACCGCCATGGATTCGGGCATGCGCGGCACATCGCGAAGCTTTTCCGGCAACTTGCTGGTGTCGTGCACCTGACCGTTACCGATACGGAATTGCATGAGGGGCAACGCATCGTTCATCAGCTCGATGCTCTGGCCTTTCATCGCTGCGAAGTCGATCAACAGGTCCGCCCGCTCGCCGGGCGCGAGCAGCAGATGGGTCTGTGTGACCGGCGTGGCCAGCAGGCCCTGGTCGCTACCGATTTGCATGAAAGGTAAGCGTCCGCGCAGGCTCAGGTGAAAGAAGCGGCCGTTGGCCGTATTAAGCACTCGGAATCGATAACGGCGCGGCTGCACGTCCAGGTAAGGCAATAGCGCACCGTTGACCAGCATGGCATTACCGAACACTTCCGGCACCCAGGGAGCATCGGGCTGGCCGGATACTGGGTAATACAGCTGGGCATCTTCGGTAATCATCCGATCGCATAGCACCAGTGGAATCTCCTGCTCATCCTGCGGCAGGCCCAGGGACCGCTCGTGTTTGTCGCGCAATAGCGCCATGCCGAACATTCCGGCATAGATATTCAAGCGATTGATGCCCATCGCGTGATCGTGATACCAAAGTGTGGCCGCATCCTGCTTGTTGGGATACTCATAGGTGCGTGTCTTACCCGGTACGTACCAGTCATCCGGGTAGCCGTCGCTGGAGGTTGGCGTACGGCCGCCATGCAAGTGAACAACAGCGCGCACTTCCGGCTGGTTCTTTTCCGCGCCGTGGATATGGTGATCGATCGGCAGGAAATGCTTGCCAGGCAGATCATTGGGAAACTCCACGCGCAACAGCTTGCCACTCTCGGCCTCGAGCGTGGGCCCCGGCATGCATCCACCATAGGTCCATACGCGCGTAGGCTTGAGATCGCGATGCAGGCGCTGCTCGGTCTCGCGCATGACGACCTTCAGCGTCTCGCCACGTGGCGCACGCAATACCGGTGGAATCGGCAAGGGATCGACGAAGGCTTTCAGCCGCATCGGATCGAGCATCGGCGGCAATCTCACCGGCTCGGTCGCGGCATGCTTGCACAACGAACTGCCAACCATCTTGCCTGAGGACGAATGCATATCATGCGCCAGCAGGCGCCAGGGAACCGCGCCGGCCGTGAGGCCGAACGCGGTCATCTTGAGCAACCGACGGCGCGTCAAATCCAAGACGCGCGCCGCCATGTCATGAGTGTTCCACTGCCGCTTTCGGTCATGCATCAACCCAGCTTGGTGGTGTGGCGCGAACGATGGTTCCACGCCTCGGGGGCGTTGAACGAGAACGGCCACCACCAGGGCTGTCGCGGCTGGCCAGTCTGCTCGTCCAGGATCAACTTGCGTTCGAAAATGAACGGCTGATGGAAGTCGAACATGGTATCGATCTTACCGGCAATCGCATCGAACGAGCCACCACCCAGGCGCTTGCTGCCAAGCCAGTTATCCTCGATGAAACGAGTGATCGAGCTTTGGTCGCTGAGGTTGTGATCCACATAGTTCTGCTTCGCCCACGGCGACACCACCAGCATCGGCAGGCGCGGACCGTAGCCGCAACGTCCCTGGGCATGCTTGTTGTCGGCATTGACACCCGGGAGGGTATCGCGCGCATCGCAGTTGCCGGCGCCATCGAGTGCGTCATCCGTGGTGCTGGACGCATTCACGCGCGGCGCCGGCTGGTGATCGTACCAGCCGTCGGAGTCGTCATAAGCAATAACGACGGCCGTATCTTCCCATTCGTCATGCTGCTGCAGGAAGTTGATCACGTGCACGACGAATGCCTGCTCGTCGAGCGGATCAGAATAGCCGGCATGACCATCCTGGTAGCCGGGTGCCTTGAGAAAACTCACCGCCGGCATGTTGCCGTTATCCACCGCCGCATAGAAATCATCCATATCGTACTGGTGGTTGGCCGCATCGGTGCTGCCGATCGCCGCGACCGACGTCGGACGCGCATGCGTGGGATTGGCCGTGGAGGTGTAGTACTGGAACGGCTGGTGATGCGGAATGTAGTCGGCCTTGGTGGTGTTGGTCACATCCGAATGGGTCTGCCGGCCACAACCGGTACTGCCATCCGGATTGGTCTTGGTCAGGTCGAAACCGCCCTCGAAGAAACCCCAGGTGACATGCTGCTCATTGAGCAGGTCGCCCACGTTCTTGCCGGTGAAATGCACCTGGTTGCCACTGGGCGACGAGCACACGTCGTCGATCGGGTCGGCATCGCTGATCAAGGTCAGGCCACCATTACCATCGTCCACTTCGGCACCGGTGCCGTTGAGCGTCTGGTCGATGCCATTGGTCTGGCCGGAGATCAGGTTGATCGCACCCGGCGTAGAAGGACCGAACGTCGTGCCGTAGCTATTGTCGCTCATGGCGAAATTCTGCGCGTAATTCCAGTACGCCGTGACGGTATTGCCATCGTAGTAACCCATCACCTGGCCGATGCCGTTCTGCGAGGCGCTACCGCCGGGCAGCGTCTCACCAGTACCGGTGTTCTTCGGAAACAGATCCATCTTGCCGCCGTTGAAGGCGAGCTGCTCGGCGGCGTAATCGTGATCCTGGTCAGCGGTCGCCGCTTGCGCGCGCGACAGGCGGAACGGGTTGATAGCGCCGTCGCCGTTTTCCGTATTGAGCTTGTTCGGGTTCCTGGTCAGCAACTTGGCACTGAAGCCATTAACGCCCGGCGTGAACGGCTTGGCATAGAACGCTGGTTCACCCTTGCCGTTGGCGGCAATCGGATAGGTACCGAAATAGTGATCGAACGACACGTTTTCCTGGAAGATCACGACCAGGTGCTTGATAGGCGTGGCAGTTCGGAAAGGCTGCGGGCCACGATGCCGTAACACATCGTCGGTCTGGGCAAGCACGATGGAGGCGGCAGAAGCAGTAAGCAAACAGGCGGCTAGGCAAGCGGCTAGACGATTGCGCATGGCGGGGAGTCTCCAAGTGGGTGGGTTTGCGCACGCCCCCTACGTGCGAAACTTCCCGCAGACTAAAGGCCGCAGATGACACACCCGTAACAAGCGCAAGACATGCGTTCGGACGTCCAAACGCCCAAATCGCAATATGTTACGATTCGTCCTGGCCTGACCATGCCATTTGTACCGCTTGCGCCATGACCCCAGGCCAGCGTTACTCTATAACAAAATCGCCAGGACTCAGGACAAATCTCCAGGCAGCGATCCAGACGCGCTACGCATCAGTGCACGCGATGGGAGCCCCTGACCTTTGACACTGTCCACCCCATGACCATTGACCTAGTTTGAAGGGTCATGACCACGGCCGAGTGCGCTCGCCATGGCTTGACTCAAGCACACATGACCGCCCGCGGGGGCGTCTTTTTTACGAGGGACATCTATGACCAAGCCGTTTCTGAAACCGCTCGCCTTGGCTGTCAGCGCTACGCTGGCACTGGCTGCCTGCGGCAAGCAGGAGTCGCCGACCGATCAGGCCGCACCTGCCAAGACCACCACCGCCGCCGCACCGGCCGCCACGACCAGCACCGCTACCGCGCCTGGCGCCAAAAAGAGCGTGTTCGACGTCAGTGAACTGGACAGCAACATCAACGTCTGTTCGGACTTGAACGGCTTCGTCAACTCTAAGTGGATTGCCGCCAACCCCATCCCCGACGATCGTACCCGCTGGGGTGCATTCGACCAGCTCGCCGAGAACAGCCTGAACACCCAGCACGACATTGTCGAGGCAGCCGACAAGGACGCCGACAAGGCGCAGTCTGGCTCGATCGAGCAGAAGATCGGCTGGCTGTATCGCTCGGGCATGAACGAGGATGCAATCAATAAGGCCGGCTGGCAGCCACTCAAGCCGGAACTCGACCAGATCGCTGCGCTGAAGGACAGCAAGCAACTTGCCGATTTCATCAGCAAGCAGTACGCCGAGGGCAACGGCTTCGTATTCGGCTTTGGTTCGGGCGCCGACTTCAAGGACGCCAAGATTCAGATTGCCTATGCCAACGAAGGCGGCCTGGGCCTGCCGACGAAGGACTACTACACCGATCCCAAGTACGCCGACATCCGCACGGCCTACGTGGCATACATCGCCAAGCTGCTGCAACTGACCGGTGTGTCCGAAGCCGATGCCAAGAAGCAGGCCGACGACGTCATGAAGTTCGAGACCAAGCTCGCCGCCGCGTCGCTGACCCCGACCGAAGCGCGCGACCTGAAGAATGAATACCACTTCGTGACGGTGCAGGAAGCCAACAAGGCCACCCCGCACTTCAACTGGGACAACTTCTTCAAGGACCAGGGCGTCACCATCGAAAAGGGCTTCTCGCTGTCGCAGCCGAAGTTCTTCGCCGAATTCGACAAGCAGCTGGCTACCGCCCCGATCACCACCTGGCAAGCCTATTTGCGCTTCCACGCGATCGACGATGCCGCCAACTACCTGTCGTCGGATTTCCAGGATGCCAAGTTCGCCTTCTACGGCCAGACCCTGTCCGGCCAGCCCAAGCAGAAGCCGCGCTGGAAGCGCGTGCTGGGTGCCGTCAATGGCGAGATGGGTGAAGCTCTTGGACAATTGTACGTGGCCAAGGTGTTCAAACCCGAAGCCAAGCAGCGCGCCGAGGAACTGGTCAACAACGTGCGCAACGCCCTCAAGGCACGTATCCAGAACCTCGATTGGATGAGCCAGGAAACCAAGGACAAGGCTGTTGCCAAGTGGAACACCTTCCTGCCCAAGATCGGCTACCCGGACAACTGGCGTGACTGGTCGGGCCTGAAGGTTACCCCGGACAACTTCTTTGCCAACGCGCAGGCCGCGTCGAAGTTCAACTACGACTACGACATTGCCAAGATCGGCAAGCCGACCGATCGCAAGGAGTGGGGCATGACCCCGCAGACGGTCAATGCGTACTACAACCCGACCGACAACACGATCAACTTCCCGGCCGCCATCCTGCAGCCGCCATTCTTCGACGCCAACGCCGACGACGCCATCAACTATGGCGGTATCGGTGCCGTGATCGGTCATGAAGCCAGCCACGGCTTCGACGACCAGGGTTCGCAGTTCGACGGTGAAGGCAACAACAAGGACTGGTGGACCAAGGATGACAAAGCCAAGTTCAATGCACGTACCGACAAGCTGGTGCAGCAATTCAACGACTACACCCCGCTCAAGGACAAGCCGGACCTGCACGTCAACGGCAAGCTGACCCTGGGCGAGAACATCGCCGACTTGGGTGGCCTGAACGTGGCATATGACGCGTTGCAGACCTCGCTCAAGGCCCATCCGGAAGAAGCCAACCAGAAGATCGACGGCTACACCCCGGACCAGCGCTTCTTCCTGAACTGGGCTCGCGTGTGGCGCGGCAACGTACGTGAGAAGCAGGCTGTCCTGTATCTCAACGTCGATCCGCACTCCCCTGCGTCTCTGCGCGCCATCGGCGCACCGTCGAACATGGAAGCCTTCGCTTCGGCCTTCCAGTGCAAGCCGGGCGACGCCATGGTTCGTTCGGGCGACAAGCAGGTGAAGATCTGGTAATGCCCTGACCTCAAGGTATCGAGGTAAAAAGCCCCGCTTATGCGGGGCTTTTTTTGGCCGCCAGCCATGCATGACGCCGGCCCCAGGGACTGGAGCAAGAGCTTGAAGCTTGCCGCCCCGCTTCCCTCCTTTTATCTGGCAGTTCTCGACGGCACGACCCAAGGCCCGGCACAACGCCTCGGCAGCAAATTATTATTGCAAATCATTCTCATTAAAAATAACATTCAATGAATCGTTGCCTGTCATGGATGCAAGGGAGCTCCGTCACGGCGCCAGCAACGTCCTTGAGGACCGTCCAAGCCAACCGCCCCGATCAGGTGCTTCGGCTGACGGCCCTGGTTTTCCTGCTTTAGTGAAGAGAACGATGGCTCATATCACCAGTCGCAAGCACCCCGTCACTCGCCTGCCCCAGACCGCCCTGGGCATGGCCACCGCCGCTACCCTGCTCACCGGATTGGCGCTGGTCCAGCCCGCCCTGGCCGCAGAGGGTGACGCCGCTGCGCCGGAAGTCACCACGACCAATACCAAGGACCTGCCTGGCATGCAGGTCGATGCGACGGCAGCCAGCAATTACAAGATCGACAAGGTCTCTTCGCCCAAATTTACCCAGCCGCTGCTGGATACCACGCAGACCATCCAGGTCATCGGCAAGGAACTGATCCAGGAACAAGGCGCCAGCACGCTGACCGAAGCGCTGCGCAACAGTCCGGGCGTGGGCACGTATTTCGTCGGCGAGAACGGCAGCACCACCACTGGCGACGGCATCTACATGCGTGGCTTCGATACGTCCGGCAGCATCTTCGTCGATGGCGTGCGTGACCTGGGCACCATCTCGCGCGACGTGTTCAATATCGAACAGGTCGAAGTGACCAAGGGTCCGGCCGGCACCGACAACGGCCGCACGGCGCCGACCGGTGCGGTCAACCTGGTGAGCAAACAGCCGGAACTGGACAACGCGGTCAGCGCATCCCTGTCGTACGGCAGCGCCAATCGTCGCCGTGTCACCGCCGACTGGAACCAGGTCGTCAACGATACCTCCGCCTTCCGCCTCAATGTGATGGGCCAGGACAGCGGTGTGCCCGGGCGCGATGAAATCCAGAACAATCGCTGGGGTATCGCTCCGACTTTCGCCTTCGGCCTGGGCACAGCGACACGCGTCTACATCGATTACTTGCACATCAAGCAGGACAACGTGCCCGATGGCGGCGTGCCGACGCTTGGCCTGCCGGGCTTTACCACGCCCGACCCGACCCGTCCGCAACTGAACAATGCCCGCCCGGTCGACCCGTCGAACTTCTACGGCACCACCGCCGACCATGATCGCGTCAAGCAGGACATGTTCACGGTGAAGTTGGAACACGACTTCACGCCGAACGTGGCGTTGCACAACACGCTGCGCTGGGGCCGCAGCACGCAGGATTACCTGCTGACCTCGTACATGCTTTCGGCCACCACGCTGCTGACGCCCAATATCAACGATCCGTCCACCTGGCAGATCACACGCAGCCTGCCGACGTTCAAGCACCAGAACAACAGCATCATCACCGACCAGGCCAATGTCACGGCCAATTTCGACACCGGCGCGATCACCCACAACCTGAGCACCGGCATCGAGCTGACACAGGAAAAGGCCACCACGATCGGCATCGTGCCGCTCAACGGCACGACCTGGCCGGCAGCCAATCTCTACGATCCGAACGAAAACGTCTCCGGCCTGGTCTACGGTCGCAACGGTGCTTACACCACCGGCAAGACCAACACGGCATCGGCCTACGTGTTCGACACGCTGAAGTTTGGCGAACAGTGGCAGGTCAACGCCGGCGTGCGCCTTGACCACTACAACACCGATTTCTCCAGCATGGTGGCCTGCGGTGGCCGTGGTGGCCCAGTGTGCGGCACGTTGCCACCAGGTACTGTGGTTCGCGGCCTCAATGCCAGCAAGAGCGACAACCTGGCCAACTGGAAGCTCGGCGTGCTGTACAAGCCGGCGCCGAACGGCAGCATCTACTTCAACTATGCCGTGTCGTCGGAGCCACCGGGCGGCAATACCCTGGCGCTCAGCAGCTCGGCCAACAGCGCCGATAACCCCAACCTCGATCCCCAGCGCGCGCATACGGTGGAAACCGGCACCAAGTGGGAGTTCATCGATGGCAAGCTGCTGCTGACCGGCGCGATCTATCGCACCGTGGTCAACAACGACCTCGTACAGGACCCGGTCGACCTGTTGTACTACCAGATCGGCAAGAAGCGCGTGCAGGGTGTGGAACTCTCAGCCGTCGGCAAGCTCACCGAGAACTGGGCCATCACCGCTGGCTTCACCACCATGGATGCCAAGGTCATCAACGGCACCAAGGTGACCCAGGATGGCACGGACGACCTGGCCTATACGCCCAAGAGCGCCTTCACCGCCTGGACCACATACCACCTGCCGTTCGGCCTTAACATCGGCGGTGGTGCGCGTTACACAGGAGAACTCAAGCGCGGCACGGATGGCGCCGTCGGCACGCCCGCCTATATCAACTCATACTGGGTCTTCGACGCCATGGCCTCGTATCCAGTGAACAAGCACTTCGACTTGCAGTTGAACCTCTACAACCTGTTCGACAAGACCTACGTCGGCGCCATCAACAAGAGCGGTTATCGCTACACGCCGGGAACCCCGCGTTCGGCGATGCTGACCGCGAATGTGAGGTTCTGATAACTCGGGAAACGGGAGATGGGTCGTGGGGGGCGCAAAAACCCGGCACCTGAGATAAGCCTCAATGCAACCACAGCGCTGGCTGCGTTGCCGGTTACCAACCGTGTCGTACTTGCGCCCATCTCCCATCTTCTTCCTGATAGCCTAGAATCGCGGCATGCTTCTGCATATTCCCAACGTGCTCTCCCCTGACCAGGTCGCGCGCATGCGTCAGCGCCTGGAAGCGGCCGAGTGGACGGATGGGCGCGAGACGGTCGGAGTTCAAGGCGCCAAGGTCAAGCACAACCTGCAATTGCCGGATACTTCACCGCTGCGCGAGGAACTGGCGCGCGAGGTGCTCAAGGCGTTGGCGCGGCATCCGGTCTACCATGCCGCCACCCTGCCGCTACGTACTTTGCCACCTCGCTTCAATCGCTACGAAGGCGGCGGTGAATATGGTTTCCATGTCGATGGCGCGGTGATGTCGTTGCCCAACGGCGAACAACTGCGCAGCGACATCTCGTGCACGCTGTTCCTGGCCGAACCGGACAACTACGAGGGCGGCGAGTTGGTCATCAGCGACACCTATGGCGAACATGAGGTGAAACTGCCGGCGGGCGACCTGATCGTCTACCCCTCCAGCAGCCTGCATCGTGTCATGCCTGTCACGCGTGGCGCACGCCTGGCCGCTTTCTTCTGGGTGCAGAGCCTGATCCGCGACGACAACCGTCGCCGCATGCTCTTCGAGCTCGACACCTCGATCCAGACGCTCACCCGCACCGGCGCCGATGCCAGTGCCGTACTTCAACTCACCGGCGTCTATCACAACCTGCTGCGGCAGTGGTCAGAAACCTGAGAGCAGGAGTGCGTCGAGAGGAGTTAAGGAGTCGGAGAAAACCTGCCCGGGCCCGCGGCGGTAAATCGGGGATCTTCTCTCACTCCTCTTAACTAGCTTCTCGCTTTTGCCCCAAAAGGTTCCCACCAGCCCGCCAAGGGCGGATAATCAGCGGCCCCGAAAGTCGCAAGCGTCCCCTTGATGTTCGTTCCCGGTCAACGTTGGATTTCCACTGCCGAGCCTGAGCTCGGCCTCGGTACTGTTTTGCGCGTCGAAGGGCGCGGTGTCCAGGTGCTTTTCGCCAAGGCTGGCGTGCTGCGGCCTTACGCCATCGACTCGGCACCGCTGGTACGCGCGGAATTCCGCGCCGGGCAGCGCGTGGCGGGCAAGGGCATCGCCTTCCTGGTGGAGCGGGTGGAAATCAAGGAAGACCTGCTCATCTATCGTGGCGAAGGCCGCGAATTGCATGAAGGCCAGCTCGACGACGAACAGAGCGTCAGTCAGGCCGACGATCGCCTCGTCGGTGGCCGCACAGACACCGTGGCCCAGTTCGAGCTGCGCCTGGAAGGTCTGCGTCGCCGGGCCATCGCACGCCGATCCCCTTCCTGGGGGCTTGGCGCCGCGCGTATTGGACTGGTACCGCATCAGTTGCGCGTGGCCGGTATCGCCGCGGCACGTCGCCCACCCCGGGTGCTGCTCGCCGATGAGGTGGGCCTGGGCAAGACCATCGAGGCAGGCATGATCCTGGCGCGCCAGCTGGCGACGGGTCGCGCCCAGCGCGCCCTGGTGCTGCTGCCCGATACACTGGTCTATCAGTGGTTCGTCGAATTGCTGCGCCGCTTCAATCTCAGCTTCGCCATCTATGACGAGGAGCGCTGCGAGGCATTGGACATATCCAACCCCGACAGCAATCCGTTCGAAGACGAGCAACTGGTCATTGCCGATTTCAGTTTCCTGGAACAGTCGCCCAAGCGAGCCCAGCAATTACTGGAAGCGCCTTGGGACATCCTGGTGGTCGACGAAGCCCACCACTTGGCTTGGTCGCCGGAGGCAGCCAGTCCTCGCTACGCCCTGGTGGAAAAGCTCGCTGCCGTCACACCCGGTGTGATTCTTCTGACAGCTACGCCCGAGCAGTTGGGCCGCAGTGGACATTTCGCACGCCTGCGCCTGCTGGACCCGCAGCGCTATCACGATCTGGATGCCTATCTTGCCGAAGCCGATAGTTTCCAGGCGCTGTCACCCATTACCGATGCCCTGCTCGATAGCGAGCCGCTCGATGCCGATCAACATACCCGGCTGGTCGAGATGTTCCATACCGATGCCGCGCTCTCGGCACGTCTGGCCGATACGAAGAAGCCGGAAAACGCACGCGAGATCCTTGCTGCGCTGATCGATCGCCATGGCACTGGCCGCTCCATGTTCCGCAACCGGCGTGCAGGCATTGGTGGCTTTCCCGCCCGCGTGCCAGTGTGGCATGTGCTCGATGCCGGCAACCTGAGCGACAACGCTCGGCAAGGCCTGCTCGCAGAATTCCATGCCGACATTCAGCAGCCGCCTCAGACGCTTGAGCTGGACTACGCCACTGACCCGCGCCTGGATGCGCTGGTCACGCTGCTCGACGAACATCCGCAGGACAAGTTCCTGCTGATCTGCCGCAGCCAGGCCAAGGTGCTGGCGCTGGAAGAAGCCCTGCGCACACGCAGTGGCGTCGGCCTGGCACGTTTCCACGAGGGCCTGGGCATCGTACAGCGCGATCGCAATGCCGCCTATTTTGCCCAGGCCGACGGCGCGCGCCTGCTGCTGTGCTCGGAGATTGGCTCGGAAGGTCGCAACTTCCAGTTCGCACACCGATTGGTGCTGTGGGACCTGCCGCTCGATCCGGACCTGCTCGAACAACGTATCGGCCGCCTGGACCGCATCGGCCAGAAACACGACATCAGCATCCACGTGCTTGCCGTCGCCGATAGCGCGCAACACGTGCTTGCACGCTGGTATGACCAGGGTATCGACGCGTTCCGCTTCAGCCCCTCAGATGGCCGTGAACTGCTGCGACGCTATGGGGCGTCGCTGGCACGTCTGGCCGACGAGCACGCGCGGGGCGTGGACAGTCGCGACCAGGAGCTGGATGCGCTGATCGCCGAGACCCGCGCCACCCATGAGGAAATGGCCGAATTGATCCGCTCCGGGCGCGATCACCTGCTGGAACTGGCCGCCAGTCGCGACCCCCACGCCGATGACCTGCACTCGGCATTCGTGCGCGAGGACAACGACCCGGCCCGCGATGCCTTCGTGCAACGCCTGCTGGAGCAATACGGCATCCATGCCGAGGAACTCAGCGCCCGGGTGCTGATGCTCGACCCGCAATACCTGTCCACGGATGCGCTGCCGGGTTTTGCCGAAGGTCCGGTATCGATTACCTTCGATCGCGACACTGCCCTGGCCCGCGAGGAATTGCCGCTACTTCGCCTGGATCACCCCATGGTCGCGGCGGCCCTGGACCTGGCCTTGACCGGCGAGCAAGGCAATGCTTCGTTCATGGTCGACGATGCGCTGCCGCCACGCAGTGCACTGTTGCAGGCGGTATTCCTGCTCGAATGCATCGCCGATCGCAAGCTCGACATCGAACGCTTCCTGCCGACGATGCCGATCGTGGTCACCACGGATACCCGCCTGGCCGAGCGGCCCGACTTCCAGCCAAGCGATGCGTCGGTACGCAAGGCCGCTGATCGCAACATCGAAGTGCCTCGCTATCGCAAGTTTCTCGCCAAGCTGGTGCCGCCCATGCTGGAAAAAGCCGAGGCTGCCGCCACTCAACGCGGACAAGCCTCGATCGACGAAGCGGTGGCGCTGGCAACCGATACGCTCGATGCCGATCTTGCACGCCTGTCAGCGCTCAAGGCGATCAACCCATCGATCAGCGATGCGGAAATCGCCGCCGTGACGGATGAACGCAACGCGTTGCTTGAGGTTCTTCCCACGGCCCGTTTGCGCCTGGACGCTGTGCGGTTCGTGGTCAGTCCTGATTTCCTCGCGTTGCGCTGAAGACATGTTCTGCTCTCTGGGCACAGCCGAGAGCGGAACATGGGCGCGCCGCTCGCTGTGCCTGCCATGAGGCAGCGCCGTGGGCGCTGTGAGGCGCGAGGAGGTAGAGCCTGCGCAGTGCGAGCAGGCTGCTCTTTATGCCGCGATCTTTTTCTCGTTGCCCATCAAGGCGTAGGCCAGCGATAGCAACACGATCCAGCCAGCGCCGATGTAGAGCGCCACGCGTGTCTGCGGATTGTACCCGAGCATGAATACTACGAAAGCAAAGAACGCAAGGCACAGCACACTGGTGAAAGGCCACCAGCGCAGCGGAAATGCGGTCGCTTCTTTCAACTTTCGCCGGAAACTGAAGTGTGCGATCAGCACCATGGTCCAGGTCCAGATGGTATTGAACGCCAGGATGGACATCATGGTGGAGAAGATCTCCTTCGGCAGCAAGAAGTTGAGCCATACGCCCACCATCAAGCTGGCCAACGTCGCCAGCACGCTACGCACCGGCACGCCGTGATCGCCCACGTGTGCCAGCCAACCTGGCGCGTGATGCTTGGCGGCAAGGCTCTGCAACATGCGACTGGCGCTGAAGGTCGTGCTGTTGAAGCCGGACAGGGCCGCCGTCAGCACGACGAAATGGATCAGGCCCGCTGCCTGCGAAATGCCCAGTTTGGCGAATGTCGTCACGAAAGGACTGCCCTGGGAACCTAACTGATCCCACGGGTACAGGGCCATGATGACGAAAAGGGCACCGATATAGAAAATCAGGATGCGCCATAGCACCGAGTTCACCGCGCGCGGAATCGTGCGCCCAGGATCGGCCGCTTCGGCCGCCGCCATGCCGATGGTCTCGATGCCGCCAAAGGCGAACACCACGACCGACAACGACAGCACCATGCCCATCACACCGTGCGGAAACCAGCCGCCGTGACTCCACAGGTGGCCAAGCCCGACCGGCTTGCCGCCGTTGCCCCAGCCCAGCCAGATCATCGCCGCGCCGCCGACGATCATGGCGATGACGGTGATGACCTTGATCGCGGTGAACCAGAATTCCAGCTCGCCATAGACGCGTACCGTCATCAGGTTGAGCCCGCCGATCACCACCACCGAGGCCAGCACCCAGATCCATTGGGGCCAGTCGGGGAACCAGGCTTTCATGTAGATGCCCACGGCGGTGCTTTCGGCCATGCCAACGCCCACCATCAGGATCCAGTAGTTCCATCCGGTGAGATAGCCGGCCAATGGCCCCAGGTAACGATGTGCATAGGTGGCGAACGAGCCGGCGACCGGATCATGCACGGCCATTTCGCCCAGCGCGCGCATGATGATGAAGACCATCACGCCGCCGATCATGTAGGCAAAGAGTACGGAGGGTCCGGCGATCCGGATGGCATCGGCCGAGCCGAGGAAAAGCCCAGCGCCTATGGCCATGCCCAGCGCCATGAAGGCGATATGGCGCGGACGTAGCCTGCGCTGCAGGTGATTGCTCATGGACAGATTGACCCGTTGTCAGCGCATCAGGCGACGCTTGGGCTTGATCGGCAGCTTGCCGCGCCAGTACTGCAACATCACCACGCCGCCGACCATGCCACCCAGGTGCGCGAAATGAGCCACGCCCGCCTGCGTTCCGGTCACGCCCAGGAACAGCTCCACCGCCGCATACAGGATGACGAACAACCAGGCAGGCATCGGCACCGGTAGCATGAACAGCAACACCTTTTCATGTGGGTACAGCATGCCAAAGGCCAGCAGCACGCCAAAGATCGCCCCGCTCGCACCCAGCGTGGGATAGAAGCCGTTGGGAAACAGGTACATCACTGCCAGTTGCGCGACGGCAGCGACGATCAGGCAGACAAAGTAGTAGATGGCGAACTTGCGCGCTCCCAACGTCTGCTCGATCACCCCACCGAACATGTACAGGCCAAGCATGTTGAAGAGCAGGTGTTGCCAGCCACCATGCATGAAACCATAAGTAACCACTTGCCAGACCTGGAAGCCGATGTCATAGCCTTCTGCATACTGGTGCGGCCCCAGCGGCCATAGCGCGCCGTACACCAGCAGCGGCTCCCGGAAAAAATACTGCAGCAGGAATACCACCAGATTGGCGATCAACAGGTTGCGGGTAACGGGAGGTAAATCGGGCATTGCGGTGTTCCGTGACGGTCAACCTGTCAAGACTACCGGGTGACGGCGATCCCGTCATGTTGCAGGTGCCTGCAAGTCCTTGAATCGACGGGCACGGTGTTACCTGAATGCCTCACGTACCGAATCGACTACGGATTCGGCTGCCTACGCCTGAACCTTTTGCCTCGCACGTGGCATTTACCGCCTGACGTGTCGGCCTGCCAGCGCGTCGCCCTCCCCTGTCAGAGCCGCAGAACCCAGACCATGACCGATCCGCAACGCATCCTGGTAGTCGACCACGACGCGAACTCCCGCACCCTCCTGGCTGACGAACTCAGCCGCGCCGGCTTCGTGGTCGATACGGCCACGGATGGCGGAGGCATGTGGCTGCGAATCGCCCGCGCTCAACCGGACCTGGTCATCTTCGACATGACACGCCCGGGAGACGAGGGCATGGCCCTGTGCCGACGCCTGCTGGCACATGGCCGTATTCCGTTGATCATGCTGGGCACTCCGGCAGCCGCCATAGGCCGCATCACCGGCCTGGAAATGGGCGCCGACGACTATGTGACCAAGCCATGGGATGGGCGTGAATTACTCGCTCGTGTACGCGCCCTGCTGCGCCGCGTGCGCATGCAGTCCGATGCCGCACCGATCGATGCACCTATGGTGGTTTTCGAAGGCTGGCGTCTGGATCGGCGCTGCGCGCGATTGACTTCACCGCAGGGGCTGTCCGTCAGCCTCGGCCGAACCGACCACCGTGTCCTGTGTGCCCTGCTGGACCGGGCCAATCGCGAGGTCAGTCGTGAATACCTGGTCGAGCATATCTATCACAAAGATTACCTGCCCAATGATCGGGCAATCGACATGAGCATCAGCCGCTTGCGCCGGCACCTGGAATCGGATCCTGCACAGCCGCAATTGATCCGCACCATCCGACATATCGGCTACATGCTGGCGGCGCGCGTCACGCGTGCGGCACAGGCCTGAAGAATCCATCGCTCAACGCAAAATCTTGCGCGTTTTCAGCCTCTGGCTGTCCAGCTAATCTGCGCCAGGGGAAAAACGAGGGGGCGTCCATGCGTCGATTGATGGTGGTCTTGCTGGCCGCTTTCTGCCTTGGCGCCTGCCATCACGGCGAACCAGGGCAAACTGCCGGTCCGGCTGCAGCCGCGACGGCGTTTTCGCCTGGTATCGTTGCGCGTGACCTGGCCGTGCACGTGCGTGCGCTGGCCGACATCCGCAGCAGTGGACAGGACGAAAGCCACGTCATCGACTACGTCACCGCGCAGTTCAAGCGCATCGGCCTGGAGCCCGGCAACAACGGCCAGTGGCTACAGGAAGTGCCTTACCTTGAGACCTCGTTACGCGATCCGGCGTCTATCCATTTGAGCATCGAAGGCGGTCGCGGCACCGCGCTGGATTTCGCCTATGGCGACCAGATGCTGGCGGGCTCACCGGGTAACCAGGCCCATGCCGCGCTCGATCATTCGCCGCTGGTCTTCGTCGGCTATGGCGTCGACGCGCCGGATCAGCACTGGAACGATTACGACGGGATCGACGTACGCGGCAAGACGGTGATCGTGCTCAGCAACGATCCGGGCTGGAGTGGACAGGACCCCTCGCTGTTTCGCGGACGAAACTTCACGCACTACGGGCTATGGGTCTACAAGCTTGAAGAGGCCGCACGACAAGGCGCCGCGGCGGCATTCATCGTGCACGACGATGCCTTCATGGGTTCGCCGTGGAGCAGTGTCCAAAACGCCTGGAAGCGCCCCCAGCTCAGCCTCGCTCCTGAAGCTGGCGAACCACGGCTGCCGGTGGCCGGATGGCTCAGCAAGGCGGCCGCCGAACAGTTGTTCGCTTCCGCCGGCATGGACTTCCAGCAATGGCGCCAGCGTGCCGAGCAACGCGGCTTCAAGGCGATAACCATGCCGCTGAAAGGAAGCATGAGCATCGATAGCACGGTCACTGCCAGGCATACGTTCAATATCGTGGGCAAGGTGACCGGCAGCCGCCAGCCCCAGGAAGTGGTGCTGTATTCGGCGCACTGGGATCGGGTCAGCCACGACGCCAATCCCTTGCGCCGCGCTGTCGACAGTGGTTCGGGCATGGCCGGATTGCTGGAAATCGCCGAAGCCTTTGCACATAGCGCACCCAAGCCACATCGCAGCCTGCTCTTTGTCGCCACGGCACTGGGCGATGCCGGCATGCTCGGTTCACGCTACTACGTCGAGCATCCCCTTATGCCGCTGAGCCAGACCGTCGCGGCTATCAACCTGGACACACTCCCCATCGCGGGGCCGGACCGGACCATCGCCCTGATCGGCTACGGCCAGTCCCAACTGGACGAATACCTGGAAGCAGCCGCACGGGTACATCACCGTACGGTGCTGCCCGACCAGGCGCCTGAGCGCGGCTTCTTCTTCCGCTCCGACCAGATCAATTTCGCCAATGCCGGGATACCGGTTCTCTACGCCAGCTCGTCCACCACCGCCCGCGCGCCCCGCGAGGGCGGTGACGGCTTCGACATGCGCGGCGCGATCGAAGACCTGCGCATGCTCTATATGGTTGGCGATAAACTATCCATGGAAACCAGCTTTCCGCAGTGGAAACCCGATAGCGATTTCAGGCGGCCGCAAGGTGTCGAGGCGCGCTGACGGCTGCCTGCGTTGACAGCCATGCGCAACGGGCGAAACCAGGCGGAAAAGACTGGCGTGCCATGTTGATCGGGTAACACGCATCCCGGGACTTGCAGTCTGCGGGAAAGGGAGCGGTGTCGATGACGCCGCATGTACCAGGGGAAAGGAACACATGAGTATCGAAACCATTTATCCGGACGGCCCGAAGGACGTACCGCCGACCTTCGCGCGGCCAACGGCCAGCTACCGCCAGCGTGCATGGATTGCCGTCGGCGGCCTGCTGTTATTCATCCTCGTCTATTTCGCGCTGGTGGGCTGGTTCGTCTATACCGGCATCGTGCAGGTCGCACGCGCCGGCGCAAACGCCGGCTTCGCGCCGATCTTCGTTGGCGCATGCAGCCTGTTCCTGGCATTTTTCATGATCAAGGCACTGTTCTTCATCAGGAAGGGCAGCGCCGGTGACGGCATCGAACTCAAGCGTGAAGAACAACCGCGCCTGTTCGCCTTCCTCGATCGCGTGGCCGACGAAACCGGCGCGACACGCCCGCACAAGGTCTACATATCACCGAGCGTCAACGCGGCGGTGTTCTATCACCTGTCGTTGTTCAACCTGATCTTTCCTTCGCGCAAGAACCTGGAGATCGGGCTGGGCCTGGTGAACATGCTCAACCTGGGCGAACTGAAGGCCGTGATCGCCCATGAATTCGGACACTTCGCCCAACGCACGATGGCCGTGGGACGCTGGGTGTACACGACCCAGCAGGTGGCATCGCATATCGTCGCGCGCCGCGATGCACTGGACGGGTTCCTGCGCGGCCTGTCACGCCAGGACCTGCGCGTGGCGTGGATCGGCTGGCTGCTCGGCGTCATCGTGTGGGCCTTGCGTGCGATCGTCGACTTCATTTTCCGCCTGGTGATCATCACTCAGCGTGCCTTGTCCCGCGAAATGGAAATGCAGGCCGACCGCGTCGCGGTGTCGATCAGTGGCAGCGACGCGCTCGTGCTCGCGTTGCACCGCCTGGCGGTAGCCGACGATGCATGGGATCGCACGTTGCGCTTCGTGCAGAGCGAAACCGCCGCCAAGCGTCCACCGCGAGACATGTTCGATATCCAGCATGCGCTCGCCGACAAGCTTGGCATCATCTACAACGATCCTGACTACAGCCGTCGTCCGTCGATGCCCGTTGGGGGCGGCGCCTCGTTCCGCGTATTCGAGACCGAACTGGCGCAGCCTCCGCGCATGTGGTCGACGCATCCGATGAACCACGAGCGCGAGGCCAATGCCAAGAGCACTTACCTGTTCGCGCCGGCCGACGAACGCAGCGGCTGGCTGATCTTCGATCAACCGCAAGCTCTGCGCGAACGCATGACACAGTCGATCGTCGGAGAAACCGAGGCCGCCATCGTCGATACCAGCGAAACGCTGCGCCAGCTCGACAGTCATTTCGAGGTCGAGCATCTCAAGGCTCGGTATCGCGGTCTTTACCTGGGCTTTTCGCCGGTTCGCCATGTGGCGCGTCCGAATGAGCTGTATGAGACGATCGCCATCACCGAACCGATCCAGATCGAATCGCTCTATCCGCAAAGCCTCGGTGATGAGTTGGAGCGACTGCGCTCGCTGGAGCGCGAACACGCCCTGCTCTGCTCGTTGCGCGACCGCATCTACGATGCGCCCGATGGCGTCATTCGCCATCGCGGCAGCATCCTCAAACGCTCGCAGTTGCCCGCCGCCATCACGCTGGTCGACCAGGAACGCAAGCAGGTTCGTGAAAGTCTGCATGCTGCGCTCAAGCGTATTCGCAGCCTGCATCTGTCAGCGGCGACCCGTATTTCACCGGCTTGGCGCAACTATCTGGAAGGTCTCATACAGACGCTGCACTACGCCGAGCATGCATTGACCAATGTTCGCGATGCCCAGGCGAGCCTATGGCGTAACTGGCGCCAGGCCACGTCGCGAGGCAGCATCAGCGAAAAGGCAGTGCGCAACATCCTGGCCTGCGCAAGCGACGTGCATCGCGCGCTCAGCCAAGTGTTCGAGCATGCATCGACGGTCAAGCCCGGCAGTGTGCTGCTGGAAGAACTCGGCCATGCAACCTGGCAGGGCCTGATGGGCGAGTATGGCCTCAACGCGCCCGTCCGCGCCAACATCAACGACTGGCTGCGCCTGGTCGATGGCTGGGTCGAACACGCAGCCCGGCGCCTGTCCGCGCTGCGCGACAGCGCCCTCGATGAACTACTGGTCACGGAAGCCAAAATCGCCGCGGCCACGCAAGATGTATTTCCTGGCCAGGCGCCCGAGCACGTGCCAAGCATGCCGGTGGAATACCACACCGTAGTCGTCGGGGCCGAACGTGGACAGCACGGGCGCAACGCTGATTTCTGGGAGAAGTTCCAGAGTGCGACCGGCTTTTTCCCCGGTCTGGCTCGTGGTGTCGCCGCGCTGACGATCATCGGCGGCGTGCTGGCATGCGCCTGGTTTGTCGGACGATCGCAACTGACGATCTACAACGGCCTGGCGCGCGATGTCGTGGTGCGTATTGATGGCCAGGACGTCGCCTTGCCCCCAGGCAGACACCAGCAGATAACCATTGCGGGCTCGGGAGACGTGCCCGTCAATACGCGCACATCCGACCACGAACCGGTGGAAGACTTCGTCGGCCATGTGTCGCCGGGTCAATCTTCGTTGGTGTACACGGTGGCTGCCGCCATGCCGCTGCACCGCTGGACCGCCAGCTACGGCTCCGCATTCCAGGGGCCCGATAACGTGATGACTCCGCAGCGCTGGCAGTCGGCCAATGCCGATTACCTGTTCGAAACACCACCGGACCACATCTCCAGCAAGACCGGCAGCGGAACGCGCAGCGTGATCGGTGCCTTCTCCGACGCGACGCCGGAGGAGTTGGTCGGAGTCGTCGACGACAAGGCATCCGCGCAGGCCATGCTGCTGGCTCATGCCCGTTTCGACGCACCCGATTCGCCATTCCTCGCCAACTGGATGAACATGGCCCAGGATCAGGATGGCTTTGGCCAGGCGCTATCGGCCAGGCTCACGCACTACCCCAACGACGTCACCGCCCTGCGCGCCGAGCAGGACTCCACCTTGGGCGCGGCTCACGATGAGGTATGTGCCCGCCATCGTGCCCATGCACAGGCGGCGCCCGATCAGCCGGACCTGGCCTATCTGGCCACGCGCTGCCTCCCCTCGGGCGCCGCTCGTGACCAGGCCTTTCTGGATGGCTATCGCCGTTGGCCGCAATCGGCATGGTTTGCCATGGCCGCCGGTGCCACCGAGGCAGAACAACAACACTACAGCGAAGCATTGGCCGCGGAGAAAGCAGCCACCGCCAGCAACCCGGTGCTGCGAACCAACGCCGCCACCGAGGTGCTGCGCCTTGAGCGCATTGCCGACCGCGCCCTTGCCACCACGCACGCGATCGAGATGGCCAAGGATTCGCCGTACGTGGAGAACGCCATCGCCTATGAGCCGTTTTCGCCGACACCCAAGGGACCGCAGCGTGCGATCCAGATGATCGGCGAGGGCGACCTGACTGGGGCAGTCAACACGGCGGCTCATTCGCCTCTCAGCGCCCATGTGCTGCGCATGGCGGCCGCCTCGGTCGGTGCGCCCGCCGACCTGCGGGCACAGGCGCAGGCACTGCCAGCCGAGGCAGGTGTCGACCCGCAGACCTTGTGGATCGCCCTGGCCGAAGGAAGCAATCCGGACACGCCCAAGATCAAGGCGCTCATGAGCCAGTTCGACCACAGTTCGCTGGCCTCCATCGAGATACCGCAGAACATGCAGCGATTCCTGGCGCTATGCCGCGCCGGCCGCCTGGAAGACGCTGACAGGGCCCTGGCCGGCTTTCCGCTGTTCCAGCGCGCCCAGGCCTATGCAGCGAGTGTGTTCATTCTTGGCAATCGCACACCGGACAACTGGCGCCAGTTGGCTGGGCGCGCCTTGTTCGTCAGCGAGCGTCCCTACATGGGCATGTAAACACCACGGTCCTCGGGGCACTTATGCCCCGAGGACACGTCTTTCGGCCATGTAGCGCCCCGGCGACGTACCCAGAGCCTTGCGAAACATGGTTACGAAGCTGCCCGCACTTTCATAGCCAAGGCCATCGGCAACCTGTTGCACCGACGATCCGCCGGCCAGCCATTCCACCGCCAGCATCAGATGAAGCTGCTGGCGCCAGCGGCCGAAACTCATGCCCGTCTCCTGCACCAGCAATCGGGCCAGCGTACGCTCGCTGACTCCCACGCGCCGCGCCCACGCCTGCATGGTGCCGCGATCGGCCGGGTTGGCCATGATCATTTGCACGATCCGGCGCAGTCGCGCATCGGTCGGCATGGGCAGATGCAGGTTCCCGGTCGGCGCCAACGCCAGTTCGTCCAGCAGCAGCGCGACCAGATGCGACTCCAGGCCATCGTCGGGATAGAGCAAAGGCAGGCTGGCCGAACGAATCAACAACTCGCGCAGCAACGGCGTGGTGGAAATCGCGCAACAGGCCGATGGCAGACGGGCCGTGAATGCCGGATCGATGAACACCACATAGCATTCGATCATGCCCGTGGCCCTGACCTTGTGCATGACGCCACCCGGTATCCAGATCGCACTCTGGGCCGGCGCGATCCATAAACCGCCTTCCAGTTCGCACGTAAACACGCCCCGCATCGGAAACAGCAACTGAGCCTTGCGGTGGCGATGAAAGTCGGCCTCCTTGCGACGATGAAAATCGGCTTCGCGCTGATCCAGCGTGGCCGAATCGATGCCGATGGCGGCGAAGGTCACCACGGTACGCGGCACCTGATCCGGATCGACCCACTCGATCGGATCGGAGCTTTCGTGGAGGACGGGCATGGCGGTCGATCCGTTCTGGAGGCACATTGGCTCGATTGGCGGGATTTCCGCATATGTTGGCAATATTTGCCAATGCCGCCAGGACCGGAGCTACCTACGATGCCGGGACGGCACGCGGATATCCCCGCCGCCGCCTGATCCCGGAGTCAAATGCAATGGATTCACTCAGCAGCGGGCGCGTCGCCCAAACCCTGCATCACCTGTTTGACCAAGCCGAGCAAGCCGACCGGTCGCTCATGGATTCCTTCAGCCATGCAGAAGATTCCGAAGCCTTCATCGCCGACATCATCAGCACGCATCTGGCCGAAGAGCGCCGTGACATCCGCGGCCTGTACCACCGTCACGTCGATCATTTCCTCAATGTCGCCCCCGAGTATGGACGCTTTCTCTATCAGTGCGCGCGCGCACGCAAGGCGACGCGCATCGTCGAGTTCGGCACCTCCATGGGCATCTCGACCATTTTCCTGGCAGCGGCCCTGCGCGACATGGGTGGCGGCCTGCTGATCGGTACCGAACTCGAACCGACCAAGGCAGCGCGCGCACGCGCCAACCTGGAAGCAGCAGGCCTTGCCGATCTCGTGGAGATTCGCGTCGGCGACGCACGCGAAACGCTTGTCGATGTCGGCGGCGAGGTGGACCTGGTATTGCTCGATGGTGCATTCAGCCTCTATCTGCCCATACTGAAACTGCTTGAGCCCCACCTCAAAACCGGCACGCCCGTGCTGGCGGAAAACGCGTTCGACCACGACAACGAATACCTGATCTACGTCCGCGATCCCGCCAACGGCTATCTATCGCAGCCATTGGCCATCAACGCCGGTCGTGGCAACGAATTCAGCGTGGTGACGCGATGACGGTACAAGGTGCCAGTACCCCTTCCACACGACCACAAGGACGCCTGAGTCGCGCCCTGATCCGCATGCTGATGAAGCAGGCGTCCATCGTGGCGGTCGACGACATCGCAGCGGACTTCCGCCTCCTCACGCTCACCAGCCCTCAATTCATGGGGCTGTCGTGGGCTCCCGGTCAGAAGATTCAGGTAGCGATGGGATCGGCATTTGCCGCACGCACGTTCACGCCGATCGAATGGAATGCCGTCACCGGGCAAACCCGCATCCTGGGCTACGTGCACGGTGAGGGCCCCGGTGGCGCGTGGATTCGTGATGCCAGCCCCGGTGATACCTGTGACGTATTCGGCCCACGTGCGTCACTCGATGCCGGTCGTGCCAGCAAGCTCGTGGTGCTCGGTGATGAAACCTCGATCGGCCTTGCTTATGCACTGACACATCGCACGCCCGGCGCTGCCGTCCCCTGCCTGTTCGAGGTCAATCACGCTGGCCGATCCGGTGAAGTGCTAGCCAGGCTTGGCATGACCAAAGGTAAACTTTTCGAGCGCAAGCACGACGACACTCACCTTCTCGACATCGAACAGTGCCTGCCCTCGTTGGCCACGGGTGAAGCCACATTCGTCCTGACCGGCAAGGCCGCCACCATCCAGCGCTTGCGCCGCGCCCTCAAGACGCTGGGCGTACCCTCCTCGCGCTTGCTGGCCAAGCCCTATTGGGCGCCAGGAAAAACGGGCCTGGATTGATTGTCGCATAGTGCGTGCGCCCCCAACTTAGGCCCGCAGCTTGAGCACTTGGACCATCCAGGACTCCTTAGGCACTCACATTCTCATGCGCAAGACGCAGCTCGATGGAGACCAAAACGCTTAACAGGACTGATGTTCCGGCCTCCAAATCGGACTTTCGCTTACGAAGCTATCCATTAGCGAATTCGTACGCAAACCGCTGACCTTGGCAACGAGCACCCATCAAATAACGACATAGTCACCTCCATCACGTGTGATCGAGTCATCCTTGACCTCAAGGTCATGGACCACATCGATATCCAAATCAGCATCCACGCTTGCCAAGCTCTTAATTAAACTTGCAGACACATAAAAACCTCCAGGCGAATCCGAAGAAGAATAATAACCGACAATTTCGGATGAAAATTTTATGTCGTGAGTCAATCTGATATCGGATGCGACTTTCTTCAACGAATCAACAACTCTCAGCAGAGCATCTTCCGGGAATTCGTTTTCAACCGGGAAGATTTCTGATCGCCAATAAATAGCCCTGGCGCCATTTGCAATGGCCGCAGCGGGCACGTGTCGTCGCGTAACCATGTCGCCCTTGATGCCATGCAACGAGCACCTACTCTGCAATTCGGCCAGATCATCCTCTGAGGCTTCCGCCCTTACGTATACTTCAAATCTCATGGTCACTTCCATCTGCAATAGGTGTTTCCCCAAAAAACCAACACGTTGCCCTGGTAGTTCCCGCGTCGACTCGTGCTTACCACGGTGCTGTGAGCTTTCAGGAAAGCTCCCTGCCGTCGTTGGTCAACTGGCTACTCTGATCAGAACGAACGATCACGCCTGGATCGAGACGAAGCAATCATCTCATTGACCATCACGGCCCAGGCGACTCCCTCACTTCAGGGAATTGGACCGCCCAGATTTTTGTAGACACTCACGAGCCGCTTTGCGCATAGCGCCGTTCAAACTCTACCGGTGACAGGTCGCCGGCGAAACTGTGCCGGCGAATCGGGTTGTAGAACATCTCGATGTAATCGAATACGTCCGAG
>NZ_DASVMI010000174.1:0-65352 GCF_036384435.1 Dyella sp. | reverse complement strand
CTCGGACGTATTCGATTACATCGAGATGTTCTACAACCCGATTCGCCGGCACAGTTTCGCCGGCGACCTGTCACCGGTAGAGTTTGAACGGCGCTATGCGCAAAGCGGCTCGTGAGTGTCTACAAAAATCTGGGCGGTCCACAGAATGAAAAAGGCCACCGCGTGGGGTGGCCTAAGTCGATGAGCGAGAATCGCTTTTTGGATATTGCTTCAAGACCGAGGGGAGTCTTTTCAATCCCCTGCTCTACCAACTGAGCTACCCGGCCAGGGTGCTGCGTGAGCCGATAATCAAAGCCGAAGCGGCCCCTCGCGTCAAGACCTATCTGCTAGCTCTCGCCGTCCCTTGTGGCCGATACGATACCCAACGGGCAAGGTGGCTCGCTGATTGGTACGCTGCGACCATGGGGTAGCACTTCATCGGGTGGCAGGAAGGTGATCAAGATAGATCAATGGATCGTGCCGGTTGAGGAGACCAGCTTGCCTGGGGTTCCATTCTGCTGGATTTGTCCTTGTGCCCTCGCTTCATTGGCATCGTGAGCATTCAGCCTGATCAGCTTTGCTGGTTAGTTCATATAGAAATCAAAGTCTGTGGTATAGACCCGTATGCTCAGGTTGTACTCCTTGTCATCCAGCACGAAAATCTTTTCTGTTGAGCCGACTCCGCATTTTTCCAGTTCGATCCGCAGGCTTTCCTTGTTCACGAGTAACTTATTTGCTTGCAGCCATGAGGCGACAGAAGAGTCTTTCAGCAGCTCGGCAAAATAAACGCCCTTTCGCCGCGACTGCTTCAATTTGAGGGCTGCTTGCAGGCATGCGTCGACAAGCGTGCTGCGCTGTACCGTATTGAATATTTCCGATGGTGCTGGTTCGGGTTCTATGATATCCGCAGAAAATACTTCGCGTAGGACCGGCGATACTACCTCTATGTAGTGTTTATCGAAGAGATTGAAGAAGTCACGTGTCGCTACGTCTGCTGACGCTGTCTCTTTTGCGTTGCCTGCCTGATGTGTCTGGAAGTAGCCTTGCTCATCGTTGAAGCGTATTAAGAACAGGGAGAACGTTCGCTCCTGTTTGGTGATGACATAAAACATCACTGGAAGTTGAATAAGCGTCGACTCGATCCCACCCTTTGTTACAACCTGTACATATCGATCGATGTGCGTTCGCTCGTTTAAAGGGATATCGAAAGCACGCCTTCCATCGTTCCACTCGCGGCGTGTGATGTCGTCAAATACATCGGTGTTGAATTCGCGGCCAAAGATCTGTTTTCGATAATCCCACAACAGGTCCTTGGAAAAGTTTTCGATCGAAACCGAGTCGCGAAATTTCGCCTCTACGAAGTGATGATCATAAGCTTCATGCCCAATCAGAAGGTCGGGGAGGTGGCCTATGTAGTTCTGGATCTTGCTGACGTTACTACCGCCCAACTCGCCGCGCAGATTGGCCGATCGATTGGCGAATTTGGTGGCAAAATGCTCGACTCCGGCGTTCTCGATCTGGAATCCCATGGCGGCGAAGTGATTTTTACAAATCGCTTCGACAATATCTCCCTTGATGCGTCTAACTCTGTAAGAGTCCGTCATTTATGCTCCCCGGTCTGTGCATAAAGATTTGAAGATTGGCCAGTCATGATGGAAAGAGAGGCGGTTGTGTTTGTTTAGGATAGCAGTGCTCGTAAATGTAAGCACATTTGAAATAATGGAATGGCCCGGGCTTTTCATGCGTGCTGAAAAGCCCGGATGAAAGTCATGGAGATGTAACTTCAATCCACGGATGGGAATTGGGGTAGCGTAAAATCCTTGAGTGGGTGAATCAGTGCGGCTGCAAGATGCAAATGCTTGAGCTCGATGAGTAGAGGGTGTCCGCTTTCCCGTAAGCCGGCAATCCGGGGAGTTGCCTCCAAATTAAGCATCTTGACCGTCCAGCAGCGACTCCTATAAATGCGTCAAATCTAGGCGTGCCTGGCTTTCCTGCTTGTTGAGAAGGGGCTTTCCTTGGGTTCTCTTCATCCCGATGAACTTGAGTGACTTCCGCTTTGCACGAACAAAGTTCTTGGCTAGGGATGCTCTGATCATCCCGCTTTTTTGACGGCAGTGATCGTGCCTGCTCTCGCTTTGCGATCACCGACGGATATTTGCTCCGTCATAAGGCGATTTCGCACCTCGTTTTGCCGCCTGATGCCGCTGCGATGCATGCAGCAGGCGCTTATCCTGCCTGTGCCAGCAGATGCTTGCCTGCCATCCACGCATTGCTCAGCGCAAACAGCGTCAGCATCTGTGCGCCATTCTTGGCCAAGCCGCGGTAACGGGCTTTCACATGACCAAACTGGCACTTGATCACCCGGAAGGGATGCTCGACCGCTGCGCGGATCGATGCCTTGGCGTGCTCGATCTCCGTGGTCAGCTTGCGTAGCTTTGCATCAGTGATCGCCTTGACCAGGCTGCGCTTGGCGGCGATGTACCAACGCCGACCGCGCTTAGGCTTGGTGTGTTTGGCGGCGCCGGTGTAGCCCGCATCGCCAAACACCGCTTTCTCCCGACCATGCAGCAGGTGTCCCACCTGCGTCACGTCAGCCACGTTGGCCGCCGTCGTCACCACGCTGTGGACCAAGCCGGTGGCCTCGTCCACGCCGATATGTGCCTTCAGGCCGAAGAACCACTGGTTTCCTTTCTTGGTCTGACGCATCTCCCGATCGCGCGCCTTGGCCCGGTTCTTCGTGGACGAGGCCGCGCCCAGGAGCGTCGCGTCCACGATCGTGCCCTGCGAGAGCTTCAGGCCGTGATCGTGCAGATACTGATTCACGGCCTGGAACAACTGCTCGGCCAGTCCGTGCTTCTCCAGCAGGTGACGGAACTTGCAGACCGTCGTCTCGTCCGGCACCGGCTCGCGGCCCAGGTCGATGCCCACGAATCGACGCATCGATGCTGAGTCATACAAAGCCTCTTCCACTGCCGGATCGCTCAACGCGTACCACTGCTGCAAGAAGTGAATGCGCAGCATCCGCTCTAACCCCACCGGGCGACGACCACCTTCGGCGCGTGCCTTCGGGTAGAACGGCTCAATGACCGCGCACAGCTCCGCCCAGGGCACCACCTTGTCCATCTCGGCCAAGAACACATCGCGCCGCGTCGGCTTGCGATGGGCTTCGAAACCAACGTCCGATTGCGTCGCCAAGGTCAGCTGCTCAGCCATCTTCTACACTCTGTCGGTGAGGGCTTCGCTTGGACCGCGGGGCAAAATCAGAGTTTCCCTAGTGGCGATTCGGGCATTGATTTGCTCTTTGTCTCGTGCGCTGGGAGTAGCCGTTTGCGGCATCCATCAATTCTTCCACGCTTCGGTGTAGGCATAACGCGTGGGTCGTAGCGACATGTATTGCGCGACGCGCGGGCGCTGCGCCCGGTTCGGGCTGCTGCCGTGCGGGAGCAGGTGGTGCCAGATGATCATATCGCCGCGATGCGCTGCGATCGGTTTCATCGTCAGGGTGCGCCGTGCATGATCGCTGATGGGCTGGTCGGCGGGAACGCTTTTCAGCCATTCCTTCAGCGTGCGATGAAAGCCCGGTACGCAGCTGAATGCCCCCTGGTCCTCGGCCACGTCGGCGAGATAGAGGATGCCTTGCAGCTCAAGATGATGCGGTTCGGCAAGCGTGGCGTCCCAGTGCAGATGTGGGCCCGGGAATGGCCAGTTCTGGCGCTCGGGTGGATTCAATCCGCCCTGGTCGATGGTGACCCACAGGTCTTCGCGGCCCCAGAGTTGGGCGTGGGCTTTATGGATGCGGGGCGACTGGCGATTGGCGACCAGCGCCGGGTGCCGCAGCAGTGGCACCCAGATGGAAGGACCGAGCGACGGGCTGTACCAGGATTCAGGATCCTCGCGCGCCATGCCGAGGAAGTCGTAGATGGCCAATTCGGCTCGCTCGGCAGCTTCCGGGCTGATCGCGTTGCGCAGGATGACGTAGCCATGTTCGTGCCAGTGCGCCAGGTCATCCGCGCTCAGACCTTCCACGTCGTCAAGTTTGCCTACCTCGGCGCCGACGGTTTCGCCCGCCAGTGCGCGTCGCAGGCGGTCGAGCGACGCTTCCGGCAATGCGCCGTCGTTGCATTCGAGAATCCAGGCCTCGAATTGCGCAAAGCTCGGCCGCTGGTGGTGCAGGTAGCGAACGGTTTCCAGTACGTTGAGGCGCAGGCCGGCCAGCAGCGTCTTTTCGATATCCTGGGGCAGTGGGGTCGTGGAACTTGGTGCGAGCTGGTGTGCCCAATACGCATGCAAGATTTCGATACCCAGACTCGTTGTTGCCTCGACCATCGTGTTCCCCGCGATTTCAGCTGTATGGCGACCCTGGCCCCTGGAGGGGCGCCGATAGAATCATGAGCTGTTTCGCGGCGACAGGGGAGGGGGTACCCATGGAGCCCTCTCCCCATTTCTCATGTTTCGGGAGCGACAAAGCCTTCCGGTTGCTGCACGTCACCGCCGAACAGGAATTTTTCCATCTCGGTGCCCAGGAACTGGCGCGCCTTGGGGTCCAGCGGATTGAGGCGGTATTCGTTGATCAGCATGGTCTGGTGGGCCAGCCATTGCTGCCATGCGGGCTTGGAGATCTCAGCATAGATGCGCAGGCCCAGCGGTCCCGGCCAGGGTGCGAAGTCGAGCCCCTCGGCTTCGATGCCAAGCTTGGTGCAATGGATGGTACGGCTCATGCGGTTTTCCTTTCGGGGAGCGCAAGCAACAGGCTGCGCACAGGGGCTGGCAGGCCGAGGGCGGGCCATTCGCTCTCGGTGTACCAACGCAGGTGGGGGGATTCCCTGGTGGCTCTGGCGGTGCGCGCATCGTCGAACAGCCAGGGCTCGACATGCAGTCGATAGTGGCTGAACACGTGCACGAACGAAGCCAGTGCCTGGGCGTCATCGATGCGTGCCAGGCCTTGCGCGACGCGCCAGGCGTCGTCGTGGTCGGTTGCTTCCGGCAGGCTCCACAGGCCGGACCACACGCCTTGCGGGCCGCGGCGCTCCAGCAGCACGCGGCCCTTGGCGTCACGCAGGATCAGCATCACCGTAGCGCGCGTGGGTAAGGTCTTGCCCGCTTTCGGGGTGGGCAGTTGCGCGGTGAGGCCCTCGCGCCTTGCCACGCAGTGTTCGCTGACCGGGCAGGCCAGGCACAGGGGGCGCGAACGGATGCACACGGTCGCCCCCAGGTCCATGATGGCCTGGGTGTAGTCGGCGACGCGCTCTGCCGGCGTATGTAGGTCGGCGTGCTGCCAGAGCTTTTTTTGTACGGCGTTCTCGTCCGGGTGGCCATGGACACCATGAAAGCGAGTGAGCACGCGCTTGACGTTGCCGTCGAGGATGGGAAAGCGCAGACCATAGGCTTGGGCCAGGACGGCGCCGGCGGTCGAGCGGCCGATGCCTGGAAGGGCCGCCAGCGCGTCGAAGTCGGCGGGCATCTGGCCGTCGTGTCGTTCCACGCACAGCTGCGCGGCACGATGCAGGAAGCGGGCGCGCCGGTAATAGCCCAGGCCCGACCATAGCGCCAGGACCTGGTCTTCGTCGGCGGCGGCGAGATCGGGCAAGGTCGGCAGCGCTGCGACGAAGCGATTGAAGTATGGAATGACCGTGGTCACCTGCGTCTGTTGCAGCATCACCTCCGAGAGCCACACCCGATACGCGGCACGCCGGCCTTGTGCATCGGTCTGCTGCCAGGGCAGGTCCTTGCGGCCATGGCGGTCAAACCAGGCGAGCAGCGCGTGCGCGAAACGGTTCATCGCCGGGCCGGTGACAGGGTGGAGGAAGTGCCGGCGGGTAGGCCCGTTTCCAGGTGCAGGCCATCGATGCTGACGCCGCCCACATCGATGTTGCCGATATCCACCTGGCCACTGCCGGGCGGCATGGTAAGTGCGATCTGCGTAGGGTCGTCCAGGCGTGACCACCATTGCGCCAATGCGACCGGCGGCAGCTTCAGATGGGCGTGGCTGTCGGGGCCGTCGAGCTGGATGGCAAGCAACAGCGGGTCGGTCTGATTGGCCGGCGTGAGGTTCATGCTCATGGCGTAGCTGCCGGCATGACTGTGCTCAAGCTTGCCCTCCAGGCGAACCGACGCGTCGGCTGCGCCATGCCAGCGCGCGTCCCCGTCCAATTGCAGCGTCAGCGTGTCGGGCTGTGAGAGTTGAAGGTTGATGTGATCCAGTTGCAAGGCCTGTCCAACGCTACGCGGCGTGGCATGCAGGTGCATCTGCAGGGTGTTGCCATCGGCCAGGCGTGCAGTGGCATCGAGTGGAAACGGTTGGCCTGGCGCGAGCTTGCCGGCTTCGAGCGTTACGTCGTTGAGCAGCAGTTTCTGGCCACTCAGGATGCTGCCGCGGGTAATCAGCACGCCAGTATCGATGCGCGGGATCTGCAACGATTTGCTGTCGGGTTGAGTGGGCAGGTTGGCTAGCCAGTCCTGTAGGGCATCGAGGTCCACGCGTGGTGAATCGATCTCCATCTGCGAAATATCGGTGTTGCCGCCCAGAAGGGTGCGCCATGGCAGCGCCAGACGTCCCCTGGCAGCAATCAGGATCGGCACGGTGGCGTTTTGCGCACTTAGCGTGAGGCCTTGCAGTTCCAGCGCCGGTCGCGGGAACAGCGATGGGCTGGCCGGACTGGAGAGATTCAATTCCAGCCCGGCTTTTCGTGCCTGCGTCTGCAGCATCGCGGTGAAACGTTCCGGTTGCAGCAACAGGTGCACGGTGACGATCGCCACCAGCGAAACCACCAGCATGGTGCTGGCGAGGATGATCAGCGTCAGGCGCAGCGCACGCGACATCGCTTGTCAGTGACCGCCCAGCGAGGCCGGCAGCAGGCCATCGACGTACGCCTGGGCATCGAACACGCGCAGATCCGTGGCCGATTCGCCCAGGCCCACGTAGCGGATGGGCAGTCCGAACTCCCGCGCAAGCGCGAACACCACGCCCCCCTTGGCTGTGCCATCGAGCTTGGTCACCACCAGGCCCGTGACGCCGACGATCTGGCGGAACTGGCGGACCTGGTTGACCGCGTTCTGGCCGGTGGTGCCGTCGATGACCATCAGCACTTCGTGTGGTGCCTCAGGGTCGAGCTTCTTGAGTACGCGGGCGATCTTGCCCAGTTCGTCCATCAGGCCGCCCTGGGTATGCAGGCGGCCGGCCGTGTCGGCGATCAGGACGTCGGCCGAACGCGAACGCGCCGCTTGCAGCGCATCGAAGATCACGCTGGCCGAGTCGGCATCCTGGCCTTGCGAGATCACCGGCACTGCGTTGCGCTCGCCCCAGGTCTTGAGCTGCTCGACCGCGGCGGCGCGGAACGTGTCGCCCGCGGCGAGTAGCACGTTGCGCTTCTCGTCGCGGTAGCGACGTGCCAGTTTTCCGATGGTGGTGGTCTTGCCCACCCCATTGATGCCGACAGTAAGGATCAGGAACGGCTTGCGCCCGCTCACGTCCAGCGGTTGCTGTACCGGCAGCAATTGTTCGACCAGCGCCTTGCGCAGTGCAGCGAGCAAGGCGCTGGCGTCGGCGAATTCACGCTTGTGCATGCGCTTGCGCAGCGACTCGACCAGTTGGGTGCTGGCCTCCACACCCACGTCGCCGGTGATCAGCGCGGTTTCCAGTTCGTCGAGCAGGTCGTCATCCAGCTTGGGATTGCGGCTGAACAGCGACGTGAGGCCGCGTGCGAAGCCGCTACCGGCCAATCGTTCGCGCCAGCTGCGTTTGGTCGGCTCGGTCACCTCTGTGGAGGACTCTGCCGGGGGCGGCAGGAGATCGCCGGCAACCGAAGCCTCCGCTAGCGGAGCGGGCTCGACCAGCGATTCCGACTGCGGTTCTTCCAGCGCGGGGGGCGGCGCGTGCCCGATAGCGTCGATCGGCGCATCCTCCGGCGTGGCGGGGGCTTCCTGGGACGGCGCCGCGACCGGGTCTGCTGACTTCTTCTTCCAGAACTTGAGCATCGGGGTGGGGATTCAAAGACAATAGGACGGATGTTATCACCGACACTCATACCCACCGCTGAGCGCCCGGCCATCCTCGGGAGGTGCGCATGACTTCGGCTCCCGGCAAGATTCGCGTGATTGGCGGGCGCTGGCGCAATTCGCGTATCGAGGTGCCTGAATTTCCGGGGCTGCGTCCCACCACCGAGCGTGTTCGCGAAACCTTGTTCAATTGGTTGATGCCCGTGATCGAGGGGGCTCGTTGCCTGGATCTGTGCGCTGGCACCGGGGCCCTGGGCATCGAAGCGCTTTCGCGGGGCGCCGCCAGTACCCAGTTCGTTGAACCACACGCTCGGGTCGCCCAGGCCCTGCGTGACAACCTGACTCGGTTGAAGCTACCCGGTGGCGATGTCAGTACCGCCGACGCGTCGGCCTTCCTGCACACTGCGCCACGTTCGTTCGATGTGGCGTTCCTCGATCCGCCGTTCGCATTGAATCTGTGGAGTGTCCTGGCCGACTTGCTGGAGCAGGGCCACTGGCTGGCGCCGGCGGCCTGGATTTACGTCGAGTACCCGACCGGTCAGCTTCCTTCCCTTCCGTCTACCTGGCGACTGCATCGGGAGGGAAGGGCAGGAGAGGTGGGTTATGGGTTGTTCCGGCGCCAGGCCAGCAGGGCGTAGCACCTGTTGCAAGGGCCGCCGCGTGCGCGGGCTGCCGGGGGCGGTTGGTGGATTTGCCGCTTGTTCACAACCCCTCACCCCTGGCGCCTAAACCAGCTAAGCTAGCGCTCCTTTTTCACAGAACGACGATTCTTCGTGGACAAGCCAGCGGTCAACCAGCGTCTTGCCGTCTATCCGGGGACGTTCGATCCGATCACCAATGGCCACGCCGATCTGGTGGCGCGTGCCGCGCCGCTGTTCGAGCGGGTCGTGGTGGCCGTGGCCGAAAGCCCGAACAAGGGCAAGGGGCCCGGATTCAGCCTGAACGAGCGCATCGCGCTGGCGCGTCTGGCGCTGGCGGACCTGCGTAACGTCGAAGTACGTGGTTTCGATTGCCTGCTGGCCGATTTTGTCGCCGATATCGGTGCGGGCGTGATCATTCGTGGCCTGCGCGCGGTATCGGATTTCGAATACGAGTTCCAGTTGGCGAGCATGAATCGTCATTTAATTCCGCAGACCGAGACACTGTTCCTCACGCCGGCCGAGCAGTACAGCTTCATCTCGTCCTCGCTGGTGCGCGAAATCGGCCGTCTGGGCGGCGACATCTCCGGTTTCGTGCATCCGGCGGTGCAACAAGCCATGCGCCAGCGCTGGCACAAGAGCCTGTCCGATCAGGCTTAAAGTCCAACCCACATAGAAACTCTCAAGGTGATCATCATGCGTAAGTTCGTTCTCGCTGCCATCCTCGCCCTTACCGGCGCCGTGGTCCTGACCGGTTGCAACAAACAGGGCGACGACCAGCAGGCCGCCGCGCAGCCGCAGGCGCAGAAGGTCACCAAGCCGACCGATCCGAACGATAGCGCCGCGTGGAACGCCTATCTCGGCCAGATCGTCACGCAGAACATGCAGGGCATGACGGCCGATCGTCCCTATGCCTACCTGGTCAACGCCGGTGACAGCGACGAAGACAAGGCCAAGCGTGATCGTCAATTGCAGGCCATCCAGGACGTGATCGCCCGTGGCGTGCTGCCGGGCAACATGGTGGTGTTCGCCGGTCCGGATTCGACCAAGACCGCCGACCTGGTCGTCGAAGCCTTCAAGACCGCCAAGCCGGGCTCGTTCAAGGACGTGATCGTGCTGTTCATTGGTGACAAGGCCGACCAGCAGCGCGTGACCGACGTGTTGCAGCCGACTGCGGCGCAGATTCGCTTCGTGCAGATGTAAAGAGACCGAGGGGCTCCTGGCTCTTCACAATGGGGGCGGCTTCAGCCGCGACGGGCCCTCCGAGGGGCTCTCGCGTCTGGGACCGCTCCCATTTTCTTTTTCGCCACCTGAGCATGATGTCAGTTCTCGCATCCAGCCCTGCGGCCAAGGCCGGGAGTCAGGCCATTGCGCCTCTCATGCCTTGGCCGTCGTCGTCGGGCCACAGGGCGGTTCCAGGTTGGTTGTCAGCGCTTCCTCTTGTCTGGGCCGCGCGTCGCGCCCACATCGACCATTCCGGAACGAGCACCGTCCCGCGTCATGTAAACTGAACACCATGTCCCTGAAAATCCTCGATACCTGCGTCAACTGTGACGTCTGCGAACCAGCGTGCCCCAACAAGGCCATCTCGCTCGGCGAGGAGTACTACGTCATCGATCCCGCGCTGTGCACCGAATGCATCGGCCATCACGATGAGCCGCAATGCGTGGTCGTGTGCCCGGTCGAATGCATCGAGAAAGATCCACAGCATGCCGAGACGCAGGAGCAGCTCGAACTGAAATACCAGCATCTGATGAGCAAGGAGAATCAAGCATGAGGTTGATCCATTGGCGCGCGCTCGCATTGGGCCTCGTGCTGAGCAGCAGCGCGGCGTTTGCCACCGATGCCGCTCCGCAAGCCACGCCCGCCACGTCGCATGACATGCGCGATAAGCCGGGTCATGCCGCGATCGCCAGCGCCAATTTCCATGCCACGGAAGCCGGGATGGAAGTGCTGTCCAAGGGAGGCAATGCCTTTGATGCCGCCGTGGCAGTTGCCGCGGCACTGTCGGTCACCGAACCGGAAAGCTCCGGCATCGGCGGTGGCTTCATGGGTGTGCTGCATCGGGCATCCGATGGCCGTGACATTTTCATCGATGCGCGCGAAACCGCGCCGGCGGCGGTGGACAGCAAGGATTACCTCAACCCCGATGGCTCGCCCAATCGCGACCATTCGTTGAATGGTCCCCTCTCGGCTGGCATTCCCGGTGAGCCGGCCGGTCTTGTCTGGTTGGCCGAGCACTACGGCAAGGTGTCGTTGAAGGTATCGTTGGCACCGGCGATCAAGCTGGCACGCGATGGTTTCAAGCTTGATCCGCGCTTGGCCGAGTCGATCGCCTCGCGCCAGAAAGACCTGCGTCGCTGGCCCGCTTCGACGGCAAAGTTCCTGCCCAATGGCAAGGCGCCGGCCGAGGGCGAGCTGTGGCGCGACCCGAATCAGGCGCGCACGCTGGAGAACATCGCCGAGCATGGATTGGCCGGTTTCTACACAGGTGACAACGCCAAGGCGATGGTTGATGCGGTGAAGGCCGCAGGAGGCCGCTGGACCCTCAAGGACCTGGCCGATTACCGGGTCAAGGAGCGCGATCCGATCGTCGTCAACTACCGAGGCTTTCGCATCGTCACCGCGCCGCCGCCGTCTTCCGGTGGCGTGGCGATTGCCGAGATCCTCAACATCCTCTCCGGCTACGACCTGACCCAGCTCGACGAAGCCCATCGCACGCATCTAGTGATCGAGGCAATGCGTCGCGCGTTCCGTGATCACAACGATTACCTGGGCGATCCGGATTTCGTGAAGATCCCGATGGACATGCTGCTGTCGCCCTACTATGCCGCAGGCTTGCGCCAGACCATCCTGCCGGACAAGGCAACGCCCTCGTCGATGCTGCCGTCCTCCGGTGGCAACGAGCCGGGCATGCACACCACGCATTTCTCCATCATCGACGCCGAAGGCAACATGGTGTCGATTACCTCGACGGTGAACTACGTGCTCGGTTCCACCTTCGTGGCTGGCGATACCGGCGTGCTGCTCAACGACGAGATGGATGACTTTGCGCTGGTGCCCAACAAGCCCAACGTCTACGGCCTGTTGGGCAGCAAAGCCAATGCACCCGAGCCGGGCAAGCGCATGCTGTCGTCGATGTCGCCGAGTATCGTCATCGGCCCGGATCGCGTGGGAGTGATCGGTTCGCCGGGCGGTTCAACCATTATTACCCAGGTGCTGGAGGGCATCCTTGCCTTCATCGACGGTAAGAGCGCCACGCAGATCGCCGCTCAGAAGCGTTATCACCACCAGTTCCTGCCCGATCGCGTGGATGTCGAAGACGGCGTTTTCGACAAGTCGACTGCCGATGCGCTCACCGCCATGGGCTACCAGCTCAAGCCGCGCGAGCCCTGGGGCTTCATGAACGTAGTGACCTGGGACCTGAAAACGCACAAGCTCGATGCCGCCAGTGACCCGCGCCGTCCGTCCGGACTGGGCAAGGTGCACTGAGGTCGTCCAGGGCAGCATGCGAGAGGCCAGGGACGCGCAGCGAGGGCACGATAATGCGACAGGCGTTACTGATATGCAGCAAAAGTGCACTATGACGTGGATGCTCGAAGCCATCATGCGTGTGGGTGCCCTCGCTATTCAACCCTCGCTCTTCGACGTCCTCGACGCTCGCCCTGAAACTTTCCGCCATAGCGACTGAGATCGCCCCCGCCATAGAGAGCGTTGTTGCCATGCAAATGTGGTCCCTCATCGGTAACTCCCAGCGCCTGGATGGCGGGGCAATGTTCGGCAACGCTCCCAAGGCACTGTGGTCGCGCTGGATCGCCACGGATGAGCAAAACCGCATCCCGCTGGCGTGCCGTTGCCTGCTGGTGAAGGATCTCGATGGCAGGAACGTGCTGTTCGAGACCGGCATCGGCGCATTCTTCGAGCCTGCGCTGCGCGAGCGTTATGGCGTGGTGGAAGCGCATCATGTCTTGCTCGATTCACTGGCCGAGGCCGGGCTTTCGCATGAAGACGTCGACGTCGTGGTGCTTTCGCACCTGCATTTCGACCATGCAGGCGGGTTGCTGGCCGCATGGGAGGAAGGGCAGGCGCCACGTCTGCTATTTCCCAAGGCTCGCTTCGTGGTAGGTGCCGAGCACTGGTTGCGCGCACAACATCCACATCCGCGCGATCGTGCCTCGTTCATTCCCCAGTTGGGTGCCCTGCTCGAGCAGAGCGGGCGACTGGAGCGAGTCGAGGGCGAATACTCCCAGGTCCTGGGCAAATCGGTGCGACTGAGCTACTCGCAAGGCCATACGCCTGGCCTGATGTTGGCCGAGGTCGGTGGTGTGGTGTTCTGCGCCGACCTTATTCCCGGTCGTTTCTGGGTGCACCTGCCCATCACCATGGGCTACGACCGCTGGCCGGAAATGCTCATCGACGAAAAGCAGGCTTTCCTGGACGACAAGCTGGCGCGGAACGTGCGATTGTTCTTTACCCATGACCATGATTGCGCCATGGCCCGGGTGACGCGCGATGAGCGGGGGCGTTATGGTACGACCGACGAACAACGCGAACTGAAAGGGTTGGTCATCGCATGAGTCCTGGCCGATTGGGCGAACTCAATTCCTCGCTGTGGATCCAGCGCGGCATCGCCGCGGTGCTGCTGCTTGCCGGCCTGGGGCTGGTCGCCATGACCGAAAAGCACATGGTGGCGCAGTCGGCAGCCGTCGGGCGGCATGGCGGAAAAATCCTGGACCTGGGTGGCGATGGGCGCGTCGAGGCCGGGCAATACGGTCACATGGTGCGCGTGGCCGGCAAGCCGCAGGTGATCGAGGCGCCATATGACCCGGATTTCAACCAGCACGCCAACGTGCCTGTGCTGGTGCGCCATGTCGAGATGTTCCAGTGGCGTGAGGTGCGCATCGGTGACCAGGTGCACTACGAGGTGGACTGGGTCGATCACCCGGTCGATGCCAGCAAGTTCGCCCAGCCGGGCGGCCATGCCAACCCAGGTGCGTTTCCGATCGAAGGCAAACAGTTCGACGCGGGCCTGGTGCGCATGAATGGCCTGGCGTTATCCGCGACCTTGCTGCATGCCTTGCCTGGCAGCCAGCCGCTGGAGCCGGACACGAAGAGCATGCCAGCCAACATGGCGGCCACATTCACGCTTCACGAAGGTCACCTGGTCACCAGCGCCAAGCCGGACCATCCGCGTCTGGGCGACATCCGCGTGAGTTGGGAGGTCGTACCCAGTCAGGTGGTGACGATTTTCGCGCGCGTCGATGGCGACCGCCTGGTGCCCGCCCAAGGGGCTGCCGACGGCAAGGGCTATGAGGTGCAGATCGACGACCGTAGCCTGGACGAAGTACTCCCCGATGTCCCTGAGGCCCCGGCATTCGTCTGGCCGCGCCGCATCGCCGCGTTGTTGCTGGGCATCGTGGGGGCCTTCTTCGCCTTGCAGGGCCGCCGGCGAGAACCCCTGCTGGCCCTGGGCATCGGCGTAGCCGCCGTTGCCGCGGTCGCCTGCGTGTGCTGGCTGGGCGAAGACCTGGCCGCCACCGCCGACTGGCTCGTCGCCTCCCTGGCCGGTGTGGCGCTAGCGGCGTGGCGGGTGATGAAGCCGGCTATTTAGTCGCGTGAGGTCGCCCGCTTTGCGGGCTGTGCGGTCGGCCACTGCGTAGCCTGTGAAGTCGGCGCGCTACGCGGCCTGTAGAGTCGCTCAGCGTCGTTCGCTGTAAAGCGTTGAGGAGTAAGAGCGCAGCCTGCGGAACTCCGCTCTTGCTCCTTCTGTTTACACTTTAAAGGCTGCTTAGCAGCCGACCTTGCTAACTCGGTCTTTGCTCGGCGAACGAATACACATGATCGGCCCAGCGGGTGGCTTCCAGGTAGATGCCCGCCATGCGGCGGATCTGCTGGGGCTGGGCGCCGCTATTGCGCAGGTCACCGGCTTCCCACTGGATGACCTGTTCGAGCAACGGCGCGAACGGGCCGCGGCGATCAATCAGGACAGCGCGAATTTCCGGCGCAAGCGGGACATGCTCGAGCAGGAAATCCATCGGCGCGCACATCAGCGTTTCCAACAGCGAGAACAAGCCGGCGGTGAAAGCCATCTCGCGTTCCGAGCGACTCATGCCCTGGGCCAGTTGCTCGCACATGTGTGCGCGGATCAGCGCGGCACGCAGCAGTTCCGGCGGACGATCGTTCATGCCGCTCAGCGCCATGGTGCTGATCCAGTTGCGCATGCGGGTCAGGCCGAAAAAGATCGCGGCCTGCTCGACCGACTTCAACTGCTTGGGCAGCGCGAAGTAGGCCGAGTTGACGCATCCGAGCAACTTGTAGCTGAGGATGGCGTCGTTGCGGATGACTTGGCCAAGCTCGACAGGGCCGGCCGATTCCTCTTCTAGTGCACGCAACAGGCGCAGCACGCTCAGACGATTGGCGGTCAGTACCGGCACGTCCACTTTTTCGGGAGTCAGCAGGTAACCGCCCTGGATGGCCGCGAACGGCAATTGCAGGCAAAGCTCATGGGTGGCATGTGTTTCCACGTGGCCGGCGATAACCTGCAAGCCGCGTGCATGCAATTGCTCGCAGTGCGCGCGCAACGTGCCCGCATCCAGCCGTGAGGCATCGATGCGCACGAATCGAACGAAGCTCAACAGAATGTTGGCGCCGCGATCGCCTCCTACTTGGGGTATGGGCTGGTCAGCCAGGTCCAGCAGGAGGGCGCAGCCGCGCTGCGACAGCATTTGCAGGCGAGCCATCATGGCTTCGTCGTCGGTCCAGGCCGAATCGATCACCAGGCCGATGCGCGGGTAGCGCAGAACCAATTCGGATTGCTCCATCACCAGATCGCGCGACAAGCGGATGAATACGCGATTGTCGCGGGCAAGACGGGTCACCGAGCCGTCGACAATGGTCGACAGCACGCGGCGCATCAGGTTGGCTTCGTCGTCGCCATCGCCCTGGATGATCAGTTCATAGGCCACCAGCTGGTTTTCGCGATCCAGCATGGGAACGCGGACGACCGGTAGCGGGACTTCGTTGAAGGTGGCGGCTAGATAGGCTTCAGGCACGTTGCTGGCAACAGTAGTGTCACTCATGAAAATTCATCGATGCTTGTCCGGACCGCGACGCAGCGGGCTCGCGATTCGTGCCAATCATTCCCACCGTCGCACGGGCGCATGCCGCGACGGCCCCCGATAACAACCCAGCCAGGCTCAGGCTTGCGCCAGCGACACCGAGCGGAAACCGCCGCGGACCCTACCTGTTGGGTTGTAGACGTCGACTTCATCCTTGCCGCCCGTGAGAACGGCCAGGGCGCGCCTGACGTGTTGAAGCCTTTGTTCGACAATGTCGCCATTACGCTGGTTGGCCTGTTGACAGGCCGCCAGCGACTTGAGGATGCCCGACCAGGTTTGCTGATGGATGTCACTGGGCGAATCCATGTTGTGCGACAACTGCACGCGTTCGGCATCCAGTTGTTCAAGCGCATGCATCAGGCGCTGCTTCTGCTCCCCGGCACGATTGAGTGCCTCGGCATCGGCTTGGTCCAGGGCGGCGCGCTCGTCGCTCAGCACCTGCTCCAGATCGGCGACAGCGCCTTGCATCTCAGCCAATACGGCTGACAGCGCATCGTGCATTTCGGCCAGCAGCCGGGCACCCATGGCTTACTGGCCAGAAATCTGGTTGTTGAGCGAGATCAGGCGATCGGCGATACGAGCCGGATCTGGCTTGTAACTGCCGTTGGCCAGCGCGGTGCGAATCTGATCGACTTTCTGTTGGTTGACCTCGCTGCTCTTGTCTGCTTGCGCGGCCTGGGTCAGGGCGCGGGCTGAGTCGGTCAGCTTGACGCTGTCGGTCGCGGGTGCCGAAGCGGCCGGCTTGGCGTTCGCGGACGAAGCGTCCTGCGCGCTGGCACCGTTCTGGCTGCTTTGGGCCTGCGGGAGCACCGGCAGTCCGTTGGAGGTGATCGTGGTGTTCATGGCGGTTCTCTTATGCCTGACACGAAGGGATTCGGGTCTTGCCAGTCAAAGCTATCGGCGGACTTGAGAGGAACTTTAGCCCCCTTGAGCCGCCGGTCGGACAGATTAATGCAAAGTGCGTCACGGAAGCGCCTCAACCAGCCCTGCGTCGCGCACGATAGCGTCTACGGGCTTCCCGGAGCTGTCGTTGCGCACCCGCAGGCGGGCGCCGGTGTCGCCGCTGCCAAGGGCAGTGCCGGTGGCGCGTACTTCGATGCCACTGATGCGCGCAATCATCTGCACGTGGTCACCCGCGCGAACGGTCTGGCGGCCGCCCAGGGCGGCCGGGGTGAGTACGGTATTGGCCATCACGGGGCGAGACATCGACCGATCGAGCAGCTGGTCGAGTGAGTCGATGTAACCGTAGCCCAGGCGGGTGATGTCGCGCTCTTCGCTTCGTACGTCGGCTGCCGTCACTCCGTCGCCGCGTTGCAGAGGGTGGATGGTCACCAGCACATTGCGGAACAACTGCAATTTCACCGGCACGCGGATGTGCCAGCCGCCCGCGATGGGGCAGCTGATTTCCACAGCCATGCGAGCGGACGGGCGCGCTTCATTGGCGACGCTGCCCTTGGGTGAGGAGGGGCAATCGGGCAATTGCAGGCGAGAATCGAGTTTGTCGGCCTGGACGACTGCCCGGTTGCCAGTTGCTACGAAATGTTCTCGCAGGGTTTTCTCGGCGATCTGGCGCAGGCCTTCCGACGACTGCGTGGCTCTTGCCGCTGGCGCTACGCACAGCCATGCGCCCCCGCACAGCGCGAACGCCATGGCCAGGTTGCCAGACATGGCTATCGTACGTGGCTTCATACAATCGCGTCCCCCAGCAGATGGCTCAGGTGCTGGTGAATGGTTTCGCGTTCGGCCTCGACGCGGCTGGGATAATCGGCCGCGTGTTTGAGGTCGCCCTGGCCAAGCAGGGCCACGAAGGTGTCGGTGTGTTCACGCAGCCGGCGCCCGGCGGCTACCAGTTCGTTGGCGGCAGGGTGCGTGGCGTGCTTGTCGCTGAGGCGATTCATGACGTGGTCGAGCACGCTGGTGTCGAACCAGCGGCGATCGAGCGCGGCCGGTTCGTGCAGCGCCAGCTCCATCGCTTGACGCAACCCCTGGATGGATTCGCGCAGGCTCAGGCTGAGGCCGGCCAGCGAGTGTTCGGCATCCTGGTCGAGCCAGCCCAGGCACATGCGGTGCGACAGCACGCAGGCGCGGTCGAGCGCCTCGGCTTGGCGGCGCGCCTCGACCGTACGCTTCTGCAAAGCGCCAAGCGCGGCCTGCGCGGTCGTGACGCGGGCAGCCTGGGCATCGGTACTCTGCTGCAGGCTCTGCAAGCGTGCGATAGCGCCTTGCAGCACCTCGGCGCCTTCACGCAGCGTGGTACCGGTATGATTGATGCGATCCTGCGCGCTCTCCAGGCGTTGCATGCCTTGCTGCACGTCAATGTCCAGTTGCTGGGAGAACTCGCCGATCGAGCCGGTCATGGATTCGATCTCACCGGTCGCCTGTCCGGTCTTTTCGGCCAACTGCTTGACCTCATCGGCGACCACGGCAAAGCCCTTGCCGGCTTCGCCTGCGCGCGCAGCTTCGATCGCCGCATTGAGCGCCACCAGGTTGGTCTGGTGCGCGATGTCCTTCACGCTGGTGGTCAGCTTTCGGATCTGGGCCACCTGTTCGGCCAGGCGAGCCTGGTTCCGGTTCATGGCCGATAGCGCGCTACGTAGCAGACGCAACTGGCCATCGACCTCAGTGACTGTGGCCGCGCTATGGCGCGTGGTTTCGCGCGCCTGGTCGATGCCATGCGCTGTCTGCTGCAGGCCCGACGAAATCCCGGCGCCGCTGTCCGTCAAACGTCCGACGCTGGCGCGGCTCTCGGCCGTGGCGCTTTCCAGCGCCTCATGCTCGCGCAGCAAAGCCTGGGCGGCATTCAACATCAGGCTCTGCTGTTCCACCGCTTGCAGCGCGACGGCCGCCGGCTCGACCGGCGCAGTCAGCGCCAGCAGCGGGGCCAGGGCCTGTGCCATCGCTGGGTTTTCGCGCGACAGCCGCTCGACCAGCTCCTTGTCGCCATGGGCGGCGGCCTTGGCCAGGTCGGCAAGTTGTTTGCTGCGGATGAAGCTCATGGAGAGGCACGTTCCCGATAAGAAGTCTCGACTCCCCGGATCGGCAGGGGAGGGCTGAGCTTGAGGAAGCAAGGCGCATGCCACTTGGCCGCCGAGGGTTGGCCTGTGAGGCTGGCTGCTGCGCAGCCTGTAAAAAGTTAAAGAGTCAGGACCAGGGGCGGTGGGTTGAGGAGGATGGGAAGGCGTGGTCTTTGGCTCTCCCTGTTACCTTTTGCTGTTTACAGGCCGCGCAGCGGCCGGCTTTACCTCCCTAGAGAGCTAAAGTCTTGGAGGGCGGCGCCGATAACACGTGCAGGAGTCGCGTCGGAATTTCGACTCCTGATGCTCGCCTGAGTCGGGCTCACCCCTCGCAAATCCAGCTGCCAAGCCATTTTCCAGAGCGTGGCACACATATTGCCTCAAGCCTCACGCGTAGACCGCCGTGGGGAGCTTGGTATGGCACAGATCAACGACAACTTGTTCGGACTGCATACCCAGGCCCTGGGGCTGTGGCAGAAGCGTGCCGAAGTGTTGGCGGGCAACATGGCCAATGCCGATACGCCTGATTACCTCGCGCGGGACATCGATTTTCGACAGGTCCTGAGCCAGGCCGGCAGCGGGAAGCTGGCCATGAGCACGCCGACACAAGGACAGATCGACCCGACCGCCGGCGCCGCCGACCAGCTTTCGTACCGCGTGCCCACCCAGCCGTCGATGGATGGCAACACGGTCGATACCCAGGTCGAACAGGCCGCTTTTGCCGGCAATACCGTGCACTACCAGGCTAGCCTCAGTTTCATCACGGCGCAGATTCACATGCTGCGCACAGCCATTACCGAGGGCCAGAGCTGATGTCCTCCCTGTTCAAGATTTTCGATACCGCCGGTACCGGCATGGCCGCGCAGTCGACGCGGCTCAATACGGTGGCCAGCAACCTGGCCAATGCCGACACCGTCAGCAGTACGCCCGAGGCCGCTTACCGTGCCAAGGAGCCCTTGTTCGCGACCTTGCACAGCAAGGCGTTGCAATCGGCGGGCGCGACATCGCAAAGCGACGGTACCGACGGCGTGCAGACGATCGGCGTGAGCGAAAGCCAGGCTGATATTTCCTCACGCTACGAACCGGGCAATCCCATGGCCGATGCCAACGGCTATGTCTATGGCAGCAACGTCAACCCGATCGACGAACTGGTGAACATGATTTCCGCATCGCGCTCGTACCAGAACAACGTCGAAGTCATGAATACCGCCAAGCAACTGATGCTCAAGACGCTGGATATCGGCAAGTAACCCGGACAGGCAAATGACTACCGTCAATACCAATACCTCCACACAGACTACGGGCGGCACTGGCAGCTCGAGTTCATCGTCCAGCACGGCCACTTCGGCGTCGGTAAGCCAGGCCGATTTCCTGAAGTTGCTGACCGCGCAGCTTCAGGCGCAGGACCCGACCAATCCGATGGACAACTCGCAGTTTGTGGCGCAGCTGGCGCAATTCAGCCAATTGCAGGCCACGCAGGATCTCAACACCAACCTGCAAGCGTTGAGCACCAGCGTCAACAACTCGATGCAGACCTCGCAAGTGATCAACTCGTCGTCGCTGCTCAATCGCGAAGTGCTGGTGCCGGCCACCAGTATGACGTTGGACAGCAGCGATTCGGCCGGTGGCGCGCTGAATTTCTCCGCCGCCGGCACGGCCACAGTGACTATCAGCGATGCCGCAGGCAATGCGATCCGCCACATCACGGTGACCAATGCCAGCGCGGGCTTGTCCCAGTTCACCTGGGATGGCAAGGACGACAGCGGCAACGTGGTGTCCAACGGTTCCTATTCGCTATCGGCAAAGGTCACCAACGCCGATGGCAGCAGCGGTACGGCCGACACGTATGTGGCTGGCAAGGTCTCGGGTGTCGGCTTCGGAGGGAGCAGCGTTGGCACCTATCTCCAAGTGGCTGGTGTAGGCGGTGTTCCGCTGAGCCAGGTCGCGCAAATTCTCTGACGCGACGCGTCCGAGCGCTTCACCTTTCCGAGGAACTAATGCATGGCTCTGAACCAAGCACTCAGCGGTATCAACGCCGCCCAGTCAAGCCTCAACGTCATCGCTAACAACATCTCCAACTCCGAGACGGTGGGCTTCAAAGGCTCGCGCGCGGAGTTTGCAGACGTGTACGCGGTGACCGGCCTGAATCTCAATGCCACCGCGGTCGGTGGTGGCGCGCGTCTGTCCGATGTGGCACAACAATTTACCCAGGGCGATACCCAGACTACTGGCAACAGCCTGGACATGGCGATCAACGGCAATGGTTTTTTCGTGCTCAACACGGGTGCTGGCATCGCATATACCCGCGCGGGCGACTTCAAGAAGCTCGATGACGGCACCGTGGTCAGCAACGATGGCTACAAATTGCAAGTGTACCCGCCGACCGGCAATGGCTCGTTCGACATGAGCACGTTGACCAACTTGAAGCTGGTGACCTCGCAGAGCACTGCCAGCGCTACCACCAAGGCCAGCATCGTGGCCAATCTGCCGGCCAGCGCCGCTGACCCGACGGTCACGCCGTTCAGCCCGACCGATGCCAACAGCTACACCAATGCCACCACGTTCTCGGTATTCGATTCACAGGGAGGCACGCACCAGGCGACGGTGTACTACGTCAAGACCGGCACCAATACCTGGGATACGCACCTGTACGTGGACGGCCAGTCGGCCGATACCACGCCGCCGCAGCAGCTGACCTTTGATTCGTCCGGGCAATTGGCCACGCCGACCACGGGCACGCTCGCGTACAACTCGATCAACCTCGGCAACGGTTCCAACCCGATGACGCTGACGTTGAACTTCGCCAATACTACGCAGTTCGGTACCGACTACACGCCGGGCACGATCACCAAGGATGGCTCCGAGGCCGGCACACTGACCAATATCGACATCGACAGCAAAGGTGTCGTCACCGCGCACTACTCCAACACCACCAGCTCGGTGCTGGGTCAGGTCGCCATCGCCAATTTCTCGAACGAGCAGGGGCTACGTCAGCTGGGTAACACCAACTGGGCGGCCAGCAGCGATTCGGGTACGGCGGTGATGGGCACCGCCAACACCGGGCAGTTCGGCAGTATCGAAGCCGGTCAGCTGGAGTCGTCCAATACATCCGATACCACCGCGCAGCTGGTCAACATGATCCAGGCGCAGCGTTCCTACCAGGCCAATGCGCAGGTGCTGTCGACCGACAACACGCTGTCGTCGGCGCTGTTCAACGCCGTTTCGCGCTAACCACTAGCATCGAGGGGCTGCCATGGACCGTTCCGTATATGTCGCGATGACCGGGGCCACGCAGATCATGCGTGCCCAGGATGCCGTTGCCCACAATCTGGCCAACGCATCCACGGTCGGTTTCAAGTCGCAGCTCGATGCATTCCAGAGCGTGCCCGTGCTCGGCCAGGGGCTGGGTACGCGCATCAATGCCGTGGCCCAGGGTATCGGGGCCGATACCGCGCAAGGGCCCATCAGCACGACGGGACGTTCGCTCGACGTCTCGTTGCAGGGTAGCGGCTGGATTGCCGTGCAGACCCCCGATGGCGGTGAGGGTTATACCCGGGCCGGCGACTTGCAGATGACGGCCGATGGTGGCCTGACCGACTCGCGAGGTAATCCCGTGCTGGGTAACTCCGGTCCAATCAACCTGCCTGACACGGCCAAGGTCGTTATCGGGAGTGATGGCACGATCTCCACCGTGCCGCTCGGGCAAGGACCTGAGACCATCGCTACGGTCGACAGGATCAAGCTGGTCAATCCCGATGCTGCCCAGATGCAGATGGGCAGTGATGGCCTGATGCACATGAGCGATGGTAGCCAGGCGGCGAACGACGATACGGTGCGTCTGACTTCCGGCACTCTGGAAGGCAGCAACGTCAATCCTTCGACGGAGCTGGTGAAGATGATCTCGCTGTCACGGCAGTACGAGATGCAGGTCAAGTCGATTCGCACCTCCGAGGACGATGCCGACTCGGCCAAGCAGTTGTTGCAGGCAAGCTGATAAACCCCTTTTTTGTGGTGTTTTTGCATCTTTCGAGCACTTTTTTCTCGACTCGCTACAAAGCCTTTGCCATGACCGGGCTGTATGGCATGAAGGTTGCCTAAAGCTTCATCGAACTCTTTCGGAGCGAACCCATGCTTTCTTCCCTGTGGATTGCCAAGACCGGCCTCGATGCGCAGCAGACGCGCATGGATGTGATCTCCAATAACATCGCCAACGCGAACACCACGGGATTCAAGAGCTCGCGCGCATCGTTCCAGGACCTGATCTACCAGAACAAGGGTCAGGCTGGCGGCCAGACCACCGAACAGACGCAGTCGCCTACCGGGCTGATGCTCGGTACCGGCGTGAAGATCGTCGGTACGCAGAAAATCTTCACGCAGGGCAATCCCACCCAGACTGGCAACTCGCTGGACTTGGCCATTGGTGGCAACGGCTTCCTCCAGGTAAGCATGCCCGATGGCAGCATCGCCTATACCCGCGATGGCGCATTGCACCCGGACCAGAACGGACAGCTGGTCACCAGTGACGGCTATCCGCTTGAGCCAGCGATCACGCTGCCGCCCAATGTCGGTTCGGTCACTATCGGCACCGATGGCACGGTCACCGTGACGGCTAATGGCACGACCACGCCGCAGACCATCGGCACGATCCAACTGGCCGATTTCGTCAATGCCGCCGGCTTGCAACCGATGGGCCAGAACCTCTACCTCGAAACCGCTGCCAGCGGCACGCCGCAGACCGGGCAGCCTGGTCTGAACGGCATGGGCCAGCTTAACCAGGGTTCGCTGGAATCTTCCAACGTCAACGTGGTGGAAGAGATGGTCAACATGATCGAAACCCAGCGTACCTACGAGATGAATTCCAAATCCATCAGCAGCACCGATCAGATGCTGCAGGACCTGACGGACAAACTATGAGCACGATCGTCTTTTCGCGTTTCGCTCTCGCCGCGCTGGTCATGGCCGCGCTGGCTGGCTGCGCCATGGACGCGCCGCAAAAGGACGATGCGCAATGGGCCGCGACGGCGCCGATCGCCCCGGAGGCCGCTCCACAGGCCGATGGCTCGATCTATCATGATGCGCAGAACATGGAACTGTTTTCCGACCCTCGTGCGCATCGAGTGGGTGACATTCTCACCATCACGCTGATCGAAAGCACGCAGGCCAGCAAGAAATCCGAGACCAGCACCAGCAAGACGGATAAGAGCGGCATCGACGCGCCCACCATCCTTGGCCAGTCGTTGAAGTTCGGCGGCAAGGCGGCCAACATCTCCACCAATGCCGCGCGTACCTTTGACGGCAATGGCAGCAGCAGCCAGAGCAACCAGCTTACCGGGCAGATCACCGTGACCGTAGCGCAGCGCCTGAGCAACGGCAACTTGATGGTGCGTGGCGAAAAGTGGCTGACCATCAATCAGGGCCAGGAGCTGGTGCGCATCTCCGGTATCGTGCGCGCGCAGGATATCGGCCAGGACAACAGTGTGCCGTCCACGCGCGTGGCCGATGCCCGCATCACCTATGCCGGTCGCGGCACGCTTGCCGACGCCAATACCAAGGGTTGGCTGTCGCGCTTCTTCAGCTCCAAGTGGATGCCCTACTGATGAATACGCGCCTGGTGATCGGTCTGATCAAGCACGTCCTGGCCAGTACCGCTGCCGCGGTATCGCTGTTGATCGCGGCCAATGCACATGCAGACAAGGTGCGCGACCTGGCGCAGGTCGCCGGCGTGCGTAGCAACCAGTTGATCGGTTACGGGCTGGTCGTGGGCTTGGACGGTAGCGGCGACCAGACCACGCAGGCACCCTTTACCACGCAAAGCCTGGAAAACATGTTGCAACAGTTCGGTGTGACAGTGCCTGCCAACGCCCGCCCCCAGCTTAAGAATGCCGCTGCGGTCACCATCACTGCCGACTTGCCGCCGTTCGCCAAGCCCGGTCAGGTGATCGATGTGACTGTGGCTTCCATCGGCAATGCCAAGAGTATTCGCGGTGGCGAGCTTTTGATGGCTCCGTTACGCGGCGCCGATGGCAATACCTATGCAATCGCCCAAGGCAGCGTGGTGGTCGGTGGGATCAGCGCCCAGGGCAAGAGCGGTTCCAGCGTGCAGGTGAACATCTCCGCCAGCGGCCGCATCCCCAATGGCGCCACGGTAGAGCGCAGCGTGGCCTCGGCGTTTGGCCAGAGTGCTGACCTGATGCTCAATCTCAACACGCCAGACTTCGTGACGGCGTCGCGTATCGTCGATGCGATCAACCGCATCTACGGTGCGGGCACTGCCCGTGCGCAAGATGGTGGCTCGGTGGTGGTACGTGGCCCGGTGGATCCTTCGCAGAAGGTGGCCTGGCTGGGTGCTATCCAGGGCATTGATGTGACACCGGGCGATGCACCCGCGCGCGTGGTGGTCAACTCACGCACCGGAACGGTGGTGATCGGTTCGGACGTGCGTGTCAGTGCCGCCGCAGTGGCTCATGGCGCCATCCAGGTCACCATCAGCGAACAGCCGGCGGTCAGCCAACCCAATGCCTTTGGTGGTGGGCAGACGGCCGTTGTGCAGAACAGCAGTGTCTCGGTGAGCGAAGACGGCGCCCACATGTTCAAGTTCGGCCCTGGGGTGAGCCTGGATTCGATCGTTCGCGCGGTCAACCAGGTCGGCGCGGCGCCGAGCGACCTGATCTCCATCTTGCAGGCGCTCAAGCAGGCCGGTGCGCTGCATGCCGAACTGGTCGTGATCTGACATGGCCGTCAATGACGCCACCTTGCAGAGCGTCAACACCTGGACAGACCTGTCCGGGTTCACAGGCATGCGCGCAGCCGCGCAGGGCGATGCCAAATCGGCGTTGCCGCAGGTCGCCAAGCAATTCGAATCAATCTTCACGCAGATGATGCTCAAGTCGATGCGCGATGCAGGCATGGGCGACGGGCTGACCGATAGCCAGGCCGGTGACTCGTGGCGCGACATGTTCGATCAGCAGCTGTCGATCAACCTGTCCCAGCATGGCAATGGTCTGGGTATTGCGCAGATGCTGGTCAAGCAACTGGGCGGCCTGAATGGGCACGGTAGCGGGAGCGGTGGCGTGACGTCAGCCGATGACCTGCAAAAGCGTCTCGACAATGCGGCCAGTTCTGTCCAGGCTGCGGCGAACAAAGTCGAGCCGTTCCTACCGCAGGATGCGGCCGACTTCGTTACCAAGCTTTTGCCGCATGCCCAGGAGGCAGCCAAGAAGCTCGGCGTATCCGTGCGTGCGGTGCTTGCGCAGGCTGCCCTGGAAACGCAGTGGGGCAAGCACATGCCGCACGGCGGGGGCCAGACCAGCAACAACCTGTTCGGCATCAAGGCCGGCTCCAACTGGGATGGCAAGAAGGTCGCTGTTTCGACTCTGGAGTACGAAGACGGCTTAGCGGTACGCAAGCAGGCCAATTTCCGGGCTTACGACAATGCGGGCCAGTCGTTTGCCGACTACGCGCGCATGATCGGCGAAAACCCGCGTTACGCCGGTGCCAAGGGCCATGGCGACGACGTGCTGGGTTTTGCCAAGGGCTTGGTTGCTGGCGGCTACGCTACCGATCCCAGCTACGCCCACAAAGTTGCGGCGATCGCCAATGGCCCCATCATGCGCCAGGCCTTGGCCGCCGCCGAACAGGCCGCGCAGAAGGCCGCCAGCCTGGCGGGCAAGGCCGCTTCAAGTGCGACCGACGCGGTAACCGATGCCATGGGACGGGAAATCGACCAGGCGATCGGCGTGCTCAAGAATGCCGTCAATTTGCCGACACCTCTCTAGCAAAGCCTTAGGACCGTTTCATGGCGAACATGCTCAACATCGGTGTTTCCGGCCTCAACGCGGCGCAAGTCGCTTTGAGCACGGTCGGCAACAACCTCGCCAACCTGAACACGGATGGCTACAGCCGCGAGACCGTGATTCAGTCCGAACAAATCGGCCAGCCCAATGGGCGTTACACCATCGGTGGCGGCGTCAACGTCGAGTCGGTACAGCGTGCCTATAGCAGCTACCTGACCACGGCTGTCTGGCAGCAGAATTCGAGCCTGCAACGCGCCGATACGTACAATAATCTCAATACGGCCCTCAATGGCGTGCTGACGGGTAGCGGTAACCTGCAAGGCAGCCTGGACGATTTCTACGCGGCTTTCAGTACATTGGCCAACTCGGCGGGTAATTCCTCCAGCCGCACGGCATTGCTTGGCAGTGCTGGCTCGACGGCCGCGCTGTTCAACACGCTGGGGCAGCAGCTCAACGCCCAGCAAACCCAGGTCAACAGCCAGATCAGTAATACCGTCAACAGCATCAACGACGCCGCGTCCAAGATCGCCAGTCTCAATGCGCAGATTCGCCAGACGGCGCCGGGCCAGGTGCCCAACGCCATCCTCGACCAGCGCGATAGCCTGGTGAAGTCGCTGTCCGGCTATGTGGGTATTTCCACGGTAGCCGAAGACGATGGCAGCATCAGCATCTATACGTCCAGCGGGCAGAGCCTGGTGGCCGGCAACAAGTCGTTCGCGATGTCAGCGGGTAACAATGCTTATGATCCCGGCCAGACTGATGTTTTCGATAGCGCCGGCAACGACACGACGACCAAACTGAGCGGCGGCAGCCTCGGAGCACTGCTTGATTACCGCAACAATGTGCTCAACCCGGCACAGAACCAGCTTGGTCAGGCCGCTGTCGCGCTGTCGTCCAGCATCAATGCACAGCAGGCAAAGGGCCTGGATCTGAGCGGGAATCTTGGTTCACCGATCTTCAATGCGCCCACGCCTACCGTACTTGCCTCCTCACGCAATACCGGTACGACCACGGTGTCGGCAAGCATCAGCGACGTTTCCAAGCTGACCGCCTCTGACTACACGCTCAGCTATGACGGTACGGCATGGAACCTGCGTACCAGCAGCGGCCAGAGCGTGCCGACGACGACTAACCCCGATGGCAGTTTCTCCGCCGATGGCCTGACGTTCAACGTTGGCGCCGGCACGGCCCAGGCGGGCGACAGCTTCGTCATTCAGCCGACTCGCGATGCCGCCACGTCGTTGAAGGTGGTGCAGACCGATCCCGGCAAGATTGCCGCGGCGGCGGCGCTGACCGCCACGCCGGCAAGCAGCAACAATGGCGGCGCCAAGCTCAGCTCGATCAATGTCACCGATTCGGGCAATGCCGCGTTGCTGAGCAATGCCAAGGTCACTTTTACATCGGCTAGTGCCTACCAGGTGACCGATGGCAGTGGCAACGTACTTGCGTCGGGGACGTATACGGCCGGACAGCCGATCACCGCCAATGGCTGGAGCCTGACATTGACGGGCACGCCAGCGGCCAATGACAGCTTCAACATTGCCGCCAATAGCAATGGCTTGAATGACAACTCGAACGCCTTGGCCATGGCGGCACTTGCCGACGGCGGCGTTCTCAACGGCGGCAAGACTTCCGTACTCGATTCGTATGCCAACCTCACCACCTTCATCGGCACCGCTGGTAGTCAGGCAGCGAGCAATCTGAGCACGCAGACCAGCCTGTACAACCAGGCCATGAGTGCTCAGCAGAGCGTCTCTGGCGTGAACATGGACGAGGAAGCGGCCAGCATGGTGAAGTATCAGCAGGCCTATCAAGCGTCGGCCCAGATCATCACCACGGCGCAGACCATTTTTGCCAGCCTGCTGCAAGCGGTCCAGGGGTAAGCCATGCGAATTTCCACAAGTTGGCAATATCAGCAATCGGTTACCACGATGCTCAACCAGCAAAGTTCGCTGGCCACGACGCAGAATCAGGTGACCACCGGCAAGCGCATCAACGTGGCATCGGACGATCCGGTTGGCGCGGCGCAGGTGCTGAGCCTGAATCACATTCTGGACAGCAATGCGCAGTACACCACCAACATCAATGCGGCCAATACGCGACTGACCACCGAAGGCGGCGCGCTCGATTCGGTCACCTCGCTGCTCGACCGCGCGCGCACGCTGGCACTGGGTGGTGTCAACGGTACCTTGTCCCCAACCGATCGCCAGAACATGGCGACGGAGCTGTCGCAGATACGCGACCAACTGGTGCAACTGGCCAACACCACGGACAACTACGGTTCGGCCATTTTTGCCGGCACTAGCACCACGACAGTGCCGTTCGCCAAGGCGGCGGATGGTTCGGTGACATACAACGGCAATGATGGCCAGTTGACCACCGCGGTGGGATCGAGCCTGCAAATTGCCATTGGCGACGCAGGCGACGGCATCTTCATGAACCTGCCGGCGGGCAATGGCTCGTTCGTGGCCAGCGCGGGCAGCGGCAATACGGGCACCATGATCGTCGGCGACAGCAGCGTGACCGACACTAATACCTGGAATGCAGCCAAACTTTCCACGGGCGGCGCGATCAATATCACGTTTGGGAACGGTGGCACCTGGACGGCGACCGATGCCAGCGGCAACGCGATTCTCGACAGCAGCGGCAATCCGGTCACCGGCTCCTACAGCGATGGCGGCAATGTCAGCTTCGACGGCTTTTCCATCGGCCTGAGCGGTACACCGTCCGCGGGCGACACGATTAGCGTGCAAACCAACCAGTCGCAGGACATCTTCTCGGCGTTCAATAACGTCATTTCGGCGCTTGGCGGTGGCGATAGCGATACGCAGTTGGCCAATACGATCAACCGGCAGTTGGAAACGATCGACCAGACGCAAAACGCGGTGACCAACACGCAGGTCAAGATCGGCAATCGTCTCAATACACTCGATCAGCAGAGCACCGCTTATGCCGATCTCAATGTGACCTATACTTCGGCTTTGCAGAGCGTACAGGATGTCGATCCCTACACCGCCATCAGTAACCTGTCTTTGCAGTCATCGGCCTTGCAGGCCTCGCAACAAGTCTTTGCCCAGATGAAGACGATGACCCTGTTCAACTATCTGAAGTGACGGGCAATCGCGACAGCGCTCAGAAAGCCACGCCTGCAGGAGTGACTTCAGTCGTGGAGCACGCCTTGACGAAGTCGCGGCTTGGAGGTTCAAACAACCCCAACCTGCGACAGCATCGTAGATTGCGTCGCGAATAAATTCGCTCCTGCGAACGAGGTGCTTTGCGGTTCAACCGTAGAGCGCGTCTCGTCCCTGTTAGGCGCGCTCCCGTGACTCTTGCTTGACCCGTTGTCCCGTTACAGCGCTGCGGGCACGGCTTTACAGCGAGCGAGCTCGCGCTTCCAACTCGACGTCCCCAAGCATTCAACCAGGCGTCCACGCGTCGCGCCATTCCACCAGGTTCTCGCCCGCCAGCATCCAGTTGCGCAATACCGCTTCACGCAGGCGATCGCCTGCCCAGGCCAATGCGTCGCGATCGGCCAAGTGCGCGCGAATGGCACCGATCCAATCCTTGTAGCGATTCTTCACGCGTGTGACTGGCAGGTCGTCGCGATAGCAGGCGATGTCGCTGCATACGACCGGGAAGCCGCAGATGCCGTATTCAAGAAGGCGCAAGTTGCTCTTGCAGGCGTTGAACAGGTTGTCCTCCAGCGGGGCCACGGCAAGATCGAGCTTAAGCGCGGCCAGGCGTGCCGGGTATTGGTTGATGCGTACCCCTGGATGGAATTCCTTGACGTATGGCTTGAGCTTGTCCGGGCACATGCCCATGAAGACCCAGTCCACCTCATCGGCCAGATCCCGCACGACATCAGCGATCAATTCCAGGTCGCCTCGGTGACTGATACCACCGGCCCAGCCGACGCGTGGCCTTTCACGCGGCGCGCGCGAGACGTCCAGGTTGGACCACCAATCCAGCGGCAAACGATTGCGAATGACCCGGATGTCCGAATGCAGCGAGCTGAAGGCATTGGCCAATTCGGGCGTGGACACTACGAAACGATCGACCATGCCCATCGCGCGACGCAGTGATTTCTGGATGTCCTTGGGCATGTCGCCGCGGTGTGCGCTCTTGAGTGGCAGATTAGTCAGCAGGTCGTCCAGTTCATAGACGCGGAAGGCGCCGGACATATCCGCGACCTGACCGATCGCATCCAATTGCTCGTCCGACAGCTGGCGCTGGTACACGATGACCTGGGGATCGATGCGCTCGATCGTCGTGGGCAGGTGCAACCGGTCGCTCACGCTTCCCTCAATGAGTCCCGCCTCCTGCATCGCCGTGAAAGGATGGCGGATGCGGTAATAGCCACATCCGTTGGCATCGGCGGGATGGGCCAGGATGCGCGGTGCAAGCGGCCTGGCAAATGGTTGCCAGGCCATCTCGCGTTGAGGCGAGAGCAGAAAGCCCTCATCGTGCAAGCTGAGGTTGATGTTATAGGCCGGATCGCGCGCCAGCAGCGGCAACCACTTGCGATACATGGCTCGCTGCTCGCCCCGGAACCGAGTCAACTTGGCTTCCTGCGCGGTGGTATCGACCTTGTTCTGGCTGACACTGCCTTCGTGCATCAGGCGCGCGTAAGGCGTCCAAACACTCAGGTAGCCGGCAGCACGTACCTTCAGGCAAAGGTCAACATCGTTATACGAGACCTTGAAGACTTCTTCGTCCAGGCCGCCGACTTCCTCATATACGGATCGGCGAATCATCAGGCAGGCGGCGGTGACGGCAGTGTAATTCTGGTCCACTTGCAGGCGTTGCATGTAGCCAGGCGCGTCTGGCTCGGCGCCGATGAAGGGGTGATCGGCCGGGCCACGCAACCCCAATACCACGCCGCCGTGCTGGATTCGCCCGTCCGGATAGTGCAGTTTGGCGCCGACGATGCCGACTTCGGGTCGTTGCGCGTGATGCAGCAGGGCTTCGATCCAGTCGCCTTGCAGGATGGCCGTGTCGTTGTTGAGCAGGATCAGATATTCGCCGCGTGCCTGGGCTGTGGCGAAGTTGTTGATGGCCGAATAGTTGAATGGATGCGGGTAGCGCAGTACGCGGACTTGCTGGCTGCCCAGTTTTTCGATGCCGTCCAGATAGGCGCAGGCCGCTGGATCGCGGCTGTCGTTGTCCACGATCAGCAGTTCATAGCGAGGATAGCGCGTACGGTCGATGAGGCTATCGATGAGGCCATTCAGCATAGGTAACTGGTCGCGCGTCGGTACGATAATCGACACCAGTGGCTTGTGCTCGTGGATATAACGTATGCGATTGACACCGGGAAGGCCTGCGGACTGCATTTCGTGGGCTACGCCCAGGCGGGCAAGGTGCGCCTGTACCACACGCGGCGATTGCTCAGCCACCTCGGGCTGGCTCATCCACTGCGCATGCGCCGTGCCGGCGTGATAGATCACCTCAGGGATATGCGCCACGGCCGGCAGGCCGATCTGTTCGATCACCCGGAATGCAAAATCCACGTGCGCAAGGGGGCCGTACGCATCGTTCCAGCCGCCTAACGCGACAAATAGCTCGCGTCGTACGGCCAGCGTGCGTCCTATGTATGGATAGCTACGCAACAAATCCAGATTGATGTCTGGCTTGAACAGGGGTTGTTCGTAGCCATCGCGTCCCTGCGCATCCTCGTCCACGTACCAGCAGGCCAGGTCCGGTTGCGCCTGCACGTGATCGGCCAGGATCAGAAGGGCATGTTCGTCCAGTTCGTCGCCCGCCCACAGCGGTAGCAACAGGTCGGCGGTGCTGGTGTTTGCCCATGCATCGAATGACCCTATGCCATCGCCAGCCAGGGCATGGACGCGGATGCCTTGGGCCAGTTCAGGCGCATGATTGGAGAAAACGTGGACATTGAAGGTGTGGTGCGTCTGGGCTGCCAGGCTCTCAAGGCTTCGGCGCAGTGCAGGGACATCACCGTGCGGGTCGATCACGGCTACGTCGATGGCGACCGCTGCGTTGCGCTCGGTGGCTTTCACGACCTGCGGCCGATTCAGGCGCAGTCGTGAGCGCCATTCTCGATAAGCCTCGTCAGGACTGAGCACTCGACGGGTAAATGTGATGGCACCTTCGTCGGCGACGACGTCAGCACGGAAATAGTCACCGTGATGCACCGCCGTGATGTCAGGCAAATGAGTGTGGCGTACCCCCATGTCGAGCAGGCGTTCCCACAGATCCCAGTCGCCTGGATAGAAATATTTCCAGCATCCTCCGTTGTAGCGGAAGGTCTTCAGGCCGGCGTGGTACAGGCTACCGATGCGTGAAATACCGCCATGAGCGGGCAACTCGTTGCCCACCACACCTTGCTCGCGGCCGTTGTCGTCGTAGAACTGCACTTTGCCGTGGGCCCATTCGGATCGCTGTGCTTGCGCGGTCCGCAATAGGTGGGCCAGGTGGTCGGGAAGGAATTCGTCATCGTCATCGAGATGGGCTATCCACGCACCCCGTGCGACACGCAGGCCGAAATTGACCGGCTTGGTGCCTGCGACGTACCACAGAGGTCCCTTGTTGGCCGGATACCGTCCGCGGCGCTTGAGATTATGGAAGTGTACGCGGGGATCGCCCGCCGCAGCCTCGTGTAGCAGGGCAGCCTGGTCGTCGTTCATCTGATCGCCGATGATCAGCAATTCCCAATGCCTGTAACTTTGCCGCAGCACGCTGGGCAGGGTGCGCTCGATAATGAGCCTTGCACGGTTATAGGTGGGGATGATGACCGAGATCAGCGGTTCGTCCGCATAGGCGCGCGCATAGTCTGGGTGTTGCCGGATGCGCTCCAGCCGTGCCGCATCACCGGAGCGCAGGCGCTGTTTCTCGCGAGCATGGTGCTCGCGGAAGAACTGCTGCATGAGTTCGAGGCTACGCTGGGCCTGCAACAGCTGGGATTGGAGGATGGAAGGTTCCGGTCCGCTCATGGTCTATTATCTTTTGGGTGGGCGTCGAGGTCAGGCCGCGTGTTCGAACGGATGGCTGGCCGCCAGTGCTGCCTCTTGCGCCAGAATGGCTTCACTAGGACGGTCGCGGACGCGGCGAGCCGGCGCGCCGACATAGACACCCCAGGGTTGCAGGTCGCGGTTGACCAGGCTGGCTGCCCCGACAGCTGTGCCGTCACCGATTTCCACGCCGGGCAGGACGACCGTATTGGTGCCGATCAAGGCGTGTCGCCCTACCATCACATGCGATCGCATGACGCTGCGATAACCTTCGGGAATGGTGGGATTGGTCAGGCCACCACCGAGGAAGTCGTCAGAACCGGTGATGATGCGTACGCCCGACGACAGCCCGCTGAAGTCACCCAGCACAAATTCGCCACCGCCCGTAATCGAGCAGAACGAAGCGACGTGCACGTGGCTGCCGATGACGCTCGGCGCACGGGCATAGATCATCACGAAGTCGTCAATAATGATGTTGTCGCCCAGCGTCAGGTGCTCGGCACCCAGGATCCGGGCGCCAGCGTAGATCTTCACGTTGCGGCCGATCTTGCGAAAACCCAGGGTCGAAGGATCGATAAGGTTCATGCGTATTCCTTGTGCTGCACATCAGCATGGATGAGCTCGGCAAGTGCCCGGGCAACGCGTTGCATCTGTTCTTCACTGATATCCAGGAAGAAGGGCAGGCCGATCAGGCGTTCGGCAAGCTCATGCGCGATGGGCAACGGGCCGACGGCAAAGTTGGCGAAGGCGGGGTGATGGTCGAGCGTGGGGCAATACCACTGGCGTGTCTCGATCCCTTGTGCCAGCAGGGCAGGTTGCAGATTGCGGGCGCGAATGCCCGCGGGCAGCAGACCGACCAGGATCGGATAGATGCCCTGCTCAGGGCGTTGTTGCATGCCCAACATTGCACAGTGTTGCTGGAGGATGCCCTGGTAGCGCGCCTGTACCGCCCGTCGGCGTTCGGCCACGATCGGCCACTGGTCCAGCGCGGCATGCGCGACGGCGGCGTGGTATTCGCTCAGCTTGCCGTTTTCGCCGGCAACGAAGACCTGGCTGCCGCGTTCGAGATCGATACCGAAGTTGCTCAAGCGGCGCACGCGCGTGGTGAGATCGCGGTCGTGGCTGACCACCATGCCGCCTTCGCCAGCCGCCAGCGCCTTGGTGGCGTGCAGACTGAAAACCACGTGACATCGCCGGCCGGTACGTTGATTGCCGAAGGCGCCAGCGGCATCGATGATCACCGGAATGCCGGTTTCCTCGACGAAACGATCCCATGCATCTACGTCCTGTGGGTTGCCGAACGTGGCCACCGGCATGACGGCATCGATCCGATGGCGCGATGCATAGGCGCGCGCGATCTCGGGAGTGAGTAACCAGGTGGCCGTATCCACGTCGCCGATGAGTGGGCGGTAGCCAGACCGGATCACCGAGGTGGCAGTCGCCACGAAGGTCAACGCGGGAAGCAATACGCGCGCACCTGGGGGAAGTTCCAGCGCGCACAGCGCCAATTCCAGGCCAGCGGTGCCATTTGATGCGGTGATCGCCGTGGGCGCAACCGCACTGGGCGCAAAGCTTGCCGCGAAGCGTTGTTCGAGCTGAGTCACCAGAGGGCCGAAATTCGTATACCAGCGGTTGGCGTCGATCTGGCGCAGATAGGGAATCAGCGCGTCCGTGTCCGGCAACTGCGCCACCAGCAGGGGAATGCCCGAGGTCGTGCTCATGCCGGTCTGGCCTCCCTAAGAAAGGTGGTGTCGGCGGTATTGATCTTTGGCATGTCGCGCCCTCCGAAAAGCCAAGCAAGCGTCCTGGTACAAGCCTTTCGCGTGACGGATTCCCGACACGCGACGGTTATCGAGGGTTAGGGAGCAAGCTTGATGCCAAGAAGGGCCGAGCCTCGGCAGGCAGCGGGGCAACTTGAGGGATTAAATGGATTTTTCTCGGGTGAAAAAGGCTTTGCGAGGCCAAAAAAAAGCAAGCGAGCCTCTAAAGAATGCCGGGCGGGCGCCGAAAACTTCCCTGAGGCGGATGGCATCCCATCGGAACCCCGCCGGATCGGCATTCAAAATTTGACCGGCGTGCCCGGTTCGCAGGAGTCCTACCCATGTCTCTCGTTATCAATACCAACGTTTCCTCGCTGACCGCGCAGAACAACCTGTCCAAGTCGCAGAGCGCCCTGGCCACCGCTACCCAGCGCCTGTCCTCGGGTCTGAAGATCAACAGCGCCAAGGACAACGCCGCCGGTTTCGCCATTTCCACCCGTTTCTCCACCCAGATCGGCGGTATCGGCCAGGCCAGCTCCAATGCGTCGGACGCCATCTCGCTGGCCCAGACCACCGAGTCGGCTCTGGACGAAGTGACGTCCAATCTGCAGGCCATTCGTGACCTGGCAGTACAGTCGGCCAACGGCAACTACACCGCCGATGACCGCAAGGCGATCGATACGGAAGTGCAGCAGCGCCTGTCGGAAATCACCCGTATCGCCAACCAGACCGATTTCAACGGCACCAAGGTGCTGGACGGTTCGGCCGGTACCCTGTCGTTCCAGATCGGTGCGAACGTCGGCCAGACGATCTCGATCAGCCTGGGCGGCGGTGCCAAGACCAGCCAGCTGGGCAAGGTGTCGGAAGTCTCGACCGGCGATATCTCGGGCGCCTTCAAGGATGCCAGCGGCAACGCCACCACCCTGGACCTGTCCAAGATCAGCCTGACCGGCTCTGATGGTAAGTCCGTGACCCTGAGCGGCACGGCCAGCAGCCTGCAGGACGTCTCCGATGCGATCAACGCCGCCAACGTCCCTGGCACCAGTGCCGCGGTCAGCGCCGACGGCAAGGGCATCAACGTCTATTCGACGGGCAGCCTGACGGTCAACGACACGGGCGCCGCTTCGGGCACCGCCAGCAGCACGGGCTCGATCTTCGCCAATGCCACCTCGGTCAATGGTTCAGGTACGCTGACCACCTCGGGTACGGCCGTCACGGCTGCCGCCAGCGGTAGCTTGCAGGGCGGTGACGTGCTGAGCGTGGACGACGCCAATGCGCTGATCTCGCGCATCGACGTGGCTCTGAGCTCGGTGTCCACGCTGACCTCGAACCTGGGTGCCATCCAGAACCGTTTCCAGTCGACCATCTCCACGTTGAGCGCCGAAAAGGACAACCTGACTGCTTCGCAGTCGACGATCCAGGACGCGGACTTCGCCACTGAAACGGCGAACCTGAGCAAGGCGCAGATCCTGCAGCAGGCTGGTATCTCGGTGCTGTCGCAGGCCAACTCGCAGCCCCAGCAGGTGCTCAAGCTCCTGCAGTAACAGAAGCAAGGGAATCGCCGGCCCAACCCGGCCAGTCCTGTAGTACCTAAAAGCCTCCGCCTTTCCGGCGGGGGCTTTTTTTTGCCAGAAGCAAGTGATCAGCAGCGAAGAGCAAGAGTTTGCAGACACGCCGGTCTTCCTCCTGACTATTTACAGTCGCCAGCGGCGGCCACCTTACAGGTCGCTTAGTGATCGGCTTCCCCGAACCCACCGTGGCGTCGATTTTTCGACGCAAGGCGTCCACGGCCGCTATGCCGGGCCGAGCGTCATCGGTTCATCGAAAAACCCGTGATTTTTAAGGGTTTCGTGCGCCGGTCGGCAGCCGCGAACATAACTTGAGAGGGCTGGCATCGCTCTTGCTAACTGTCTCACGACTCAGTGTGTTCGACGGAAAAACATCACCAAAACCCTCAAGAATTGACCTGTTGCGCCGAAAAACTTCGTGAGGCGGATGGCATGCCATGGCACCGTCATGGATCGTCCGGCTGGAGCTTCGTAACACCGGGCATATCGAGATAGGCACGGTGCGTGCGGCTACCCCGGCTACCGTTTTTTCCTTTGATCGCACGACTATCTGTTGTATGTGCAAGCGTTGTTCCGACTGAGCGAAAGCTGTTGGACTTCGCTCGGAAACTGAAGGATTGTCATGACTACCACTACCAGCGCAACGTCCGGCAACAGCAGTCTCACTTCACTGCTCAATGCGCTCGGCGGAAGCGGCTCCAGTTCGTCTTCGTCCAGCAGTTCATCCAGTTCGAGCAGCGCGGGCAACCCCAGCGCGCCAGGCATCGGGTCGGGTCTGGACGTCAATACGATCGTCACCGCGCTGGTCAACGCCAAGAAAGCGGCTTCGCAAGACCAGATCAACAACAAGACTAACCAGATCAATGCCGAGCTGACCGGCCTGAACTCGCTCAGTTCGGCGCTCAGTACCTTGCAAGCTGCACTGGCCAAGCTGACCACGACCAGTACCTTCGCCAGTTACGATGCCGCGGTTACTGATACCACGATTGCCAGCGCCACCACGCTGAGCAACGCGGTGCCCGGCAGTTACACGCTCAATGTCAGCCAGTTGGCGACTGCCCAGAAACGTTCCAGCGCCGTGCTGCCAAGCACGCAGGCAGTGGGGCAGGGGTCGTTGACCATCGGGGTGGGCGCCAATAGCTTCAATATCGCCGTGTCCGACACAGCGACCCTGGCCGATATCGCCAGTTCGATCAACAAGGCCTCCAATAACCCGGGTGTCGTGGCGACCGTGGTCAATGGGACCAGCGGTACCCAACTCCTGCTCAGTTCAAGCAAAACCGGTGTCGCCAACGGCTTCACCATCAGTGCCAATGCCACCAGCAGCGATGGCTTGCAGGCACTGGCGACCCAATTGGGCACGGCCGGCAACAACGAAGCGCAGGATGCCAAGCTCAACATCGACGGCATCGACGTCACCAGTGCCAGCAATAACGTGACCGGCGCGCTCAATGGCGTGACCATTGCCTTGACCAAGACGGGCACAACCACACTCAACGTGACCCAGGACAACAGTACCGCGCAGACTGCGATCCAGGGCTTTGTGGATGCCTACAACGCCTATAACACGGCCGTGCAGTCGCTCGATTACAACTCCAGCACCAAGGCGACCGGTGCCTTGTTCGGCGATACCACGATGAACTCCGTGGAGCGTTCGGTTTCCAGTGTGATCAGCAATGCGGTGCGCGGCAACAGCATCGGTACGCTCGCCAACCTGGGCATCACGCGCAACGTCGATGGCACCATGTCGCTGGATTCGGGCAAGCTCACGGCCGCGCTGACCGCCAATCCCAATGCGGTCCAGGATCTGTTTGCAGGCACCAACGGCTACGCCACCAAGCTCAACACTGCCCTGGACGCCTATACGTCGAGCTCCGGCATCATCGCCACGCGCGTGAAAAGCCTCAACGACAGCCTCAATCAGCTCGGTACGCAGCAGACTGCCCTGGACAATCGCATGGCGCAGTACCAGACCCAGTTGCAAAAGCAGTACACCAACCTGGATACGCTGATGTCTTCGTTGAACAACACCAGCAGTTACCTCACCACTGCCCTGCAACAGCTGTCGAACTCCAGTAGTTCCAAGTAAGTCAAGGGAGACCAGGAAATGACGTACGGACTCATGCGCAAGGCCAGTTCGATGTACCAGCAGACCGGTGCGCGCGGCGGCGTGGAAGATGCCGATCCGCATCAGCTGACCGCCATGTTGCTCGATGGGGTGCTGGACCGTATCGCCCAGGCGCGCGGCCATATCCATCATCGTGATGTCGCGGCCAAAGGCATCGCGTTCTCCAAGGCGCAGGCCATCATTGCCGAGCTGCGCAGCAGCTTGAATCACGAAACCGGGGGCGATCTGTCACGGCGGCTGGCATCGCTGTATGAATACGTCACCCGTCGCCTGTTACAAGCCCAGCTCAATAATGATCTGGACGCGCTCGATGAGGCGGCTCGCCTGCTGATGCCGATCCGCGACAGCTGGCACGCGATCCGTGAGGGTTACCTGGCCCAGCGGAGCGAACAGGCCAAGACCACGGTTGCGGCCAGCGCGTGATGGAACAGACCCATATCCCGCTTGAGCTCGCCTATGAGCTGAGCCTGCAGGCGCTGGAGGCGGCTCGCATGGGCGATTGGGAGCGTGTCCAGGAGCTGACGCCGCAGCGTGATGCCCAACTGCGTATGGGCCATCCGCGTGATGAGCGCAGTGCCGACATCATCCGTATTCTGATCGAACACAATGCGCAGCTGATGGACTTGGCCGACGCGGCCCGTCACGAGGTCAATGCGCAGATTCAGCAACAGAAGTACTCCCACCGCGCGCTCAGCGCTTATATAGCGTCTTCCGATCAACCGTGAGCCGGGCCGGTTCCCGCATGGCGGCGTGCGCGCCGGGTGCATCAACCGTTAGGCTGCCAGCGCTGGCGTCGCCGGACGCCTCCTCACCCCCGGGGGCCTGATGCAAATCGATACTTGGCAGGATTTCTCTGAACGCGTCAGCTATGAGGATCGGCTGCACCTGTGCTGCGCCGCACTGGGCGAGTGGGACGAACAGCGTCAGTCCCAGATCCGTGAACGCAATCTGCATGTGCTGGCTACGCTCGATTCGCTTGAGGAGCGTCGTGCCGACATCGACGAGGAGGCGCCCCTGGTGCAGGAACTGGCCAGGATCGACAACAAGCTCAATGTCCTGATGGATATCGTCACCCGGCTACTGGTCCCCGAGAGCATCCTGCCGCCGCGCCAGTCGATCCGTCTCAATGCCCTGGGCGCGCTCGTACCCAGTCAGGTGCTCCCCCCCGTTGACGGCCCGGTGCTGTTGACCCTGCATGTGGATGCCTGCCGGGCTCTACCGCTGGAATTTTCGGCCCAGGTGACGCACAGCGCCACTGCCGACATGACGCTCCTGGTCTTCGATGGACTGGGTGACGCCGTGCTGGAGGGGTTGGAGCGCTTCGTCTTTCGTCATCATCGTCGCAAAGTGGCCGAAGCGCGTCAGTCGCTGACCTGACCTGCCTGGGCAGGTAACGGAAATGTGATCCTTTCCCATCGAGCTCATGTGATGCAGATCACATTATGGGCACCGCGCGCACGTGTATTTCATCTGAGAACGACGTCTTACTGACGCTATTTGGCTGTCCAAATGCCGGTTGGGAATTGTTTTTTTCTCAATGGAAACATGGGGATTGCTCTCTTTGTAAACGTTTTCCCCGGGGTGTGTTCACAGTCGTGAAATAGCCTTGACGTCGATGCCATGGCACGGGCGCGGCAAATTTGGCGCAGCTCTTGCCATGTCTCCGCTAAGTCGGTGACGGATAGCCGACACGGCACGGGGGTCGCAACGCAGAACGGACATCGGCGTATGTGATGAACAGTAACGTTGGGAATCGCATCGATGGATACCGCCAATTTTCTGGTGATTGAATCTGACCAGGGCCGCGCTGATGCCGTGATGTCGGCATTGCACTTCCTGGGCTATCGTCCGCAACTGGAATCGGAACTGTCCGATCAGGCGACGGCCGAACAGGAATGGCGTGCCGTATACGTTGGCCACGTGGTCGACGACAACAAGCTGCAGCGCCGGCTCGGTGAGCTCGGTTCGCAGGCCGCGGCCATTCCTCTGCTGTTGGCATCGGACTCCTCCCAAAATATTCGCCTGGCAGGCAACGACTCCCCCTTTGCCGGCCGCGTCGAGCATCTGCAGTTCCCGTTGCGCTATGAGCAGGTGGCCGAGGCCATGCGCAGCCTGCATGCCCGACAGATCACCGCCTCTCAGGGGCGGGCACGCTTTGTCGGCCGATCCTCCCCGATGGCCCGGGTCAACGCCCTGATTCGTCAAGTTGCGCCGTTCGATTCGAGCGTGCTGGTGCTGGGTGAGTCGGGTACGGGTAAGGAGATGGTTGCCCGCACCGTTCACGAGTGCTCGCCGCGTCGCGACAAGCCGTTCGTCGCCATCAACTGCGGTGCGATTCCCGCCGAACTGCTGGAAAGCGAGCTGTTCGGTCATGAAAAGGGTGCGTTCACCGGCGCCATCAGCACTCGCAAGGGGCGTTTCGAGATGGCTGAAGGTGGCACGCTGTTTCTGGACGAGATCGGCGACATGAGCTTGCCGATGCAGGTCAAGCTGCTGCGCGTATTGCAGGAGCGCATGTATGAGCGCGTAGGTGGTAACAAGACCCAGCGGTGCGACGTGCGCATTATCGCCGCCACGCATCGCAACCTTGAGCAGGCGATCGCCGATGGCCGCTTCCGTGAAGACCTCTTCTATCGCTTGAGCGTGTTTCCGCTGGAGATGCCCGCATTGCGTGAACACCTGGATGATCTGCCCGAGCTGATCGAGGAATTCAACCAGCGCCTGCTGCGCCGCGGCTTGGACGGCGTGCGCTTCAGTAACGGCGCCATGCACGCTTTGCGCGGTTACAACTGGCCGGGCAACGTGCGAGAACTGTCCAACCTGGTCGAGCGACTGGCCATTCTGTACCCGCATGGCGAAGTGCGCGCGGCCGACCTGCCTGAGAAGTATCGCGGCACTTCCAGTCATGAAGAGGTCAGTGGTGTGGCCCTGATGTCGCTGATGGATGATCGCCATGTCATCAGTGCGCCGACCAACGGCCCGATGCAGACCATCGATTCGGCCATGCAGTTGCCGGAAGGCGGACTGGACCTGAAGGATCACCTGGCCGATATCGAGATCGGACTCATCCGTCAGGCGCTTGACGCGACCGACGGTGTGGTAGCGCACGCGGCCAAGCTGTTGCGCATGCAGCGCACGACGCTGGTGGAAAAGCTGCGCAAGTATGGTCTGCAGCCGATGCTCTCCGCACACGGTTGATTGCTTGAAAAGTACTAGTTTTAAAGGGTTTTAAGGTCGTGCTCGGTAGCATGTGCGTCGTGACTTCGACACGTGACGGAAGGCTGGCACGGCTTGTGCATTCAACCCCTTTGAACACCTCACGCGTTGGGATTTCGACATGAGCCAGATCGACGTCAACAGCCTGCTCTCGCAAATGCGCCAGATGTCCTCGCAGGTGCGCATGTCGGAAACTGCGCTGCGTAGTGTGGCTCCGACGGCGGCACCGCAAGGCATGGATTTCGGCGCGCTGCTCAAGCAGTCAATCTCCGCGGTCGGCGAGTCGCAGATGCAGGCAGGCCAGATGGCTGCCAGTTTTGAACGCGGTGATCCCGGGTCGGACCTGGCTCGCACGATGGTTGCGGTACAGAAGGCCGATCTTTCCCTGCGTGGCGTCACCGCCGTGCGTAGCAAACTGATCGACGCCTACAAAGACATCATGAACATGGCGGTCTGATCCTGACGGATCGACGTTTCTCTTTTCCACTGACGCACTGACCGAGCAGCCTACATGGCCGATACCGCCATCGCGCAGCCCGCCTCGAACGGCGCGCGCCTTGACCCGCTAAAGCAGCTTGCCCGCAGCCCGGCAACGCGCCAGCTCATGCTGCTGGTCGGCGTCGCCCTGGCGGTGGCGATCGGCGTCGGTGTCGTGTTGTGGTCGCGTGGACCAAACTATGCGTTGCTGTATGCGGGTCTGGATTCGAAGGATGCCGCGGCAGTCACGCAGGCGCTGCAAGCGAGCAATACCCCCTTCACCTTGAGCCCGGATGGCAGCTCCATCTCGGTGCCAGCATCTGATCTGGCTGCAACACGTTTGAAGTTAGCCTCGCAGGGCTTGCCGCAGGGCAGCGCCGGTACGAATGTGCCGGCCGCTGACTCTCCGTTCGGCATGAGTGACCTGGCCGAGCGCACCCGTTACCAGCAGATGCTGGAAACGGATCTGGGCAACACCATCGCTGGCTTGCAATCGGTGCGCGCGGCGCGTGTGCACCTGGCCTTGCCCAAGCCGTCGGCATTCATTCGCGATAACCGTCAAGCCAGCGCCTCGGTGCTGCTTACGCTGTATTCCGGCCGCCAGCTCGATGCCAGCCAGGTGGCTGCCATCGTGCACTTGGTGGCCTCCAGCGTGCCAGATCTGGACCCGCGCCAAGTATCGATCATCGATCAGCAAGGCCAGTTGCTGACCGTGAGTGATCCCGACAGCGCCAGCGCGATTGGCGACAGCCGGCTGCGCCTGGCTACGCGACTGGAAAACACTTATGCCCAGCGCGTGGAGGACTTGCTCACTCCGCTGGTCGGTCCCGGGCGGGTGCGTGCCCAGGTATCGGCAGACATGGATTTCAGCCAGACCGAAAAAGCCACCGAAACCTACGATCATGAACACCCGTCACTGCGCAGCGAGCAAACCAGTAGCGAAAAGCATCAGGAGCCAGCCGCCAGCAACGCCATCCCCGGAGCGCTGAGCAACCAGCCGCCCAACACCGTCGCGCAGCCCACCGCAGCCAAGCCCGGTGCTGGCGCCAAGACCAGTCCCGGTGCGACCACTACCGCGCAAGCAAGCGGACCCAGTTCCAGTTCGAGCAGTGCCACGCGCAACTACGAGCTCGATCGCACCATCAGTCACGTGAGCGATCCCGCCGGTCGCCTGGCGCGCTTGAGCATCGCCGTGTTGGTCGACAACAAACCGGTGGGCAATGATCCGACCAAGAGCGTGCCGTTCACACAGCAGGAATTGCAGCACCTGACCGACCTGACCAAGAACGCGGTCGGCTTCGATGCGCAGCGCGGCGATACTGTCACGGTGATCAATCAGCCGTTTCACCAGGGAGTGACTGACGACAAGCTGCCGCCGGAACCCTTCTGGCAGCGTCCGGGCATGATGGATCTAATCAAGCAAGGCGTGGGCGTGCTGGTGGCCTTGATCGTCGGCTTCGTGTTCCTGCGTCCGATGATGAAAGGCCTGCTCAAGGGGCCGGCACCGACGGCCATGCAGCCGGCGTTGGCGGCACCGATTCCAACGGTATCCGTGCGTCTGGACGACGATGACGACGAGGTTGCCGGTAATGGTGCTGGGCGTACGCGACTGGGTTCGCCGCAGGCGATGGCGTATGAACAGAAGATCGGCCTGGCGCGCCGCATGGTGGCCGAGAACCCCAAGCAGGTAGCGCAGGTAGTCAAGAATTGGGTGAACGAAGATGGCGGCTGAACATCATCAGGCCAGCGGCGCGCAGCGCGCGGCGATCCTGTTGCTCACCCTGGGTGAGCAGGATGCCGCTGAAGTGCTCAAGCATTTGTCCGCCCGCGACGTACAGGCAGTGGGCACGGCCATGGCCGCGCTCACCAGCGTTTCACGCGATCAGGTCGAAAGCGTGCTCAACATGCTCAACGAAGAACTGGGACGGCAGACGGCGCTTGGTGTCGGCACCGAGGAGTACATCCGCAAGATCCTGGTCAACGCATTGGGCGAGAGCAAGGCGGGCGGCTTGATCGACCGCATCCTGCTTGGACGTAGCAGCAAGGGCCTGGAATCGCTCAAGTGGATGGAAAGCCGCGCGATCGCCGAAATGGTCGGCCTCGAGCATCCGCAGATCATTGCGCTGGTGCTGGCGCATCTTGAGCCGGATCAGGCTGCCGAAGTCATCGGTTATCTGCCGGCGCGTACGCGCTCTGATGCAGTCATGCGCATCGCCACGCTCGACGGCGTGCAGCCGCATGCGCTCAATGAGCTGGATGAGATCATGGAACGTCAGTTCTCCGGCAATACCAACAAGCTCAAGTCAGCCAATGTCGGTGGCCTGAAAGCTGCCGCGGACATCCTCAATGCGATGGAAGCCAGCCGCGAAGCTGAGCTCATCGCAGCGATTCGCCAACACGACTCGAGCTTGAGTGGGCGCATCGAGGAACTGATGTTCGTGTTCGATGATCTGGCCGAGCTTGACGATCGCAGCATGCAGACGTTGTTGCGCGAAGTGCCGTCTGCGCGTCTGGTGGTGGCATTGAAGGGTGCCGAACCGGGTGTGCGTGAAAAGATCTTCGCGAATATGTCCCAGCGTGCAGCCGACATGTTACGCGACGACCTGGAAGTCAAGGGGCCGGTGCGCTTGTCCGAAGTCGATGGTGCGCAAAAGGAAATCATGGGCATTGCCCGCCGGCTGGCTGATTCAGGGCAGATCAGTCTCTCGGCCAGCGGTGACGAGTTCGTCTGATGAAGCCTATCCTCGCACGCGAGTTGCTGCAGGATTTCACGCGCTGGTCGCCGCCCCACGTCGGCGACGATCAGCCATCTGCATCCGAGCCTGCCGAGGAAACGCCGCCGCGCCCCACGGTCTTCGAACTCGAGGAACTTGAACGGCAGGCGCGCGAGGAAGGTTTCATTACCGGGCTTGCGGAAGGCCGTGCCAAGGCGGCCGAAGAATTGCGCGAGCAGCGCGCTCGGCTCGATGCCTTGTTTGAGTCGGCTGCGCGGCCCTTGCAGATGCTTGACGAGGTGATTGAGCAGGAGCTGGCCCGCCTGGCCATGGTGGTTGCCCGCCGCGTACTGGCGCAGGAATTACGCATGGCTCCAGAGTTGGTCGTGCGAGCCGTGCGCGAGGCAGCGGTTTTCCTGCCATTGGCCGAACGCGAACTGCGTGTGCGACTGCATCCGGATGACGTCGCGCTGATGCGTGAACTCGATGCGGTGGAAACGGCGTGGCAGTTGTTACCCGACCCGTCACTTGAGCGTGGCGATTGCCTGCTCGAAAGCGGCCGTTCCCGATTGGACGCACGCGTGGAAACGCGACTGTCGGCGGTGGTCGACGCCGTGCTCGGGCCGGACGCCGATAGCGACGATGCGGCCGACGAGGTCATCGCCTGATGGACATTGCCGAGCGCCAGCAGCAATGGCGACATAAACTGGCGCGACGCCGGCAACGAGCCGAAACGGCGCAGACCCTTTTGGTCGAAGGGCGTCTGCGTCGCGTCGTGGGGCTGACGCTTGAGGCTGAAGGCTGCGAGGCGCCCCTTGGGGCGCGTTGCCTGGTGGCGACGGCGGAAGGTGCTGAACTGGATACCGAAGTCGTCGGGTTTGCCGATGAGCGGCTCTTGCTGATGCCGGTGGGAGATATGCACGGTGTGCTACCCAACGCCCGGGTGCGTCCGTGCGTGCACGTCGGGGGATTGCCGGTCGGTGAAGCCTTGCTGGGCCGCGTTGTCGGTGCAGATGGCATCCCGCTTGATGGCGAAGGTCCGCTCGATACCGACGAGCATGCCGGCTTGAAGAACGAGCCGATCAATCCGATGGCACGTAAGCCCATCGACACGCCCCTGGATGTCGGTGTACGCGCGATCAATGCGTTGCTCACGGTCGGTCGCGGTCAGCGCCTGGGCCTGTTTGCTGGTTCGGGTGTGGGCAAATCCACATTGCTAGGCATGATGACGCGCTATACCAATGCCGATGTCGTGGTCGTTGGCCTGATCGGCGAGCGCGGTCGCGAAGTGAAGGAATTCGTCGAGCATACGTTGGGAGCCGAGGGGCGTGCCCGCGCGGTGATTGTCGCCGCGCCCGCCGATGCGCCACCGCTCAAGCGTCTGCGTGGTGCCCAGTACGCCACCGCCATTGCCGAATGGTTTCGAGATCGCGGCCAGCGTGTGCTTTTGCTGATGGATTCGCTCACGCGTTACGCCCAGGCCCAGCGCGAAATCGCGCTGGCTATCGGTGAGCCGCCCGCGACCAAGGGCTATCCACCGTCCGTATTCGCCATGTTGCCGGCGCTGGTCGAGCGCGCAGGCAATGACGCGGAAGGGCGTGGTTCGATTACTGCATTTTATACGGTGCTTACCGAGGGCGACGATTACCGTCACGATCCGATTGCCGATGCGGCTCGCGCCATTCTCGACGGTCACATCGTGTTGTCACGCGACCTGGCGGAGGCTGGCCATTATCCGGCGATCGATATCGAGGCATCGATCAGTCGCGTGATGCCCGCCGTGGTCGAGCGTGACCAGATGCGCGCGGCGCAGCGTTTTCGCCAAGTTTATTCGGCCTATCGGCAGCAACGTGACCTGATCGCCGTGGGAGCCTACCAAAAGGGTTCTGACCCGCAGACGGACCGTGCCATTGCCATGTGGCCGCACCTGCGTGATTTCCTGCAACAAGAGGTGGATGAGCCGATGCCGTTGAGTGCCGCTGTCGAGGCCTTGCAGACGATCGCCAGGGAGGCCGGCGCATGAAATCTCGTGCCGCCCGATTGCAGCCAGCCGCCGATCAGGCGCGCGAACGCCAGGAACTGGCGTTGCAGCGCCTGGCCGAGCAACAGCAAAAATTGGCAAGATCCGAGCAGCAACTGGCGGAACTGCACCGATACCGTGACGAATACGCGACCAACACGGGTGATCTCAACGTCACCGCGTTGCTCAATCGCCAGCGGTTCGTGGAGAGAATCGACCAGGCCATCGCGCAGCAGAGTGGTGAAGTGGAGCGTAACAAGCGATTGCTTGAGCATGCCGGTGGTCTATGGCGGGAGGCGCATGCGCGCGAGCGGGCGCTCGATAGCGTGATAGACCACCATCGCGAGCAGGAGCGCAAAAGCGAAGAACGGCGCGAACAATCGGAGATCGATGAGCGCATGCAGTATCGCCGACCTCGGTGAGACTGGCGCGATCCTTGCTGCGCTTCTGCACATGCCTTCCTTTCGCCAAAACGATGACGCCATGACTGCCAGTGTTCCGTTGCCCGTCACCGCTGCTCCTTCGCCCGCGCCGATGACGTCTACCTCGTCATCATCGTCGCCAATGCGGTCCGGGCAGGACGACAGTTTCGACGATCGCCTGGATGCTGCGCGACGCCAGCAGCAATCGGGGCACCCGCCACAGGACGAAGCGAAGGCTTCGTCAGGTGACGAGGCGCCGGCATCCAAGTCCCATGGCCATGTCTCAACGCGCGGTGCCAAGAAAGCCGTGGCCAATGAAAACAACACCGATGGTGATGACGGCATCAATGCCGCAAGTGTCATGTTGCAGTTGATTGGCCAATCAGCACCGGCTCAGTCGCCTGTCATCGCATCACCGGCAACAGGGACGGATGTCGCCGCCGCGGCGCCATCTGGCATGCCGGCCCTGGCGCTCAGTCTGCAATCTGAGCCAGTTACGGATGCGCAGATACCCCAAAATTCCCCCGCAACCCAGTTACAGGCGAAGCTATCGGGCCTGCCAGCGAATCTGTTTCCCGCCAATCCGAAGCTGGCCGGTCTCGGCAAGGCCGATGCCATCGACGACAAGAGCTTGGGCAAGCCTGGGCAGGACGATGGCAAGCAGATATTGAACAAATCCGCGGACAGCCATGCTGACGCGTTGAATGTGGCTACCGCGTCGGCCGTCCGGAGCAACGGGGCAGCCGACGACACGAGTAGCGACGCAATAACCCAGGCTTCTCCACACAAGGACAATGATTTTTCTGCGCTACTTGGACTATCCGGTTCGCAGGCGAGCGGCTCCGTTGCCGCACCTGCGCATGTCGTGCAGATGCAGTCGCCGCTCGACAGCAGTGGCTTTGCCCAGGAATTGGGGCAGCAGGTCGCCTGGATGGGAGGGCACGATATCAAGGAAGCGCGGATTCGCCTCAATCCCGAGGAGCTGGGCGAGCTTGAGGTCAAAGTCAGCGTCGAACATAATCGTGTGGATGTGGTTTTTGCCGCGCAACACCCGGCTGCGGTGACGGCGGTACAGCAGACGCTTGGGCAATTGGACACCATGCTTGCGGGCCAGGGCTTGTCGCTGGGGCAGGCGCAGGTGGGGCAGCAACAGCAATCGTTCTCTGGATCGACCTCCGGTCGAGGCAGGACCCAGCAAGGCGACGGTGACGTCAACGACGCGGCAGTCGAGGCATCGCCTCTACGCCGTGTGGCATTGGGTTTACTCGATACGTTCGCCTGAGTGCAGGAGCCGCACCGTTCCTACGGTGCGGCTCCATATGCGACGGGGTCTACCGTGTGGCATCAGACGTATGACACCACGCGGTCAATAAACAGCCTGGGGGGTGCCGTCGAAGGGATTGAAGACCTTCTCCGGAAGCCGGGTCGGGAATGACATATAGACAAAAAGTACGCCGTCTTTCTCTTTCGTGGCCATCACTTTCATCAGGGTGTCTGGCGCGACGGCCACATGATCGGGGAGATGACCGGTCGACAGATTCTTCTTGGGAATGCTTTCGTCGAAGACGTACATCACGCGCTGGTTGGCTTCTGCAGGGCCTGTGTGATCGGCCCAGCGATCCCAGGCAAAGGCATTAAACGGCTGAGTCGATGCCGACTGAATGCCAGTATCCATGAAGGTCTTGCCAACGCCATTTTTCAATTTCGCCGCGCCTTTGGCTGTGACCATGGCGCGGCGATAGGCTTTGCCCTGGAAGCTGTTCATCTGCTTGAGTTCACCGAGGAAAGCAGTGGTAGCCGGCGTCGTCTGTCCGTTGCGCAAAGGCGCGTTGATTTCCCTTTCTCCAGCTTCGTTGTATTCGTTGATGCTCTGGTGTGTTTCGGCGTTTGAAGTCTGCAACAACGACGTCAGGCTGGCTGCGCTATCTCGCCGTTCGGTTTCGGATAGATCATCGGCGGTGCGGGGGTTGTCCAGAAATGCCTTCAACTGGGCCTCTGCATGGGCATACTTGCCACGAGTTGTGCTCAGGGATGGGCCGCCACCCTCCAGTCCTGGTTGGTCGACGATTTCCCACAAGCCGTAGGGGGTGCTTTTAACGGGATTGGAGCTTTTGAAGCCAAATGGATTGTCCGGATCGACAATCACCTTGGTGCCTAGTTGCTTATCGTCGCGAACCTGGAAGAACTCGTCAGCAATCTTGATGTATCGATTGCCTGAGGTGTCCAGATAAAGAAATGTCGAAGGATCGAACCTCAGCCGGCTTTCATCGACCCTTGCACGAGGGACGTCATGTGCGGGTATGACTTCACCTTTGCGAATGATGTCATAATTGATGGGGGCGGCTGGATCAATGACATATTTATCGTTGAGTTTGTAAATGCTTATGCCGCGTTTGATCTGCACCTGGATGCCTGAAAACCGCTCCAGTTCTCCATCTTTGGTCTCTCTCCAAAGATAGCCGTTAAAGTTCGTGTCCACTTGCGCAAAACCCTGGTCGTCATATCGGATCTCGTACGAAGCTTCGACACTTCTGAAATTTACGTCTGGGATGAGCAAATCCTTGAACAAAGCTTCAATGGCATCATGGCTGAAGGTTTGCGTTGCGACTTCCGATATTCGCGCTCTCAAGTCCGGGTCAGGGATGTGAGTTTCCAACTGAGCAATTTTTTGCGCTGGGTAACGGGAGATATCGGACGGGGCATTGCTCAGTTGAATCCTGCGGTCTCCTTCAGATTTCAGGATGATGGTGTAGTCATTCCTGAAAAGGTCCGCCTTGAAGACGCCAGAATATTTCACATCACCCTGTTCGCTCAGTTGTGCAAGTTCATCTCCTCTTGGCTGAAAAGTCGACTTTTTGTCTACCCAAGATACCGAGAACTGATCTGTCAGGCCTGGCCTGGCTACAGAGCCCTGATACGAGGCCTCCGGGATGGGTTGATCGCGCAGTAACGTATCAAATACACCAAGCTTGGGCCAGCGCAGGCCAAAGCGCTGCGATACTGGCTTTGTTGTCGGCCGAGAGATACCTGGGGAGGCCTGGCTGGCGCCAGGCTTGCCTCCCCGGCCCGATAAGGGAATGCCGATCCTGACTTTTCCGTCGGGACCTCGTTGACGAACGAGCTTTTGCAGAAAGCCTGGGGAATGAACCCTGCCGGGGTCGCGGGTTGGTTTTACGCCGCCTCTCGCCAGCATGGCCGGGTCGGGCAGCAACCCGGTGAGCGCGGAAAGACCATACTCTCTGGCTGAATCGGTGTCGCCTTGTTGCCATGAAGAGTAAGCATTCAATAGTCTGTGTGAGACATCGGACAGAACGATCACTGGACCAGCATAGGGAACAAAACTCAGTATCCCTTTTGCTATTTGAACAAAATCTTTCAGATTCTCTAATTTTTTTTCTTTTTTTGAGATCGTCTGGCTGTCGGTGGCCCTTTTTAATTGCAGTAGCTTGGCGTGGCTTGCTTTGTCGAAAAAGTTGCCTTTTACGCGGCGCAGTTCTGTTCTTGCAGCCGACGCCCCCTTGTGTATGCGGTTGATGAAGAGATCCAATTGCTTTTTATCGTAGATAGGTATTCTGGATCTTAGAAAATCTTGCCATGACGCTGCTGGTACAGCACTTTCTCCTCCGTGCCCCGACGGCATCTCGAGTTCGTCTTCAGTCTTGCTGGAGATCGCCTTGAGAAATGTCGCCATCTTTGAATTGTTGTCAAAAGTACGGAAGTTCTTGCCATCAGGTGCGCCGGGCATGAAGACAATGAGTTTGTTGGAGCCGCGTTGCGTGAAGATGAACACGTCGATCAAGCTGTTGCCTTCGATCAGCAACTCCTGAAACTCCAGCGGAGAGGTCTTGTTCGATTGTTGAGCATCAATGAATGCCGATAGCAAGCGATACTCGTCGTCAGAGATATCTCCATTCATCTTGGCATAAAGGATCTCATAATCCAGGTTGGCCTTGTTGAGCTTCATGAGCTCTTGCGAGTGCTTGAGTTTTCCGGTCTCAGGTACCACCAGTCTCCTGTCGAGCATCGCATTGTATTGCTCGCCTAGATCCAACTGCTTGGACAACTGGGTCACATAGTCGGCCGTGAATGCCGCCGGAACCGGTTCGCCATCCGAAGAGGATATCCGTGCCTGGGAAAAGTCGGGGACGAGCTCGGGGAGCTTGTACTGGAGCGCCGTGACTAGTGGAATTTTGGGCCAGGATTCAGGAGGTGTCTCCATGGCACCTGCGCCCGGTGGCATGAATGACTTTGAGGAGGGTATGGCTACGACCAATCTATTGATATTTATTTTTTCGGATAGATCGTTCCTGATCTTCTCACGTATTTTTCTGGATGAAAATTGATTGAGGTTTGGAACATCGCCAGCAATTTTGACGTATTCGTTCTCCTTGGTCTTGTAGATGGTGAGAAGCTGGATAAGATGCTTATACTCAGGATGGTTCTTGATTTTATCCGGGATGGTGCTTTCAACGAGCAGCTGATTGTCTCGGATGGTTTCCAGCTCCATGGATTGTTCGCCCAAGGACGTGCTGAAATACTTGTTGATCGGTTGCGGTGTGCCGTCACTTTCCGAGATAACTTGCTTGTATGCGCTAAATTGGCTCTCGGCCACATATGAGAAAACGTTGCCATTTATGGGTTTAACATGGAATGAGAGTTGCGGCTGACCAAGGGCATCGACAGCAATGCTTGATCTCAGTTGCTCCGCCGTCTCGTGAGGGAGTTGATCAAGCAGGGCTGTTGTAAACGTGCTGTCTGACTTCAGCTCCCTGGTAAGCCATTGTTGAGCCTGCTCCAGGGTCTGGAATTCACGAAGTCCTCCTTGTTCGCCAGGAATATGCAGCACGGCAGTGCCTGTAGCGCGTGGCGAATGACTTTGATGAGCCGTCATGGCCACGATGTTGAGGGGTACATGGCTGGTAATGCCATCTATATCTGTAGATTCAAACGTGAGTCCGTACGTGCCTTTGGCCACGCGATCCTTGGCGTCAGGCCGAATCAGGATTTGATTCACCACGTCGTACCCATCCAGGGTGAGCTTGTCGTTCTTGTGGAGAAAGTCAGCGTTCTCGCGGATGGATTTCGTGATCTGGTCCTGATGTTGTTTTTTGGGGCTGCCTACCGTATTGCTGGGAGCCAGCCATTGTTGGTCGAGATCGGCGAGCAAGGTCTGTCTTGCCTGGGCCTGTTGCGCCGGATCGCTTAATGGCACCCAACGCGCACGTGCTGTGCTGACATCGGGAAGCCCGGCCAGATAGGCAGGCGTTGCGTTGAGCATTCGTGAAGCTCGGGTGCCGTTGGGGGCGGAATGCTTGAGCAGGGCGCGGACGAATTGGGATCTTGAGAATGCGGTGCTGCGGCCGATTGGCGTGATGGCCAACGGGATACCTCGTGGTTGCCGCGAGGTAGTTTCGTCCTGAGTGGGCATTGCGTTTGGGGAGATGGCGCGATCGATGCGCATGGTGCACTCCTTGTGGGGCTTCTTGGGGTAAAGCGTGTAGCCCGAGCCTGGGTATCGTTCAGCTTGAGCGGGTTCGGTGCTGCAAGCCGGTAGCTGCGTGACTCGGCGATAACACAATGCTCGATTTTGCGCGGGCCGTGTGGTGGTTATTTATAGGAAATGCTTTCCGTAGTTTCAGCTCTGGTCGGCAGCTGCTTTTTCGGAGAACAGGTCGGTCCTGGACAGGCTCCCGTACGAGATGGGTCTCACCTCTCATGGTGGTTGATGTAGGTGACCAGTCCTGTCCGTTTATCTGCCTTGCCGCACGTCTTGCGGCGAGGCTTTTGTCCTATGCGGGAGGCGGCCTGCTCTGGCCCTCGGCGTCAGCAAGTGTCGATTTTCCGCCATAAGCCTCCCTTGGCGCTGTGGACAGGGTGTCAAGAAAGCGCCGCCATGCGGGCGCAAAGGGGCGCGGGCGGGGGCGGATTGGCTTGTTTCCGGAGGTGGCATGCAGATTGCTACGAGCCATTCAGGTTTTCACGACTTTCGAGGTTATTCATGGCCAAGGCCGAATCCCCTGTTGAAGCCCCTGCGAAATCGGGTGGCAATCGAGGATTGATCCTCATCTTGCTGGCGGCCCTGATCGTGGTTGGCGGTGTGGCTGGCTACGCGATCTTCGCGCTGCGTGGGCACGGTTCGGCAACCACCGGTACCGCAGCGGAGAAGCCGGAAAAGAAGACGCCTGAGCTTTACCTGCAACTGGATCCAGCCTTCGTCGTCAATTTCAAAAGTGACGAGCAGCAGAACTACCTGCAAGTGGGCGTCACGCTGATGTCGCATGATCCTGCCGCGATCGAGGCAGCCAAGAATGCCGATCCAGTCATTCGCAATGCCCTGGTTTTGCTGTTCAGCAGCCAGACCAGCGCCGACCTGAGTGACCTGCAGGGCAAGCAGAAGCTGCAGGCCAAGGCGCTCGATGCTGTGCGCAAGATTCTCAACGATCGTCTGGGTCGCCCGGGCATCGATGCGTTGTACTTCACCAGCTTCGTGATGCAGTGACGAGGGCCTTGCCATGAGCGACTTGCTCTCCCAGGAAGAGATCGACGCGCTGCTTAACGGCGTTGATGGCGGCACGGTCGAGACCGGGAGCGATGAGCCGCCGGAACCAGGTACGGCCATTTCCTATGATTTCACTCAGCAGGATCGCATCGTCCGGGGGCGCTTGCCGACCCTGGAAATGGTCAATGACCGTTTCGCACGCTTCTTCCGTACAGGCGTATTCAACGTGTTGCGCAAATCCTGCGAGGTGTCGGTCAACGGCGTGCGCATGGTCAAGTTCAGCGAATACGTGCATAGCTTGGCGGTGCCAAGCAACCTCAATCTGGTCAAGGTCAAGCCCCTGCGCGGTACTGGCTTGGTGGTGATCGAGCCGCGACTGGTCTTTTCCACGATCGATAACTTCTTTGGTGGTGACGGACGCTACCACGCGCGCATCGAGGGTCGCGATTTCACGCCCACTGAGAATCGCGTGATCCAGATCATGCTCAACGAGGTATTCACCGCGATGAGCGAGGCTTGGGCGCCAGTGCTGGCTTTGCAGTTCGAGTTCATCAACTCCGAGATCAATCCGCAGTTCGCCAATATCGTCAGCCCGACGGAGACCGTGGTGGTGTCACGGTTCCACGTCGAGTTGGACGGCGGCGGGGGGGAGATCCACCTGACGATGCCCTATTCGATGGTCGAGCCGATCCGCACGCTGCTCGATGCCGGTGTACAGAGCGATCGTATGGAGCGCGATGACCGCTGGATCGAGTGCTTGCACGAAGAAGTCATGGATGCCGAGGTCGAACTGTCCTCGTTGCTGCTGGAGACCCAGATCAGCATCGGTGACTTCCTGCAATTGCGCCCCGGGGACGTGATCCCAGTGCAACTGCCGGATCTGGCTACCGTGTTTGCCGAGGATATACCGATTTTTCGTGGCCGTTACGGACAGTCCAATGGACGTAGCTCCGTGCGATTCCAGGGACCTGCGGCGCGTCGTGGCATGCGCCTGGCCAGCAATGATTCCTTTACCGAGACCCACCCTGTATGACGCACTCCGACGCAGCCACGGCCGAAATGGCCGGCAATGACCTCGATGGTATCCATCGCCTGGGCGGTGAATCCGACGTCAACCTTGACATGATTCTGGATGTGCCAGTCACGCTGGCCATGGAAGTGGGACGTACCCGAATCAGCATCCGCAACCTGTTACAGCTCAACCAGGGTTCGGTGGTCGAGCTCGATCGTGCCGCGGGGGAACCGCTGGACGTGTTCGTCAACGGCACCTTGGTCGCGCATGGCGAGGTGGTGGTGATCAATGAAAAGTTCGGCATTCGCCTGACTGACGTGATCAGCCCCTCCGAGCGTGTGCGCAAGCTGCGCTGATCGATGGACATGGACATGGACATGGACATGATGCTTGCCCTTGTCGCCAGCACGCCCATCGCCGGTGCTCCCGACGTCAATGTGGGCGGAGAGCTCCTGCGCGTGGTGCTGAGCCTGGGCGCGATCATCGCGGTGATCCTTGCTGCCGGCTGGATGACACGGCGCATGCAGGGGCGTACCCAGCCCGGCGGCCGCCGTATCCGCTGCGTGGAGAGCTTTGCCGTGGGTGCGCGCGATCGTCTGCTGTTGGTGGAGGCCGATGGTAAGCGCCTGCTCATCGGTGCGGGGCAGGGAGGCATGCGCACCCTGCATGTCTATGAGGGCGAAGTCCAGGTGCCGTCCTCGCCTGCAGCGCAGAACGTGCCGAATTTTGGCGAGTTGCTCAATCGCTGGAAGCGCAAGTGATGAAATGCTTTCGTATGTTCCTGGTGCTGGCCTTGTTGTTTTCACCGCTGGCAGCCTTCGCACAGCAGTCGCCGGGTATTCCCGTGTTGACTGTGCAGAATGCCGGCGGCGCGCAGAACTGGACGCTGTCGCTGCAGGTGCTGGCGCTGCTGACTGTGCTGACGTTGTTGCCGGCCGTATTGCTGATGATGACCTCGTTCACGCGCATCGTGATCGTGCTCGGCTTCCTGCGCCAGGCGCTGGGCACTCAGTCCACGCCGCCGAACCAGGTGATCCTGGGGTTGTCGTTGTTCCTGACCCTGTTCGTGATGTCACCCGTGCTCAACAAGGCGTATCAGGATGGCTTGAAGCCCTATATGGATGGCCAGATGGCTGCCGAGCAGGCGTTGGACGCGACCACGGCGCCGTTCAAGCGCTTCATGCTCGATCAGACGCGTGACTCGGACCTGCAGCTGTTCACCAAGCTGGCCGGCGAGAAGCCTTACGCGAGCAAGGACGACGTGCCGCTGCGCGTTGCCATGCCTTCGTTCGTCACCAGCGAGCTGAAAACCGCATTCCAGATGGGCTTTTTGTTGTTCATTCCTTTCCTGATCATCGACTTGGTGGTAGCGAGCGTGCTGATGTCGATGGGCATGATGATGGTCTCACCAGTCACTATCTCGCTGCCGTTCAAGATCATGCTGTTCGTGCTGGTCGATGGCTGGTCGCTGCTGTTGGGTACGTTGGCGGGGAGTTTCTACTGATGACTCCGCTCGGTGTGGCTTTCGTCGGCGGCGTTGAAGCGCGGGCCGGGAAATGGGAGGCGTGTAGCGGGGACGCGAACGTCGAACACGCGGGCCGGCATTCATGGTGCGACAGTGCTCGCGCGGCGTGCCGCGGTGCGCTTCTATCGAACGAACAGGCGGCCCCACAACCGGCCTCTCATCGTCCCTGCATGATTACTTCGGTCTCCAGGACCTGACACCATGACCCCCGAATCCGTCATCGAGTTTGGCCAGCACGCCCTCTACGTGGCCATGCTCATAGCCGCTCCGCTGCTGCTCACCGCACTGGCGGTGGGTTTGCTGATTGGTGTGATCCAGGCGGCGACGCAGATCAATGAAATGACGCTGAGCTTCATTCCCAAGCTCATTGCGATGGCATGCGTGGGCCTGATCACCGGGCCTTGGATGCTGCGTACGATGGTGCAGTTCACGCGGCACCTGATCGAGGGGCTGCCGGGGGCAGTTAAGTGACCACGATCCAGCTTGTCCAACTGCAGGCGTGGCTGGGCGGCCTGTTGTGGGCATTCGGCCGCGTCAGTGGCATGTGCCTGGTGGCGCCGGTCTTCAGCGCGACGATGATTCCGATGCGTATTCGCCTTATCGTCGCCCTGGTTCTGACGGCCGTGCTGGCGCCACTGGCGCCCACACAGGTGGATCTGCTGACCGGCGAAGGTTTTGTGACCATGGCCTCGCAACTGCTGATCGGTGTGGCCATCGGCTTCGTGTTGCAACTGGCCTTCCAGGCCGTACAGTTCGGTGCGCAGTTGATCTCGCAGAGTATGAACCTGGGGTTTGCCGAATCGATCAACCCGCTGGCTGGTGGCAGCTCCGCGGTGCTCGGCCAGATCTACGGCCTGCTGGTGACGCTGTTATTTCTGGCCATGGACGGTCATCTGCATCTGATCCAACTGCTGGCCGATAGCTTCCATTCATTGCCGCCGGGCGTTGCCACGGTAAGTGCGGATGGTCTGCACGCCATTGCCTCGTTCGGTACGCAGTTTTTTGCCGGTGCCGTGCGTGTGGCCTTGCCGGCCATGACCTCCTTGCTGGTGGTAAACATCGGCTTCGCTGCGATCAGTCGCGCGGCGCCTTCCATGAACTTGTTCGCGGTGGGGTTTCCGATCACCGTGACGCTGGGCTTCATCGCCCTGTGGCTGTCACTGCGTAGCCTCCACGGTGCCTTCGATGCCATCCAGGAATCGGCCTGGTCGCTAATGCGCGAGCTAGTGGGAGGCTGAGACGATGGCCGACCAGGAGCAGGAAGATCGCACCGAACAACCCTCTGAAAAACGTATTCGCGAAGCGCGCGAAAAGGGTGACGTTCCCCGATCGCGAGATTTGTCCGGTGCTCTGGTCACGCTGGGGGCAATGAGCGCGCTGGTGTCGACCGGGCCGAGCGCGATGGAGCACATGCGCACCATCTATCGGCTTGGCTTGAGCTATTCCCGTGATGCGCTGTTTTCGGGCAACCTGGCCGGCCATGCCTTCTATAGCGCTGCGCATGAAGCGATCGCCATCGTCGCGCCGGTCGCCGCGGCAACTGTGCTGGCCGCGGTCGCCGCACCCACGTTGCTGGGCGGGCTGAATTTCAGCGCCGAAGCCTTGCAGCCCAAGTTCGAGCGCCTGGACCCGATTAGCGGACTCGGCAAGATCTTTGCCATGCGTGGCCTGGTGGAACTTGGCAAATCGTTGCTCAAGCTGGTGCTGATCGGGGCGGCGCTGGTGATCCTGATGCGAAACTGGCAGCCGGAGATGATGCAGACCGGACGGGGTGTGGTCGGGGTCGGTATCGCCCAGTCGATCAGCCTGCTCGGCAGAGCCGGATTGGTCTTCGGTGTGATCCTGGCGCTGCTGGGCGGAGTGGATGCGCTATGGCAGCGTTTCGACTACGGCCGACGGCAGCGCATGACCAAGCAGGAGCTGCGCGATGAACACAAGGAGCAGGAGGGCAGTCCCGAGCTCAAGGGACGCATTCGCCAGGTCCAGCAGCAGATGTCCCGTCGCCGCATGATGCAAGAGCTGCCCAAGGCCGACGTCGTCATCACCAACCCGACCCACTTCGCTGTCGCGCTGCAATACGACGACGGACGCATGCGTGCACCCAAGGTGATCGCCAAGGGCGTGGACGTCCTGGCACTGCAAATTCGGCACGTGGCCGCCGGCCATCGCATCCCCACCGTCGAAGCGCCGCCGTTGGCACGCGCTTTGTATGCGACTACCGATATCGGACGGGAGGTGCCTGCTGCACTTTACGTGGCCGTAGCCCAGGTGCTGGCCTACGTTTACCAAGTAAAACAGGCACTTGCGCATGGCGTGAGCCCGCCCGAGCCACCCCGGCCCGACGTCGATCCTGAACTGATGGGCCCGTATCGCGACAATTGATTGACGGATGACACATGGCCGCCGCTGGTGCTCTCGAAACTCTGAAACAAGCTGGACGCAGGGGAGCAGGCGCTCCGGTCATCATGCTGGCGATGCTGGCCATGATGATGCTGCCACTTCCGCCCTTCATTCTGGACATGCTTTTCAGCTTCAACATCGCCTTGTCGCTGGTGATCTTGCTGGCGGTGATCTACGTCATGCGGCCGCTGGAGTTCGCCGCGTTTCCCACCGTGGTGCTCATGGCCACGTTGCTGCGCCTGGCGCTGAACATCGCCTCGACCCGCGTGGTTCTGCTGCACGGCCATGACGGCCCAGGGGCCGCCGGCAAGGTGATCGAGGCCTTTGGCGAATTCGTCATCGGTGGCAACTTCGCCGTCGGCCTGGTCGTATTCGCAATCCTGACCATCATCAACTTCGTAGTGATTACCAAGGGCGCTACCCGCGTGTCGGAAGTGACCGCGCGCTTCACCCTCGATTCGATGCCCGGCAAGCAGATGGCGATCGACGCCGACCTCAACGCCGGCCTGCTGACCCAGGAACAGGCACGCGAGCGTCGCCAGGAAGTACGCGAGGAGGCGGATTTCTACGGTTCGATGGATGGTGCATCCAAGTTCGTTCGCGGTGATGCCACCGCCGGTATCCTGATCCTGCTCATCAATATTGTCGGCGGCTTCTTCGTCGGCGTCATGCAGCATGGCCTCTCGGCTGGCGAAGCGGCGCGCACGTACACGTTGCTCACCATCGGTGATGGCTTGGTGGCGCAGGTGCCCTCGCTGATGCTGTCGATTGCCACCGCCGTGATCGTCACGCGCGTGTCGCGTTCGGAAGACATGGGCAAGCAACTGGTCGGGCAGGTGTTCGGCCAGCCGCGTGCGCTGATGGTGGCGGGTGCCGTGCTGGGCGTAATGGGCTTGATCCCGGGCATGCCTAACATCGCCTTCCTGCTGCTCGGCGCCACCTGCGCCGGTTCGGCCTGGTTGATGATCAAGCGCAAGCGCGAGGCTGAAGAGCGCCTGGCCGCCCAACCCGTGGAAGCTCTGCCGGCACCACCCTCGGGCGAAAAGCTGGAGCTGGGCTGGGACGACGTCGCCAGCGTCGACCCAGTAGGCCTGGAGGTGGGGTACCGGCTGATCCCGCTGGTGGACAAGGCCCAGGGTGGCGAACTGATGGGGCGCATCAAGTCGGTGCGGCGCAAGCTATCGCAGGAGCTGGGTTTCCTGGTCCCGGCCGTGCACATTCGCGACAACCTGGACCTGGGGCCCAACGCATACCGCATCACCCTGATGGGCGTACCGATGGGGGAGGCCGAGGTTTATAACGAGCGCCTGCTGGCGATCAACCCCGGGCGCGTGCATGGCACCTTACAAGGCATCGCCACGCAGGACCCGGCGTTCGGCTTGGAGGCGGTGTGGATCGAGGCGGGCCAGCGTGATCACGCGCAGAGCCTGGGCTATACCGTGGTCGATCCGGCCACGGTGATCGCCACGCACATGTCGCACATCCTGGGCGGTCACGCGCACGAATTGCTTAGCCACCAGGACGTCCAGCAGTTGCTCGATCGTTTGGCCGCCAGCGCGCCCAAGCTGGTCGAGGACCTGGTGCCCAAGCGCCTGTCGCTGGGCGTGGTAGTGAAGGTGTTGCAGAACCTGCTTGCCGAGCGGGTGCCGATTCGAAATATGCGCAGCATTGTCGAATCCTTGGCGGAACATGCCGGCCAGAGTCAGGATCCCGGCGCACTGACCGCCGCGGTGCGCGTCACCCTGGGCCGCCAGATCGTCCAGGAGATCGCTGGCCTGGGTACCGAAATTCCCGTCATCACGTTGGCACCGGAACTGGAGCAGATCCTTATGGGTTCGCTTGGAAACGCAGGCGCGGCGGGCGCTGCGGTGGAACCGGGGCTCGCCGACCGCTTGCAGCAGAGCGTCGCCGAGGCCGCGCGACGCCAGGATCAGAGCGGCGAACCGGCCGTCCTGCTGGTGCCGCCGCAACTTCGTCCATGGCTCGCGCGCTTCACTCGCCACGTGGCACAGAACCTGCACGTACTGGCCTACAACGAGGTGCCTGACAACCGCCGGGTCCGGCTGGTACAGGCACTGGGTCGCTGATTTGAACGAGGGACGAGGGATGAGTAGCGAGGGCGTCACCATGAACCGGTATCGCGAATCCGCACAGACGGTATTTCCGCGCGGTATCGGCCGTGCGCCCTCGCTACTCGCCCCTCGTCCCCATGTCCTGGGTGCGCAAGCATGAAGATCAAACGTTTCGTTGCTGCCGACATGCGTCAGGCGATGCGCGAGGTCCGCGAGGAACAGGGACCGGACGCCGTCATCCTTTCGACGCGTCGACTCGATGACGGTATCGAGATCATTGCGGCGGTCGATTATGACGAGGCGCTGGTGCGCGAGGCTGCGCGCCATGGCATGCCCATGCCGGAGGCCTCCACGGCCATGCCGGTGGCGCCGCCCGCTGCCCGACCTGAACGCACGCCTCTGCTGACGCGGGCCAAGCAGGCGATGGCCGCAGCCACGCATGCGGCCGCGCCGGCATCCACTGCCGCACCTGTGCAGGCGAGTGCGCCCGAACCGCGGCCGCCGGTCGCCGCGCCGGTGGTCACACGGCAGCCCGACGCGACGCCGCCTGCCGCCCAGATGACCGCGCCGGTCGCGGCGCCCAGTGCGCCGCCGGTGATCGAACCGATGGTCCTGGCGATGCCACCGATACGTGAGACCTTGCCGCCGCAGGCCAGTGCCCTCCAGCCACCACAACCAGCGCGTGTGGAGCCAGCACCGATCCAGTCGATGCTCGAGCGCGCCGCGAAGGACAATGCACGCATGCGCGCCGAATTGGGCGATCTGCGTTCGATGCTGGAAACCCAACTGTCGAGCTTGGCCTGGAACGACATGGAGCGCCGTCACCCGCTTCGTGCGCGCATCCTGCGTGATCTGACGCGGCTGGGTATCGAAGCCGATGTCGCCCGTCAGTTGATTGACGAACTACCTGATCAGATCAGTACTGAACAGGCGCGCTATCTTCCATTGGGCGTGCTCAGTCGCAGCCTGGCGGTTAGCGGCCGCGACTTGGCCGCCACTGGCGGCGTGATCGCCCTGGTGGGACCGACCGGCGTGGGCAAGACCACGACGATCGCCAAGCTGGCGGCCCGTGCAGTGCTGCGCCACGGCGCGCAACAGGTCGCGCTGATCAGCACCGACAACTACCGCATCGGTGCCGCCGCGCAATTGGAGCACTACGGCCGGTTGCTTGGCGTGCGCGTATTCCCCGCGCACGATGCGGTAAGCCTGCGCCAGGTACTGACCTCCCTGCGTGGCCGTGCTGCCGTGCTGGTGGATACTGCGGGCGTGGCCGGTAACGATCCGCGCCTGCAACAACAGATTGAACTACTCCAGGATGTGGGCGAAGTGCGAGTCTGCGTGGCCATGGCCGCCAACACGCAGGCACAGGCGCTGGACGCCACGATTCGCGCCTACCTGCCGCTTAAGCCACAGGCCTGCATCCTGACCAAGCTGGACGAAACGCCCAACCTGGGCGGCGCCCTGTCCACACTGATCCGGCATCACCTGCCGCTCGATTACGTCACTGACGGCCAGCGTGTGCCCGAGGACATCGCCGCCGCCGATGCGCGCGCGCTGGTGTGTCGTGCGGCGCAGGCCCTGAAGACCGGCGGCGACGCCGAGGACGCCACTATGGCCGAGCGTTTCGGCCTCAGCATCGCGAGTGCATGACCCAATGGGAACCTTGGCAATGAATCAGGCGTGGGGTTTGCGACAGATGTTTCCAGCTTTGGCGGCGCTGCGCACGCGTGATGCCCACGTGAGTGAGCACCTGCGCGCGGACCAGGCGACGGGATTGAACCAGGGCGTGGCCCGTCCGCGCAGCCGCGCGATCACCGTCGCTGGCGGCAAGGGTGGCGTCGGCAAGTCGACCGTCGCGGTCAACCTGGGCATGGCACTGTCGATGGCCGGGCATCGCACCATGCTGCTCGATGCGGACATGGGGCTGGCCAATGTCGACGTGCTGCTGGGCCTGACTCCGGCACGTCACATCGGTCACTTGCTGGATGGCACCTGCACGCTGGCGGAACTGATTGTCACCGCGCCGCATGGCTTGCAGATCGTCCCGGCCGGTTCGGGTGCGCGCCGGTTGGCACAGTTGAGCAATCCCGAGCACGCGGCAGTGATCCGGGCCTTCGACGAACTGCCGTTGCCGCCGGAGTACCTGCTGGTGGATACCGCGGCGGGCGTGTCTGACAGCGTAGCGATGTTTGCCGCCGCTGCCGACGACGTGATCCTGGTGGTGTGCGACGAGCCGGCCTCGCTGACCGATGCCTACGCCTTGATCAAGGTGCTCAGTCGCGACTTCGGCGTGCGCCGGTATCGCGTGGTGGCCAACATGGTTCGCCACGCTGGTGAGGCCAAGCATCTGTTCGAAAAGCTTTCCCGGGTGAGCGACCGGTTTCTGGATGTGTCACTGGATTTCATGGGCCTGATCCCTCATGACGAGTACCTGCGCCGCGCCATCCGCCGCCAGTGCGCGGTCGTCGATGCCGCGCCAGGCAGCCGATCGGGACAGGCATTCAAGCAATTGGCGGGTGCGGTCGATAACTGGGGTAAACCCGAATACCCCAATCACGACCGGATCGCCTTCTTTGGCGGTCAGGCGGCTATGGAGCCGGACCTGGAAGGTATGGGGTGGGCGAGATGAGCGTGGCTTCCGAATATCTGCAACTCCAACGTGAAAGCACCGAAGACATGGTGCGTCAGCACGCGCCTCTGGTGCGTCGTATTGCCTATCACCTGATGGGCAGGCTGCCTTCGAGCGTGGACGTGGACGACCTGGTGCAGGCTGGCATGATCGGCTTGCTCGAAGCGGCGCGTAACTACGCGACGGACCGTTCGGCCAGTTTCGAAACCTACGCCGGTATCCGCATCCGTGGCGCCATGCTCGATGAGCTGCGCAAGACTGACTGGACGCCGCGCTCGGTACACCGCAAGTTGCGCGAAGTGACCGAGGTGGTGCGCCAGATCGAGAACGAGACCGGGGCCGATGCCACGGACGCCGACGTGATCCGGCGCATGGGCATCAGCGCGCAGGAATACCACCAGATCCTGGCCGATGCGACCAGTGCTCGGTTGCTCAGCCTGACCGCGCCGGACGATGACGAGGGTGGTACCGCGCTCGACGTGGTCGACCAGGAAGGCCTGGAACCCCAGGATCGTGTCGAACAGGAAGGTATGCGTGAAGCGCTGATCGAAGCAATCTCCGGCCTGCCCGAACGCGAACAACTGGTGATGTCGCTGTATTACGAACAGGAATTGAACCTGAAGGAAATCGGTGCCGTGCTCGGCGTGACCGAATCACGCGTGTGCCAGATCCACGGCCAGGCGTTGATCAGGCTGCGTTCGCGCATGAGCGGTTGGCGCGATGGTACCGATGGCGCGCCCAAAGGGCGCAAAGCTTCAAGGGGCTAGGGGCGAATAAAGAGGGCACAAGCTCGAAAGTGATCGACATGCGCGGACTATGCACCCTCGCTACTCGCTCGCCCCTGTCGACGAATCGAAACGCTTAGCGGAGAAAGCGACGTTGGACAAGAACATGAAAATCCTGGTGGTCGATGACTTTTCCACCATGCGGCGCATCGTTCGCAACCTGCTGGTCGAGCTTGGGTTTTCCAACCCGCTGATCCAGGAGGCCGAGGACGGCAACAATGCGCTGAGCATGCTCAAGGAAATGCCCTTCGACCTGGTGGTGACCGACTGGAATATGCCCAATATGACTGGCATCGACCTGTTGCGAGCCATTCGCGCCGAACCATCTCTGAAAGGCATGCCGGTGCTTATGGTGACCGCCGAGAACAATCGAGACCAGATCATCGCCGCCGCGCAGGCCGGTGTGAACGGTTACATCGTCAAGCCTTTCACGGCAATCACGCTGAAGGAAAAGCTCGACAAGATCTTCGAGCGGCTTGCCGCGCAGGGAGCCACCGCATGAACAGTTCGTCTTTGCTTCTTTCCGGACAGTCGCTGCCGGCCGAATTGCAGCAGTTGCTCAATAGTGCCGATCGCGCTGACTTTGAACTGGCTCTGGATGCGCTCGCGCGCCAGCG
>NZ_DASVMI010000173.1:0-10384 GCF_036384435.1 Dyella sp. | reverse complement strand
GGAACGTCTTCTGGTTGAAGGTGGAATAATACAGGTCAAGCACCGAATGATAGTGATCATCAGGCGCCCATTCGAGCACGGTCATCAGGCCGTTGCGCAACTGGTTTTCCGATTTTGCACGCAATTGCATGCCTTCTTGCGAGAGCACGTTGTCCGGCATGCCCGGCGTATGCGCGGCGCCCCATTGGCCTTCCGCACCCTGCGGACCGTTGTCGTTGCTCCACCACCAGGCCTGGTATTGTTTCTCCTGCACGGGCGAGTCGAGTTGCGCGAACCCCACGGCCAGTCCAAGGGTGTGATCAAAGAACTGGTCGATGTACGAGAAGCTCGCGCGATGGCCGGTGTCGCCTACGCCACTATGATGGTTGAGGCTGCCGTTGGATGTGTTCTCGCCACGCAAGTTGGCCGCGAACGTGCGTTGCTTCAAGTCCAGTGGACGAATGGTATGCAAATCCACCGTGCCGGAAAGGCCCTGGCCAATCAGGCTGGCATCGGGCGTCTTGTACACCGCCGCGCCGCTGATCAGCTCCGAAGGATACTGGTCAAAATCCACTCCGCGGTTTTCGCCGATGGTCGCTTGTTCGCGTCCATTGAGTGTGGTGCCGGCAAAATCAGGCGACAGGCCGCGAATGGATATCTGGTTTGCGCGCCCGTCCACGCGCTGCGTGGCCAGGCCTGAGAGTCGCGCCAAGCTCTCGGCAATGCTGCTGTCGGGCAATTTGCCAATGTCCTCGGCTGAGATGGCTTCAATGATGTTGTCGGCGTTTTCCTTGGCCTTGATCGAATTCTGGATCGCACCCTGAATACCCGTCACTGTAATCTGGTCGAGATTGCTGACGTTGTCAGGATTGGCAGGGCGCTTGTTATCCTTGGTGTTGTCCGGGGTATTGGTAGGCGCCTGCGGAGGCTGTTCCTGCGCAAATACGCTTCCTGCATGTCCTGCGAGCAGGCAAGCGGTAGCGCAGGCGAGCGCTAACTGGCGCTGGCGCAAGGCGGGCACGACAAACCACAGCGTCGAATGTCGACGACTCATTGAACTCCCCTAAAAGAGCGACTGGTTTTTTTTAATTGACCGAAACAAAGCGTGCCCCCGCACGCTTTGCGGCGCAGGATGCGGGAGTGAAATCTTGCTGTCATCCTGCGCCGCAACAGATTTACTTGCGAACGTTCAGCCAGGTGGAAACTCATGCGTGATAGTCATCATGCTTGGTATGTCTACGCTTATCGCCTGCACCTCAATTTGAACGATCCAAATGTGGTCGAACCGCCTGGCAAGGATTTACGAATCGACTTGCCGGTGGCGCAAGTTCGACAACTTGCCGAGGCCGCCAGCCGGTCCGAGGCGAGCGCGGGCAAGAGCATTCGTCATCATGGATGTCACGCACTCGCCACTCATCCCTCGTTCTTGGCTCGTGTCAGGGCCCGAAGTCAGAACACGCATAAGGCGTAGCCAGCTAGTCAGGTCGTGACGAATGTCTCATAATGCGAGTGATTCGCATTTGTGCCTTTATTCCTCTGGATGTCCATGCTCATCTCGCTTCATACCAGCCGTCGCCCGGTTCATTGTCCTGGCTCGTTGTCGCTTGCCATCCGCCTATCGTTGACCGGAGCCCTGGGCCTTGCCTCGCTGGTGGTCCATGGCGCCGATGTCGTGACCTCTGACCCTCAGCAGGCCCAGCATGCGGATAACGCCACGACGCTGTCAGGCATCCAAGTCCAGGCCGATGTGCCCGCGCCCACGGCTGCCTATGCGGGCGGGCAGGTTGCGCGGGGCGGCCGCTTTGGCGTGCTGGGTAACCAGGATGCCATGAGTGTTCCCTTCAGCCTGACCAGCTATACCGACAAGCTTATCCGTGACCAGCAGGCGCACACCCTGGGAGACGTGGTAGCCAACGACCCTGCCGTGCGCACGGGTTTTGGTTATGGCAATTACTCGCAGACCTTTGTCATTCGCGGCTTCCAGCTAGACAGTGACGACATCGCTTTTGACGGACTCTATGGATTGCTGCCACGCCAGTTGCTGACGCCCGAGCTGGTCAGCCGCGTCGAAGTATTCAAAGGCGCCAGCGCTTTCCTCAATGGTGCCAGCCCAGGCGGGTCTGGAATCGGCGGCGGCATCAATATCGCACCCAAGCGCGCCGATGCCGAACCCCTGACCCGCGTGGGCGTCGATTACGGCAGCGATGGCCAAGTCGGAAGCACGGTCGACTTCGGTCGTCGCTTTGGCGTCAATAACGCTTATGGCTTGCGAATCAACGCGGTCAAGCGCAGTGGCGATACTTCCATTGATGGTGAGGATCGCCGCGTGACGGCCCTTGGCGTGGCCTTCGATTACCATGGCGACCAGTTCCGCCTGACTACTGACCTTGGCTACCAGAAGCAGGTCATCAATGGTGGCCGCGCGGTGGTCTACCTGACCGACGTGGTGCCCCGCGTGCCTTCGGCCAAGACCAATTATGCGCAACCCTGGTCGGGATCATCGCTGGAGGACACCTTTGGCGTGGTGCGCGCCGAGTACGACTTCGCACCCTGGATCACTGCCTATGCGGCAGCCGGCGCGCATCATGGCAACGAATACGGCGACTATGTCAGCCCTACCGTGACCAATGCGGCTGGTGACGCAACCGAGTCGCGCTTTACGGTGCCGTATGTCGCCGATACCGCGACCGGCGAAGCGGGCGTCAACCTCCGCGTGGATAGCGGCTCGGTCACCCATCGCATCAATGTCGGCTTCTCGGCGTTCTCCACACGCAAGAAAGCCGCTTATGCGTATTCGAACTTGTTCGACACCAATATCTACAACCCGGTGGATGTGCCGGTGCCTGGTTATGTCGCCAACGTCGGCCCGATCAGCCAGCCTGGAATCACTGGCCGCACCCAACTGCGCAGCATGTCCATTTCGGACACGCTCGGGTTTGTCGATGACCGCGTCGAGTTGACAGTCGGCGCGCGCCGGCAGCGCCTGCACGTGATCGGTTACAGCTACGCCACCAACGGAGTGCCAGGTGCGCGCAACGCTGAATACGATCAGTATGTCACCACGCCGGTCATCGGCGTGAATTATCGCGTCACCGAGCAAATTTCCGTCTACGCCAACCATATCGAGGCGCTGACCCAGGGTGATACCGCGCCAACATCCTTCAGCAACATGCCGGTCACCAATGCGGGGCAGGTGTTCGCGCCGTTCAAGTCCAAGCAAAACGAAGTGGGCGTCAAGTGGGATGCCGGAAATATAGGCAGCAGCCTGGCGCTGTTCCAGATCAAGCGGCCTAGCGGCTACGTGGATGCCACCAATACCTATGTCATCGATGGTGAGCAACGTAATCGCGGTATCGAATGGAGTTTCTACGGCGAGCCGGTGACCGGTGTGCGCCTGCTTGGCGGTGCCAGCTACATCCAGCCCTTGCTCACCAATACGCAGGGCGGATTGCAGGATGGCAATGATGGCATCGGCGCGCCGCGTTACCAGGGCAATGTCGGCGGTGAATGGGATATCCCCGGAACGCCCGTGACCGTCAATGCGCGTGTTGTCTACACCGATTCGCAGTACGCGGATACGGCCAACAAGCTGCGCATCCCCGCTTGGACAACCTACGATGTCGGCGCACGTGTGAACACACACCTGGGTAGCGTGCCCACCGCGTTGCGTTTCACGGTGCAGAACCTGACCAATAAGGGATATTGGGCGTCGGCCTTGGGAGGCTACCTGACCCAAGGAGCGCCGAGGACTTATCTGCTTTCGGCTTCGTTCGACCTTTAAGTACCCCCTCCTGGACCAGGCGTGCCATTCATAGGCGCGGCTTATGGATGGCATGCAAACAATCGAATTCAGCTCCCGCCGTGCCGGGCATAGAGTGGTCGTCAATGCCGCCACTTTCGTTTACGTCTTTCATGAATACGCACATCCTGCAAGGTCCGCTTGCCGTCGATCGTTCACTGGCATCGGTACGACGGGCGCTGGACATGCGAGGACGGGGTTGGAAGACCTTCTTCAAGCTTGCTGGCCCGGCGGTGGTGGTGTCGGTTGCCTATGTCGATCCGGGCAATCTAGCCACCAATATTCAGGCGGGCGCTGCCTACGGATATCGCCTGCTATGGGTGGCGCTGCTGGCCAGCGTGCTTGCGATGTTTTTCCAGGCGTTGTCGGCCCGCCTGGGTATCGTGACGGGGCGCAATCTTGCCCAACTCATTCGCGAACAGTTTCCGCGGCCGCTCGTGATTGGCATGTGGATCGTCAGCGAGATCGCCGCGATGGCGACTGAGCTGGCCGAACTGGTCGGTGGCGCGTTGGGACTGTCGTTGCTATTGGGTATCCCGATGCTCATGGGCATGGCCATCGTTGTCTTAGCTACCTGGGCGCTGCTGATGCTCGAACGCTGCGGCTTCCGTCCGCTCGAACGCATCATTGGCGTGCTGGTTGGGGTGATTGGCCTGTGCTACCTGGCCGAGCTGTTCGTGGCTGACCTGCGCTGGCGTGGCGTGATGGATGGATTGATCCAGTATCACTTGCCGGATCAGGCGGCCGTGCTCTTGGCTGTCGGCATATTGGGCGCCACGGTGATGCCGCACGCGTTGTTCTTGCATTCGGGTCTGACCCAGGCGCGCGTCCCGCCGCGCAACGAGGCCGAAAAAAGCCGTTTGCTTCGCTACTCGCGTATCGAAGTGGTCGCGGCACTTGGTGTGGCGGCACTAATCAATCTGGCGATGATTGCCACGGCGGCAGCCGCCTTTCATCACGGACATGCGGAGGTGGCGCGGTTGCAGGATGCCTATCATGCGCTCACTCCACTGCTTGGTGCGGGGGCAGCCGGTCTGTTTCTGGTCTCGCTGATTGCCTCGGGGGTCTCCAGTTCCGTCGTCGGGACCATGGCAGGACAGTTGATTGCCGACGGCTTCCTGCGCAGGCGCACGCCGCTGTGGCTGCGCCGCCTGGCAACGATGCTGCCTGCGTTGGTAGTGATTGCGATGGGTCTGGATGCCACCGCCGCTCTGATCGATAGCCAGATCGTGTTGAGTTTTGCCTTGCCGGTGCCGATGATCGCCCTGGTGTGGTTCACACGGCAGAAGCGCCTGATGGGCCGGCACCGCAGCGGGGCGGTGGTGCACGGTTTTGCCATTCTGGCCACCATGCTGGTTCTCGGGCTGAATGGGCTGCTGGTGGCTCAGGCCCTCGGGTTGGGGTGAGAGGACAGGCTGCCCGACCTACCTGCGGTTGCTTTAGCGGTTGCCCTTACGTTGTGCAGGAAATTGTTCAATAAGTTGCCGGCTTACACGTAAATCCCTGTGGTCCGCATCACACTTTCAACGACTTAACCTGCATCATGAGGCTTTCGGGCGTTATGGCGCATGTCACTAGCGTGTGACACGCGGTTATGCTTCGCCCGCACCGCGGTGGTTCAAGGCTCATCCGCTGCTCCCGGCGGCTGGCCATGCGGTGGCTTGCAAGGATATTCGGGAGCCCGTTCGTTATTGATTGACTGTGAAGTCAGGGGGAAATCATGTTTCAACGCTCGCTGCGGGTGCGCCTGCTGCTGCCGGTGCTAGCCCTGGTGCTGATCGCCGTGGTTGCCTCTACACTGGTCCTGGCATCCACCGAAGCCGGCCGTATTCGCGATGATGCCAACGCGTCCATTGATCGGCAGACCAATGCCTTGCAGAGTCTGCTGGCCGTGACGCGTTCGATCATGCTGGACCAGGTCAAGACGTCCATGCGCCTGCTCAAGAGCGAGAGTGATCGGTTGGGGCGTCCGGGGATGGGGCCGCCCACGGATGTCGCAGGGCGCCCGGTCAACGATGTGCAGTTCGGCAGCACCCGGCAGGCCAACAACTTCGACTTGGTCGATCATGTCACGCAAATCGGTGGTGGCACCGCCACCATCTTTACGCGATCGGGCAATGATTTCGTCCGAGTCGCAACCAATGTCAAGAAGGACGATGGCAGTCGTGCGGTCGGCACGCAACTGGATCCGAATGGGCCAGTGATCGCTAATATTCGCAAGGACTCCAGTTTTTATGGGGTGGTCGACATCCTCGGCAATCCCTATGTGACCGGCTATGAGCCGATTTACAACGCAAGCAACGACGGCATCATCGGTATTTGGTATGTCGGCTACAAGACCGACCTGGATGCACTCGATCGCGTCATCAGCCAGACCAGCGTGCTCAATTCCGGCTTCGTCGCCTTGTTCGACAGCAAGGGCAAGTTGCGCTTCCATTCCAAAACCGGGGCTACCCAGTCCACGGAAATGATGAGCACCGTCGTCAAGCAGAATCCCTCCGACTGGGTCATTACCCGGCAGGATGTTCCGGGCTGGAACTTCACCCTTGTGTCGGCCTATCCCAAGAGCGATGTGAACAGCCAGATCCATCGCCAGTCGTTGTGGATTGCCGGCATTGGCTTGCTGATCTGTGTGCTGCTGCTGGGCCTGCAATCGGCGCTGATCTGGAGCCGGGTGCTCAAGCCGGTGCAGCGCCTGACCTTCGTGGCCGATGAATTGAGCATGGGCAAGTGGAACCATACTCTGGACGAGGTTAATCTGAAGGACGAAATCGGCACCCTGGCCCGCGCCATCGCACGCCTGTCCAATAGCGTGCGGCTGGCCATGGAGCGCCTCAACAAGCGCTAAGGGGCTGATGTGAAAGGACATCGCACGATTGCCGCAGGTGACACCGACCATGGCTAATGACGCACGAAGCCTGACCGAGATACTGCGTGAACTGAAGGCATTGGCGGTCAAGAAATCCTCCGGTTTCTTCTTTATCGCCACGACCGACAACCATTCCTGCACGATACGCATGCATGCCGGCACAATCGAGGACGTGATCTACAGTCGCTCGCGAGGCGACGACGCCGTGCAGTTGTTATCCCATACCCAGGGCGGGCGAGGGCGGTTCCAACCCGACCCGGGCAGCATTGGCGGTGGGCGCAGCAAGCTTAGCCAGACGGCACAGAATTGGCTGCTCGGTGGTTTCGAGACTGGCCCGCTGGCGGGCGAGGACGACCCCGTACAGCCTGTTGTGCAGCCGGCGGTGTCCAGAGCGGACGCCGCGCCAGTGGCCGGGGTAATCGCCAGTCCGCGCCAGCGGCGTGTGATCCAGGAGGCGGCATTGCATTACCTGGGGCCGATTGCCAGCATCATTTGCGACGAGGCCTTCGAGTCGGCCGTTGATATCGATGGAGTCATCGATATCGTGGCGGGCAACCTGGGTTCGGCGGATGAGGGCTTGCGCTTCCGACGTGAAGTCCGTGCCGCGCTCGGGCCGGGCTGAACCGAAAGCAGCCAGGTCTCCACGGCAACCAGGCGTGGCGGCGTCAGTTCCATGACCCATGGTGACGATGGTATAGGTATGACCGGTTGTCGTCCCCTCACATGGCGACGCATTCTGTAATTGCCCGAGCCTAAAGTCTCCCTGGGACTCGCCGTTACATACTCCGGAAAACAACCGGATCTCGGCAGCATGATGACAGCGCAACCGGCCCCTGTATCGGAACCCGTGGCCTTGTTGGCCCGGCAACCGATCATTGATCGTTCTGGACGGTTGGTCGCCTACGAACTGCTCTACCGTGGGATGACCGCTGGCGATATCGATGAGCGCACTGGCGCGGGGGCCACCGCGACGGTGATCCTCAATACGTTGGGCGAATTTGGTGCCGCCTATACCCTAGGCGAAGCCCGAGGGTTCGTGAACCTGGGACGTGCCTCAATTGATGCCGGCATCGCCGATATCCTGCCCAATGACCGCTTTACCCTGGAGATCCTAGAGACCGTCCAGATCGATGACGAGGTAATGCGGGCCTGTCACGAGCTCAAGAGTCGCGGATTTCAAATCGCCCTGGACGATGTCACCAGCATGGATCAGCTGGGTAGTGACGTCCTGGACTTGGCCGATGTGGTCAAGGTGGATTACCCCTCGGTCGATGCGCATACCCTGAGCCTGATGGTCGAGCGCATCCATGTGCATGGCGCTCAAGCCCTGGCCGAAAAAGTCGAATCAGCGGTCGAGTATCAGCGGTTGGCGTCGTTGGGTTTCGACTTGTTCCAGGGCTATTTCTTCGCGCATCCGGAGGTGATGCAGCAAAAAGGCACCGCGCCGTCCCGTGCGGCATTGCTGCGGCTGCTGCGGTCGCTCAGCGCCGAGCCTACCATGGACGAGCTCGAAGAACTGGTTAAGCAGAATCCACTCGTGCTGACCCAGCTAATGAAATTGGTGCGCTCGGCGGCGGTCACGCCGACCGCTGGCAAGGAGATGACGGTACGGCAGGCGATCGTACGCATCGGTACGCGTCAGCTTTCGCGTTGGGTGCACCTATTGCTGTTCTCCAATCCCAGCAATCTGCCTTTGCGCTCCAACCCGATGGTGAATCTGGTGGCCACTCGTGCGCGCTTCATGGAACTGGTGGTGCGCGATATCGAGCGTGGAAGGCCGCAACTGGCCGATGCCGCCTTCCAGACTGGCCTGTTTTCGCTCATGCATGTGCTCACCGGACAGACACCGGCTGAGCTGCTGAACCAGTTGTCTTTGCCGGAGCCGATTCGCGACGCGATTCTCGACCATGCCGGTACGCTCGGCAAGGCGCTGACGCTCGCTGAATTGATGGAGGCGCAATCGTCACATCACCTGGCCGATACGCCCGTCAATGTGCCTTCACGCTCGTTGATGGCATTGTATTGCGAGGCTGCCCAGAGTGTGGCCAAGGACATCAACGACTGATCTTGTCGCCGCAACGGCGCAAGGGAGCCCAGGTCTGTTAACCGGTCGCGGACCGCGTTTCGACGCGGGCTCGTGGCCGGTGGCAGGGCGTGGCCGGTAGGCGGCAGCAGCCTGTCCTGCGAGCGAAGTGAATGCTGAAACGTCTCACCGTGGGAGTGCGGCGCGTTGTGGTGTGCCGGCCGTTTGCCGGGTCAGCGCTTGACTGTCTGGCAATCAAGTAACATTGTAAGTTACATGAAACGCGATAGCCGACTTTCCGGTGTACTCCACGTCCTGCTGCACTTGGCCGAGCTCGACGGCCCGGCGACGTCCGAGGTCTTGGCCAAGGCCATGCATACTCACCCGGTGGTGATACGACGCATCCTGGGCGGTTTGCGCGAGCACGGTTACGTCCGGTCGGAAAAAGGCCATGGCGGCGGCTGGTCGCTGGCCTGCGACCAGGACAAGGTCAGCCTTCGCGATATCTACGATGCCCTGGGTGAGCCATCCCTGCTGGCGATGGGCAATCGCACCGAATCCCCCGGTTGCCTGGTGGAGCAGGCGGTCAATGCCGCATTGGATCAGGCCTTTCAGGAGGCCGAGCGCCAACTGCTGGAACGGTTGGGGGAGGTCACGCTCGCCATGCTGAGCGCGGATTTCCACGAGCGCTTCAAGGCCTATGGCAATCACCATTCCCTCGTTGAGAACTCCCATGCATCTTGATGCCATCGTTATTGGCGGCAGCTTCGCCGGCCTGTCCGCCGCTACCTATATTGCCCGTGCGCGGCGATCGGTCTGTGTGATCGACACGGGACTGCCACGCAATCGGTTTGCCGAGCATTCTCATGGCTTCTTCAGCCACGATGGCAGTGCGCCACTTCGCATGGTGGCTACCGCGCGCGAGCAGGTATCGGCTTATTCGAGCGCCCGCTTCGTGGATGTCGCCGCGCAGCGAGCGGCGCGCGATGACGAGGGTTTCGTCGTGACGCTTGCCGACGGGCAGGCCTTGCGGGCGCGTCGTCTCGTGCTGGCCTACGGCTTGCGCGATCATTTGCCCGATGTCCCTGGCTTGGCCGAGCGCTGGGGCAAGACCGTCATCCATTGCCCGTACTGCCATGGCTTCGAGTTCAGCGGGCAGCGCCTGGGTGTGCTCCACGTCGTGCCCATGTCTGTTCATCAGGCCATGCTGGTGGCCGAATGGGGACCGGTGACGTTCTATCTCAATGGCGCGGACAGGCCGGATGCGGAAACCTGTGCGGAGCTTGAAAAGCGTGGTGTGATCATCGAGCCGGCTCGTGTGCGTCGACTGCATGGCGAAGGCACGCAGTTGACCGGTATCGAATTGGAAGAAGGGCGTATCCAGGGTCTGGATGCGCTTTATACGGGCTCCCATATGCAATTCAATAGCGACATCGCCGAGCAACTGGGCTGCGAACTGGACGAACTGTCGCTGGGTTCGATCATTCGCACGGACGAAAGCCGGCAGACCACGGTGCCTGGCGTATATGCGGCCGGCGACATTGTCCGCGGCGCGCACAGCGTCACCTGGGCCTGTGCTGATGGAGTCACCGCGGGCACGGCGCTGCATCGGTCACTGGTGTTCTGATCATGGCGTGATAAGCATGTGTCCTGCTGCTGGCGCAGGATATGCGCGAGCGCGCCAACACGGTATACGATGAACAAGAAACAGCTG
>NZ_DASVMI010000172.1:0-28310 GCF_036384435.1 Dyella sp. | reverse complement strand
GGTGTGGAAAAACGCGGCAGTTTCTATGAGGTCACCGGTGCCTTGCGCGACATGGTGCCCAATCACGTGTTCCAGTTGATCGCGATGGTCGCGATGGAGCCGCCGGTATCATTTGCCGCCGACGACGTGCGCAACAAGAAGGCCGACGTATTCGCTGCCATGTTGCCGGTCAAGGCCGAGGATGTCTGCCGTGGCCAGTATGGTGCCGGACAGATCGGCGACCAGGACGTGCCCGGTTATCGCGAAGAGCCGAATGTTGCCCCTGATTCGGGCACCGAGACCTACGTCGCCATGCGCCTGGAGATCGACAACTGGCGTTGGGCTGGTGTGCCGTTCTATGTACGCACCGGCAAGCGCCTGTCCAAGCGTTGGACCGAGATCGCCCTGCGTTTCAAGGAAGCTCCGTATGCCTTGTTCCAGGATGCGCCGGTCGATCGGTTGGACGCCAACTGGCTGATCATCCAGATCCAGCCGGATGAGGGCATTCGCCTGAGCTTCAATGCCAAGCGCCCGGGTACGCGCATGGAGATCGAAACGGTGGAGATGGATTTCAAGTATTCGGAGTGGTTCAACGAAGGCGCTGCCAATGGTTACGAGACGCTGATCTTCGACAGCCTGATCGGGGATGCCACCTTGTTCCAGCGTGCCGACCAAGTGGAGCTGGCATGGCGTGTGGTGCAGCCCGCGCTCGATCTGTGGCAATCCCGCAAGGCGCCCGGATTTCCTGATTACGCGGCGGGAACCGATGGCCCTTCATGCGCCGATGCCATGCTCAAGCGCGATGGACGTGCCTGGCGGAAGATCGGTTGAGGAGCTCGATGCATGGCTAGCCGTATTGAAGATTACGCCATGATCGGCGATTGCAGGACCGCGGCGCTGGTTGGCAAGGATGGCTCGATCGACTGGTTATGCCTGCCGCACTTCGACTCCGGTGCCTGTTTTACCTCGCTGTTGGGTAACGAGGACAACGGCTGCTGGAGCATCGCCCCCGTTGCGGATGTCACGAAGGTTTCCCGGCATTACGACGATGGCAGCCTGGTGTTGCGTACGGTATTCGAGACGGCCCAAGGGCAGGTCGAACTGGTGGATTTCATGCCGCTGAATTGCGACACCAGCCATATCGTGAGGATGGTTCGTGGCCTTGCCGGCCGGGTGGACATGCATCTGAAGCTGGTTGTGCGCTTCGATTACGGCGCTACCGTGCCCTGGGTGAGCAAGGTCGAAGACAATGTGCATCGACTTGTGGCCGGTGCCGATCAGTTGTTGTTGCGTTCGTCCGTGGAGGTGCATGGCGACGATGGTCACTCGGTTGCCGATTTCACTGTGTGCGAAGGCGAGTCGGTGCACTTCGTGCTCAGCCATGGTGCTTCCTATGTGGATGCACCCGAGGCCATCGACGTCGACGAGACGCTGCATCGCACCTTGAAGTCCTGGCATAAGTGGTCCGATCGCTGCACGGGCAGGGGTCCCTGGAACGACCTGATCAAGCGATCGCTGCTGGTGCTCAAGGGGCTTAGCTTCAGGCCTACCGGCGGCATCGTGGCCGCAGTGACAACATCTCTGCCTGAGTGCATTGGTGGGGAGCGCAATTGGGATTATCGTTACTGCTGGTTGCGAGACGCCACACTGACCTTACTAGCGTTTCTCAATGCCGGTTACGACGAGGAGGCCATTGCCTGGCGCGACTGGCTGATCCGCGCAGTGGCTGGCAGTCCGGACCAGATCCAGATCATGTATGGATTGCGCGGCGAGCGACGGCTGGATGAGTGGACAGTGCCGTGGCTTTCAGGCTACGAAAATTCCTTGCCGGTACGCATTGGTAACGCAGCGGCTAAGCAGGTGCAACTGGATATCTTCGGTGAGCTTTCGCACACGATGGCTGCGGCGATCAAGCGCGGGCTGCCGGTAATTGGCCATGGTCTGGCCGTGCGCGACGCCTTGCTTGATCGCTTGGAGACGATCTGGGAACAACCGGACCAGGGCATCTGGGAGACGCGTGCCGAACCGCGTCACTTCGTGCATTCGAAGGTCATGGCATGGCTGGCTTTTGATCGCGCGGCGCATAGCGACAACACCACGAACGAAGCACAGCGCGCACATTATCGCGATATTGCTGATCGCATCCATGCCAGTGTCTGCAAACACGGCATTGATCCACGCTACAACTGCTTTACCCAGTCTTATGGCTCGCCAGAGATGGATGCGAGCTTGTTGCTGATCGCCAACGTGGGCTTTCTGCCCTCCGACGACGAACGCATTCGCAATACGGTGCAGCAGATCGAAAAACGCCTGCTGGTCGATGGGTTGGTGCTGCGCTACGAAACCCAGAGTGGTGTCGATGGTTTGCCGCCGGGTGAAGGCGCCTTTCTGGCATGCAGTTTCTGGCTGGTGGAGAATTTCGTCTGGCTTGGCCAGATCGATAAGGCTCGGGAAATGTTCGAGCGCCTGATTGGCCTGTGTAACGACCTGGGTCTGCTTGCTGAAGAATATGACCCGCGCACTAAGCGTCACCTTGGAAATTTCCCGCAGGCCTTCAGTCACGTGGCCCTGGTCAATGCGGCGTTTACACTGACACGCGCGCTATCGCCGTGACAGGGCTGCGCAGGAAAATATTCATTCGCGACGCAATCTGCCGTTCTTTTGCAGGTTGAAGGTTGTGAAACCTCCAAGGCGCGACCGGGGTCGCGCCTCTCTGGCGGTTGCATGCGTTCTTGCGCCATGAATCAATGCATACGCTCCCATTGTCGCGTTTTCGCCGCCCGGATGAATGTCTTCAGGTTGGAAAGCATAACGACCCCTGGATCGCTTTCGATATTCATGTGCTGTAGCAATACAGCTCCTCCCTTGTCGACGCCGATCGCCTTGAGGTGACGAAACGCGTCGTGCACGAAATCCTGGGCATCGGGGTTACCGGTCAGCACCTTGGCTGCGTCAGCAGATAGCACGATAGCTACCGCGTCGAATACGACCGATGGCGTTCCGGCCAGTTGTCCGTCGGCTTCCACGACCTTGCCATCGGACAACTTGATGCCTCCACGGCGCGGGCTGACCAATTTCACCATGGCTCCCTCGGATTTGCAGGTCTTACGTATTGAGTCGATCATCTCTGCGTCTGAGCCTTCGGCTGCGAGGATGCCGATACAGCGGCCTTCCAGAGTCGGCTTCATCTTGCCGATGATCTGCAAGGCAGGCGAGGGCGGCATATCGATAACCGGAGCAGCCGCAGGCGGCATGACGGGCATTGCCTTAAGTCCCAGGTCATCGGCGACCTTGCGTGCGAGATCTTCATCCACGTGCCGTATATGTCCAACGATACGTTCGCGCACGTGCGCCGTATCGACTTTCGATAATTCGAATATGAATGCCGAGGCGATGTTTGCCTGTTCGGCTTGCGTCTGGCTGCGATAGAAAAGACGCGCCTGGCTGTAATGATCGGCGAACGACTCCGCGCGCAATCGCCCGCGCTTGCCAGCCTCTTCCACGGCAAAGCTGTGAAAACCATGCTTTGGGTCTTCGCGTGGAGAAGTGTTATCGAGCGAGGATGGTTCGTAACTGACACGTCCCCGCGGCACGGCGGTCTGCATGTGTCCATCGCGTTGATGGTTGGCATAAGGACATTTGGGAGCGTTGATCGGCAGTTGGTGGAAATTGGGTGAGCCAAGACGCTTGAGTTGCGTGTCGAGGTAGGAAAACAGGCGCCCTTGCAACAAAGGGTCATTGCTGAAGTCGATGCCGGGAACGATGTTTGCCGGGCAGAAGGCCGCCTGTTCGGTTTCGGCGAAAAAATTATCCGGCCACCGATCCAGTACCATCCGACCGATCACCTTTAAAGGTACGGTTTCTTCGGGGATCAGCTTGGTCGGGTCCAGGTGATCAAAGGGAAATGCCTGCGCCTGTTCCTCAGTGAATAGCTGCACAGCCAGTTCCCAGGCGGGATACTGACCAGCCTCAATGGCTTCGAACAGGTCGCGCCGTTGAAAATCTGGATCGGCACCGGCAAGCTTGACCGCTTCGTTCCACACCGTTGATTGCAGACCGAGTTCGGGTCGCCAGTGAAACTTCACAAAGGTCGATTTGCCCTTGGCATCGAGCAGCCGGAAGGAATGGATACCGAATCCTTCCATCATGCGTAGTGAACGCGGAATGGTGCGATCGGACATTGCCCAGAAAATCATATGGATAGATTCCGGGGTCAGCGATATGAAATCCCAGAACGTGTCATGTGCTGTCGCCGATTGCGGAAATCCGCGGTCCGGCTCCATTTTTACCGCATGCACCAGATCCGGGAATTTGATGGCGTCCTGGATAAAGAACACTGGGATATTGTTCCCGACCAGATCCCAATTACCCTCCTTGGTGTAGAACTTGACCGCGAAGCCGCGTACATCCCGTGGTGTATCGACCGAGCCTGCACCGCCGGCGACGGTGGAGAAGCGGGTGAACACAGGTGTGCGCACACCTGTTTCTGTCAGGATACGTGCAGTGGTAAAACGTGAAAGCGAGTGCGACAGTTCGAAGTAGCCGTGGGCACCTGAGCCGCGTGCGTGCACGATGCGTTCGGGAATACGCTCGTGGTCGAAATGGAAGATTTTCTCGCGCAGCACGAAGTCTTCAAGTAATGTCGGCCCCCGGATAGAGCTGCGCAACGAATTCTGGTTGTCGCTGATCGCGACTCCTTGATTGGTGGTCAGTGACGGATGTGAGCCACCGGCAAGCTGATGCAGTTCGCCGCCCTGTCCTTGGGTGACCTCGTCCTTTTTACGCGAAACGTCCTTTTTGCTCTCTTTTTTTACCGCTTTCTTTGCCATGGCCGATGACCTGCTGCGTCAAAGGGCATAAGCATGCGACTGCCGGTGTCAAACAGGTGTGCAACGCGCATTGATGAGGCTGGCTCGCGATGAGACGATACATGCGGCGATCAATTCGCTGGCAAGACCAGTCCTTGCACGGCTTCCGAAGCCAGCGGAATCAGGCCTTCACCACCTTCGTCAAGATAGGTTTTCAACGTGCGACGCATGACGGGGTCCCAGAAGCGCGTGAGGTGGTCGCGCACGCCGTTCACTGCGGCGGCGTGATCGGGTTCGATCGTGAAATACGTGGCGATGTCGTTGGCCATCGCGATCAGGCGTTCGATTCTCATGGTGATCCCGACTCAAGGGCGCCGGCGGCTGCGATACGGTGAGGGTGGGTGTAGACGTTGTGGCTGCCGCGACGCGCGAAGCCAATCAGGGTGAGCCCTGCGCTGCGCGCCAGTTCGATGGCCAGCGCGGTAGGAGCGGAAATGGCGATCAGCAGCGTGACGCCCGCACGGGTGGCCTTGGTGACCATTTCGTAGCTGGCTCGGCTGGTGACTAGCACCATGCCAGTGGCCGGATCGATGCCTTCGCGGCGCAACGCGCCAAGCAGCTTGTCCAAGGCGTTGTGGCGGCCCACATCTTCGCGAACCAGCAGGATCTGCCCATGCATGTCTGCCCAGGCTGCCGCATGAACGGCGCCGGTTGCCCCATTCATGGGCTGGTGCGATTGCAGTGCGGCCAGGGCACGCTCAAGTGACGCTCGCTCGATCAACGCGCCCGTGCCGACTGGTTCGCTTTGGCGTATCGCTTGCTCCAGGTCGCGTGTGCCGCAGATGCCGCAGCCGCTGCGCCCTGGCAGCAAACGCTGGCGCTCGGCGCCGATACGTGCAGCAGGTGTGTCGCTGGGTACCTGCATGCTTAGCGCGATACCCTCCAACAGTACTTGGGATTCAATCGACAGTAGCTGCCAGGGATGCTCAATCAGGCCCTCGCTGAGCGAAAAACCCAGTGCGAAATCTTCCAGGTCATGCGGCGTTGCCATCATCACGGCGAAGGTTTCGCCGTTGTAGACCATGGCGATGGGCATTTCCTCGGCGACGTCGTCGTCTTCACGTACCACCTGGCCGTCACGCCAGCGTTCGACGCTGCGCGTGACATAACCTTGGGACATGTGGGTGTCCGATGGGGTCAAGCGGGATCCATCGAGCGATTCAGCAGCGCCTGTTGCGCCTCGGTGAAGGCATGGTAGCGCTTCTGCCACTCCGACGGCTGTGACACACGGGTGACCTGCACGGCGGTTACCTTGTACTCGGGACAGTTGGTGGCCCAGTCGGAATTCTCTGTGGTGATCACGTTGGCGCCGGAGCCGGGAAAGTGGAAGGTGGTGTAGACCACGCCCGGCTGCATGCGTTCGGAGATCATCGCACGTAGCACGGTTTCGCCGGAACGGCTCTGGATGCCGACCCAGTCGCCCTCATTGATGCCGCGTTCCTCTGCATCGTGCGGATGGATTTCCAGACGATCTTCGTCATGCCACATGACATTGGGTGTGCGGCGGGTCTGGGCGCCCACGTTGTACTGGCTGAGGATGCGGCCCGTGGTCAGGATCAGCGGATGCTCGGCATTGACCTTCTCGGTGGTCGGTACGTATTCAGTCAGCATGAAGCGCCCCTTGCCTCGCACGAATTCATCCACGTGCATGATCGGGGTGCCTTGTGGGTGCTGCTCGTTGCATGGCCATTGGATGGAACCCATGTCTTCCAGCCGGGCAAAACTGACGCCGTGGAACGTCGGGGTCAGGGCCGCGATCTCGTCCATGATCTCGGACGGGTGGCTATAGTTCATCGGATAGCCCATCGCCTGGGCCAGTCGCTGGGTGATCTGCCAGTCCGCCAAGCCATGGCTTGGCTCCATGACCTTGCGCACACGCGAGATGCGGCGCTCGGCATTGGTGAATGTACCGTCCTTCTCCAGGAAGGAACTGCCCGGCAGGAACACGTGTGCGAACTTGGCCGATTCGTTGAGGAATAGATCCTGCACCACGATGCATTCCATCGCGGTGAGCGCGGCGGTCACATGCTGCGTATCCGGATCGGATTGTGCGATGTCCTCGCCTTCGATGTACAAGCCCTTGAAACTGCCATCCAGGGCAGCTTCAAACATGTTGGGAATGCGCAGGCCGGGTTGATCGTACAGAGTCACCCCCCAGGCCTGCTCGAAAGACTGGCGCACGGTCGTGTCGCTGACGTGGCGATAGCCGGGAAATTCGTGTGGAAACGAGCCCATGTCGCAAGAGCCCTGCACGTTGTTCTGTCCGCGTAGCGGATTGACGCCCACGCCGCGGCGCCCGATGTTGCCGGTGGCCATGGCGAGATTGGCGATGCCCATGACCGCCGTCGAGCCCTGGGCATGCTCGGTGACACCCAGGCCGTAGTAAATCGCCGCGTTGCCTCCCGTGGCATACAAGCGAGCTGCGCCACGTACCAGCGCGGCGGGCACGCCCGTGGTGGCTTCCATCGCTTCCGGGCTGTAGCGGTCCTGCGACACGAAGGCTTTCCATTTCTCGAACGCCTCTGGCTCGCAGCGTCGCGCGACAAAGGCTTCGTCGACCAGGCCCTCGGTCACGATCACGTGAGCGAGGGCGTCGAGCATCGCCACGTTGGTGCCTGGGCGAAGCTTGAGGTGATAGTTGGCTTTCACATGCGGCGTGCGAACCAGGTCGATACGGCGTGGATCGATCACGATCAGCTTCGCACCCTCGCGCAGGCGGCGCTTCATTTGCGAACCGAACACCGGATGGGCATCGGTCGGGTTGGCGCCGATGACCAGTACCACATCAGTCGATTCGATCGAGTCGAAATCTTGCGTGCCGGCCGACTCGCCCAGGGTCGCTTTCAGACCATAGCCGGTTGGCGAGTGGCACACGCGCGCGCAGGTATCGACGTTGTTGTTGCCGAAGCCGGCGCGCACCAGCTTCTGCACCAGATATGTCTCTTCGTTGGTGCAGCGCGATGAGGTGATGCCGCCGACCGCATGTTTGCCATAGGTTGCCTGGATACGCTTGAACTCACTGGCGACATGCGCGAAGGCATCATCCCAGCTGACGATACGCCACGGATCGGAGATCTTCGCGCGAATCATCGGTGTGGTGATGCGATCCTGGTGCGTGGCATAGCCGATGGCGAAGCGTCCCTTGACGCAGGAGTGACCATGGTTGGCGTGTCCATCCTTGTTGGGCACCATGCGCACGATCTCCTCGCCCTTCATTTCGGCGCGGAAACTGCACCCTACGCCGCAATAGGCGCATGTGGTGACTACGCTATGCTCGGCCTGGCCCTTTTCGATCAGGGTCTTTTCCGACAGCGTGGCGGTGGGGCAGGCCTGAACGCAGGCGCCGCATGACACGCATTCGGAATCGAGGAATGCTTCATCCTGGCTGGGTGAAACCTTGGAGTCGAAACCCCGTCCCTGGATGGTCAGCGCGAACGTGCCCTGGACTTCGCCGCAGGCGCGTACGCAGCGCGAGCAGGCGATGCACTTGGACGGATCGAAGGTGAAATACGGGTTGGATTCGTCCTTGGCGGCAAATCGCGGATTGGCGGTGCCGTCTTGCTGCTTGGCGAAGACATGGTTGGCACCTTCGTAGCCGTAGCGTACTTCGCGCAGACCAACCACGCCGGCCATGTCTTGCAGTTCGCAATGCCCGTTGGCGGGGCAGGTCAGGCAGTCCAGTGGATGGTCGGAGATATAGAGCTCCATGACGCCACGGCGAATCTGTGCGAGTTTCGACGTCTGCGTGCTGACCTTCATGCCAGGAGTGACTGGCGTGGTACATGAAGCGGGGTAGCCCTTGCGTCCTTCGATCTCCACCAGGCATAGACGGCAGGAGCCGAATGCATCGAGCGAATCGGTAGCGCATAGCTTGGGAATGTTGATGCCTGCCTGCGCGGCGGCTCGCATCACGGAGGTGCCTTCGGGCACCTGGATGCTGCGGCCGTCTATTTCCAGGGTCACCGAGGTGTCATGGATCACCTTGCGGGTGCCGTAGTCAATCTCGACAATGGACAGCATGGGGCGAACTCCTCAGCTGGCTGCCGCGTTCGCGGCCGGGCTGGCTTCGAAATCTTCGTGGAAATGATCGAGTGCACTGAGCACCGGAAAGGGCGCCATGCCACCCAGCGCGCAGAGCGAGCCGGCAATCATGGTGTCACACAGGTCACGCAGCAATAACTCGTTGCGTTCGCGCTCCAGGCGGTCACCGGCCATCATGCGGTCGATGACTTCGACGCCACGCGTGGAGCCGATGCGGCAGGGCGTGCATTTGCCGCAGGATTCGATGGCGCAGAATTCCATCGCGTAACGGGCTTGCGCAGCCATGTCGACCGTATCGTCGAATACCACGATGCCGCCGTGTCCCAGCATGCCGCCGATAGCGGCGAAGGCTTCGTAGTCGACCTGGACGTCCATCTGCGCGGCCGGGATGTAAGCACCCAGTGGACCGCCTACCTGCATGGCGCGTATAGGGCGGCCTGTGGCAGTGCCACCGCCATAATCTTCGACCAGTTCGCGCAGGCTCAAGCCGAAGGCGCGCTCGACCAGCCCGGGACGCTTGACGTTGCCGGCAAGCTGGATGGGCAAGGTGCCTCGCGAGCGTCCCATGCCAAAGTCGCGGTAATGCGCCGCACCCTTGTCGAGGATTACCGGCACCGTAGCCAGCGTGATGACGTTGTTGATGACGGTGGGTTTGCCGAACAGGCCATGGATGGCAGGTAGTGGAGGTTTGAAACGTACCTGGCCGCGCTTGCCTTCCAGGGATTCCAGAAGCGAGGTTTCTTCGCCACAGATGTACGCACCACCAGCCATGCGCACTTCAAGCCGGAACACCTTGCCGCTGCCGGCTACGTTATCGCCCAGGTATCCGGCGGTGGTTGCCGTGGCGATGGCCGCTTCCAGGGCGTGCCGCGCATGCGGGTACTCGGCACGCAGATAGATATAGCCTTGCGTGGCGCCCACCGCGATGCCAGCGATGGTCATGCCCTCGACCAGGGTGAACGGATCGCCCTCCATAAGCATGCGATCGGAGTACGTGCCCGAATCGCCTTCGTCTGCATTGCAGACGATGTATTTCTGCGTGGCTTGCGCGTCGTGGCATGTTTTCCATTTGATGCCGGCAGGGAAGGCTGCGCCACCACGCCCGCGCAGGCCCGAATCGGTGATCGCCTGCACGATGCTGGCACCATCGAGCTTCAGCGCGGCCTGCAGCCCGCGATAACCCCGATGAGCGAGATAATCATCCAGGCTGCGCGGGTCGACGATGCCGACGCGCGCAAAGGTCAGCCGTTGCTGGTTCTTGAGAAAGCCGATGTCCTCAGTCAGGCCGAGCGCCAGCGGATGTCTGCCACCTTCGAGAAATCCCGCGTCGAACAATGAGGCCACATCACGCTTCTGAACCGGGCCATAGGCGACTCGCCCGGCGGGCGTGGTGACTTCCACCATTGGCTCGAGCCAGAACAAGCCGCGCGAACCGTTGCGAACCAGATTGAGCTCGATATCCCGGCGTGCGGCCTCGGCGGCTATCTCGTGCGCGACGCTGTCGGCCCCGAGGGCGCTGGCGCTGGCATCGCGAGGGACATGAATGGTCACGCTCATATCGTCTCCGCGTCCAGCCATGCATCAAAGCGTTCAGGTGTCATACGGCCCCTGGGCTCGTCATCGATCATGATGGCCGGCGAGCATGCGCATTGACCCAGGCAATAGACGGGCTCAAGCGTGTACGCGCCGTCCGCGGTTGTCTGGTGAAAGTCTATGCCCAGGCGCCGCTTGATGTGTTGCTCCAGCGTGACGGCGCCCATGGCCTGGCAGGACTCGGCGCGGCAGACCTGGATAACCCGTCTTCCGGCCGGTTCGGAGCGAAAATAGTGATAGAAGCTCACCACCCCGTGGACATCTGCGCGCGAGAGATTCATCTCGCGCGCGATGAGTGCAATGGCATCTTCCGGCACGTGGCCCAGGGCGTCCTGTATCCCGTGCAACACCGGAAGCAGGGCGCCGGGTGAGTCCTTAAGCCGGCCGGTTACCTCAAGTATCACTGCGCGGACCTCCTCGGGGAGGTCCGGCAGGGTGGCGATTTTCGCCGCATGTCTCATGCATTCGCCCTCGGGGAAGCGATCAGAACAAGGCGGCGGCTTTCTGCATGGCGATATAGATGCCGATGAGGAATTCGGCGGCCACCGGGGCCCACACGATAAGCCCCAGGGCACCGAATGCGCCACGTGCGGCAACGTCTGCGCCGACAGCGGTTGTCGATTCCTTTTGCAGGGCTCGCTCGCGCGCCAGTTCTTCGTCGGTCATCTGTACGCTTTCATCCACCGGCCTGACCAGGAAGTTGCAGATCATGCCAACCAGCAACAGGCCCGCCAGTATGTACAGGGTGCGGTCGTAAACCAGGTTGCTTGCCACGCCAGCGGCCAGTTGCTGTTCGCGCAGGCGGGTAATCAAGATTGGGCCCACCACGCCAGCGACGGACCATGCGGTCAATAGTCGACCGTGGATCGCGCCGACCATCTGGGTGCCGAAGATGTCGGCCAGATAGGCCGGTACCGTTGCGAAACCGCCGCCGTACATCGACAAGATCACGCATACGCCAATGATGAACATGGCTGCCATGCCCAGATGACCCAGCGTGGGTAGCAGGCAATACAAAGCGATGCCCAGCACAAAGAACACGAAATACGTGGGTTTGCGGCCGATGAAGTCGGACGTGGAGGCCCAGAACAGTCGGCCCAGGCTGTTGAACAGGCTGATCAGGCCGACCAGTCCGCCCGCGGCAGCTGCAATGGCAACCTTCTGGGCATCGGTCAGCGTGACCGGGCCACTCAGACCGAGCAACCTGGCACCGAATACTTCCTGCAGCATTGGGCTGGCCACGGCGATGACGCCGATGCCAGCGGTTACGTTCATACACAATACCATCCAGATCAACCAGAACTGCGGAGTCTTCCACGCGCGGTCGAGGTGGACATGGCGCTGGGTAATGAACTTGGAGGTGGTTTGCGTGGGTGGTGTCCAGCCGGCTGGTTTCCAGCCATTGGGCGTGACCCGGAATCCGAAAGCGCCGATGGACATCTGCACCATGTAGATGACGCCCAGGCAGATCAAGGCACCCGATACACCGGGGACACCATTTGCGCTGAACTTCTCGATCAGCTTGGTCGCCACGGGGGCGCCGATCAGTGCGCCGCCGCCGTAGCCCATGATGGCAAAGCCGGTAGCCAGGCCGCGACGATCCGGGAACCACTTGATCAACGTCGAGACGGGCGTGATATAGCCAAGTCCCTGTCCGACGCCGCCAAGGACGCCGCAGCCCAGGTAAACCAGCCACAACTGATGGATCGATACGCCGATGCCGCCGACGATCAGGCCGCCACCCCAGCATAGTGCGGCGATGAAGCCTGCCTTGCGGGGGCCAGCGTGCTCAAGCCAGCCACCCCACAGCGCCGCCGAGATGCCCAGCATGGCGATGAAGGTCTCGAAGATGTGCGTGGAGATCGATACAGGCCAGTTGCAGTTCTTGGTGAAAAGCATCGCCCAGAATGTCAGGTCATGGCAGGCCACCGGATCGGCATTTGCCACGAGCTTGGACATGGGGAGCCAGAACACAGAGAAGCCGTAAGCCATGCCGATACATAAATGAATGGCCAATGCCGCTGGCGGAACCAGCCAGCGATTAAACCGCGGTCCTGCAATCGTGCGTTCCCTTGCCAGAATTCCCGGCGAGCCCCCGCTCGCGTTCACATCGCCTGCCTCTGGTACCCCGGCCATTCGTTCCCCCTTTCACTTGGTTATAGGCCTCACGACCTATGTGTATACATGATAGTTGGGTGAATCTGGATGACGCGCTACACGACCAAAGTCGAAGGCGTGCGGCAGATCACGGACGTAGGTGCCTGAAGAGAGCTCGCAGGTTTACCCCGCTGACGAACCCATGTTGCGGCGCGGAATGCTCCCCATGAGGCCTCTAAGGGCCTCCCCGGTCACAACTCGGTGGAACCGGTTGTCAAAGACGAGCCTGGCACCCATGATTTCGTCCACGATGACTACGCTCCATCCCATTCCCGCACCATCGGACACGGCCGCCCATCCGCGCGACAGGCTCGGCCGTGCGCTGCATGATCTACGCATATCCGTGATGGATCGCTGCAATTTCCGCTGTCCGTACTGCATGCCCGAATCGACTTATGGCGAGCACTTTACCTTCCTGCGAAACGATGAGCGGCTTGACTTCGACGAGATCGAACGCATCGCCCGCGCCGCCGCCGGGCTCGGGGTCAGCAAGCTGCGACTGACAGGCGGTGAGCCATTGTTGCGACCGCACCTGGTCGATCTGGTCAGGCAGCTGTGCGGTATTGAAGGCATCGAGGACCTGGCCATGACAACCAATGGCGTGCTGCTCGCCCGTCATGCCCAGGAGCTTCGGGAGGCAGGCTTGCATCGGGTCACGGTCAGCCTGGACACGCTCGATCCGGCGCTGTTCCATCGAATGAGCGGTGGGCGCGGCCGGGTCGCTGACGTGCTGGCAGGCATCGATGCAGCCCTCGCGGCCGGCTTTCCGGGAGGCGTGAAGGTCAACACCGTGGTGCAAAAGGGTGTCAACGACCATGCCATTCTCGATGTCCTGGCGCATTTTCGTGGCACGACGGTGGTGCCGCGCCTGATCGAATATATGGATGTAGGCAACCGTAACGACTGGTCACCCTCCAGGGTGCTGCCCTCGCGAGAGCTGGTCGAACGCATCGCCGCTAAATGGCCCTTGCAGGTGCTGCCTGCCAGGTACCCGGGCGAGGTGGCATCACGGTATCGATTTGTCGACGGCGCAGGCGAGATCGGTGTGATCTCATCGATCAGTCAGCCGTTTTGCGGTGATTGTTCGCGTGCCCGGCTTTCCTCCGAGGGAACGCTCTACACCTGTCTTTTCGCAACGCGCGGAACTGACCTGCGCCTGCTCTTGCGCGGCGGGGCCAGTGACGAACAGTTGCAGGTGTTGCTGCGAGACACCTGGTTGCGCCGCGCCGATCGCTACAGCGAACAACGCGCCGACCTGCATACGAGCAGCTCGCGTAAAATCGAAATGCATTACATTGGTGGCTGAGTGCCCTGGAACGATCCGCACATGACGACGGTAACCCTCAAGTACTACGCGCAACTGCGCGAGCAGGCTGGTGGCAGTAGTGAAAAGGTGGTGACCTCTGCCACGTCCTTGCGTGAGCTCTATGACGAACTGCGACATCGGCACGGCTTCACCCTGCCTGCCGACGCGCTCAAGGTCGCCGTGGATGACCGGTTCAGCGACTGGAGCCATGTCCTGTGTGAGGGCGATACCATCGTTTTCATCCCGCCGGTGGCTGGCGGATGATCCGTTTTAGCCTGGCCGACCAAGCCATCGATGTCGCCGCCTGGCGCAAGCCGCTGCTGCATCCCGCTGCGGGCGGTTTCTGCTGCTTCGAAGGTTGGGTGCGTAATCACAACGAGGGGCGCCAAGTCGATGGCTTGGAGTATGAGGCCTACGAATCGCTGGCCATCATCGAAGGCGAACGCATCCTGCGTGAAGCGGCGGATCGTTATGGTGTGCTGGCTGCGCATGGCGTGCACCGTACCGGCAGTCTGGCTATCGGCGACATCGCCGTATGGATCGGTGTAGCCAGCGCGCATCGCGACGAGGCTTTTCGCGCGTGCCGCTACATTATCGACGAAATCAAGCACCGGCTGCCGATCTGGAAAAAAGAGCATTACGTAACCGGCGAAGCCGCCTGGGTGGCTTGTTCGCATACCGGGAGTGCGCATGAGGATGAGCCACCCCATGCGCACCACGGCCATGCGCACCGTTGACCTGTCATGACAAGCGCCGGTGCGGCAGTCGATTATGCAGGTGCCATGGAGCGTCTCCTGGCGCATGCGCGTCGCATGCCGGCGCAAACCTGCCAGTTGCATGACGCAAAGGGGCGTGTGTTGGCTGAAGCCGTGCGTAGCCCAATCGCGCTGCCGTCGTTTGATCACTCGGCGATGGATGGCTATGCCCTGGATGCAGCGAAGGGCCTGGCCGAAGGTTCAGAACACCGGGTAGCCGGCTCACAGGCGGCCGGTGACAGCCAGGTCGCCTCGTACGGCCGAGCGTGGGAAATCATGACGGGCGCGCGCCTGCCGCAAGGACTCGATGCGGTCATTGCGGTGGAGCGTACGCAGATACTCGATCGTTCAGCCACGGGGGCTCCTGGACGCATTCGTCTGCTCGATGCGCTGTCGCCGGGGCGCAACGTGCGCTACGCCGGTAGTGATATCGCCCTCGGGGCCGCAGTCTTGCCAGCAGGCACCAGTCTGTCCGCATCGCACATGATGCTGCTTGCCGCCCTTGGGATGGCACAGTTGCGTGTGGCGCGAGCGCCTTGCGTGGCGATCATCTGCACCGGAAAGGAACTCCAGGCCGATCTGGCCGCTCCCTTACGTGCGGATCGGATATTCAATTCCAACGGTCCTTACTTATCGGTCGCCCTGGCCGCCTGTGGTGCGCGCGTGCTTTGGTGCGAGACTGTCGATGATACGTCGTTGACCTATGAGGCCGCCGTGCGGCGTGCGATCGAGCAGGGCGCTGACCTGGTCGTGAGCACGGGAGCGGTATCGATGGGGCGCTACGATTTTGTACCCGATGCCTTGCTTCGCCTGGGGGCTGACCTGTTATTTCATAAGGTGGCCATTCGCCCCGGAAAGCCGCAACTGGCTGCCGTGCTACCGGGTGGTCCGGTGATCATGGCCTTGCCCGGGACGCCGATGGCGGTGGCGGTTGGCATGCGCTTTTTCATCGCGCCGCTGTTGCGTGCCATGTTGGGGCAGGCATGCGAGCCGTCTCATCATGCCGTACTGGAAGCCCCGTGCTCATCCCAGGTAGGGCTGCATCACTTCCTGCACGGCACTGTCAGCGAAGACGCACGGGGGCAGCGCAGTGTGCACGCGTCGACGCAGCAACAGCCTTTTCGTATTCATCCCTTTGCCCAGGCGCAGGCTTGGGTGATCTTGCCTGCACACGTTGACCAGATCGATGCAGGACAGGTCGTGCAGGTCGCCAGCTTGCATGCCTCGGTTGGCGATGCATGGGGGGACGCATGAAGTTGCAGATCGAAAGCCAGGCCCTGCGTTTACGCATCGACGAAGAAGAGTTGTCCCGTTTGCTGGCCGGGCGGACCCTGGTAACCCTATCGCGATTTGCCGGCGCCTTTACCATGACGTGCACGTTGTCGCTTGGGCAGGGTCAGGGCGCGATGCTGTCCGGTCAGGCCGATGTCTGGCTGGTGGTCGTACCAGAAAAGGACGTGCGTGAACACGCCCAACGCCTGCCTACGCGCGATGGTCTGCGATACACAGTAGGAGAAGCAGAGCAGGCCATGGAGCTGTTATTCGACGTGGATGTGCGCGATAGCGCACGGCGGCGCAAGAAACCTTGAGGGCTTTGCGCGTAGTGCAATGTCTCAAGACGGGCCGATTCGCAAATAGTTGCTGCCGGCAAATACCTGCAAGTTGGCAAGGCCCGCGACAGCGGCTCGCGATCGAAACGTTTGCATGGTAGTCGAAAGAACTTTCTTTCCGTTGTCTTTCCCTTTTCTTCCAGCAACTTACGTTAAAGCATCGGTTGCGATGTGCCGATATTTCATTGCACAGTCCCCGGAGCTCTTCCCATGCGTTTTACCGTCAAGTTGAAGATTATTGCTGCCATGTGCGCAGCGCTGGCTATCACGCTGATCGTGGGTGTGATCGGCTTGGTGGCGCTGTCGCGTACATTCGATGACCTCGAGGCGCTCTATCACACCGAATTGAATCCCATTGTCTATGTGACTTCAGTGCGTTCGGATATCGCCAAGATGCGCATGTTGCTGGACGATGCGCAAGCTTTGGGTCTTGACCAGGCGGCGCTTGCTCGCCTGAACGAGCGACTGAAGAAAGCCGATGACACCTGGGAGCGCTATTATCCGTCGCTGGTGACCTCCGAGGATGAGCTGGCTGCCGCGAAAGAGTTTGTTGCTGCCCGACAGCCGTTGACCTCGATGCTATCGCAACTGGGTACGTTGGTTGCGTCGGGTCAGAAAGACCAGGCCAGAGCGTTGGCGCAACAAAAGATAGTGCCGTTGCTCGATCGGGCCAGTGATCCGATCAATCACATCATCCAGGCCAACGAAGCCGAGGCCGAGACGCAATTCCAGCAGGCCGGTCACCGACACCATGTGGTCCAGGTCGTTGCCGCAGCAACGATCGCGTGCGGTTTCGTGGTCATGCTGCTTGCCGCCTATCTGTTGATCCGAGCCGTCGTGGCTCCGCTGACCAAGGCCAGCGGGCTGGCGCGTGAAGTCAGCCAGGGGCGGCTTGGCAACGCATTGTCGGTCACCGGCAATGACGAACTGAGCGACATGTTGCATGCACTATCCGCCATGGATGCCAAGCTCGTGGATATTGTCGCGACGGTACGCGACAACGCGGACCAGGTATCGCTGGCCGCGCAGCATATTTCCCAGGGCAATGATGATCTTTCCCAGCGCACCCAGGAGCAGGCCTCTTCGCTGGAGGAGACCGCCGCTTCGATGGAAGAGATGTCTGCCTCGATTCGCCAGAATGCCGATGGCGCTTCGGCAGCGCGGCAGTTGGCCGGATCGTTGCGTGGGCAGGCGCGTGATGGCGCAGGCGTTGCCAAGGAGGCCATGGGGGCGATGGAGGAGATTGTGGCGGCCAGTGGCAGCATCGCCGATATCGCTGTGCTGATCGATGAGATCGCGTTCCAGACGAATCTGCTCGCGCTCAATGCCGCGGTCGAGGCGGCGCGTGCGGGCGAACAGGGGCGTGGATTCGCGGTGGTCGCCAGCGAGGTGCGCAGTCTGGCGCATCGCAGCGCGACCGCTGCACGCGAAATCAAGCAGACCATCTCCCATGCCGGTGAGCGGGTGAGCGTTGGCGCGGTGCTGGTCGAGCGAACCAGCGGCGCTTTGGAGGCAATCGAGCAAGGCGCCATTCGTGTGGCCGATATCGTGGCTGAAATTGCCGCCGCCACCACCGAGCAATCCTCTGGAGTCGATCAGGTGACCAAGGCGGTGACCACGCTCGATGAAGTCACTCAGCAAAATGCCGCCCTGGTTGAAGAGGCCAGCGCGGCCAGCCGTAACTGCATGGATCTGGCGCAGGAACTGGTGGGGCAGGTCGCTTTCTTTACGTTGGCCGGACAGTCAGAAGACGTGAGCAAGGGTAAGACCAAGCCTGTTGCCGCTCCGAGCCTGTTGCAAGGTGGCATGCGTGCTTCCTCGCCGATTTCAATGCGTACGGCACCGGTTGAGACGACCTGGAATGAGTTCTAAAAAGAAAGGGGCAATCACCGTGGCGGTATCGCGGCAATCGGCACCGTTATGCCCGGGACTGCCCCTTGGGTTGCGTATGCCGGGCTAAGAGCCAGATCGGATCCGCGGGTGGGGCGGACAACTTCAGCCCGGCCGGGCGCATAACCTGAACAGACACACCGCGCCGGTAGGGGAGGAGGAAGCCCGGCCGGCACGGCGGTCCTTGTAACAAGCGGTATGGCGAGCCCGTCGCATGAGCGGTTTTCGGCCCATGCGATCAGGGCATTACTGGATACCCGTTTGTCCTGTCGAGGTTCAAACTAGGATGCTTGAACCGACATGCCCGTGACGGGCATAGACGGGCACACAAGGGGCAAGGTGCCCCGGGAGCCCCAAGGCATGCGGCAAAAGCAGGACGAAGGCAAGGCGCGCAGCGGCGACTACGAAGAAGTGGCGTTGCTCACGCGTGTGGCTGCCGAGGAGATGGACGCCTTCGAGGCGCTCTATCGCATGTATCACCCAAGGCTTGAACGCTTTGTGCGGGGCATGACCAAACAGCCTGGACTCGCCGAGGAAATCATCGACGACACGATGATGGTGGTGTGGCGTAAGGCCTATACCTTCAACCACACGGCGAAGGTATCGACCTGGATTTTCGCTATTGCCTATCGGCAGTCGCTCAAGAGCCTGCGTGGGATCGACAGCACCGTTGAATTCGACCAGGACGAGCACGGGGGCAGCACTGCAACCGGCCCCGAAGACGAACTGCAAACCCTTGAGCTGCGTCGCCACCTGGACGATGCCTTGCAGACGTTGTCCGCCGAGCAGCGCGCCGTGATCGAGCTGACTTACTACTTTGGCTACGGTTGTCGCGAAATCGCCGAAATCGTCGACTGTCCGGTTGACACCGTCAAGACACGCATGTTTTACGCGCGCCGCAAGCTCAAGAACGTTCTCGCATCGCATCGGGAGGCCATATGAACGGACGAGTGGTTAAATTCGAAGGTTCGGTGCATGCCGAGGCCGATCGTCTGTTGCCCTGGTGGGTCAATGGCACGCTGGAAGGCGAGGAGCGAGCGCAGGTGGCCGAGCATCTTGCCGAATGCGTGCAGTGCCAGCGCGAAGTAGCATGGCTGCGCAGTCTGCAGGATGAGATCGGTAGCCAGGCCCAGGGCGCAACGGATGCGCGGGAGGCTATGAAGCGCCTGCGTCGCCGCATGCGCACGGGTACGACGACCGCAGTCGCTCCATCCACCCGGCGCGGCTGGGGGCGTCGTGAGCGCTGGCTGGCGTGGACCGTGGGTTTGCAGGCCATGGCTGTTCTTATACTTGGCGGCATTGCGCTGACCAATCATCGGTCGGCAGCGGATTACCAGACCCTCAGTACGCCCACCACCCATGGAGCCCTGCTGGTGGTGTCGTTCGATCCGCAATTGACCGAAGGGCAGATGCGCACCCTGGTTCGCGACAGCGATGCGCGTATTGTCGGTGGTCCAACGCAAGCTGGTGCCTATCTGCTCAATGTGTCGCCTGAGCGCGCCAATGCCGTGCGTGACCGACTGCGTGCTGCACGCGGAGTGACCCTGGCCGAGCGCATGGATGTGGGCGGAGAGCGCTGACCATGCCGCGTTTCTGGCTGGCATGGCTGCTGGCTTGCTCGATCCTGGCCGGTTGCGCTGGACAGGCCGGCCGCCCCAGGATGGAGATATCCTCGCAACGTGACGAAGGACCGCAACTGCTGCTGGTTCTGCTTCGATCCGCGCCCGATCATCTTGAGCCGATCATCGCAGACGGTACTCGGCAGGGCGAGGCAACGGGAGACGCCGCGCGTGAGCGACTGGCCACGCAACTGGCGCATGATCATGGTCTGGTGTTGATCGACCGCTGGCCGGTGCGTGCGCTTGGTGCCGAGTGCTTCGTGATGCGTGCCGCACCTGGCGCATCGGCTGCCGAGCAGGCGGCGATCCTGGCGCGCGATGCTCGAGTGGAGTCAGCCGAACCCGTGCAGTACTTCCGCACGCTGTCGCGCGATTCGTTTCCGCAATGGCAGCCGGTACCGGTACCGGCCTGGCAGGGCACCGGGCGGTCTGCGGCGACAGGCGACGCCTGCCAATGCGACCGGGTTCCGATCTAACCCCGATCGCCCCGCCAGCACGACGCCTTGCCTCCCGAATGAGCGACTTCCATCGTGAAGCAATCTGCGATCCAGTTGCTGATTGGGCTCTCAATCGCCGACCCGCGACCGCGTCGCGACGGAGTCGTTTCTACGAATGAGGCCTAAATTGATAATGGCCAGTAATCCATTCAAGCATTAGTTTCATGCTGCTGTTTGAATGAGGTTCAAGGTTAAAATTTTTCATGTAGCTACGGTTATCTGTGGATTAATGCCTATTTCGAAATGTGGTTGCGGCAATCGCCAATGATTGTCATGTCTATTAATTTGTTTTGTATACATTTCAAATTGACAAAATATCTATTGTCGGCTCGATTTTTTTATGCATTAATCGCTCCACCCTACGGGTTGGGTAATAAAAATAAATCGATAGCCTAGGCATCGATTAACCAGGGCAGCAGGGAGTTGGCGCGGTGCGCGGTGCGCCGCAATAGGGTCTGTGCGGCTCATTCAGGGCTGTATGGACATTAAGGAGGGATCGCCATGGTTATGTGGGACAAGTATTGCCAGAAGATATGCACGCTGACGCTGCGACCGCGTCACGAATCCTTTTGGCTGGGCTGCCAGGGGCCGCCTGCCTAGGAAGCTCAATTAAACCTTTGCCACGCGCCATTCTGGTGCCGGCATGCCGTGATGGCCTTGATTGTTTCGCGCATGCGCGAGGCAGGGTCGTGCGGTCAAGGGGATAAAGCCAAAATTCCGGAATAAATGCCCGCGCAATTGGAGGGCACGGGCTGTTATGGCCGTGCTTTAAGGAAATTCAGGCTGCGAGTGAGTGGCTCTCATTTTCAGACGACGCAAATGCATCCGGTGGTTCGTTAATTCAATGCATCAGGAGAAAATCCGTGAACCGTATTTACAGGCTCGTCTGGAATCGCGCCCTGCATGTATGCCAAGTGGCATCGGAATTATCCTCACAGCAGCAGGGCGGTTTATCCGCGCATTTGGGTTGTGGCGCCTTGGCGACCGGGCCACAGCGGCGACTGGTCATGGCGCTGGCATTGGCCATGCCCTGGCTCAGTTCGACTGTCTATGCTGCTTGTACGCCGGCCAATCCGACCGCCGGCGCCACGGTCACCTGCTCGGGGGCTGCCAACCCCCTTGCACCCAGCTATTCGACAAGCGCCAACAACCTGACCGTGAATGTGCAATCCGGCGGCAGCACGGGCGTGTTGCTGGGCATCGGTGGCACGGCCATGACGCTGACCGGCAACAACACCACGCTCAATAACTCTGGCACGATTGATCCCAGCCTGCTCGGCCTGTTGAGCCTGCTTTCCTCCGGCACGGTGGTTGGCAACAGCGCCGCCAGCACGGTCAATGTCACCAATACGTCCACTGGCGTGATGAACGGCACGTCCGGATTGCTGGGCGTCAACCTTTCTGGCCTTACTGGCATGGCGCTGGCTGTCCAGAACGGCACGGGTGGCGTCAGCAATATCCGCAACGATGGTTCGATCGGTGGTGCGGCCATTGCGGGCGTGACCCTGATTCCCTCGGATATCCCGGTGGTCGCCGCGTACGGCGGCGGCCAGGTGAACTTCGTCAATACCGGTACCATCAACGGTCGAGTGGGCTTCCAGGCATCGGGAACGGCAGGAACGGGCAACAGCTTTGCCAACGCCGGCACTATCAATGGCGGCGTCTCGATGGGCATCAATAGCACCAACACGTTTACCGCTGTCTCCGGTTCGTCGGTCAATCTCGCCGGTGGCGTCGGCCTGGATCTTAATGTCATTGGGCTGGTCGGCGTGACCCTTGGGTTTGCGCCGACCGGCGTGATCGATGGCGGCGCGGGTGGCAACAATACGCTCGTCCTTCAGAATGTGCTGCCTTCGGCAGGCACGGGTAGCGGTACCGGCGGAGCGGTCACGACGCTGTCGAGTGGCACCTATATCAATTTCCAGCACTTGCTGGTTAACAGCGGCACCTGGAACTTGCAAGGTCCCCTGGTCAGCGGCGACGCGACACTCAATGGCGGCCTGGTCAATTTCAACAACGGTGGCGTATTCGGTGCCGGTGCAGTCAGCGCCAACGGTGGCGCAATCGGCGCATCGACCGGCGGCGTGACCCTGGGTAACAATTTCACCCTGGGGGCGGGGGGGGTGACAGCAGCGGGTGCCAATAATTTCACCTTATCGGGCGTGTTGTCGGGTACCGGTGGCCTGACGCAGAACGGCAGCGGTATCACGACGTTGTCCGGTGCCAACACCTATACAGGTGCCACGACGATCGCCGCGGGCACGTTGGCGCTGGGGAGCACGGGTTCGTTGCTGTCCACGGGCGCGGTGAATCTCTCGGGCGCTACCGGGACCTTCGATATTTCCGGGACATCCGCGGGCAGCACGATCGGTACGTTGACCGGTGTGGCCGGTAGCCAGGTCGCGCTGGGCGCGCGCAGCCTGACCCTGGGCAATGCCGCTAACACCAGTTACGCCGGCAGCATCAACGGCACCGGCGGCCTGGTCAAACAAGGGACTGGCACATTCTCCCTGAGCGGCGCCAACACCTATACCGGCGGAACAACCGTCAACGCGGGCACCCTGGCTGTGACCGGGGGTGGCTCGCTGGCTTCCACGGGCGCGGTGAGCCTGGCGGCTGCCAGCGCACTGGATATTTCCGGAGCCACGGCGAACCAGACGGTCGGCAACCTCACGGGAGCCAGCGGCAGCCAGGTCCTGTTGGGAGCACGCACGCTTACCGCGGGTAATGCGGGCAACACGACCTTCGGTGGTGTGATCAGCGGATCAGGTGGCTTCGTCAAGCAAGGCTCGGGAACGTTGATCCTGACCGGTGCCAACACCTATACCGGCGGCACCACGATCAACGCCGGTGCGCTACAGGGCGATACCGTCAGCTTGCAAGGTTCGATCATCGACAACTCGACCTTGATCTTCAACCAGACCACTGATGGCACCTACGCCAACGCGATTACCGGCACTGGCAACTTGGTCAAGCAGGGCGCAGCCACCTTGATTCTCACTGGTGCCAACACCTATAGCGGTGGCACCGTCATCAGCGCCGGTACCTTGCAAGGCGACAGCACGAGCCTGCAAGGCAACATGACCGATAACGCCGCACTGGTCTTCAACCAGGCAGCGGATGGCACCTATGCGGGAAATATTTCCGGTACCGGCAGTTTCACCAAGACCGGCGCCGGTACATTGACCTTGAGCGGAACCAATGCCTATACCGGCGGCACGACTGTCAATGCCGGTACCTTGCAGGGCACGACCGCCAGTCTGACAGGCGCAATCGTCGACAACGCCACGCTCGCGTTCAATCAGGCGAGCAACGGCACTTATGCGGGTGCGATTTCCGGGACGGGTAGCCTCACCAAACTCGGGTCGGGCACGGTGACGCTCAGCGGAGCCAACACGTACACGGGCGGCACCACCATCACGGCGGGTGCCTTGCAGGGTGATACCACCAGTCTGCAAGGCAATGTCGTCGACAACGCTTCGCTGATCTTCGGACAGGATGTTGACGGCACCTATGCGGGTGTGATTTCCGGTTCGGGCAGCCTGACCAAGGCAGGTGCCGGCACGTTGACGTTGGGCGGTGCCAACACCTATACGGGAGGCACCACGATCAGCGCCGGTGCCTTGCAGATCAACACCGGCAGCCTTGTCGGCAATATCGTCGACAATGCCTCGCTGATCTTCAATCAACCCACGGACAGCACCTATGCCGGCGTGGTGTCGGGTACGGGCAGCCTGACCAAGACCGGTGCAGGCATACTCACCCTCAGTGGCGCCAACACATACAGTGGAGGCACCACGATCAGTGCGGGTGCGCTGCAAGGCGATACCACGAGCCTGCAAGGCAATATCGTCGACAACGCATCGCTGATCTTCGCGCAAGCCGCCAATGGCAGCTTCGCGGGCATCGTGTCGGGCTCCGGTGCACTGATCAAGAATGGTACGGGCACGCTGACGCTCAGCGGCGCCAATACGTATACGGGTGGCACCACCATCAATGCCGGCGCCTTGCAGGGCGATGCCACCAGCCTGCAAGGCAACATCACTGATAATGCCTCGCTGATCTTCAACCAGGCTGCGGCGGGCACCTATGCCGGCGTCATCTCAGGCACCGGCACGCTGGCCAAGACGGGGGCGGGCACGCTCACGCTCAGCGGTGCCAATACGTACGGCGGCGGTACCACCATCAGCGCAGGTGCCCTTCAGGGCAACGCCACGAGCCTGCAAGGCAATATCACCGATAACGCTTCGCTGATCTTCAACCAGGCTACGGCGGGAACCTATGCGGGTGTGGTTTCCGGCACAGGTAGCCTGACCAAGACGGGGGCGGGCACACTCACGCTTTCCGGTGCCAATACCTATGCCGGCGGCACGACTGTCAGTGCCGGCACCTTGCAGGGCGATGTCACCAGCCTGCAGGGCAACATCTTCGATAACGCCACGCTGGCTTTCAATCAGGTCGCCGACGGCAGTTATGCGGGTGTGGTGTCGGGCTCGGGCGCGTTGGTCAAGCTCGGCGCCGCTACTCTCACCTTGACCGGTGCCAATACGTATAGCGGTGGCACCACGATCAGCGCGGGCACCTTGCAAGGCAATGCGACCAGCCTGCAAGGCAACATCGTCGACAATGCCACCCTGGCGTTCAATCAGGGGACCGATGCCAGTTACGCGGGCGTGGTCTCCGGCAATGGCGCGTTGGTCAAGCTGGGTGCCGGCACGTTGACATTGACTGGTGCGAACACCTACACGGGTGGCACCACCATCACGGCAGGTGCCTTGCAAGGCGATTCGACCAGCCTGCAAGGCAATATCGCCGACAATGCTTCGTTGATCTTCAATCAGACAGCTACGGGCAGCTACGGTGGTGTTGTTTCCGGTACCGGCAGCCTGACCAAGACGGGCGCGGGTACCCTGAGCCTGACGGGAGCCAATACTTACAGGGGCGGCACGACCGTCAGCGCCGGCACCCTGCAAGGCAACAGCGCGAGTCTGCAAGGCAATATCGTCGATAACGCGTCATTGGCGTTCAACCAGGTCACCGATGGCACGTATGCCGGGGTCGTTTCGGGTACGGGCAGCCTGACCAAACTCGGCGCCGGCACCTTGACGTTGAGCGGTGCCAACACCTATGCCGGCGGCACCACGATCAGCGCGGGCACCCTGCAAGGCAATACCACCAGCCTGCAAGGCAACATTGTCGACAACGCCACGCTGGCGTTCAACCAGGCCACCGATGGCAGCTACGCGGGCGTGGTGTCGGGCTCGGGCGCCTTGGTCAAGCTTGGTGCCGGCGCGCTCACCTTGACGGGTGCGAACACGTATGCAGGCGGCACCACGATCACGGCCGGTGCGTTGCAAGGCGATGCCACGAGCTTGCAGGGCAATATTGCCGACAATGCCTCGCTGATTTTCAACCAGGGCGTGGACGGTACCTATGCAGGCGTGGTGTCGGGCACGGGCAACCTGACCAAGACGGGCGCGGGCACCCTGACCTTGAGTGGCGCCAATGTGTATAGCGGTGGCACCACGATCAGTGCGGGTGCGCTGCAAGGCGATACCACCAGCCTCCAGGGCAACATCGCCGACAACGCGTCCCTGATCTTCAACCAGGTTGCGAATGGAACCTATGCGGGCGTGGTATCGGGCACGGGCAGCCTGACCAAGACAGGAGCGGGTATCCTGACCCTGAGTGGTGCCAACACATACAGTGGCGGCACGACGATCAGCGCGGGTGCCTTGCAAGGCGATACTACCAGCCTGCAAGGCAACATCACCGACAACGCGACGTTGATCTTCAACCAGGGCGCGAATGGCAGCTACACCGGCGTGGTCAGTGGCAGCGGCGATCTCGTCAAGTTGGGTGTGGGTACTTTGACGCTGGCTGGAGTCAACACGTATACCGGTGCCACGCAAATCAATGCCGGCACCCTGGCGCTCGGTGCCGGAGGCAGCATGGCTGCCTCCAGTAGCATCAGCCTCGCCACGGGTAGCACGCTGGATCTCTCTGCGGCCGGCAACCAGACACTGAGCCTGCTCAACGGTGCCGGTGGCACGGTAAACCTGGGCGCGAATGCGCTCACCCTCGATGGCGCGGGTACCGGCAACTTCGGTGGTGCGCTGACCGGTACCGGAAGCCTGGTCATGCAGGGAACGGGAACGCAGACCCTGACCGGAGTCAATCTCTACACCGGCGGCACCACGGTCAACAGCGGCACGCTCGCTTTGGGTGCGGGTGGCAGCCTTGCGGCGGGTTCGGCGGTAACCGTCAATGGCGGCACGCTGGATCTGTCCGCGGCCGGTAACCAGACCATTGCCAACCTGGGCGGTGCCGGTGGACAGGTACAACTGGGAGGCGGTAGCGCACTGACGGTGGATGCAGGCACGTTTGCCGGCGCACTCGGCGGCAACGGCAGCCTGATCAAGGCGGGTGCCGGCGTGCTGGTGCTCAACGGCGCCAATACGTATACCGGGCCCACGCAGGTAGTCTCTGGCAGTCTTGTCGTTGGTGGCGACGCCGCGCACAACACGGCCGGCATCCAGAGTGACGTGACGGTCGCCGCGACGGGATCGCTCGGTGGCTTCGGTCACGTCGATGGCAACGTCGACGTACTCAGTGGCGGCCATCTTGCTCCAGGTAATCCGCCGGGGACCTTCACCGTCAACGGTAATCTCTCACTTGAGCAAGGCAGTCAGCTCGATTTCGCACTCGGCGCTCCCGGTGCCGATTTCAATACATTCGGCTCCAGTCACAACGTACAGGTCAACGGTGACCTGACGCTCAATGGCGCGGTACTCAATCCATCCGATGCCGGCGGCTTCGGGCCGGGCCTGTACAACCTGTTCGACTACACCGGCACGCTGACCCAGGCCAATGGCGGCATCGTGGCACCGTCTGGCTACACCATCCAGAACCTGACCGGCAGCAAGCAGATCAACCTGATCAACGCGGCTGGCATATCGCTCAACATCTGGAATGCCAACGGCCTGGCCAGTGCCACCCAGATGGGCGGCGGCAGCGGCGTGTGGTCACAGGCCAATGCGAACTGGACCAATGCCGACGGCTCCGTCACGGCAGCGCGTTCGCCAGCCGATGCGTTTGTGATCTTTGGTGGTGCGGCAGGCACCGTGACGGTCGATGATGCCGGTGGCACGCAGCCGGTCACCACGCAAGGCATCCAGTTCGCCAGCGACGGATATCACCTCAATGGGGATGCCCTGGGTCTGGTGGCGCCCTCGGCAGGTGCGCTCAGTGAGATTCGCGTCGGTGATGGCAGTGCAGCCAGTGCGGGCTGGACGGCGACGATCGACAACGTGCTGACGGGTAATGGTTTGCAGAAGACCGGCGCAGGCACGTTGATTCTCACGGGTGCCAATACCTATGCCCAGGGCACCGAACTCAGTGCGGGTACGCTGTCGGTGTCTTCCGATGCCAATCTTGGTGCAGGCTCGGGCACCATCGATTTCGAAGGCGGCGTGCTGCAAATCACCGGGACCGGCTACACCAGCACAACGCGTGGCATGACCCTGGGGGCCGCAGGAGGCGGGTTCGATATCGCCGATCCGGCCAATACCTTCACCGTGAACCAGGCCCTCTCGGGAACGGGGAGCCTGACCAAGCTGGGTACAGGTACCTTGGTGCTCAGTGGCGCCAACACCTACAGCGGCGGCACGACCGTCAGCGCGGGCACGTTGCAGGGTGACAGCACCAGCCTGCAAGGCAACATCACGGACAACGCCTCCCTGGTGTTCGATCAGGGTGCAGATGGTACGTATGCTGGCGTGGTTTCCGGCACGGGCAGCCTGACCAAGGATGGCGCGGGTACGTTGACGCTCAGCGGTGCCAACACCTACAGCGGCGGTACCACGATCAACGCCGGTGCCCTGCAAGGCGACACGACGAGCCTGCAAGGCAACATCGCCGACAATGCCTCGCTGATCTTCAACCAGGGTGCGGATGGTACGTATGCCGGTGCGGTTTCCGGCACGGGCAGCCTGA
>NZ_DASVMI010000171.1:0-12785 GCF_036384435.1 Dyella sp. | reverse complement strand
CATGGTGCCAAGGGGAATCTCGAAAATCTCCTATGTATCGTTCCAGCGTGTGCCGGGACGCATGTGACTTGGCCTCAATGAAGCCAGAGGCGCTGGATTGCGGCCCTTGAATACCCGCGGAAGATTCGCCGCCATGAAGACTTCGATGCGTGGTTTTTCGAGATACCTGGAAGTCACGATTGAAACCCGGATGCCCGTCCCAATGATCCTTGGCATGCGGCAATCGCCGATCATGACGGAAACAGCATGGCGAAGAACAAGTACTACACCGGTTCGCCGAGTGACCATTTCGATGGATTGCGCTTCTTCAATCCTGGCCATCCCAACACGGACCGCTCCCTGGGAGATGTGCTGCGCTGGCGCATGAAGGAAAAAGCCTCGCCATGGCCGGCGTCCGTCCCGGTCCGCCAGGTCGTGCCGGAGACACGGGTCGATGGTCTGCGTGTGACCATGGTCGGCCACGCCACGCTGCTGATCCAGTCCGCCTCGCTCAATGTGCTGACCGATCCTGTCTGGTCGGAGCGCTGCAGTCCCGTAAGCTTTGCCGGCCCGCGACGCGTGATGCAGCCGGGCATCGCCCTGGACAAGCTGCCGCCGATCGATGTCGTGCTGCTGAGCCACAACCATTACGACCATCTCGATGCCGACACGCTGCGCCGTCTGCATGCAGCGCACAAGCCCTTGATCGTCACGCCGCTGGGCAATGACACCATCATACGCAACCTGATTCCCGATGCCCGCGTCGCCACGGGCGACTGGTGGGATACCCTCCCCGTCGGTGATGGCGCCGAAGCGACCATCGTGCCGGCCTACCATTGGTCGGCACGCGGGACTGGCGACAAACGCATGGCGCTATGGGGCGGCTTCATGCTGCGCACGCCAGCGGGCCTTGCTTATTTCGCGGGTGACACCGGTTATGGAAGTGGCGAGATCTTTCGCCAGATGCGCCAACGCGTAGGCGCTCCGGATGTGGCGCTCATCCCCATTGGCGCCTATGCACCGCGCTGGTTCATGCGCGACCAGCACATCGACCCGGAAGAAGCCGTACGCATCACGGAAGATTTACAGGCCAGGCAGGCTATCGGCATTCACTGGGGCGTATTCCAGCTCACCGATGAAGAGCGCGAAGAACCGGTCAGGCTGTTGCATGAGCATCTCAAGCGACGCGGCATCGACGCGTCGCGCTTTCATGCGGCCGATCCTGGAGACAGCGTGGATGTGGCCATGTCGGCAATGCATGGATAACGCGGCTTGCAGGAGCGAATTCATTCGCGATGCGATCTGCGATTCAATCGCAGATTGGGATTCCAAATCTCCAAATCACGACTGACGTCGCTCCAGCGCCATAGGTTACCTGGGCACGCCTCGTTACCTGGCCACAATTCAAATCGTCGCGCCTGCGACAAGTTCGGGAAAGCGCTGGCGCCATGCGGACAACACCTTGTTCCGCACCGCCCACAGGGCGTGGCGTGCCAGTTCGTCGTGATCGGGAAAATGATCGTCCGGCAAGGCGAAGGGATTGTCAGACGTCTGCTCCGACCAGGGACCAAACGTGAGCACAGGCGCGATCTGCGGCCGAGGATGCGATCCGATCATGGGTTCACCGATAGTGGCGTTGACACCGGCGCCGTCAAGCGCCTCCAGCAAAGCTATCGGCCATGGGCCACATGACTTGAATCACCCTGAACGTGGGTCACATCTTCAGGACACCATCAGGAGCAGCATGGGTGTTCGTACCGCCATGACCGCCATGGGGAGCGGCCTCCACCGGATCGCCACCACAAGGAGACTGTCATGCGTTCGACGATTTTCATCCTGGGAGCTGCTCTTTGCGCTTGCCTGACGCCGGGATCAGGCCACGCACGCCATACGGCTCCCCTGTGGTCACGACATCGCAAGGCATGCTTTCCGGTTTCACGGATGAAAACGTCAACAAATACCTGGGTATCCGCTACGCTGCCGCCCCGGTCGGCGAACTGCGCTGGAAAGCGCCACAGTCGGCGCCCTCGTGGAGTGGCATCCAGGCTCATGTGGATGAAGGGTCCAGTTGTCCACAGACACCCGAGGAAGCCAGCTTCGTAGGCACAGCCAGCAGCAACGAAGATTGCCTCAACCTGGATGTCTACACGCCACGCAACAGCCATCCGTCAGCAACCAAACCCGTCATGGTCTATTTCTACGGCGGCTCGTTTCTCGAAGGCTCTGCCGATCATTACGACGGTGCCGGCCTGGTCAATGTCGGTGACGTCATCGTGGTCGTGGTGAACTATCGCGTCGGCGCACTCGGTTCGCTCACCCTGCCCGGCCTCACCTCTGAAAGCAGTGATGGCATCTCGGGTAACTACGGCCTGCTTGACCAGATCGCCGCACTGCATTGGGTGCATGACAACATCCGCGCGTTCGGTGGCGACCCGGCCAATGTCACGATCTTTGGGCAGTCCGCGGGCGGACAGAGTTCCCTGCTGCACGTGAGTTCACCGGCATCGAACGGCTTGTTTGAGAAGGCGATCATCCAGAGCGGTATCTACATTCCCTATATTCCAACCCTCGACCAGAAGAGCCAGATCGGCGATGCCATCGCTACCGCACTGGGATGCACCAGTGATGATCCAGCGGCCGTCGTTGCCTGCATGCTTCAATTGCCAGTGCAAAGCATACTCGCCATACAGGGACGCGATGACAGCACCGAAGGACAATTGGCCTGGGAACCCACCGCGGGTGGTCATGCCCTGCCCGTGCAGCCGCTCGCCGCCATCATCGCCGGCCAGTTCAACAAGGTACCCATCATGCTCGGCAATACGCACGATGAAGCGCGCCTGTTTACAGCCGAGGATTTCGATCTGGAGAACGGACCGCTTCAACCGGACGACTATGCGGGTGCCCTGCAATCACTTTTCACAGGCTTCCCAATCTCCGTCGATCAGGTGATCGCGCAATATCCGCTTTCGGCCTATCCGGATACGGACCTGGCTTATTCACAGGTTTTCACGGATGCCACCTATGCATGCCTGGGGCATTTCACCGCGGGCCTGCTGACGCGGCAACAGGTACCGGTATTCGAGTACGAGGCTTCCGATGAGGGCGCGGCCCATCTGTTGGGCGATGCGGACAGCTATATGGACCTGGGCGCCGCGCACACCAGCGATGTGCCTTTCCTGTTTCCGAACAATCTGCGTTATGCCGCGACGCAACCCGCGCGATTTACCGCTGGCGAGGCTTTCATGTCATACGCCATGATGCGCGCCTGGACGGCATTCGCACACACCGGATCACCCTTCACCCTGGTCAGCCCATGGCTGCGCATGAATGACCGCGGCGTTTCATTCGTGGAGCAACTCACACCACGCGGCCTTTACCCGCAGCCAGCCAGCGATTTCACGCATCAGCATCAGTGCGAATTCTGGGATGGGGTTTATCAGTCCGTGCTTGCCGGAGCGCCATGACGGGAAAGATTCCGGCCATCGCGCCCGATGCATGGGTACCTCGACAACACCGGGGTGCCAGTGCATCGGGCGATACGTTCAAGCCGGTACCACGCGTTACCGGCCAAGCCGCCCGAATTCCACTTCATGCCGGCAGTAGAAGACATCGATGGCCGCTTCATTCACGGCCGCCATCAAGGCCTGGCAGCTGGCTTCATCCGTAACCACGGACAACGTCACAGGTCGATCGGTCATTTCAAGAAATCCAGCCGAATGAAATGTCCCCTGGTGACCAAATCCTTCACCACCGGCCATCATGGTGCCACCGGCGGCTCCCACTTCGCGCGCTTTTTCAAGGATCCACTCGGCAATCGAGCGGCCATGGACCTTGCGGCCCTCCTGGGTAAAAAACATGATGCGGTAACCTTTCATCGGATCCCCTCCAATCACGCCTGTACCTGGCTCGGCAATGCTACCGACAGGATGACTAAACGTACCTTGCGCAGTTCTTCGGCATGGCTGGAAAGAAAGGATTCCAGCCGCTCGCGGCGATCGATCAGTTCCAGGCACTGTGGATGATCCATGCCCGCCGTCTCCGGATGGTAATGCCGCACGCGTTGACCCTTCAGGTAGCCTGCCATGACACGATGCAGGATCGCCTGCTCGATGCCATCGCGCCTTGCCACGCGCAACAGATGATGCGCCAGCGCCGGCGCACTGAGGTGATGCCATAGCCGGGATCGATTCGCCCGGGTCCACTCGGGAAAATACAGGCGTACGCAACCCATTGTGCCATGTCCGGTGTACTCATGAACGCGCGTCCTTGCGGGTATTGGCCTGGCGCTGTTCACGACGATACGTGGGCAACTCGCTCAGGCGCATGTCTTCCGGCAAGTTCCGTACGTGCTTGGCGTGGCCCAGGCGCTGCGCGTGATAGATACCCGCATGACCGGAAAAGAGATAACTTGCCACACATGCTACCGCAGCGAATGGCCCGATCTGTGGCCCGAACAGTTCGATCGCCATCACCGTGGTCGCCAGTGGCGTGTTGGCCGCCCCGGCGAATACGGCCACAAAGCCCAGGCCGGCAAGCATCGAGACAGGCAAGTGCAGCCATGGAGCCAGGCTGTTGCCTAACGTGGCGCCAATGAAGAACAGCGGCGTAACCTCGCCGCCTTTGAATCCCGTACCGAGCGAAAGCACCGTGTAACCGAACTTGCCCCAGCAATCCCACCACGGCAAGGGATGATCGAAAGCTGCCACGATCGTCGGAATACCCAAGCCAACGTAAGCCTGCGTGTGCAGGATATACACCGATGCCGCAATCGCCACGCCGCCGGCAAAGGGGCGCAAGGGCGGATAACCGATCAACGCTTTTACCCAGGCGCCAAGCGCATGGGCCGCCTTGGCAAACAACAGCCCCACCACGCCGAAGATGATGCCGGCAGCCACCGTGGCAAGCACGCTCGTCACCGTCATCGGCACCAACTCGCGAACCACGTAGACCGTATGGTGCACGCCCCACGCAAGACATACTTGGTTGGCAATGATCGCGGCGATCACACACGGAAAGAGCGCGTCATAACGAAGGCGACCTATGGCCAGGACTTCCAACCCGAACACCGCACCGGCCAAAGGGGTACCGAACACCGCCGCGAAGCCGGCGCTCATGCCAACCATCAGCACGATGCGTCGATCCTCCGAGCGCAACCGGAACAGCACGGTCATCTGGTCGGCCAGGGCACCGCCCATCTGTACCGCCGTGCCTTCGCGCCCCACCGACGCCCCGAACAAATGCGAGATCACGGTACCGGCAAAGACAAGCGGCACCATGCGAAGGGGGATCACCTTCTTCGGATCATGGATCTCGTCGATGATCAGGTTGTTGCCCGCCTCGACCGGTTTGCCGAGTCGAAAATAGAACCAGCCGACCACGAAGCCGGCGACCGGCAGCAGTGCCATCAACCAGGGGGTGGCCAACCGGGTGGCCGTCGCCCATTCCAGGGCGAGCAGGAACCACGCCGACGCCGTGCCGGCCAGCACGGCGGCCGAAGTAGCCACAATCAACCATTTGCCCATGTAGGGCAGCAATTCCCATTGTTCCAGGGAGCGAAACGCGCGCATGTGTCATCCAGGCAGTAGAAAACACCTGACCGACCAGCGTGTCGCATACGCCCACACGCCCGGCAAGCCAGGACATGTAGGCATCATCAGCCCCGATGGGGCGGTTCGCGGAGGCATGCCATCTCCGTAGAGATGGCAGCGTAGATGTGGCGCGCGGGCCGGTCAAGTCATATGTGGTTTTCAGCAACTTAAGTAAACAGGTCAGCCAAGTGGGCCTCCAACCAGGTATTTGCTCGCAACCTTTCATGGCATTGCGCTGGACAATTCTCGTCAGCTAAATAAATATTCGCCTTGAAATAACCATAGGCTCCGGCGCCATGAAACGAATCGCCGTTTTTCTGGATGGGACATGGAATACCGTCGATAGCAACACCAATGTCTGGCGGCTTAAATCACTGTGTTCGACCCTGGATGACCAGCTCTCCTATTACAGCGCGGGCGTGGGCACACAGAATGGGCAGCGCCTGATTGGCGGTATGTTCGGTTACGGCCTGGATAATGAAGTGATCCAGGCTTACATGTGGTTGATGGAGAATTATGTCGAGGGAGATCACATCTTTCTCTTCGGATTCAGCCGCGGCGCATTTACTGCGCGCAGCCTTTCCGGCCTGATCTCAAAATGTGGCCTGTTGCAACCTGGTGCGCCGGTATCGATCCCCCAGTTGTATGCGCGTTACAAGCGAGGCTCGGCCGTGCCGACCATTCGCGGGCTGAAACACGTGCCGCCTGCGCAGCAGACGCAGGAAGACAAACTTCTTTTGCGTTACTCCATGGCGATACCGATCTGGTTCCAGGGCGTGTGGGATACCGTGGGCGCCCTGGGCGTGCCGTTCGGGCATATCCCGATCATCAGCCGGTCTGATTATGGTTTCCTGGAAACCGATCTGCGCATCAATAATGATCGCGCCTATCACGCCATGGCCATCGATGAACATCGGAAGGCCTTCGCCCCCACCCTCTGGACCCGGACGATCGACAAAAACGCGCCGGCCGACAGTCCCAAGCCGCGCCCCCTGGACCAGGTCGAGCAGCGCTGGTTTGTCGGGGCGCATGCGGATGTTGGCGGGGGCTATGACGACGGCATGCTTTCACAGCTGCCGCTGAATTGGCTGATGCAAAAGGCCCGGCTACATGGCCTGACCTTCAAGAGCAGCATCTCATTGGACGGCAGTGAGATCGACAGTCCCATCCATGACTCGTTTGCCGAGATGGCACACGGACTGTACAAGCTCAGCAAGCTAGGGCAGCCGTATTACCGCCCGCTCGGTGCGCCGCCGGTAATCGCCGGAGACCGGCAGACTACGGTCATCAACGAAACCATCGACGCCTCGGTATTCAAGCGCTGGCGCGACATCGCCGACTATCGCCCCGCCAACCTGCAAGCATGGGCCACGGCGCATGGTGTCGACTGCGCAAAACTGGACAAGACCGTCAGTGCCAGTGATCCGGCTGTGCCTCTGCCGCCCGAACCGCAGATAACATCTAAACCGCCGCCTGCCCCGCTTACGCCAAGTCAATGAATGCCCGTAACGTAGCCGTGAATTGTCGGTGCCGTGAATAGTACAGACGATGCAATATCGCAGGTGATCGACCAGACCAAGCCACCGCTACCCGTGGCCCTGAGCAGCGCGGCGTGCGAACACATCGACCAGGCCTTGACCGCCCGATTGGTCAGCCTGAAGGCACAGAAAAACTCGCCTACAGGGCGGACAAGCCCGATGGAACGTAAAGCGGCCCACCGAAGTCTCGGCCGTCGGCTTTCGTTCCTGGACAAAATAGCTAAGCTTTGTGGTTTACCCATCCGATGAAGCCCATGTCCATCGTTTTGACGCCCTTCGCACGCGCTCGTCTGTTTCCACGCGACAAACGCCTCAACGCCATCCAGGACTGCACTGCCGAGGCATTCGAGCGGCGGTTGAACGAGGAGACGCCGCTCAAGGTGCTTCAGGGATATGCACCCTTTTGTCGCCTGCATGTGCATCGCAATTGGACAAGCACGCGCTGCATGGCGATACCTGTCACCGAGGAAAACCGTCACCTGCTTCGCTCCGGCTACGAGGCACGCACCAAGGACGAGCTGCCGGTACTGACGCGATGGTTCGAAGGTGTGACACCTGCCGTGGCCAACTATTTGTTGCCCATCCTCTACAACCGTGAGCAGATGGCAAAGGAAGGAACTCCTATCGATGCCGATTGGGGCATCGTGGGCTGTCTTTACACGGCCGAGCCTGAGGAAATCCCCATGGTGCCCATCACCATGCTGCGCAATGCACTGGGTGTGGAGGAAGGCGGATCGGGCACGCCACTCGACCGGGAAGCCTATCGCGCCAGCGCTGCTTTCTGGGATACGCATGCCAACTGGCGCCAACCTCGACCCTGAACAGCCTGGTGTGTGATCAATAGCGCATAGCCGCACCGGCAGAGAATTCGCGCACAACCAGCGCACCGCGTTGCCGACATACCTTGCCGATCCTCGCAAGGGATGCTGTGTGTGCTTGGAACAAGGATGGCACCAGGAGAGCGACATGTGGATAAATAACAATATGACCCTATCGGCTGGCTTGGCCTGCCTGCTGTTTACATCCAGTGGGCAGATACAGGCGGCCTCTTCGTCGGCATGTCCTGCGGATAATTCGCACGCCACCGGGGCCGCGCTGGAAGAGATTCTCGATTACAAGCGAGGCGACCATCAGATCATGGCTGCTTACTTTCGCTCATGGCGCGATATCGCCAGCAATCCGGCGACCAACAAGACTTCCATGGACGACCTGCCAGACTGCCTGGATATTGCTTTCGTATTTCCGGAAGGCAGCGAAGGCGAGGCTTTTTGGCCGGCGCTCAAGAATCATTATGTTCCCGTATTGCGTAGCCGTGGCACCAAGGTCGTGCGTACTGTCGGGATCGAGGTATTTCTGGAAGACGACTATGAAAACTCGCAAGCCGGCTATGACTTCAAGGCAGCGCAGGTGCTTGAAAGATTCATGACACCCTATGACCTCGATGGATTGGATGTCGATGTCGAGAGCGCCCTGTCGTCCGAACAGGTGCAACGCGTCTCCGGCGTATTCAGGTCGCTTTCGAAATCCATAGGGCCAAAATCCGGCACGGGAAAGCTCTTCATCTACGACACCAACCAGGCTGGCAGCCATCCGCTGTTCACCTCGGTCAACGACCTGATCGATTACGTACTAGTGCAATCCTACGGTCGATCCGTATCCGGTTTACAGGCGACATTCGACAGCTACAAGCCATTCATTTCGCCCGGGCAGTACCTGATCGGATTCTCGTTTTACGAGGAGCGAGGACCTCGCTGGGGCGACGTCAGCACGCCGCTGGAAGGAAGTCGCGCGTATCAGTACGCCAACTGGCAACCCACTGGAAGCATCAAGGGCGGCATCTTTTCCTATGCTGTTGACCGTGACGGTGTCACCGAAGGAACCGATGCCATCGTAACCACGGACTATGGCGTTACGCGCCAGCTGATTTCCACCATGAACCCCTGACGCCATATCCATAAAAAACCGGTTGCCGCGGCATCCTGGCCCAAAAGTCATGGTAAGCATGTAATCAGCAAATTCCTTACAGACCGCCGATGGCCTACACACTATGTTTAGGCCACCGGATCAAACCCAGGTCAGCAGGGGCACATCACGTCCAATCACCCGCGGGACTACCTGGAAAGGTGATCCGCGGATGGCGCGCTTGCGTGCCATAGGCGTGGCTGGCGCATGCTCAACCAGGATTTTCACCTTGAAAAGGGGAATGGCATGCAAGGCGGGGACGACATGAATACAGCGGCGACGGCTGATGGCTTCTGGCAAGACATCAAGGACGAGATTGGCAACCGAAAGTCGCGACCAAACATCCTGATGATCATGGTCGATCAATTGTATTACCCGGGCGCCGGTTACGGTTCGGCAGGCTTTGCCGATGGCATCAAGCAGGTGCTCAATTTCATCGGCGACATCGACCCGGCCAGCAACGACTGGGCCCAGTACTATCCCGGCTTTTGCAAGCTTCGCGAATACGCGACCGTATTTACCGATCACACGATTGCCGAATCCGCCTGCATTCCCAGCCGCGCCAGCATCATGACCGGCCAATACGGGCCACGCACGGGCGTGACGCAGACCGACGGGTTGTTCAAGAGCGGCGATGCGCAGAACTTCCCGTGGCTACGGCACAACGGCGCGCCGACCATCGGCGATTATTTCCGGGAGATTGGCTACAGCACGCACTATTTCGGCAAGTGGCATGTCAGCGATCCGCCGGAACACACCCTGGAAGGCTTTGGCTTTGCCGACTGGGAGTTGTCGTGGCCTGAGCCACATGGTTCGCTGACCAACAACATGGGCGCGTACCGCGACTATCAGTTCGCCGACCTGGCATGTGCGTTTCTGCACAATCGTGGGCTGGGTGTGCCTTTTGCGCGCAACACTGGCCAGGTTAGCGCTAACGCGCCGGATAGCCCTGGCGTGCCTGCGCCCAAGCCGTTCTTTGCGGTCTGCTCATTTACCAATCCGCATGACATCGCCACCTACCCCACGCTTCCGCGTGCGCTGGACCCGCAATTTCCGCCAGACCAGCCCTTGCAGCAGCCAAGGACCGGCCCAGGCATGTCGGTACCTGTGCCGCTCCCGGGCACCTATAGCGCAGCACCCAAGTACGGCACGTTCCATATCCCGATGAATCCATTGGGCCTGCCGCAGGCTTGTGCCACGGCGTCGCCCACGCAGGATGAAGATTTGCTGGGTAACAACAAGCCGCGCGCTCAATACGACTACGCATACAAGGTGGCCCTGGGTCTGGCGGCCAAGACCGGCTTGAGCATTGCCCAAGCCATGGGCGGCGACGAGGCCACACAGTTGCGCAATGCCGTGGAGGCCACGCTGACTATCCCGATTCCCTTCCAGTTGCAGGAAAACTCGGACGGCGCGGCGACGGGCTTTCTGCAGTACTACGCCTATATGATTTCCATGGTCGACCGGCACATCCTGCGCGTGCTGCAAACGCTTGAAGAGGCCGGTTTGCGCGATGACACCGTGGTGGTGTTCGCTTCCGACCACGGCGAATACGGGGCCTCCCACGGCATGATGATCGAGAAGTGGCACGGTGCGTACCAGGAAACGGTGCACGTGCCGTTTCTGGTCAGCTCCAAGCACTACAACGCCAATCGCCATACCCCCGTGGCGATCGATGCGTTGACCAGTCATATCGATATCCTGCCGACCCTGCTGGGTATCGCCGGTGCCGACGAGGCCCAGGTCGAACGCGCCCGGCGCAACCTGTCCAAGACGCACCCGGCAGCAGCACTCCCCGGCGCCAACCTCGCTCCGGTCATCAAAGCGCAGGGCGGGCCGGTCATCGGCCCCGATGGCAAAGAGCGCAAAGCCGTGCTGTTTGCCACCGACGACATGATCACCGAACCGCTGCCGCGTGACGACGATCCGCATAACGTGGTCTCGCAGCAGCAATACGCGGTATTCAGTGCCACGGTAGAGCTATTGCGTACTCCGCCGGTCAATGGTGACTCGCCTCATCGTTATCGCCCCGACCTTTCGCCCGGCCCGGTCTGCCAGCCGGCACATGTACGCGCGCTGCGCAGTGGAGACTGGAAGCTGGTGCGCTATTGCGATCCGTGGAGTCCCGAGCCTGCGCCCGACCAATGGGAGTTGTACAACCTGGCGGCCGATCCGATCGAGAACGTCAACTTGATCGTGTTCGACGGTGCATTTCCCACCCCGATCGCGGCATCGGCATTGCCAGGCAGCCTGACCCAGGACCAGGTCGAGGCCACGGCCAGCGCCTTGCGCGAGGAGTTGGCCCGGCAGGAAGCGCACTTGTTGTCGCCCTACCCTTCGGCTCATCCCAGCGCCAGGATCTGACCTGTGCAGCACGGCGCGAGAGCGCTTTGCGCTCTCGCGCCAGCAATGGCTAAAGCAGCGCTTCTTCAGGCCGATAGCCTTCCTGACAGACCATGTCGTCGTTCCAGGGGGATAAGCCATGCTCACGTCATCCGTCGTTGCCACACTGATGCTGCACAACAAGTCCTGTTCTTTGTGCTCTCGTGGCGAGCCTTGTGCGGTCGCCGAGCGCATCCAGGACGAATTGCTCGCCCAGCAACTTGCCCTGCGCGTGGAAGAGAACGCCACGCAGGCCGTCGCAAGCGGCTATCGCTGACCTCGGCTGCTTAGAACGAGATGGCATAAGCACTCCGGCGGCTTTAACCGGACACCCGCGCGTGCGTAGAATCGAACGTGTATCGATTCAATGCGCCAGGCCGCCTGCCTGGCGCCCCTGCGGGAAATGCCATGCCTGATTTTCGCTCCAAGACTTCCACTTTCGGCCGTAACATGGCTGGTGCCCGTGCGCTATGGCGCGCCACCGGCATGAAGAACGAGGATTTCCAGAAGCCCATCATCGCGGTGGCTAACTCATTCACGCAGTTCGTGCCCGGCCATGTGCACCTGAAGGATCTTGGTCAGTTGGTGGCGCGCGAGATCGAGAAAGCCGGCGGTGTTGCCAAGGAATTCAATACCATCGCCGTCGACGACGGTATCGCGATGGGCCATGACGGCATGCTCTATTCGCTGCCTAGCCGCGAAATCATTGCCGACTCCGTCGAATATATGGTCAACGCGCATTGCGCCGATGCGCTGGTATGCATTTCCAACTGCGACAAGATCACGCCCGGCATGCTGATGGCCGCGCTGCGCCTGAACATCCCCGTGGTCTTTGTCTCCGGTGGCCCGATGGAAGCGGGCAAGACTCGCCTGGCCGATCACAAGCTTGACCTCATCGATGCCATGGTCATTGCCGCGGACGAAAGCGCATCGGACGAAAAGGTGCTGGAATTCGAACGCAGCGCCTGCCCCACCTGCGGCTCATGCTCGGGTATGTTCACGGCCAACTCGATGAATTGCCTGACCGAGGCGCTCGGCCTGTCGCTGCCCGGCAACGGCACCGTAGTGGCCACGCACGCCGATCGCGAGCAATTGTTCCTTGAAGCCGGCCGGCTGGTCGTCGATCTTTGCCGTCGCTACTACCGTGACAACGATGAGAGCGTGCTTCCACGTAGCATCGCCAGTTTCAAGGCCTTCCAGAACGCCATGACGCTGGACATCGCCATGGGCGGCTCCACCAATACCATCCTGCACCTGCTCGCGGCGGCGCAGGAGGCCGAACTGGACTTCGGCATGCACGAGATCGATGCGCTATCGCGCAAGGTACCGCAGTTGT
>NZ_DASVMI010000170.1:0-55954 GCF_036384435.1 Dyella sp. | reverse complement strand
TGCGGCGTAGCCGCATCAAGGCCTCATGTGCCTCGCGCGTGGGCGCCAGCGTGGCAACCTGCTCACGCGCGATCACCACCGCCTTGTGCGCGGCATCGAGTTCACCGAAGTCGGCAACCAGGCGCTCGGCCGCGGCGAACGTCTGCGGTTCATCCAGCATGAAGCCGCGCAGGAAATGATTGAGGTCGCCCAGGTTCTTGGCAGACTGGGTCTTGTGCAACAGCTTGAGCGCCATCTCGTTCTGGATGCCCAGCAGCCGGCGAAAGCGCTCGGCATATCCGGAAAACGTATCGAAATGATGGACGTCCTCGCCGAGCCGCGCCTTCAGGCGACGGCGATCAAGATCGAAGCCTTCCATGTCCGTGGCGATGTCGAAAGCACGCTCGGTCACCATGTAGTGCTTCTGCACGTCGGCGGCCGACGAACCGTTGCCGGTGATCCAGAACAGGCGAACCAGCGAGACCGTGGCGCCAAGGTTGTTGCGGTACTCCAACACCAGCGCGGTCCAGGTCGAACCCTTGCGCAGGTACTGCGTGGCGATGGTGCCGGAGTCGCTATCCTGCTGGTCGGCCCAGGCGCCACGCACGTACGAGGCGAGGTTGCGATCGCGCCCGCTGCGCTCGGCTTCGCGCGCCGCTGCATTGAAATCGACAAGATTCGGCGGCACCAGCAACGCGGACATTGCATCGAGCAACGTGGATTTGCCCGAACCAGAACGCCCGACGAACAAAAAACCCTTCTCGGCGATGGGAACCTCGACCAGGCCACTGAAAGTACCCCAGTTGAAGACCTGCAATCGACGCATGCGGAACTGCTCGTCTCGCGGACTGGGCAGGTCGGACATGAACAACGATGGCGCGACGGGTTTGGCCGTCTTGGCAGCCTTGGCGTTCTTCTTCGGTTTGATGTTTTCTTGTCCGGCACTCATCGCCTGCCCTCTTCCGTGCCATCCTCGCCCAGTTCGCGATACACGCGTGTCAACGCCTGCACGTCTTCAGCAGAGAACAGCAGCTTGAGTGCCGGCGACACTTCGTAGCGCTCCTCACCACCCCGCAGCTTCACCAGGATATGATTTTCCTTCATCTTGCCGATCGCCTGCGTGACACGCTTGCCGAAGCCGGCGCGATCGGTGGACACGCTTTTCTCGTAGACAGAGAGCACATCGGTCAACACGGTTTCCTCGACGACGGCACGCAAGCCTTGCGCATCGGCCTCCGCCAGTTGCTGGCGCAAGTGCAGCAGCAACACCGAATCAAGGAAGGTCAGCGGCGAGGTGCGCAGCAGCACCGGCGTATCGAGTTCGCCGGTATCGGCCTGGCGAACGAAGGCCACACCAGCCTCGCGGTCAAGCACCAGTTCCAAGAACAGATCGCAAAGATGCGCGCGCAGCACCGACTCGTGCCGCAGTAATACGGGCCAGAGCTGGCCGTGGCGTCCCGCATCGACACTGGGTCCGGCGAGCAACTGGCACAGCACGCGGCGCGCATCCAGCGGCAAGCGGCCGGTGTCGCCCTCGAACAGGCCGTTGCCCCGGGATTCGACCACCGGCGCCACCTCGATGGCTGCCGGCGGATCCATTTCGTCTTCAGGCAAATTCATGGCGTTTCTCTTTCAGGAACCACACCAGCGGAATGCGCGCATGTCGCTGATGGCCGTCGCCTCCCTGCCAGCTGACCGCCTCGTGCTGGCCGTCATCGGCCACGACACCGTGCCGCGTGGCGAGCGACAGCAGCCCGATCACGCTACCCAGCCCCTGTTCGGCAGGGCGGTGGCTCAGTACCTGGCCAATCGACAATTGCTTGTGATCACTAAGCAGGTCATGGAGATCGCGGCGCAGACCGCGAATGTTTATTTCCGATTGCGCGACCAGTTCGCCGACGCTGTCGAGCGAAATCAACGCGCCATCGCTGCGCGTGATGCGGCCGTCGATCTGGCCGTTGCGCGGATCATGCAAGCGCCATTGCGCCAGCGAGCGCAGGCGACTGGTGGTCAACTGCAAGGTATAGGGTGTGCGTTGCTGTGCATGCACGCTGTCGCGCAACTGTAAGGCTTCGGCCTGGGCTTGCTTGAGCAACTGGTTCAGTCGCCGCTGCTCCAGGTAACCGCGGTTCTGCACGAAACCGCGCAGGCTGCGCGCGAAATGCTGAAGCACGTCGTTGACGTCGCCACCACGGTCGAGCATCGTGCCGGTCAGTCCGCGCAGGAACTGGCGCTCCTGGCGTTGCAGCTTGCGCGCAAAGCCGCGCGAAAGCACCGCTTCGAGTGCGGCATCAAGCTGCGCGCTCTGCTCGACGTCGTTCAATAGCCGCCAGAATGCCTGGAAGCTTCGCCCGGCCTCGCTTTCGCCGATGACATCCACGCCTTCGAACAGGCGCTCCAGCAAGTCACCGCGCTCACCTTCATCGTCAATGATGCGCTCGCGGAACTCCCGGTTCAGCCGTTCGAAATCGTCGCGCACGCGACGAAAATCCTCGGCAAGCTCGTCGGCAAGCTGGATGATTTCGCGCGAACGCTCCAGGGCTCGCTTGCCATCAAGGGCTGCAACCTTGCCCGTGCTGGCGCGAGCGATTTCAGCATCGATGCGGTCCCGTTCGGCATACAGCGAAGACAAGCGCGCGGCCGGGTCGCTTTCGGTCTGCTCGGCCAGTTGCACAAGCTGCTGGATGACCAGCGACAGACGGCTTTCGGTCGCCGCACTGCGAGGCGCCTCCAGGCTGGCTATAAAGCGGATGGCCTGGATGGCTTGTGTGGAGAGCTCGTATTCTTCCTCATGCGCGCCTTCGGGCAGGCGTCGCTCAAGATAGCCCTGTGACAGCCAATGGGCCACATAGGCTTGCGCCGTGCGCGGCAACTCACGTGGCAGCTCCGAAGCGTTGATGGCATCCAGGTGCTGCTGCAAACGCTCGTGCAACACGGAGCCGGGAAGCTTGCGATCGCCCTCCAGCAGTACGGTTTGCAGCAATCCCACCAGTTCGGGGGCGTGATCGGCAGCCAGTAGCCGCCATAGCGGCTGCTCGCGCAGCCTGCGATAACCCGCGACCCGACCTTGCAGCGCAGCCTGCGACATCAGCCTTGCGAAGGCTCGCCGCGCAGACGCACGTCGCCCGGCAGCATGTCCGTACGCTCTTCTTTGACGTCGCGCTGCGATTCGAAGAATCGCTGCACTTGTTGGCACACGGCCATGGTGTTTTCGCGCGCGATCGCCGAAACCAGGAACCAGGGTTCCTTCCATTCCAGGCGTTCGACGATGTCTTGCGTTACCGCCTGACGCTCGTCTTCGACCAGTGCGTCAGCCTTGTTCATCACCAGCCAGCGCGGGCGATCGAGCAGCTCTGGATCGAACTTCGACAGTTCATGCTCGATGGCCTTGACCTGCTCCACCGGATCGGTGCCGTCGATCGGCGCGATATCCACTAAGTGCAGCAACAGGCGAGTGCGCGAGACATGACGCAAGAACTGAATACCCAGGCCCGCGCCGTCGGCCGCGCCTTCGATCAGCCCCGGAATATCGGCGATCACAAAGCTCTGGTCGGTGCCGAGGCTGACCACCCCCAGGTTCGGATGCAGCGTGGTGAAAGGGTAATCGGCCACGCGCGGCGTTGCCGCCGAGACGGCACGAATGAACGTGGACTTGCCTGCATTGGGAAAGCCCAGCAGCCCCACGTCGGCCAGCAGCTTGAGCTCCATCTTCAATTCACGCACCTCGCCGGGCGTACCGGGGGTGGATTTGCGCGGAGCCCGGTTCACCGAGCTCTTGAAATGGATATTACCCAAGCCGCCCTTGCCACCTTGTGCCACCAGCAGGCGCTGGCCGTGCGTGGTGAGGTCGCCGATCATTTCATCGGTATCGACATTGGTCACGACGGTACCGACCGGCACGCGGATCGTGGTGTCCTCGCCACCCTTGCCGTACATGTCGCTACCCATGCCGTTCTGGCCACGCTGCGCCTTGAAGCTGCGCTGGTGGCGAAAGTCGATCAGCGTATTGAGACCCTCGTCGGCCACCAGCCAGACAGAGCCGCCGCTGCCGCCATCGCCGCCATCGGGGCCGCCGAACGGAATGAATTTCTCGCGACGGAAGCTGATGCAGCCGTTGCCGCCGTCACCGGCATGGACTTTGATGATCGCTTCGTCGACGAATTTCATGAATGCACTGCCAAATGGATGGGCGCCATGGGATGCAGCGCCATGTCGCTAGCTTAAAGGGGAGAAGGACCAGTAGCGAGGGCGCATGGCCGCAGCAACGTAAAACGGCGCGCCCTCATTACCCATACCTTGTCCCTGTGGCTGCAAACGAAAAGGCCCCGCCGAAGCGGGGCCTTCGTTTGCAACGAGGCCTGGGGATCAACCCGGGATAACGTTGACGAACTTGCGGTTCTTTTCACCACGGGTCTTGAACTCGACCGTGCCGTCGACCAACGCGAACAGCGTATGGTCACGACCCAGGCCCACGCCGGTACCGGCATGGAACTTGGTGCCACGCTGACGCACGATGATATTGCCGGCTTCGATGGCCTGACCACCGTAGATCTTGACGCCGAGGTACTTCGGGTTCGAATCGCGACCGTTGCGGGACGAACCTACGCCTTTTTTATGTGCCATGACTGATTACTCCAGATTGGCGGATCAGGCGTTGATGCCCGTGATCTCGACTTCGGTGAAATGCTGACGGTGTCCCTGCTGCTTCTTGTAATGCTTACGGCGGCGGAACTTGACGATACGGATCTTGTCCGCGCGGCCGTGCTTGCGCACGGTGGCGCTCACGGTGGCGCCGGCGACGGTCGGGGCACCGACGGTGATCGTCTCACCCGAGCCCACCAGGAGAACCTGGTCGAAGCTGACGGTGGCGCCTTCATCGGCGGTCAGCAGTTCCACGCGCAGGACATCGCCCTGCTGAACGCGATACTGCTTGCCACCGGTCTTGATGACTGCATAGCTCATGGGAATTTCCCTTGTGTCGTTATTCTCTTGGGTTTCGCTTCAAGCCTTCTGGGCCAGGCGAACTGCGGATTCTAGCCCGGCATCCGGGCACTGGTCAAATGTTGACCAGTGCCCGGATGAGACCATCACGGCGCCTCAATGCTTCTTTTTCCTTCGGGTCGACTTGGTTGTCGCCGGCTTGGACGCGGGCGCGGGCGCCGCCGTCGAAGCCGAGGCGGGCACCGATGACGATGAGGCCGGCTGGCTGGCAGCAGCAGTCGAGGCCGCGCCAGGGCACTTGCCGTTGGCCTCGATGGTGCCCTGCTTCTTCAGCGTCGCGACCATCTGCAGGCCTCGCTCCTGGCCCCATTGCCGGTTGTACTGGGCGGCCTCGGCCACGACCAGGGGCATCTCCACCACAACTTTTTGACCCAACGGCGACTTGTAGAACTTCAGCAAGCCGTCGATATCCTCGGCGGTGAAGTGCTTCTGGTAAATGGGCACCATGTGACTGATGAGCTGCTCGGTGCCGCTGGCATCAATGAAGCCCTGCCAGTAACTAGCTGGCACACAAGGCAATTTTTGCTGCATCATGCCAGCCATCTGGCTATTCATCTGGGTCAGCGTCTTGGTGACCCCGATCGCATCAATGAGTTCGCGCACCTTGGCGTCAGCGGCTTGCGCGGCCATGGCCTGTCCCGCAGTGAAGCTCAGGGCAAGTCCGGCGCATCCAGCTAACCATCCACGTGTTTTCATCGCCTTCCCTCGATCTTCTTGAATCCGGCCCCATGTACGAGGCCATACCGGCGGCCCGATCTGGCCGAACCGGTATTTAAGCCGCAACTCGTCGCTGACCGCCACCCGGCCGCAATAACTGACCTGAGTGGTTTGGTATAGTGCAGTTTTTCCTCGACCCCGTCATCCCTCAAGGTGTTATGGATACGATCCGCATACGCGGCGCGCGCACGCACAACCTCAAGAATGTCGACCTGGACCTGCCCCGCGACAAGTTGATCGTGATCACGGGCCTGTCTGGCTCGGGCAAGTCATCCCTGGCCTTCGACACGATCTACGCCGAAGGCCAGCGGCGTTATGTCGAATCCCTTTCGGCCTATGCCCGGCAATTCCTGTCCATGATGGAAAAGCCGGACGTGGATACGATCGAGGGGCTATCCCCGGCCATCTCGATCGAGCAGAAATCCACCTCGCACAATCCTCGCTCGACCGTCGGAACCATCACCGAGGTCTACGACTACCTGCGCCTGCTGTACGCCCGTGTCGGCACGCCGCGCTGTCCGGACCATGGCATTGCGCTGGAAGCCCAGACAGTCAGCCAGATGGTCGACTCGACCCTGGCACTGGATCCAGAAAAGCGCTTCATGCTGCTGGCGCCGGTGATCCGTGAGCGCAAGGGCGAGCATGTGCAGGTATTCGAACAGCTGCGGGCGCAGGGTTTCGTGCGCGCCCGCGTGGACGGGGTGGTGCATGACCTCGATGCTGTGCCTCCTTTGACATTGCGCCAGAAGCACACCATCGAAGCGGTCATTGATCGCTTCCGCCCGCGTGACGATATCAAGCAGCGCCTGGCCGAATCGTTCGAGACCGCGCTTCGCCTGGGTGACGGATTGGCGATCCTGGTGGACATGGACGACGCCAAGGCCTCGGAGCAATTGCTTTCCTCGCGCTACTCCTGCCCGGTCTGCGATTACTCGCTACCGGAGTTGGAGCCGCGCCTGTTCTCGTTCAATTCGCCGGTCGGCGCCTGCCCTTCCTGCGATGGCCTGGGCGTGACGCAGATCTTCGACCCCTCTCGCGTGGTAGGCCATCCGGACCTGTCGCTGGCCGGAGGCGCCGTGCGCGGCTGGGATCGCCGCAACGCACACTACTTCCAGTTGATCATGTCGCTGGCCAACCATTATGGCTTCGACGTCGACACACCCTGGCAGAAGCTGCCCAAGCCGGTGCAGCAAGCGGTGCTGTACGGTAGCGGCAAGGACAAGATCGCCTTCCGTTATCTCACCGAGCGTGGCGGCAAGGTTACGCGCGAACATGCCTTTGAGGGCATCCTGCCGAACCTCGAACGTCGCTACAAGGAAACCGAATCTCCTGCCGTGCGCGAGGAGTTGGCCAAGTACATCAGCGACCATCCGTGTCCGGAATGCGAGGGCCAGCGCCTGAATCGCTCTGCGCGCAACGTGTTCGTCGCCGATCAAGCCATTCCCTCACTCACCTCGCGCTCCATCGACGATGCACTGGCCTTCTTCGAAAAACTGAAGCTGGCCGGCTGGCGCGGCGAGATCGCGGTAAAAATCGTCAAGGAGATTCGTGAGCGACTGACCTTCCTCAACGACGTAGGGCTCAATTACCTCACGCTTGATCGTCAGGCCGATACGCTATCGGGTGGCGAAGCGCAGCGCATTCGGCTGGCCTCGCAGATTGGCGCCGGCCTGGTCGGTGTGATGTACGTGCTCGATGAGCCGTCTATCGGTCTGCACCAGCGCGACAACGAACGCCTGCTCGGTACACTCACCCGCCTGCGCGACCTGGGCAATACGGTCATCGTGGTCGAGCACGACGAGGACGCCATTCGCGCCGCCGACCACGTGCTGGACATCGGCCCCGGTGCCGGTGTGCACGGTGGCGAAGTGGTGGCACAAGGCTCGCTCAAGGATGTCCTGGCCTCTCCGCGCTCGCTCACCGGCCAATACCTGTCAGGCAAGCGCGAGATCAAGGTGCCCACGGAACGCCGCGAACAGGAGGACAAGGACTCCTGGCTGCAGCTGAAGGGCGCCAGCGGCAACAATCTCAAAAATGTGGACCTGGCCATTCCAGCTGGCCTGTTCACCTGCGTGACGGGTGTTTCCGGCTCAGGCAAATCCACCCTGGTCAACGATACCCTGTTCCGCTTAGCCGCGGCCGAACTCAATGGCGCCAGCGCGCAGCCGGCTCCGTATAAATCCATCGAAGGCCTGGACCTGTTCGACAAGGTCGTGGACATCGACCAGTCGCCGATCGGCCGCACGCCACGCTCCAACCCGGCCACGTATACCGGCCTGTTCACGCCCCTGCGTGAATTGTTCGCCCAGGTGCCGGAGGCGCGTTCACGCGGCTACACGGCCGGCCGCTTCAGTTTCAATGTGCGCGGCGGGCGCTGTGAGGCCTGCGAAGGCGATGGCATGATCAAGGTGGAAATGCATTTCCTGCCAGATGTGTACGTGCCTTGCGACGTCTGCCATGGCAAGCGCTACAACCGCGAAACGCTGGAAATCCTCTACAAGGGCCATACCATCTCCGACGTGCTGGGCATGACGGTGGAAGATGCGTTGAAGCTGTTCGAGAACGTGCCGACCATCGCCCGCAAACTCGAAACGTTGCGGGCCGTGGGCCTGGACTACATCAAGCTTGGTCAGAGTGCGACCACGCTTTCGGGTGGTGAAGCACAGCGCGTGAAGCTATCCAAGGAGCTGTCCAAGCGCGATACCGGCCGCACGCTCTACATCCTGGATGAGCCGACCACCGGCCTGCATTTCCACGACATCGAGCAATTGCTGGACGTACTGCATCAATTGGTCGACCAGGGCAACACCGTGGTGGTGATCGAACACAACCTGGACGTGATCAAGACCGCCGACTGGATCGTCGACCTCGGCCCCGAAGGCGGTGCGGGTGGCGGTCGCATCCTGATGTCCGGCACCCCCGAGGACATAGCCCAGACACCGGATTCGCACACTGGCCGATTCCTGGCGCCGCATCTGAAGATCAAACAAACCAAACCTCAGGCCAAGCCCCAGGCACGGAAGAAAAAAGCATGAGTTCCAACGCTACCACGGCCAATATAGCCGCCCCTGTCGTTCCCCTGATCGACGCTCGCATCAGCGTGCGATGGCGTGATCTTGACGCGTTCAATCATGTCAACAATTCCAACTACCTCACCTATCTCGAGGAAGCCCGCCTGCAATGGTTGCAGCAACTGCCGGGGCAATGGATGAGCGACGAAGGTGCACCGGTCATGGCCGCTTCAGAGCTGAACTATCGTCGTCCCATTGCGTGGCCGGCGCAGCTTTCGGTGCAGTTGTTCTGCGAAAAGCTGGGTAATACCTCCATGGTGGTCGGTCACCGCATCGTCGATGCCGACGATGCTGAGCGCGTCTATTGCGATGGTCGTGTAGTGATGGTCTGGATGAATCCCAAGACCGGCAAATCCACGCCGCTGCCCACGGTGGTCCGCGCGACCGGCGGCTAACGCACGAGCCCCCGGCATGGGGTTAAAGCAGGCTGTGGCACGGATGCCGCAGCTTCATACGGAATAGGTAAGATCGACCCGGTTCCCCATGACAAGGAGTTCGCCCGTGCGCCGACTGTCCTTCACCCTGCTCCCCCTGGCCTGCGCCACCGCTTTTGCCGGTCAGGCCAGTGCCGCCCAGCTCAATCACACCGAACTGACCCTTTATCGCAGCGATGACAGCTCGCTGTTCGACGCTGGCAACAGCGGTGCCGTACGTTCCGGTTTCGCCCTCGCGCGCGAGCCGCGCACGCTGGATCTGCAAAGCGGCACGCAAGACATAAGCATCGGGGGCCTGCCGCAATTTCTCGATACGGAAGGCCTGTCGCTCCATGTCGACGGGGCCAAGGTGCTTTCACAACAATTGCGCCTGGACCAGAGCGAAAACGCGATGCTCTCGGGCATGCTCGGCAAACGAGTAACCGTGCGTGGCCAGGGCCAAGTCGTCGAAGATGGCGTGCTGATCGGCACCCAGGGCGACGGCTTGTTGATTCGCAAAGACGACGGCCATGTCGCTTGGGCCCCTGGCTACAACTATGTGGAAACGGTCAACGCCCGTGATTACACCGCGGCCGGGGCAATCCTGAATCTCAAGCTGCAATCGCAACGCAGTGGTCAGGCCGACGCCGTGCTCAGTTACCCGACATCGGGACTGGGTTGGCGCGCTTCCTATATCGGCACATTACAAGGCGAGGGCAGTTGCAAACTCCAGTTCGAGTCGCGCGCCAGCATCGCCAATCGCAGCGGTCGCGACTGGAACGACGTGAAACTCAGCCTGATCGCCGGCGAGCCCAACCTGGAAACCTCGTCCGGGCCACGTCCAGTGATGATGATGGCCAAGGCCGCGCGCGCGCCCATGCCGGTCGCCGATGCCATGCCGGAACAATCGAGCATGGCCGATTATCGCCAGTACAGCCTGCCGGCCACCGTGGACCTACCCAATGGGAGCGTCACGCAATCACCGCTTTATGCAACGCGTACGATCGACTGTGAACGCACGGCATTGTTCGAGAACGGGAGCACCTGGCAAACCGAGCGACCAGCCATCTCCAACAGCTTCGGCGGCGCCACCAGCAATGTCGTGAGTAGTTCCGTGTCATTCAAGGCCTTCGACAACCTGCCCGCCGGATACATCCGCGTATTGACAGGCGATAGCCACGGCGCGCCGCAATATGTGGGCCAGTCCCGTATCGGGGATGTGCCCAAGGGCCAGACTGCGACCATCCGCTTGGGGAATGTCTTCGACATCACGCCGCAGCGCGAACGCACGGCGTTCTCAGTCGACAAGGCCGGCCGTACGATGGACGAGTCATTCAAGATCACCCTCTCCAATGCAAGTAGCAGCGCCCGGGTAGTGACTGTACGCGAGCATCCCAATCGCTGGCGCGAATGGAATGTAAGCGCGTCCTCGATCAAGCCGAGCAAGCAGAATCCCGACGTCCTGGAGTTTGCCGTGAACGTACCGGCCAACGGCAACGCCACACTGGAATACACCGTGCGTTACCACTGGTCGGCAGACGTGCAACCGCAGTGACACCATGCGCCGATCCATGCCTGACTCACGGCGTGGATCGGCTCCGCGACCAGCGTTTCAAACATTCATGTGTTGCGCCGCCTGTTGCATCCGGCGCCATTTTGTCGGCCAATGACGGCCTCTCTCCACGGCAGGTTCCCCATGCTCAACGTCATTCGCCACGAAGCCATCGTCGAACTCAACCTGGCACGTCCACCGGTCAACGCACTGAGCCTGGAACTGCTCGATACCTTGTGCCTCACCTTCGACCAGGCCGTCGCCGATGGGGCTCGCGGCGTGCTGCTTTCCGGGGCGCAGGGCATGTTCAGCGCAGGCGTCGATGTACCATCGCTGATCGGTAGTGATCGCAGTCAGGTACGCACCTACTGGCGTGCGTTTTTCTCCGCCTGCGCTCGGCTGGCAAATTCGCCCATACCAGTGGTCGCGGCCATTACCGGCCACAGCCCGGCTGGTGGCGCCGTGCTGTCTTTGTTCTGCGACTATCGCGTCATGGCCAATGGGCCGTTTCGCATTGGCCTGAACGAAGTACAAGTGGGCCTATCCGTGCCCGAGTGCATCCAGATGGCCCTTCGACGCGTGGTCGGCCCTTACCGTGCCGAGCGACTGTTGATTGCTGGCGCCATGATCGATTCGGAGCAGGCCCTGGGCTGTGGCTTCGTCGACGAGCTGACCGGCGTGGATCAGGTCGTGCCTCGCGCACTGCACTGGTTGAACGAACTGCTGGCCCTGCCCTCGCACGCCATGCTGACCACTCGCGCCATCGCCCGTGCAGATCTTTCTACGGCCTATGCCGATGTCGATGCGTTACCGCTGGATGACTTCATCGACGGTTTCTTCCGTGACGACACGCAGGCCGTGCTGCAAGCGCTGGTGGCACGCTTGAAGAGCAAAGGTTGAACAATTCCCCGCGCGAGGAAAAGTACGCGCGAGAGTGGACCGCGCCGTGGCCTGAGCAACGCAGGCCTTGATCACATGGCTGATGACGGTGTGAGCAACTTCAGTCGCGACGAGGTTGCGGCTTGGAGATCTGGAACCCCAGTCTGCGGCCAAGCCGCAGACTGCTTCGCGACTGAAGTGGCTCCTGCGCGAGGGTTGCATCATGAGATGGACAATTCGTGATCAATGCGTAGCAAGTGCTTGAAGGCAAAACGACAAACAGCGCTTGTCCACAGGTTTACGCATACCGCATCCACAGCGGCTGTGGAAAACCTTCACGCGCCATCGAAGGCCGCGATCGCACGGTGCAGGAGCCACTTCAGTCGCGACAAGGTTGCGGCTTGGAGATCTGGGGCCCCAGTCTGCGGCCAAGCCACAGACTGCTTCGCGACTGAAGTCGCTCCTGCGCGAGGGCTGCGTCATGAGATGGACAATTCGTAATCAATGCGTAGCAAGTGCTTGAAGGCAAAACGACAAATAGCGCTTGTCCACAGGTTTATGCATACCGCATCCACAGCAGTTGTGGAAAACCTTCGTCACTCAGCACCGCGAGCCACGGGACGAGAACGATCACTGATCCAGCCGCTCCATGACGGCGCATATAAGCGCGCCCCATGCAGGCCAGCGTGTTCCATCGCCAACAAGTTATGGCAGGCAGTCACGCCAGACCCACACATGTGCACGACTTCAGCAGGCGCATGACCATCGAGCACTTGCTCGAAGGCAGCGCGCAAGGTGTCTGAGGACTTGAATTGTCCTTGCTCATCGAGGTTTTCGACGTAGGGGCGATTGCGTGCACCGGGAACATGGCCGGCAACGGGATCAAGCGGCTCGATGTCGCCACGAAAACGCGGCATGGCACGTGCGTCGATCAGCAAGCACCCCGGCGCATCGACACGATGCTCCAGCAACAGCTGTGAAGCGTCATAGCGCATCGAAACTTGCGTTGGCAGGCGCAGCGGGGCGGCCGTATCTACAGGCTTGCCCGCAGCAATCCATGCTTGCCAGCCGCCGTTGAGCACCGCTGCTTCGCGTATCCCGACCAGGCGCAGCATCCACCACAGGCGTGATGCGGCCAGTGCGCCACCGGCACCGTCGTATGCGACGACCTGTAATCCTGGGTGCCAGCCCCAGCGTGACAACAAGGCGCTGAAAGCATCTTCCGTCGGCAAAGGGTGACGTCCCAGTCCTTCAGCCATACGCGCCAGGTCGGAGAGGTCATCCTCCAGGCTGGCCAGCACCGCACCTGGGATGTGGCTTTCGTGATAGAGCGCTGCACTCTTGCCGCGATCGGCAAGGTCGGTGCGGCAATCGACGATCAGTACCTGATCTGGCGCAAGCGCAGCCAGCTCGGCGACGGAAATCAGCGTGGTGTGTACAGTCATGCGTGTCCAAGCCTCGTCAGCAGGTTGAGCAGCATTGCCGCGGTGGCTCCCCAGATGCGATAGCCACCATGGACGAATTCGACCATCGCACGGCGATGACCACGAAAATCCATCGTGTAACGCCGCAGGTTGGCCGGATCAAGGAAAAAGGTCAGCGGCACTTCAAAAATCTCGGCCACTTCATCGGGTGCCGCATAGAGCGGCGCTGTCTGTGCCACTCTGGCAACCACCGGCGTGACACGAAAGCCACTGATCGTCTCGAACCCGTCGAGATAGCCGATGGGCGTGACATGGACCGGGTCCAATCCGATTTCCTCTTGCGCCTCACGCAGTGCCGTCGCTACGGCATCGGCATCATCCGGGTCCGTGCTGCCGCCCGGAAAAGCCACCTGCCCGGCATGGGACTGTAACGTGTCAGTGCGTACCGTGAGAATCAAGCGGGGTTCCGGCCCCTCGCGAAAACCAACCAATACCGCAGCGGGCCGACGTTCGCCCGTACCGAGCAGGTCGGCCATTTCGGCATGATTCCAGCCCGGCCCGGCAGGAGGTTGCGAGAGAGGCAGCAATACGCTTTGCAGCTCGGACCAGTCCAGTGCCATCACGATGCCTGCCGTGCAGGCAGGATCTCGCGCATGTAATGCAGGCGCTCAGCCTCGGCCATACCTCGCCAACGCGCAATCTCATCCCCCGTACGCAGGCACCCTTCGCAGTAACCGCGTGCGTCGAGGCGACAAATGCCGATGCATGGACTGGAAAGCGGCGAGGAGGCGGGAACGGAGTCGATGGGCATGAGGCGGCTATTTTAGCCGAGGACGGGGCTTTTGGGGGCCGGCCGCACGCTGCGCAGGCGCTCGCTTCGGCTCGCTGTGGACAATAAAGAGGAAGAGCGCGCCACCCTCCCGCAGGCAGCTTTTCCTCTTTACTCTTTACAGGGGGCTTTGCCGCCGACTTTTCAGCCCGCGCAGCGAGCGGGCTCCTCGTATCACGGCTGATTGATTTCCAGCAGTTCAATCTCGAACACCAATGCCTCGTTTGGACCGATACGTGGCAGTGCGCCGTTCTCGCCGTAGGCGAGACTGGGTGGAATCACGACCTTCCAGCGGTCGCCCACATGCATGCGGGGCAGCACGTATTGCCAGCCGCGAAGTACCTGATCGACTACAAAGCTCACCGGCGCTCCGCGCGCCCAGGTGCTATCAAATTCGGTGCCATCGATCAGCGCACCACGATAATTGACCGTGACACGGCTGTTGACCGAGGGGCTGATGTTGCCATCGCCTTTTTTCAGCACCATGTACTGAATGCCCGAGGGCAATTGCGTCACACCGGCCTGTTTGGCGTTACGCTCAAGGAAATCAGCGCTCTTGCGCGCATTGGTCGCGGCGATGTGCTTGAACTCCGTCACCGCCTGACTGTGCATCTGCTCGTCAAGCGCCTGCAACTGGCGATGCATGTCGAGCATCGGTACGGCAGGAGCTCGCTTGCTGTAGGCATCCAGAATGGCTTTCTGCACCGTGGCGATATCCACATCCGGGTCGCCGCTCGCGAACTGGCTACCGATCTGGTAACCGATCGCATAGGACAGCTTGGCCTTGTCCAGCTTTGCTGGCGCGGCGGCGCGATTCTGCGCATGCGCCAGACCCGCCAGCGGCAGCAAGCCCAGTGCCAACCAACGCCAATATGTCATGCCGTCCTCCGTCGCAACGCGCAAACCTTACCATGCCCGTGCGAATCCGGCCGCTTGACGGGTCGAGCGTAAGAAAGCGCGGCTCGGCAAAGGTTCCCCGCTGCTACCATCTGCGCTTTATCTGCCGGACATCTGCCATGGCCTATCGCAATCTCCAGATCAGCAACCGCGGCGCGGTGCATCGCATCACGGTCAACCGCCCGGATAAGCTCAACGCACTCAATCGCGAAACGCTCAATGAATTGACATTGGCATTCACCCAGGCAGCCCAGGACGATGCCGTCCGAGTAGTGGTATTGGCTGGCGCGGGAGAGAAAGCCTTTGTCGCTGGTGCTGACATTGCCGAGATGAACGGTTACACACCGATCCAGGCGCAGGGCTTCTCCCGAGCGGGCCAACACCTGATGACCACCATCGAACGCCTGGGCAAGCCGGTGATCGCCCGCGTGCAGGGCTTCGCACTCGGCGGCGGCATGGAGCTGGCCATGGCCTGCCATCTGCGCGTGGCCAGCGACAAGGCCCGATTCGGTCAACCGGAGATCAACCTGGGACTGATTCCTGGATTTGGGGGCACCCAGCGCCTATTGCGTCTGGCTGGGCGCGCCGCCGCGTTGGAGCTTTGCCTGCTCGGTACTCCGGTCAACGCCCAGCGCGCCTATGAACTGGGCGTGGTCAATCGCGTGGTGACGCCTGAGACTCTGGATGAAACTGTCGACGGACTGGCCGATCAACTGGCCGGCGCCGCCCCACTGGCCGCCGCCGGCATCCTCGATTGCGTGCTTCATGGCGGTGAGACAGCAATCGACCAGGGCCTGGAATTCGAAACTCAGGCATTCGCACTGGCCTTCTCCACCGACGACATGCATGAAGGCACTACGGCGTTCCTGGAAAAGCGCAAGGCTTCATTTTCAGGACGCTGACATGACAGGGCGGAGCTGGGAGGTTGGGGGCGTGGGCGCACAGGTGAAAACTAAGGCGCCCTCAAGGTGCTGACACCTTACTCACACACTTCGGGCGAGCACCACGCGAGAGGATTTGTGCGCCCCGCTACACTCACCTCCCGTCTCCATCGCATCAGTGTTCTGACCCGCGATATTTCTTCTCACCCGCCGTCACCGCGATCGACAGCCGGTTTTCCGGCGGAGCCAATGGGCAGGTGGCATAGCCAGTGAACGCGCAAGGCGGGTTATAGGCGCGGTTGAAATCCAGCACCACCTTGCCGTCCTTGGGAAGGGCGGCATAGAGAAAGCGTGCCGCGCCGTAGGTTTCCTTGCCGGAAGTGCGATCGGCAAGCACGAAGAACAATTCCCCGCCCGGCTCTTCCTGATAAGGCAACAATTCGAAGGTGTGTCCGTCACGCTGGAACACCGCCTTGCCTGGAACGTCCACCTTGTCGATCGTTCCCAGTACCGAGCCGATCTCCAGTTTGTGTGGCGGATCGAACGGTACCCAATCGGCCACGATGCGCCAGGATGGATCTATCGGATAATAATCCAGGCCCAGGAAATGCTTGCGCGTGGATGCCTCTGAATCCTTCACGCGCAGGCCCTTGCGCCCGTCGCGATCGATCACGAAGAAGCTCGCCGTACCGAAGGCCACCGTGGTCGGCTTGCCGGACTCTCCGGCATGTATGTCATCGATCAGGTCGGCCTGCGACTGCGACTTGCCATCGATGGTGGCTCCGCTGTCCTTGTCCAGGGTGATCCTGACGGTCCCATCGGGGGCGAGATGGACCACGCCCAGGTGGGCCGGGCCGGCGTTGAGTACGATATCGTTGCCCGCGCCACTGCCGACGCGATTGTCTCCCTGGTTCAACCACTCCAGGCCGATCAGGCTGAGCCAGCCATCAGGAGCCGTCAGGCGCTGCACGCGGTGCTGGCGCCACTGTTCGACTTGTTGAGTGACTTCAGCAGCGCCGGGTTGCGCGGATGGAATAGTGTTTTCGGCGTGCACGACGGCCACTCCAAGACTCAACAGGAAAACCCACAAGCATCGACGCGACATGAAAAATCCTCCCAAAACAGGCATTTTTCAGTATGGACGTCCAAAGATGCGCGGCACAAGATCATCGCTTATGACTTTGCATGTGGGAGCTTATAACCATGACGTATCAGCATGCGCCCTGTCTGTGCGATCAATCTCAGCGTCCACGCAGGAACAGCTTATCCAGTTCACCCAGGCTGAGCTGGGTCCATGTGGGGCGGCCGTGATTGCACTGGCCTGAACGCTCAGTCGCCTCCATCTCGCGCAACAAGGCGTTCATTTCAGGCACGCCCAGGCGACGTCCTGCGCGCACGGAGCCATGGCAGGCCATGGTCGACAGCAACTCGTTTTCCAATTCCTGCAATCGGCGCGAGCTGCCATGTTGGGCCAGTTCGCCAAGCACGTCACGACATAGCTGCGATACGTCCGCACCTTCCAGCAACGCTGGAATACGCCGCACCACCACACCGGACGGACCGCTGCGCGAAAGCTCAAGCCCCCATTCGGCCAGCGCGTCGGCGTGCTCTTCGGCCGCGGCCGCCTCCTTGGCACTGACCGATACCTGCATCGGCACCAACAGAAGCTGCGAGCGCAAGTTGCTGCATGCGCGCCCGGCCTTGAGCTTTTCGTAGGTAATACGCTCATGCGCGGCATGCATGTCGACCAGCACCAAGCCTTGCGCGTTTTCGGCCAGGATATAGATGCTCTTGAGCTGCGCGATGGCAAAACCCAGCGGTGGTGCCTCGCTCTCGTCGGTCTCAGGCAACACGGGAGCAGTCGCGCGGATTGTCGCGGACACCGGCTCACCCAGCAACGCCGCATAGTCGGCGAGTGGTTCGTCTCGCACACCCAGGCTCAGGCGACTCTGGTTGAACTGCCCGGACCATGCGGGAGTAAGCGTACGTGCGGGCATCTGGCTGACGGTGGCAGCAACCATGGTCGCCCCCATGGACAACCCATTTTCGCCAGCCTGGGCCTGCGTGACCACCTGCCCGGCACGCGTCTGCGCCAGCACTTCATGGAGCGTGCGGAACAGGAAATCATGCACCAGGCGCTGTTCGCGAAAACGCACCTCGTGCTTGGCCGGATGCACGTTGACATCCACGCCTACCGGGTCGAGCTCAAGGTACAGCACGAAGGAGGGGTGGCGCCCGTGGAACAACACATCGGCATACGCCTGGCGTACTGCATGCGCCACCACACGATCGCGCACGAGCCTGCCGTTGACGTAGAAATACTGCGAGTCGGCTTGTGACCGCGATGCTGTCGGCAATCCGACCCAGCCCGACAGATGCAGGCCGGCGGCCGCATGGTCGATGCGCAGGCTCTGCGCCGGAAACTCCTCGCCCAACACTTCGGCCACGCGCTGCAAGGCGGCGTTCTCGTCGCGTGCTGCCTTCCACACACGCACCGGCTTGCCGTTATGGCTCAGGCGAAATTCGACGCCGGTGCGCGCCAATGCCAGCGACTTGAGCAGGTCATCGATGTGCGCGAATTCAGTGCGCTCGGCGCGGAGGAATTTGCGTCGAGCCGGCACGTTGTAGAACAGGTCGCGTACTTCCACGCTGCTGCCCTGCGGATGTTGCGCCGGACGCGCCGCGTGCAATTTGCCGCTGTCGACTTCGATGCGGAATGCCGAATCCGAGCCACGGGCGCGTGAGGTCAAGGCGAAACGAGATACTGAGGACACCGACGCCAGTGCCTCGCCGCGAAACCCCATGCTGGCGACATGTTCGAGATCGTCGAAACTGCCAATCTTGCTGGTGGCATGTGAGGCCACCGCAAGCGATAGTTCGTCCTGCGCGATGCCGCCACCGTCATCGCGAACGCGGATAAGACGCGCACCGCCCTGCTCGATATCGACTTCAATGCGGGTGGCGCCTGCATCCAGGCTATTCTCGACCAGTTCCTTGACCACGGACGAAGGGCGTTCAATCACCTCGCCAGCAGCAATCTGGTTGATCAGTTCAGGGGGTAGCGGGCGAATCGAGGACATCGGCCAAGCTTAGAGCCTGGACCCGAAGCCGGCTAGCCTCAGGTGGAGGGAATGGCCAGGACCATGCCGGTACGCACCGACGTTTCGCTGGTCAGGCGATTGGCGCTCTTGAGCGCGCTGACGCTCACGCCATACTGGCGGGCAATGCTGCGCAGGCTCTCGCCACGAGCGACACGATGCAGGTCACGCACGTCCTCGTCCTTGCCTGCGGTGCTTGCCATCGCCCCTTTGGCGGGTGCTTCGGGCTTGCCGTCGCCATCGCCGTCACCGGCGGTAGCCACCTGCACGCCGGCCCGGCGAGCAGCCTGGGCGGCAAACCAGCTTCCTGGTGGTGGCGTAGCCTCGAAATAATTGCGCACGCCCCCCATGACCGCCTCGGCCAGCTTGGCCTGATGGCTTGGATCGCGCAGCTTGCGCTCTTCCACCGGGTTGCTGATGAACGCCGTCTCGACCAGGATCGAGGGGACATCCGGGGAGCGCAGCACGACAAAGTTGGCTCGCTCTACATAGCCTCGATGGGTGGGACCCAACGCGCCCAACGCCTTCAGGACGTTGCCGGCAATCGCTTCGCTTGCCTGCATGGCATAGCCCTGCTGGAGGTCCAACAGCACGGCAGCAAGGCTGTCATCCTTGTCATCCAGCGACACCCCGCCGATCAGGTCCGCACGGTTTTCGCGATCGGCCAGCCAGCGCGCCGCCTCGTTGGTCTTGCCTCGCGGCGAGAGCACCCACACCGAGGAGCCGCGCGCATCGGAACTGGTGTACGCGTCGGCGTGGATCGAGACGAAGATGTCCGCATTGTTTTCGCGGGCGATCTTGTAGCGTTGCGCCAGGGGAATAAAGAAGTCGCCGTCACGGGTAAGGATGGCCTTCATGCCCGGCTGGCGATTGATCTGCCCCGCCAATTCACGCGCTACTGCCAGCGTGACGTTCTTTTCCAGCGTGCCGCCTGGGCCATGCGAGCCCGGGTCCTTGCCGCCGTGACCAGCATCGATCGCAACCACGACCTTACGGCTGCCGTTGAGCATGGCTGCGGCCTGGCGAGTGGATGCCATGTTGCTCTGGTTGGACTTGATGCCGTTGCGGCCACCCCGCGACGGGGTAGCCACAGGTGCGGGCGTATCGGCAATCGGCGTCTCGTCGTCACTGCCCCGGTCGTCATCGCGAGCGGGCGAAGCAGCAGGCCTGGTATCGGCCACAGCAGCCTTGCCGTCGCCATCCTTGCCCGGATACAGGTCCACCACGATGCGGTAGGAACCGGTAGCGCCGGTGGGCTTGAGCACGAAACTCTTGGCCTTGCTGTCACCGGCGACCACCGCCGTGAGCAGCAGCCGTGAGCCCTGACGTTGACTACTCAGGCTCTTGTAGAGCCCTTGCCCCTTGGGTACGACAAAGCCCGAGGAAACTGTGCTCCCCGGAAGATCAAGCACAATGCGGCCGTTATCCTGGTTGAGCTTGTAGTTGACCGGGCCATTGAGGTCGAGCACCAGCCGCGTGTATTCCGAACCGGCCCAGACACGCGCGGACTTGACATCGGCGGCGTGAACGGCAGCGAACGGGAGGCCTGCCAGGACGGCAAGACTGATGATCGGTCGACGGATGGCGCGGAATCCCCTCATGCGCGGTATTGAAACGCAGCGCCTACCTGAACACAAGGGTTTTTCCTTGAATATCCGTGACCTGCAAGCTCTTCGTCAGGTGCCGTCCAGCTTTGCGAGCTAAGCCTTCACATGACAGATCCATCAAAAAAGCACTATTTCTTTGTAAAAACAATAAATTAAGCCAAAACAAGCCGAGCCAGCACGTCATCACCCCGAGGCGTCATGGCTTGCATGCTGGCCTGGCGACCCGGGCCTTCATAGGCAAGATTTACCTGAAGGTCCACCTGCGGCAAGGCGCCGGTGCCTCGCTCGGGCCATTCCACCAGCACCAAGGCTGCCGGATCAGCCAGTGCGTCCAGACCAAGCCACTCCAGTTCGCCCGGATCGGCGATGCGATACAGGTCCAGATGCCACGCGATGCGCGCCGGCAGACGATAGGACTCCACCAGACTATAAGTGGGGCTCTTGACCCGCTCCCCGACGCCAAGTGCCTTCAAGAGGGCTCGCGCGAAGCTGGTCTTGCCAGCCCCCAGGTCGCCATGCAGATAGATCACCAGCCCCTGGTCGATGGCTTCAGCCACGCGCCGGGCCAGCGCTCCGGTAGCGTCTTCATCGGGCAGGCTGACCACGGGTGACGCAACACTCATGCGGCCTCCTCGTTGCATAGTCGACGCAAAGGCAACAGCAGGTCGCTCGCCATGAGTCCACGCTCGCCGCCATCGCCAGCCGCCAGGTCGCCCGCACGAGCATGCAGCCCCACCCCCAGGCAAGCGGCGTCCCAAGGATCGCAACCTTGCGCCAGCAGGGCAGCCACTACACCGGTCAGCAGGTCGCCCATGCCTCCGGTTGCCATGCCTGGATTGCCCCAGGGACACACCGCGATGCGGCCGTCCGGCGTGGCAATCAGGCTGCCGGCCCCCTTCAGCACGGCAACGACCTGAAAGCGCCGCGCCAGATCGAGCACGGCCGAGTAGCGATCGGCCTCGATGTCCTTCGTCGTCATGCCCAGCAGGCGCGCCGCCTCGCCCGGATGCGGCGTGATCACCGCTGGCTGAGTGAAACGGCGCGGTTCGCGCGCCAGCAGGTTGAGTCCATCGGCATCGAGCACGAACGGTTTGCCGCTATCGAGTGCGGTCAACCACAGCGCATGGCCCCATCCGGCCTGCCCTAGCCCGGGACCGATCGCCAGCACCGTAGCCTTTTCCAGCAGTGTCTCAAGCTCTTGCGGCCCATGGACAGCATGAGCCATCAATTCCGGGCGGGCACTGTTGAGCGCCACGATGTTGTCCGCTTGCGTGGCTACGCTGACCAACCCCGCCCCCGTTCGAAGTGCTGCCTCGCCACACAGACGAATGGCACCTGCCGTGCCATGGTCGCCACCGATCGCCAGCACATGTCCGTTGTTGCCCTTGTGCGCATCACGCGCACGTCGCGGCAAGCCATGTGGCATCAACACCTGTGCGAACGGCTGGCTGGCCGACCAAAGCGCATCGGGCAATCCAAGCGTATCGAGCTCAAGCCTGCCCACGCACGCCGCGGCCTTGCCGGTATACAGGCCACGCTTGGCCGCTATGAAGCTCACCGTCACGCTGGCATGGATCGCCACGCCTGGGCATCGCCCGGTATCGGCATCCAGCCCGCTGGGAACGTCCAGCGCCAGTACCGGCTTGCCGCTGGCATTGATGCGCTCGACAAGGGCGGCTATCTCGCCTTCCGGCGCGCGCCGCAAACCGGTGCCGTACAAGGCATCGACCAGCACATCCGCTTCGACGATGATTTCCGACACGCCGTCGACGATACGCACGTGCGCGGCTTCACACGCCTGGCGAGCCTTGGCGGCATCGCCTTGCGAGGCGCCCGCGACGGCCCATACATCGACGTGCAGGCCAGCCTCGGCGGCAAGCGCCGCCAATAGAAACCCATCGCCACCGTTATTGCCCTTGCCCGCATAGACGGCCAATCGCCGCGCCGACGGCCAATGCCGCCGCAAGCGGGTCAATGCGGCCATCGCCGCGCGGTGCATCAGTTCATAGCCTGGAATGCCCAGTTGCTCGATCGCGCGTCGATCAAGCGCACGAACTTGGTCAACGGTGTAGAGCGCCTGGCGATGCATGGGGGGTGTCATGGGACGATTGTAGGCGCAGCATTGGAGGGCTGCCTACCTTCAGCGGGTACTATATGCATATGCCGGTATCCGCCTCTCAACGCGACTACGCCCTGCTTGCCGCCGATATCAAGCGCTGGGCGCTTGAGCTCGGGTTTGCCGACGCGGGGATTGCCGATACCGACCTGACCGAGGATGAGCTGCATCTCAAGCGCTGGCTCGCCGATGGGCATCATGGCGAGATGGAGTACATGGCCCGTCACGGTGACAAGCGCAGTCGACCGCACGAACTGGAGCCAGGTACGATTCGCGTGATTTCGGTGCGCATGGATTATGTCCCTCCAGGCACGCGCAATGCCTGGGACATCATCGGTGATCGCCAAGCCGGTTATGTGGCGCGCTATGCGCTTGGTCGCGACTATCACAAGCTGATGCGTAATCGCTTGCAGAAGTTGGCCGAACGCATCCATGCGCAGGTGGGCGACTTCGGTTATCGCGCCTACGTCGATTCGGCTCCAGTGCTGGAAAAAGCCCTGGCGCGCAATGCCGGCATGGGCTGGATCGGTAAGCACACGGTGCTGATCAACCGCCGCGCCGGTTCGTACTTTTTTCTCGGCGAGCTGTACACCGACCTGCCATTGCCTATCGACGCGCCGGCCTCGGCCCATTGCGGCAGTTGCCGCCGCTGCATCGACATCTGCCCGACCCAGGCGATCGTCGCGCCCTACCAACTGGATGCGCGCCGCTGCATTTCGTACCTGACCATCGAGCTCAAGGGCAGCATACCCGAGGAATTGAGGGTGCCGATGGGCAATCGTATTTTCGGCTGCGATGACTGCCAACTGATCTGCCCATGGAACAAATTCGCGCAAGACACCACCGAGCCGGATTTTGCGCCACGCCATAGCCTGGACGGCGCACGCCTGATCGACTTGTTCAAATGGAGCGAAGAGGAGTTCCTCAAGCGTACCGAAGGCATGGCAATACGACGCACCGGCCATGAGGGCTGGCTGCGCAATATCGCAGTGGCACTAGGTAACGCACCGCGCTCGGAGGCCGTGATAGCCGCCCTCCATGCCCGCGCGGATCATCCATCGGAACTGGTGCGTGAACATGTGGCGTGGGCGCTGGGCAGGCAGTCGCTAGCACAAGGGGCGAGCAGCGAGGGCACCCACTCCAGCCGCCTGGGGTGAGCGGCGAGTCTGCGACAACTACTTACTAGACCGCCACCCGTCGCCGACCTCAAATGCTCGGACCTGCACCCTCGCTACTCGTCCCTCGCCCCAAGGCGTCAGCCCTCCCGCCGATCCTGAATCGCTTCGATCAGCGCACGTGTCGACGAATCGAAACCTGCCAGTTCGTCGGCACCGCCGTTCAAGGCGGGCAGGATCTGGCGGGCAATGGCCTTGCCCAGTTCCACGCCCCATTGGTCGAAGGCATTGATGCCCCATAGATGGCCAAGCATGAACACCTTGTGCTCATACAAGGCGATCAGCGCACCGAGCGTGTGCGGCGTCAGCGCATCGAGCAGAAATACCGTACTCGGGCGATCGCCCTCGAACGTACGTTGCGCAGCAAGCGCACGGCGCGCGATTTCATCGCCTTCCTTGGCTTCAGCCAGGGCTTCGTCGAACGTCTTGCCCAAGGCCAGCGCTGCGGCCTGAGCGAGCAGGTTGGACAACAAGGCATCGTTGCTTGCACGCAAGGTATGGCCGGGTTTGACCACGCCGATGAAATCCAGCGGCACCACGTCCGTGCCCTGGTGCAATGCCTGGAAATATGCGTGTTGCGCATTGGTTCCCACGCTACCCCACACCACTGGCACGGTCACGCCGGACACCTGCTTGCCTTGCGGCGTGACGTGCTTGCCCAGGCTTTCCATTTCCAGCTGTTGCAGGTACGAGGTGAGATCGCCCAACAGGTCGGCGTACGGAATCACGGCACGGCTGGCATGTGCGAGCACGCTGCGGTTCCAATACTCCACGATCGACAGCAGCACGGGCAGGTTCTGCCGCCATGGCGCGCTGCGGAAGTGATCGTCCACTTCGGCCGCGCCAGCCAGGAAAGCGCGGAAATGATCCATGCCAATGGCCAGTGCCAGCGACAGGCCTACGGCGGACCAGACCGAGAGGCGGCCACCCACGAAGTCCCACATCGGGTAGACGTGCGAGGCGACTATGCCCCACTTCTCCGCCTCTTTGACGTTGGCGCTGACCGCAAGGAAGTGTCGTGCCGTGGCACGCTCGTCGCCGTCGTAGGCGCGCACAATCCAGTCACGCAGTACCTGGCCATTTAGCAGGGTTTCCTGCGTGGTGAAAGTCTTGGAGACCAGGATGACCAGCGTGCGGCGTGGGTCGAGTTCGCGCATCAAATCAGCGGCCGCCTGGCCATCCACATTGGTCAGGAAATGGCTGCGTATGCGCGGCAGGTGGAAATTGTTCAGTGCATGCGTGGCCAGGCGTGGGCCCAGATCCGAGCCGCCGATGCCCACATTGACCACATCGGTAATCGTCGAGGCCAGCCCCATGCTTTCGGTATCGCCGTGCTCGACGGCATGCACGAGCTTTTCGATGCGCTGCAAAGTTTGCTCGATTTCCTGCAAGGCATCGCGCGGAGCTGGCGACTTCAGGCGCGACCCGCTGGCGCGCAGAGCCGTATGCAGCACGGCGCGATTCTCCGACGTATTGATCGGTTCACCGGCGAACATCGCGTCGCGCGCTTTCTCCCAACCGCTGGCTTGGACAAAACGACCGAGCGCGTCGATGGCCTGCTCATCGAGTTTCTGCCGACTCAGGTCGAGCAGGATGCCACCCAGCCGCAGGCGCAAGCCCTCGCCTCGCGCTCCGTCCTTGAGCAACTCGCGCAGATGCGTGCGCGAAAGACGTTCGACATGTTCGGCAAACGGAGAGCTCGACGGATCGGAAGACATGGCAACTCGCAATGACGGGGTGAAGGGAATCCTCATCTTACGAGTTGCGATGTAAATAAAAAGCGGTCTGAGCGCCATTGGATCACCTCATGATGAAGTGAACGACGTAAGGGGGCCGGTGAGGAGGGAAGCGTCGCAAGAGCGCGCGATCGAGCCGCAATCTCGCAGGGCCGGGATGCCTGGCGTACACACACCCGATGGTCGAAGACCGGCGATGCCGCGCCGGCTTCAAGGCGAGCGGCACGCCAGACGCCCATGCAAGAAAGCGCCGCCACGGGCGACGCTTTCTTGCGAGGTCACTTGATGGCCGGCCGCGCCCCGGCAGCCGACAGGCCGCTTCAGGCCGCTGCCATCTGCTTGGGGATGGAGCGATTGGTGTGCGAGATGCGGTTGTCCTTGTCGACGTAGACCAGCATCGGCTGGAACTGCTCGACTTCGGCTTCGGCCAACTGCGCGAACGCCGCGATGATGACCAGGTCTCCGGGCTGCGCGCGGTGTGCCGCGCTGCCGTTCACCGAGATAATGCCCGAACCTTCCTCGGCGCGCAGCGCATAGGTCACGAAGCGCTTGCCGTTGTTGATGTTCCAGGCGTGGATTTGCTCGTACTCGCGAATGCCGGACGCATCGAGCAGGAGGCCATCGATCGCGATCGAGCCTTCGTAATGGAGCTCGGCGTGAGTCACCGTGGCACGGTGGATCTTGGCCTTGAGCATGTTCAGATTCATGACAGACATTCCAGCAGGCTAATCCTGCGTAACGAGAAATTATCCAACCGACGGCCATGCCGCCGCAACTTTGACGCTCACGGCCTCACTTGGGGGCGCGCAAACGCGGTTCAATGGCAATGCAAGGGACGAGCCAGGGCCACTCTCAGTCAAAAACCAGGTTATCGATCAGCCGCGTAGTGCCCAACCGCGCCGCGATCAGGGCCACCAGGCCGGCAGTCTCGCCATCGGCCGGCTCGGACAGGTCCTCGGCGCGGCGAATGGCGGTGTAGTCAGGCTCGAAACCCGAGCGCTGCAACTTGGAAGCAGCAGCCTGTTCCACCACCCGCCATGCATGCCCCTTGCCGATCAGCTCACGCATCTGCAGCAAGGTGGCGTGGATCTGGGTGGACAGCTCACGCTCGGCGGCGGATAGGTATTGGTTACGCGAACTCAACGCCAGACCGTCATCGGCGCGCATCGTGGCGCCGGACATGACCTTCACCGGCAGCGACAGGTCGCGAACCATGCGCTCAATGACCTTCAGCTGCTGGTAGTCCTTCTGGCCAAACACGGCCAGATCCGGCTGCACCAGGTTAAGCAGCTTGCATACCACGGTTGCCACGCCATCGAAATGACCCGGGCGGTGCGCACCTTCCAGCGTTTCGGTCAGTTGTGGCACATGCAGGCTGACGCTGTGTGCCGGACCGAATGGATACATCGTGACCACTTCCGGCGCGAACAGCACGTCGCAACCGGCCTCGGCCAAGCCCGCCTGATCCTGGGCCAATGTGCGCGGGTAGCGCTCGAAATCCTCGTTGGGACCGAACTGGGTCGGATTGACGAACACACTGGCTACCACGCGATCGGCACGCGCACGCGCCAGCTTGATCAGCGAGTAATGGCCGGCGTGCAGGTTACCCATCGTGGGCACGAAGCCCACGGTCTGGCCCTGGCTGCGCCAACCGCGCACGGCGGCACGGATGGCCGCGACATCTTGCACTGTCTGCATGGTATCTGAGGAGTCTTTGTACTTATGTCTTGGAAGGCTCAATTGAAGCCGTGTTCGGGACCAGGAAAGCTCCCGTCGCGTACGTCGTGCACGTATGCAGCGATTGCCGCGGCGACAGAATCGCGTCCGGCAAGGAAATCCTTGCTGAACTTGGGTCGCTTGCCGGGTGTGACGCCGAGCATATCGTGCAATACCAGCACCTGCCCATCGCAATGCGGCCCGGCGCCTATGCCGATGGTTGGCACGGAGACCGCCTCGGTGATTCGCTTGCCCAGGGCCGTCGGAATGCCTTCAAGCACGATCAGGTCGGCACCGGCCGCTTCCACGGCGCGCGCCTGGTCAAGCAAGCGCTCGGCCGCCGACTCCTCGCGCCCCTGAATACGAAAGCCGCCGAACTTGTTCACCGATTGCGGCGTGAGGCCCAGATGGGCGCACACAGGAATGGCGCGGGTCACCAGTGCCTCGATACCTTCCAGGATGTGCGATGCAGCCCCTTCGACCTTGACCATGGCCGCGCCGCCCTCGCCCACCAGTCGAGCACCGGCCTCAAGCATGTGCGGCAGATCGCGATCGGCCATGAACGGCAGATCGGCCACCAGCAAGGTGGCCTGGAGGCCACGCGCCACGATACTGGTGTGATAGACCATGTGATCGAGCGTCACGGACAAGGTGCTACGCAGGCCTTGCACCACCATTCCCAGGGAATCCCCGACCAGGGCGACATCCACGCCCGCCGCCTCGAGTTGCCAGGCAAAGCTGGCGTCGTAGGCAGTCAACATGACGATCCGTCGCCCTTCCGCTTTCATCGCGCGCAGGCCCGGCACGGTCACCGGCTTGCGATCGGATGCGTTGGCGTTCTGAACGTACACGTTGGTTTCCTTCACTCAGTGAAAAGAAGAACAGCTCATTATCCGGCGCCTCACGTGCGCTGCTCAAGGCAGCGGCGTGCAGCCCTCGATGTCCAGCCGGTCCAGCAGGGCGTCAATACGGCCCAGGCCCGGGAGTTCCAGTTGCGGCGCAATGTCGCGCAACGGCAGCAATACGAATGCGCGCTCGCCCACGCGCGGGTGTGGCAACGTCAGGCGCTCGTTGTCGAGCGCGACGCCCGGCATGTGCAGCAGGTCCAGGTCGAGCGTACGCGGCCCCCAGCGTTCACCATCACGCGTCCGACCTGCCGCGCGCTCGATCGCCAGCAATTCATCCAGCAGCGCCAAGGGCGCCAGCGAGGTGTCGAGGGCAACGGCGGCATTGACGAATGGCGGCTGTTCCAGCACACCCCAGGGCGGCGTGTGATAGAGGCGCGAGCGCAAGCGCACGCAGGTTCCGGGGAGGCTCCCCAGGGTCTCCATCGCATCGAGCAATTGCTGGCGCGAATCGCCCAGGTTGCTACCCAGGCCAACGAAGGCCTGGCTCACGACGCGCCTGGCTTCGGTTTGCGACGGCGACGCTTGTTGCGCGGCCGGCCTGGCGTACCTGCCGCACTGACTACTCCGACCGGGGCGGCCGGTTCGACAGCGACCGGGTGGCCAGACAAAGCCGCTGCCAGCGTCTCATGCGGCAACTGCTGCGCATGCGCCCACCACTGTCCCAATTCCCGGATCGATGGCGCTTCGGCGGCCCGCAGCAACAAGAAGTCGAATGCCGCGCGAAAGCGCGGATGCCCCAGCAGGCGGAATACACGCTTGCGTTGCACCTGCTCGAAGCGCGGCTGCAACGACCAGATTTCTTCCATCGTGAAGGTAAAACGACGCGGAATCGCCACGCGCTGGCACTGCTCGGCCACGACATGTGCCGACGCCCGGGCCCAGGCGTCATTGCCATCGAGCCCCTTGGCCATCCAGGCATGCGCCATGTCGCGCACCTCACCCCACAACAGCACGGCGAAGAGGAAAGCCGGAGTAACCGACTTGCCCTCGAGCACCCTTTCATCGGTGCTGGCCAGACCCTGTTCGATCAACGAACGCAGCGCCGCGTCGCCACGCTTGAGCGAACGCGCGGCCGCTGGAAACATGAAACGCAGCAGACCGCACTGCTCCAGCAGGCGAAAACTCTTGAGGCCATGACCGGCCAGGAACAGCTTCAACGATTCATCGAACAGGCGGGCGGGCGCGGCATCGGCCAGCAACGGCCCAAGATCGTCGAAGGGCGCAGCGGTGGCCTCGTCGATGCGGAAATTGAGCTTGGCCGCCAGGCGCACCGCCCGCAGCATACGCACCGGGTCTTCGCGATAGCGTGTTTCCGGATCGCCAATCAGGCGCAGCACCCGATCCTGTACATCCTGCACGCCACCGACATAATCGCGCACGGAAAAATCGCTGATGTCGTAATACAACGCATTCACGCGAAAATCGCGACGTATCGCGTCTTCCTCGATGGTGCCCCATACGTTGTCTCGCACGATGCGACCGTCGACCACATGGCGGTCGCCATCGCTCTCGCCCCCTTCCTCACCGGTGCCACGGAAGGTGGCGACCTCGATGATCTCCGGACCGTAGACAACATGCGCCAGGCGAAAGCGGCGGCCGATCAGTCGGCAGTTGCGGAAGAGCCTTTTGACATCCTCAGGCGTCGCGTTCGTGGCGACGTCGAAATCCTTCGGGTGCCCGCCCAGCAGCAAGTCGCGCACCGCGCCACCGACCAGATATGCCGAATAGCCCGATTCGTTGAGGCGATAAAGCACGCGCAGCGCCGCTTTGCTGATGTTCTTGCGCGAAATGACATGCTGCTCGCGCGGAATGACGCGCAACGTAGGTGCCGCGTTGTTCTCGTTGCCTGCTTCTAAGTTCAAGCGTTGTGGATCCTTGCAACCGGAAAAGGAGCCCCGGCCCAACGTACGTCCGGACGCGGCATCTGACCTGCCATATCCAACGATCGGAGGGCGCTCAACAGAGGGCCTTCGGGTTCGCTTCCCCGGCGCATCCAGGCATTGCCGGGCCGAACATTTCCGTTATACTACCGCGCTCCGGTGCTTTTCGCTCCCTTCGTCTAGTGGCCTAGGACACCGCCCTCTCAAGGCGGGAACACGAGTTCGAACCTCGTAGGGAGCGCCATTCACGGCCTGGCACGGGCCAGATTCAACAGGGCGCGCCGCCGTATGACCTTTGTCGTCACAGACAACTGCATCAAGTGCAAATACACCGACTGTGTCGAAGTCTGCCCGGTCGATGCTTTTCACGAAGGCCCCAATTTTCTCGTGATCGATCCGGACGAGTGTATCGACTGCACCCTCTGCGAGCCCGAGTGCCCGATCAATGCCATCTACCCCGAGGACGACGTTCCTGCGGGCCAGGAAGGGTTTGTCGCGCTCAATGCGGAGCTCGCCAAGGGCTGGCCGGTCATCACGGTGCGCAAAGATGCCCTGGAAGACGCCAAGGATTGGGAAAACAAGCCGAATAAGCTGGAGCTTCTGCAACGCTAGGGCTTTGGGTCAGAAGGCAGGGGCAAAGGCGTTGCGGCGTCAAGGCGCCATGAGTCATCCGCGTCCCACGGCAGCACTGAATTGGCGCATGAAGAGCGCTGGCCAGAGAGTCGACGTTTTTGTGGGTAAAGCGAGGCAGCTCATAAGCTTTTTGCCTCTGACTCCCACGGCTAACCCCTGATCCAGGCTTACTTCGCCACCTCTGCGACCTCCTCCGACCAATGATCCGCAACAGCAAGAAGCGTTGAGGCGACGAAGGCACAGCTGTATTCGTCTGCGCCCCGAGGCGGCCGGGACTCGCACGATGCACAATTAAAAACGCCGACCCAAAGGCCGGCGTTTTGTGGGTCAAGCGAGGCGCTCACAGGCTGTTTGCCCCTAACTCCTCACGCCTGCCCCCTCACTCAAACTTACTTCGCGCCCATGCGCGACTTCAGCGTATCGATGACCTTGGCTACGGCGCCAGCGTCACCCTGCGCACGCACTTCGGCCGCAGTTTGGCCGCTCGGCTGCACAACCAGGGTGATCTGGTGCGGCTTGGCACCCGGGGCGCTGCTGCTGTCACTATCGGACTTGCCATGGAACATGCGGCCAAAGAAGCCACGCTTCGGCGCCGGGTTATCGGACGCGACCACATTCAGCGTGTAGCTATGGGTGGCATCGTCATGCGAGACCACCTGACCGATGTCGCCATGCTCGAGGGTTTGGCCCACCCGCTGGTAGGTGGCGTCAACCGTATCGGTCATCACGAAACCATCGGCAATGACGCCGCCACCCGGACCAAACTTGGCCGTGGCACCGTTGGCGGTGGGATTGTTGGCGCCCGGCTCGGGCACGACCAGGGCAGCGGTCGTCGAAGGCGTGTCCATCCCCGGCGGGATCTCCAGCGGTGACTCCTGCTTGGCGTTCTCCCACTGTTTGTGCGAGCGAAACATGCCACAACCAGACAGCAGCAGAGCAGACAGCGCCAGGATCGGCAGGGCCACGACGAGCGGGGATTTCTTCATGAAGTCAGGTTCCGGTGAAGTTTTCTAATTCGGCAGGAAAGGTCAGGCGGCATCCGCCAAGGATGCCAGACCCGACAGTGCAGCAAGAATGCGCGCACGATCGGGGCCGTCTTCCAGTTCGACCAAAGGTAGGCGCAGCCCGGCGGTACCCAGCCCCAGCGAAGGCAGCCCTGCCTTGACCGCGATGGGGTTGGGCGCGCAGTTGAGCGCTTCGATCAGCGGCGAAAGTGCGGCGTCGTGGCGCCCGGCAGCAACCTTGTCACCGGCCGTTGCCGCATCGCAGAGCGAGCGGAACGCCTTGGGCACCAGATTGGCCACTACCGAAATCACCCCTGCCGCGCCGTTCAGCATGGCTTTGCAGCCGGTGCCGTCGTCGCCACTGAGATAGACGAAATCCTGGCGCACAAGTTCCGCCAGGTCGTGAATGCGGTCATCCGAACCCACGGCTTCCTTGATGCCGATGATGGACGGATGTTCGCGCAACTGGGCCACCGTCGCCGGCGCGATGTCGCAGCCGGTGCGCGAAGGCACGTTATAGAGGATCACCGGCAAGCCGCCCTGCTCGGCAACCTCCGTGAAATGACGGCGTAAGCCCTCCTGGGTCGGGCGCACGTAGTACGGCGCAACTACCAGAGCCGCCTGGGCGCCCAGCTGGCGGGCACGACGAGTCAAGGCTACGGTCTTATGGGTGGCCGCCTCGCCGGTGCCGGCGATTACCACAGCCCGTCCGGCGACACGCTCTACCGCAAAAGCCAGCAATCGCTCGAATTCATCGTGATCGAGCATATGGGCTTCGCCGGTGGACCCGGCCACGACCACACCCTGCGTGCCACCAGCGATCTGCTGATCGAGCAGGCGGCCGAATGCGGCGAGGTCGAGTGCGCCGTTGGCCGTGAACGGTGTGACCAATGCGCAGATGCTTCCACGAATATCCAAGGCTGACTCCGCCCAAATCCCAGCCCTGCATGTTACTTGCGGCCTTGCTGGGGCGGCAAGTAAGCTCGTTGAATCGTCCTCCAGTCATGCCGCGTCACGCGGGAGATATCGCTTGAACCGTCCGTCCGCGCGTACCGGCAACGACCATCAGCTGCTCATCCAGACGCTCACGCCCTCCTCCCACAGCCCCTTGCAAGCCCTGGGGCGGCGTATCACCGATGCTGGCTGCAACCTGGCAGATATCCGCCTGGCCAGCCTGGGAGTCGATACCAGCGTGACGCTGCTGGCCACCGGCGCCTGGGATGCCGTGGCCAAGCTGGAAACGGCCCTGAGCAAGCTGGCCCGCGAGGAAGACTGGCACCTGACCTATTACCGCACCACGGGTGGCATGGCCGAGAGCGATCCGGATACCCCGCTGCTCCCTTATCTGGTCGAGGTGATCTCGATCGAACGACCTGGCATGCTGGTCAGGATCGTAGATTTCTTCGATCGGCGTTCAATCCGCGTGGAACAATTCAACTCGCTGCGCTATCGGGCTATCCAGACGGGCGCCTCGATGTTCCAGGCCCAGATCACCCTTGGCATTCCCGCCCAGACCCACATCGCCGCCTTGCGTGACGAGTTCCTGGAGTTCTGCGACGGCCTGAACCTGGACGCGATCATGGATCCGGTGAAGTTCTAGAAACTCCCGCCTCATCGCAGGCTGACGTAAATCGAAACGGCCCGTTGGCAAGCCATCGGGCCGTCGTTGCCGGTGACCTGCGCGTCGCCTAGGCACGAGCGGTTGAGAAGTCTCCTAGAAATACTCCGTAGTCCCGACGACGCGCAAGGGCTGTCTTTCGTCACGCATCGCGCTAGTCTTCCACCCAAGGGCATCTCACTGGAGGGACGCGCATGCCGGTTCGCAGAGCGAGTGATTCATCATCGCGCGATGCCACCGCCGCCTCCTGTTTCCTCGACTCCGTCGTCACGATGCCTGTCCTCTCATGACCATCAAGCAGTCGCGGCCGCTTAGGACCGCGCAGGAGAATCCATGCCTGAAATCGGCAAGAAAGCCCCCAAGCTCAAAGGACTGACCGGCGACGGCAGCGAATTGAAGCTCGATAGTCTCAAGGGCCAGTGGGTCGTGGTGTATTTCTATCCCAAAGACAGTACGCCTGGCTGCACGACCGAAGCGAAGGACTTTCGCGATCTCTATCCGAAGTTCAAGAAGCGCAACGCCCAGGTCATCGGCGTATCGCGCGACTCGGTCAAGTCCCATGCCAACTTTTCAGGCAAGCAGGAGCTGCCCTTTCCGCTGGTTTCCGACCCGGAAGAAGTCTGGTGCCAGGCCTTTGATGTGATTCATGAAAAGGTGCTGTATGGAAAACGTCATATGGGTATCGTACGAAGTACCTTCCTGATTGACCCCGAAGGCAAGCTCGTGCACGAATGGCGTAACGTGAAAGTACCCGGACACGCGCAAGCCGTGCTCGACGCCATCCCCACCAAGTGACCGACAGGCGACGACCATATTTGCATCGTCCGGCCCGGGCCCGCCCGGGCCGGACGGGCATCCCGCCCCGATCCGCGGCGGACGCGCCGCGGCTCTCCCACCCGCCATCCGAGCGAGGTTCTTCCGCATGACCGGAAGCAAGCGTATCTACGTCCTGGATACCAATGTTCTGTTGCACGATCCCACGTCGCTGTTTCGTTTCGAAGAGCACGACGTCTTCATACCGATGACGGTGCTGGAGGAACTTGACGACAAGAAAAAGGGCGGCTCGGAGGTTTCGCGTAATGGCCGCCAAGTCAGCCGGTTCCTCAACGAACTGATCGTACGGGGCAACGGGCATGGCATCAGCAACGGCCTGGAGTTGAGCAATCCTGACGGCGTCACGCTAAAGCGTGGCCAGGCAGTGGGACGGCTGTATTTCCAGCAACGCACGAGCACCGGCCATGGCAAGGCCGACAACCAGATCCTGTCGTCGGTCATCGAACTGCGCGAGCAGTATCCCGACCGCGCGGTGATCCTGGTCACCAAGGACATCAACCTGCGCATCAAAGCCAAGATCTATGGCATCGATGCGGAAGACTATGAAAACGACCGCGCACTGGATGACTTCGCCCTGCTCTACACCGGTGCGACCGAGTTGGGTGAAGATTTCTGGGATCGCCATCCGGAAGTGCAATCGTGGAACGAGCGGGGTCGTACCTTCTATAAGGTCGATCGCCATGACGACGAAGACTGGTATCCGAACCAGTGCCTGTTTCTTCCTGGCGAAAACGCGGTGGAACTGCGCGTCCTGCACGTGGACGATGCCAAGGCCACACTGGTGCTGCTCGATGATCACAGTCACGCCAGTCACAGCGTATGGGGCATTGCCGCACGTAATCGCGAGCAAAATTTCGCGCTCAATGTGCTGATGGACCCGGATGTGGATTTCGTCACCCTGTTGGGCACCGCCGGTACCGGCAAGACACTGCTGGCTCTCGCCGCAGGCCTTGCGCAGGTCATGGACCAACAGCGCTACCGCGAAATCATCATGACGCGCGCAACGGTCTCGGTAGGCGAAGACATCGGTTTCCTGCCCGGCACGGAAGAGGAAAAAATGACGCCGTGGATGGGCGCACTCACCGATAACCTCGAAGTCCTGGCCAATCCGGAAGAAGGCGGCAGTTGGGGGCGTCAGGCCACCAACGATTTATTGGCCTCGCGCATCAAGATCCGTTCGCTGAACTTCATGCGTGGACGCACATTCCTGTCGCGCTACCTGATCATCGACGAAGCACAGAATCTCACGCCCAAGCAGATGAAGACGTTGATCACCCGTGCGGGCCCAGGCACCAAGATCGTCTGCCTGGGCAACGTGGAGCAGATCGATACCCCCTACCTCACCGAAACCACCTCGGGCCTGACTTATGCCGTGGATCGGTTCAAGCAATGGGAGCATTCGGCGCACATCACCCTGCGACGTGGCGAACGGTCGCGTCTGGCGGATTTTGCCTCGGAGGCGTTGTAGGGACTCGGGAAAAAGCTAAAAATCAGGAGTCCGGTGCCAACGGCACCGGGCTCTTTTTTATTGTTACGATCGCAGGATGGCAAAATCCGAACGCAAAATCAGCGCAACTTCGAGTCGCGAGCCTCGAGCTCCGAGTCGCGCCAAACCCATCGCCCTCACGATCGCCGGCTCCGATTCCGGTGGCGGTGCCGGGATCCAGGCCGACCTTAAAACTTTCCATGCCCGCGGCGTGCATGGGTTATCCGTCATCGCGGCCATCACTTCGCAGAACACGCAGGGCGTCACGGCAGTGCACGCCGTACCGCTGGCGCATATCCGTAGCCAGCTTGATGCGGTGTTCGATGACTTTCCCGTTGCCGCGGTCAAGACCGGCATGCTCGGCAATGCCTCCACCACAAGACTAGTTGCCCGACAGGTGCGCAAGCGCCAGCCCGCATGGCTGGTTGTCGATCCCGTGATGATCGCCACGAGCGGCGCCCGGTTGCTCACCGAGGATGCCGTCACCGCGATGGTCGAAGATCTCATTCCACTGGCCGACATTCTCACACCCAACCTGCCCGAGGCCGAGGCGCTGCTCGGCTGGACCATCAACAAATCAGGTGACTTTGATCGCGCCGGCCAAGCCTTGCTCGATCTGGGCGCTCGCAGCGTATTGCTCAAGGGTGGCCATGCCCCCGGAGCCATCGTGATTGATCGTTACTATGACGCCCGTGGCATGCTGGAGATACGTCATCCGCGCCTCAAGCGGGAGGGCCACGGCACAGGCTGCACACTGGCCTCGGCCATTGCCGCCGAACTGGCCAAGGGGCATCCCGCTCGCGTGGCGATCCGTACCGCCTCCGACTATGTCCATCGCGCCCTGGCGCGGGGTTACCGTCCAGGTGGCGGCAAGGTGCACGTGCTGGGGCATTGATCCGCCCTCACCTCGCAGGAGCGACTTCAGTCGCGATGCAAGACGCGACGAGGTCGCGGCTTGGAGGTTTTAAAAGCCCCCACCTGCGACTGGATCGCAGATGGCTTCGCAACTGAAGTCGCTCCTGCGGCAGAGGCGTGTGACTTCACGGCTCCAGGGCCACGTCATCCCGGCGCAGGCACTTCGACATCCCCCGCTTTTTTGAGACTCCCTTCAATCTCGACTGAAGTCCCTCCTGCGCCAAACGGAGGGCGCGTCCCCCACCACTCGCATAACGCCTCCTGACCTCGGCCAAACAGCCGCGACAGCCTGTCTGCGTCGGCCTTCCTCGGCAGGAGTAGAATGGGGCAAAACCCGACGTCTCCTGGCCTGGCCTCACGATGCTGCTACCTCGACTTGTTCTGCTGATCGTCTTTGCGCTATTCGCGCTGTGCGTGCTGCTGGTGCACCTGCGTGGACGCGCACGACTGCGATTCGATCGCCAACTGGTCGACCATTCGGCGGTGTTCGCACCCTACAACCTGCTGATGTACGCGTTCTCGGCGGTTCCGGCACGCCCGATCCTCGATCGTCGTGGTTTCCCGCAACTGGATCTGCTGCAAGCCAATTGGCAGGCGATTCGCGAGGAGGCCATGCATCTGTTCGACGAGGGCTATATTCGCGCCGCCGAGAAACACAACGACGCCAGTTTCAACAGCTTCTTCAAGCAAGGGTGGAAGCGCTTCTACCTCAAGTGGTATGGCGAACCGCTGGCTTCTGCCGAAACGCTGTGCCCTAAAACCGTGGAATTGCTGCGCTCGATTCCCAGCGTCAAGGCCGCCATGTTCGCGTTGCTGCCTCCAGGCAGCAAGCTCAATGCCCATCGCGATCCATTCGCCGGTTCGCTGCGCTACCACCTGGGCCTGATCACACCAAACTCCGACAACTGCCGCATCATCGTGGACGATCAGGAGCATGTATGGGGTGACGGCAAGGACGTGGTCTTCGACGAAACCTATGTGCATTGGGCCGAAAACCGCAGCAACCAGACGCGTGTAATCCTGTTCGCCGACGTGGAACGGCCTTTGCGTACCCGCTGGATGAATGCGATAAACCATCGCGTGGGCGCTTTCATGGGCCAGATCACCGCCTCGCCCAATACCGAATCACCCGAGGAAAAAACCGGTTTCGTCAATCGGATGTTCGCCCTCAACCAGCGTAGCCGTGAGCGTAGCCGTGCATTCAAGAAGAAACATCCCAAGCTTTTCCGCGTGGCCAAGTACCTCGGCATTGTGCTGGCTTTATGGCTGATCTTCCTGGCGCCCTATCCGCTTCTGCGCTGAGGGCTGTCACGTTTCCGGCTGCTCGTGCGTCCTTGGGGGGAACGGCCACCTTCGAGAAATGTCCATGGATGCACAGACCGCCCTGTTCCAGCAACATCGTCCCCGGCTCTTCGCGCTCGCCTATCGCATGCTCGGCACACCAGGTGACGCCGAAGACGTCTTGCACGATGCCTGGCTGCGCTGGAACGACCAGGATACGTCCATGCTCGATGACCCGGAAGCGTGGCTGGTCACGGTAACCACGCGCATCGCGCTCGATCGCCTGCGCCGCGCCAAGACCGAGCGCGAACACCACGTCGGCCCCTGGCTACCTGAGCCTCTGATCGCCGACGAAGAAGAACCGGCGATGCAGGCCGAACGTGGCCAGAGCTTGCAGATTTCGTTTCTGCTGCTACTTGAGCGCCTGAGCGCCGAAGAGCGCGCCGCGTTCCTGCTGCACGAAGTGTTCGATTACAGCCATGGCGAGGCCGCGGCGATGCTGGGCATCAGCGAGGAAAGCTGCCGCCAGCGTACGCATCGCGCCAGACAACATTTGCGCGCCGGCCGACCACGCTTCACGCATGCGCCACAGATCCAGCAACGCTTGCTGGAAAAGTTCATGCTGGCGATGCAGCAGCCTTCACCCGATCTGCTCAAGACACTGTTTGCCGAAGACGTTACCCTGGTCTCCGACGGCGGGGGGCGCGTCACGGCCGCGCTGCGGCCGTTGCATGGCAGCGACCGCCTGATCCGTCTCTATATGCAGATCGCCCTTCGTTATGACGAAGTCCGTGCTACCCACCGCCTGCAATGGCTCAATGGCGCGCCTGCCCTGCTGACCTGGGTCGATGGCGAACTTGCGACAGTGATGTGGATCGAGACCGATGGTGAGCGTATCGCGGCCATCCACGCGCTACGTGACCCGTTGAAGCTCGCCCGCTTGCGCGCTGTCACGCCGGACCCGGCTCGCGCGTCCTAGGAACAGGAAGGCCATGGTGGCCTTTCTTTTCGGAGACGGCCATGTCCACTCGCCTCGATTATTCAAAATACTCCAGCCTGCTCAAGCCACTGTTCGCCATGCACGCGCAATTGCGCCAGAGTAGCCTGGAGCCCCTGCTCATCGAACTGGTACTGTTGCGTGTATCGCAGATCAACGGCTGTGCGTATTGCATTGACATGCATACCAAGGATGCTCGCGCCGCAGGCGAAACCGAGCAGCGCCTTTATCTGACACAAGTCTGGCGTGAAGCCAGGGCCATGTTCAGCGAACGCGAACGTGCCGCCCTGGCCTGGGCCGAGGCCGTCACGCACCTGGGCGATCACGGCGTGTCCGACGAGATCTATGCCCAGGCCGCCGCCGCATTCGGCGAGGAAGAGCTGGTGCAACTGAACATGCTGGTCGTCATGATTAACAGTTGGAACCGCTTCGGCGTCACGTTCCAGATGGAACCGGGGCGTTACCAGGCGGCGGCGTGACGCATGCCAGGCATTGAGGCTGGAGGTTACGTCCAGCGGGAATGATGAGCTGGTAGCGAGGGCGCTTGGCTTGAAGGTCTCGCAGGCGTGCCGTCTGCCGGGCATCGCATCGCCAGAGGCAGGCGAGATGTCGAACCTCGACCTTCGCTGCTCGTTTCCCCCCTCGGAACCGACCATGCTCGCCATAAAAAAACCCCGCCATCAGAGCGGGGTTTTTCAAGCTACCATGACAACCTCAGGCTGCCTTCACGCGCTTGACGATGGCATCGCCGAACGTGTCGGTGGTGCCCTTGCCGCCGAGGTCCGGCGTCACCGCATCGCGGTCGTGGGTCATGGTTTCGCGCATCGCGTTGCGGATCTGGTTGCCCTTCTCCACCATGCCCAGGTGATCGAGCATGTCGGCGGCAGCGAGCAGCAGTGCGCATGGGTTGGCGATGCCCTTGCCAGCGATATCCGGGGCCGAGCCATGCACGGCTTCGAAGATCGCAGCGCTCTCACCGATATTGTCGCCCGGAGCCAGGCCCAGGCCGCCCACCAGACCGGCACACAGGTCGGACAGGATGTCGCCGAACAGGTTGGTGGTGACGATCACGTCGAACTGCTCAGGCTTCATCACCAACTGCATGCAGGTGTTGTCCACGATCATCTCGTTGAACTCGATCTGCGGGTATTCCTTGGCCACTTCACGCGCCACGTTCAGGAACATGCCCGAGCTGGTCTTCATGATATTGGCCTTGTGCACGGCCGTAACCTTCTTGCGGCCCTTCTTGATGGCCATCTCGAAGGCGTAACGCACAATACGCGTGCTGCCCTTGCGGGTGTTGCGGATGATCGACTGCGCGACCTCGCCATCCTCGGACAACGTCTGGCCCTCAGCCAGGTACGCGCCTTCGGTATTCTCACGAACCGTGATGATGTCGATATTGTCGTAGCGTGCCTTGGTACCCGGGAAACTGATGGCCGGACGAACGTTGGCATACAGGTCGAAATGACGGCGCAGGGTCACATTGATGGAGGTGAACCCCCCGCCGATCGGCGTGGTCAGTGGTCCCTTCAGCGCCACCTTGTGCTTGCCGATGGCTTCCAGCGTAGCGGCCGGCAGCAGGTCACCATGCTTTTCGAGCGCAACCATGCCCGCTTCGACAATGTCATAGGTCAGGCCGGTGTCCAGGGCATCGAGAACGCGCAGCGTGGCGTTCATGATCTCCGGGCCGATACCGTCGCCTGGGATCACGGCAATGGTCTTGCTCATCGGGGAAACTCCTCAATCGAAGGAAAACTGAAGGGGCGTACGGCTTGGCGCCGCCCACATAACTTGAGGATTATCGCCGATCCACCGTATGGCGGACCAGTGCACCCCGCGGCCGAAGCGTTGGAAATGGTCGTATGCAGCGTTTAGGAAAGTCGAATAGCAAGGGGTGAGGCCGCCCTCGTTACGGGCTGTGAGCCGCGCTTCCGGCGCTGCAAGATAAACAGAGAAAGCAAAAGGCCCGCACACTGGCGGGCTCTTCCACTCTTGATTCTTTACAGCACCCCGTCGCGCGACTCGCAGACGGCATAGCCACCAGCTTCAGGCGCCCTGATGGTCGCTGCACTCAGCCTCGCCCACTGTGCCCGCTTCCAGTTGATCGAGGAAATCCACAGCGCGGCGAAGGTGAGGGATGACGATGGAGCCGCCGACAACCAGGCCGACGCTGAAAGTCTCGAAGAATTCCTCGCGCGTGACACCCGCTTCCATGCACTGGGCTACGTGGTAGCTGATGCAGTCATCGCAGCGCAGCACCATCGACGCCACCAGACCGAGTAGTTCCTTGGTTTTCACGTCCAGGGCACCGCCCTTGTACGTCTGGGTATCCAATGCGAAGAAGCGTCGAACAACCTGGTTGTCCTCTGCCAGGATCCGCTCGTTCATACGCTGGCGGAACGCAGTAAACTCGGCGACGCGATCCTTGCTCATGCGGCGTTATCCAGCAGTTGGGCCAACTTGCCGCTGCGGTCGGCGGCGACCAGGTCGTCATAACCGCCAACGTGCTGGTCGTTGATGAATATCTGCGGCACCGTGCGACGACCACCACTACGGGACAGCATCAGGTCGCGCTGGGCCGGATCGGTATCCACGCGCACCTCGCTCCATTCGAGCCCTTTCGCCTTCAGCAGGTTTTTGGCCGCAACGCAATAAGGGCAAACAGCAGTCGAATAGACTTCGATCTTGGCGGACACGTTACACACTCCAGCAGCGCTTCGATGCCCCGGTAGATGGGGCGAAATGGCGAAAAATCAACCAGTCGGGCGGTGAACCGTTACGCCGGACGACTGTCCCAGATGATATTGTCGCTCACCTATGCGCATGGCACCACGCTCCCCCACTGTCCGCCTCCTGACCGCCCTGGTTTGTGCCGCCCTCTCCTTCGGGGCCGGTGCCCAGGAAGACCCTACGCGCCTGCCCGACCTGGGCAGTTCGGCCAATGCCCTGATCTCCCCCCAGGAGGCCCAGGATTACGGCACGGCCATGCTGCGCCAGATGCGCGCGCTGGACATGGTGGTCGATGACGCCATGCTCGACGACTACATCAACGACCTGGGGCATCGCCTGGCCGCCAACAGTGCCAAGCCCAAGGACCACTTCTCGTTCTTCATCGTCAAGGATCCGGTCATCAACGCCTTTGCGGCACCGGGGGGCTTTATTGCGGTGAACTCGGGCCTGATCGTGATCACCCGCAGCGAGAGCGAACTGGCGGGGGTGATTTCCCATGAAATCGGCCACATCACCCAGAACCATCTGGAACGCGCCTTCGAGGCCTCCAAGAAGGACGCTCCGTTGCTTGCCCTGGTGCTGCTCGGCGCAATCGCTGCCGGGGCGGGTGCCGGGGCGGGTGACGGTGCCGCGGCAGTGCTGGCTGGCGGCCAGGGCCTGATGATGCAACGGCAGATCAACTTCACCCGCAAGGACGAAGTCGAAGCCGACCGAGCCGGTATCCAGACCTTGTCCAACTCCGGCTACGATCCCAACGCCATGGCGGGTTTCTTCGAACGCATGCAGGACACCATGCGCGTGGGCTCTGGCGGCGACCGCGACGTGCCTGAATTCCTGCAGACTCACCCGGTGACCCTTTCGCGCATCAGCGACGCCAAGTCGCGTGCCGGCACGCTGATCGCCCAGCAGAAGCTCAAGCCCGCGCACACCACCCTGGTCAAGGACCAGTGGGAAAAATCCACCGCGCCGATCATTTACGTGAAAGATCCCACGGCCTTGCTCGGCACCGGGGCCAAGGGTGGACCTGATACTTACGAACTGATGCGCGAGCGCGTTCGCGTGCTGTCGGGCGATGCATTGCAACTGAGCAGCTACTACGGCGACAACCTCGCCCACGACAAGAGTTTCGACACCCCGTCCAATCACTATGGCTATGCCTTGGCGCTGACCCGCAGCGGACGCGGCGCCAAGGCGGCGGACGAGCTTCAAGCACTGCTGAAGAACTACCCAGGCAACCAGATCCTCCAGATAGCGCTGGCCGACGCCTACGAACAATCGGGCCAGCGTGGCGCGGCGCTCTCGCTTTATGCCGAGCTCAACCGCCTGTCACCGCACAATCGCGCCATTGCGCTGGGCTATGCCGAAGCCCTGGTGGCCGGCAACGCCGACGATGCCGTCCAGGCGGCCAATATGCTGCGCCCCATGCTCGACGACACCGATGAACCCAGTGTCTATCGGGCCTATGCCCGCGCCAGCGAAAAAGCCCGCGACCCCGTGCGGGCCGGCGAGGCCTATGCCGATGCAAGCTACCTGTCCGGCCGCCCCTTCGACGCCATGGAGCAGCTCAAACGCCTGCTCAAGCGTCCGGATCTGGACTACTACGCCCGCGCCCGCATCCAGGCCCGTATCACCGAACTCACGCCGCTTGTCATGGAACTGCGCAAACGCCGCGTGCAGACCGAGGACAACCCATCAGGGCGGGACCAATAGTAATCGGCCTGTCGGCCGGCCCGTTGAGGCTGAACAGGGGTGAGAAATGGCAGCCAGGGCCTCGTGCCGGGCTCCTGCGCTTCGCTTCCCTGCCCTCTCCCCTGCTCTTTTTTTGTCAAAAAGCGTCGCTTGTCATAGCCTCGTAACATTGGACCGTTGCAATATTTGCGTCACAGGCCCACCCACGGACCTCTCGCGTGCACAAGCGCATCCTGATCGTTGAAGACGAAGCATCCATCCGCGACATGGTCGCCTTTGCCCTGCGCAAGGCCGGCATGGACGCGGCACACGCTGCCGATGCCCGGGCAGCCCAACTGGCTATTGCCGAACAGGTCCCCGACCTGATCCTGCTCGACTGGATGCTCCCGGGTACCAGCGGCCTGGAACTGGCTCGCCGGCTGCGTAAGGAAGAACTCAGCCGCGAAATACCGATCATCATGCTCACGGCGCGCGGCGAAGAGATGGACCGCGTCAACGGCCTGGAGGCTGGCGTGGACGACTATGTCGTCAAGCCGTTCTCCACCCGCGAGCTGGTCGCCCGCATCAAGGCAGTCCTGCGCCGCAGCCAGGGCGACGATGGTTCGGGCCTGGTTGAACTGGGCGGGTTGCGCATCGATGGTCCTGCCCATCGGGTCTTCGCCGGTGACGACGCCGTGCCGATCGGGCCGACAGAATATCGCCTGCTCTATTTCTTCATGACTCACCCGGAGCGCGTCTACTCGCGCGCCCAACTGCTCGACCATGTCTGGGGCGGTAGCGTGTACGTCGAGGAGCGCACTGTGGATGTGCACATTCGCCGCCTGCGCAAGACGCTGGAACCGTGGAAGCTCGACGACATGGTGCAGACTGTGCGCGGGGCCGGCTACCGCTTCTCCGCCAACACCTGACGCAACGCCACCGACGCCCTCACGGCCAATCGGCGGCTTGCTTTCCCGCAGAGCACTGCCGATGCTTGAACGTCCCAAGCACCGGCTCGCTTCCCATGCTCGAACCTGCCCATCGCTGGAAACTCCTCGTCGGATCGACTGTCGCGCTCATGGCCGGCGGCGCCGTCGGTGAGCTGGTAGCAGGCCAGGGGGCAACAGGGGTTGCGATCGTTGCAGTTGCCGAAATCGTCTTGCTGTTGACTCGAATTCGTCATGAAACGCAGCTCATGATGACAACTCATCCCGGCATCAGCCCTTTGCAGCATGACCGTTTCATGACGCGATCCCGACGCATTGCCTCCAGTTTGCGCGACCTGCGCAGCGCCGCCGGCAGCTTGCCGGACGCGGTCGTGCTACTCGATGGGCAGCGCCACGTGCGCTGGTTCAACCATGCCGCCGAAGACCTGCTAGGCCTGCGCCGTCCACATGACCGCGGCGCCGACCTGCACGATCGCCTGAGCACGACCGAGCTGGCAGGCTGGCTGCAGGACGGCGCACAGGAGCCCCTGAACGATGTGGCGGCACCTGGCCATCCCAACCGCCACATCAACGTGACGCTGCTACCCTTCGGCAACAACCAACGCTTGCTTCTGGCCCGCGACATCAGTCACCTGACCCGGCTGGAGCAGATTCGTCGCGACTTCGTCGCCAACGTGTCGCACGAGCTGCGTACGCCGCTGACGGTGATTCACGGTTACCTCGAACTGATCGATCCGGAGGACGTCCCCGAGCTGGCGCCCGTGCTGGGCGAAATGCGTGCGCAATCCAAGCGCATGGGACAGATCGTCGAAGACCTGCTGACGCTTTCACGCCTGGAAACCCAGGAGCACATCGCCGAAGAACGCGTACCAATGGCGCCACTGATGGCCACCATCCGCAAAGAGGCCGAGGCCCTGAGCCAGGGCCGTCATCGCATCAACCTGGAGAACACCGCCGAAGCCGACCTGCTCGGCTCGTCCAAGGACCTGCACAGCGCGCTATCCAACCTGGTCAGCAATGCGGTCCGTTACACCCCCACCGGCGGCAGCATCACGATCCGCTGGCGGCGGACACCCGATGGCGCCACCTATTCGGTGACCGACACCGGCTTCGGTATCCCGGCCAATCACCTCGCACGCCTGACCGAGCGTTTCTATCGGGTGTCGTCCAGCCGCTCGCGTGATAGCGGCGGCACCGGCCTGGGTCTGTCCATCGTCAAGCATGTACTGAACCTGCACCAGGCCCGCCTGGACATCGAAAGCGAGCCGGGCCAGGGTTCCACGTTCTCCTGCACGTTTGGCAAGGAGCGCCTGCTCAAGCCCGGCGGCAACGACGAGAGCTGAATATCGACCAGGATTCATGGCGGTGCGGCATGTACATGAAAGCCACATGCTTCAGAATGGAAGCATGCGCCGCAAACCCGACACACCGCCTCCCGCCATCGATCGCTCGTCGCCCGAGCTCTACCTCAGCCGCGAACTGGCTGCACTGGAATTCAACTTCCGCGTGCTGGCCCAGGCCAGGGACGAGCGTGTGCCGGTGCTCGAGCGAGTGCGTTACCTCAGCATCGTGGCCAACAACCTCGACGAATTCTTCGAGGTACGTGTGGCCATGCTCAAGCATCATCACCACTACGGTTCGGCCGCGCCCGGCCCGGATGGCATTCCATCGGGTGAATTGCTCACGCGCATTCGTCGCCGGGTGCTGCAACTGGTCGATGAGCAATACACCACCTGGCAGGACGAAATCGGACCGGCGCTGGCCAATGAGAACATCCGTTTCCTCACGCGCGACCAATGGACCGACCGTCAGCGTCGCTGGCTACAGGGCTATTTCGAAAACGAGGTGATGCCGGTGCTGTCGCCGCTGGGGCTGGATCCGGTGCACCCGTTCCCGCGTATCCTAAACAAGACGCTCAACCTGGCTGTGGTGCTGAAAGGACGCGATGCATTCGGCCGCGAGGGTCACATGGCTCTACTGCGCGCCCCGCGCTCGTTGCCACGCATCATCCGGTTGCCCGACGAAGTCTGCGATACAGGCGACAACTTCGTCTTCCTGGCCGAATTGCTGCAAGGTTTCGTCGATCAGGTGTTCCCTGGCTTCAAGGTGGCCGGCTCCTATCAGTTCCGTGTGACCCGTAACAGCGAGTTGATGGTCGAGGAGGCTGAGGTGGATAACCTCGCCCGAGCGCTCAGCGAGGAGTTGCTGGGCCGCGGCTATGCTCGCCCGGTGCGCCTGGAGATCGGCAACGACTGCCCCAAGGCCATCGTATCGATGCTGGTGGCCAATTTCGAACTGGAAGATGCCGACCTGTATCGCTGCAACGGCCCGGTGAACATCATCCGCGCGGGCATCATCTACGAGCAACTCGATCGCCCGGAACTGAAATTCCCGCGCTTCACCTCGCAGGTGCCGCGCGTCTTCACCGACGTCAAATGCAAGTTCGATGTGCTACGCCAGCGCGATGTGCTGATGCACCACCCGTACGAATCCTTCGCCGCCGTCGTGGACTTGCTGCGCCAGGCCGCGCAGGACCCCAACGTTCTGGCGATCAAGCAGACACTCTATCGAGCCGGCGTGGATACGCCGTTGGTGGACCTGCTGGTGGAAGCGGCGCGCAACGGCAAGGATGTAACCGTGGTGATCGAACTGCGAGCGCGGTTCGACGAAGAAGCCAATATCCGGCTGGCCACGCGCCTGCAGGAAGTGGGCGTGCAGGTGGTCTATGGCGTGGTGGGCTACAAGACGCACGCCAAGGCGTTGCTGATCATCCGCCGCGAAGGGGATGCGATCCGCCGCTACACGCATCTGTCCACCGGCAACTACCATCAGGCCAACAGCCGCGTCTACACGGACATCGGCCTGATGACTTCCCAGCCGGAGATTGGCGAAGACTTGCACAAGATCTTCCAGCAGCTGTCGGGCCTGGGGCCGATGATCAACCTCAAGCGTCTGCTGCATTCGCCCTTCACGCTCTACAAGAGCGTCATGGAGAAGATCGAGCGCGAAACCGCGCATGCGCAGGCCGGCAAGCCAGCACGCATCGTGGCCAAGCTCAACGCGCTCAACGAGCCGCATGTCATTGAAGCCCTGTATCGCGCCTCCCAGGCCGGCGTGGAGATCGACCTCATCGTGCGCGGCGCCTGCACCCTGCGTCCGGGCCTGCCCGGTGTTTCCGAGCGTATCCGTGTGCGCTCCATCGTCGGGCGTTTCCTGGAGCACAGCCGCGTGTACTGGTTCGCCAACAACGGCGCGCCGGAAATCTACTGCGCGAGTGCCGACTGGATGGAACGCAACCTCATGCGCCGCATCGAGATCGCCTTTCCGATTCTCGACCCGGCACATGCCGAGCGTGTTTACAACGAAACACTCGCCAATTACCTGGCCGACAATACCAAGGCATGGCTGCTGGACAGCGACGGTCGCTACCATCGCGCCGAACCCGGCGACGCACCACCGCACGATGCGCAGCAAACCTTGCTGGATCGGTTGACGTGACATTCAAGGCCAAAGACGACAGATGCCTGGCGAGGACGCAGTGATGAATGCCTCCGTGAACTTCAAGTTCATCGAGCAACTCAGCCACCTGTCGCGTCACAAAAATCGCGCGGACCTGCCCCTTCACTGTGCATCCCTCGCCCGAGGCTCGCATCGTTGCAAGCGGCGAAACCAAACGTAACAGGCTTCTTGCCCTCCCTTTCACGCTTTCATGCAAAAATGAGCCTTCGCAGCCCGAAGAGTCCCCGATGAGCCAAGGCGATCAGATCCAGATCAAAGACGGCGAGCTGATCGCCGCCGTGGACATGGGATCGAACAGCTACCACATGGTGGTGGCACGCGTGGAGCACGGTGAGCCTCGCGTGATCGACCGTCTGCGCGAAACCGTGCGCATGGCTGCCGGCCTGCGTGCCGACGGCACCCTCGACGCCGAACATCGCGCCCGTGCGCTCAATTGCCTGGCGCGTTTTGGCCAACGCATCGCCGGCATTCCTTCGGTACGCGTGCGTGCCGTGGCCACCAACACGGTGCGTCGCCTGGCGTCGCCACAAGCTTTTCTCACCGCCGCCGAAAGTGCACTCGGACACCCGGTCGAAATCGTTTCCGGTCGCGAGGAAGGCCGCCTGATCTTCCTGGGTGCCTCCCACGACCTGCCCTCCTCGCGCGAAAACCGCCTGATCATCGACGTGGGCGGCGGCAGCACCGAGTTCATCATCGGGCGCGGCCTGGCTCCCATGCAGACCGAAAGCGTGCAGGCTGGCTGCATCGCCTCCACCATGCGCTTTTTCCCCGGCGGCAAGCTCAATCGCAAACGCTGGCAGAAGGCACAGGGCGAAATCGGCGTTCTGCTGCAACAGTTCTCCGAAGAATACCGCGAAGCCGGCTGGCTCGATGCCTACGGCTCATCCGGTACCGCCAAGGCCATCGGCTCGGCGGTGCAGGCGATGAAGTTCTCCGACGACGGCATTACGCCCGCCTCGCTCGCCTCCCTGCGCGAGGCCTTGCTCGAACAGGGCCAGATCAGCGCCATCAAGCTTCCCGGCCTGACCGAGGATCGCGCTCCCGTCATCGCCGGCGGCGTGGTGATCTTCGAGGCGGCCTTCGCCGCGCTCGGCATCGAGCGCATGCGCGTGTGCGAGAGCTCCATGCGCGAAGGCCTGCTGTGGGATCTGCTCGGCCGCGCCGGCGGCAGCGACCCGCGCACCGCCAGCATCGACGCCTTGGCTGCACGCTATGGCGTGGATCGCGCCCAGGCACGCCGCGTGGAATCGACCGCCCTGCTGTTGTTCGACCAGGTCGCCAAGGCCTGGAAGCTCGACGGCGAGGCGCGCGAGTGGCTGTCCTGGTGCTCACGTGTGCACGAAATCGGCTTGGCCATCGCGCATAGCCAACACCACCATCACGGCGCCTATATTTTGCGCCATGCCGACCTGGCCGGATTCTCGCGCCAGGAACAGCAACTGCTCGCCGCCGTGGTGCAATCGCACCGCCGTAAGCCAGACAAGGCGCTTTTCTCGGCCCTGCCGCAGCGCTATCGCATCCTGGCACGGCATGTCACCGCCTTGCTGCGCCTGGCGGTGCTGTTCCGCCGTGCACGGCGCGCCGAGTCACTCCCCCAGATGCGTCTGGCCGCTACCGCCCAGCGGCTGCGCCTGAATCTTCCCGCCGACTGGCTCGACCAGCATCCGCTGACCCAGGCGGACCTGGAGCAGGAACGCGCACCGATGGCGGACCTGGGCGCCCGGCTGGACCTGGGCACGTTTTGAGCGAAGCTGCCCGCAATACGGGCTGATGAGCCACTCCCGATGCCCGCTGTAAAGCGTCAAGAGGAAGGACAAAAGCTCATTCTTGCGACTCCATATCTCGTTACAGGTTGCGCAGCAGCAGGTTTCACCCTTTACAGCGAGCAAAGCAAGCGACGCCCGCTCCAAGCGGCTTCACTTCAACCCGCGTATCATGTGCGGATGTCTCACGCAGCCCGATCCGCCATGCCACGATTCCTGCTCGCCCTGCTTCTTTTGCTGCCGGTCGGCCTGTCCGCTCAGACCGCCAAACCCGCTGCCGACGCGCAGGTGCATCCGCAGGTGGTGCTGCATACCTCGCAGGGAGACATTCTGCTTGAGCTGTATCCGGACAAATCGCCCAAGAGCGTGGCCAACTTTTTGCAATACGTGCGCGACGGCTTCTATGCCGGCACCATCTTTCATCGGGCTATCCCCGGTTATCTGGTGCAAGGCGGCCTCTATACGCGCGAACTGCAACCCAAGCGCACGCACTCGGCGATTGCCAGCGAGGCCGATAACGGCTTGTCGAATCTACGTGGCACGATAGCCGTGGCGCGTGGCACCGATCCGAACTCGGGTACTTCGCAATTCTTCTTCAACCTGGTCGACAACCGCCGGCTGGATTTCATCGGCAACCAGAGCGGTCCGACCTGGGGTTACGCGGTGTTCGGCAAGGTGCTCAAGGGCATGGATGTCGTGGACAAGATTGCCAACCTTCCCACCCGTGGCCAGGGGCCTTTCGCCAGTGACGTACCCAACCCATTGGTGATCATCACGGGAGCCAATGTCGTAGGCGAGGCTTCGAGCGCCCCGGCCAGCACGGCCGCCGCTCCGGCCGTGCCCGCCCCCGCGCCGGCCAAGAAGCCGGGCAAGAGCAAGACCTGAGGACTGCCCCGGCATGACCACGCTGTTCATCGCTGACCTGCACCTGGACGATAGCCGTCCTCACATCACCGAACTATTCGAGCGCTACCTGGCCAGCGACGATGTACGCCGCGCCGACGCGCTGTACATCCTGGGTGACCTGGTCGAGGCCTGGATCGGCGACGACGACGACGCCGAACTGCCCCGTCGCATCGCCCATGCCTCGCGTGCACTGCGTGACAGCGGCGTGCCGGTGTATTTCATGGTCGGCAATCGCGATTTCATCCTTGGCGAGGATTTCGCCGCGCGCGCCGGTTTTACTCTGCTCGACGATGGCACCGTGCACAACTTGTACGGTCGCCCGACCCTGCTGATGCATGGCGACGTGCTATGCACCGACGACGTGGCCTACCAGACCGTGCGCAAGCAAGTGCGCACGCCAGAATGGAAGGCCAACATCATGGCCATGCCGCTGGCCGCGCGCCGCGCCTTTGCCGCCAAGGCACGCCAGGACAGCCGCGCCCATACCGGCAGCACCATGGAAACCATCATGGATGTCAACGCCAGCGCTGTGGCTGAAGCCATGCGCCATGCCGGCGTCGATCGCCTTATCCACGGCCATACGCACCGGCCCGCCGTGCACGACCTCACACTGGACGGCAAGCCGGCCGAACGCATCGTGCTGGGTGACTGGTACGAGCACGGATCCGTCCTGAAGGTCACTCCGGAAGGCTCCCGATTGGAAGGCCTGAGCTGAGTCTCCCCGGATGGATAGCGACACGCCACTGAGATATCCGCGGCATATCCTGCAGATGACTCCTGGGCAGCGCTTCTTCATGGGCGTGCGCAAACTTGGCCCCGACATGCGCTTCGTGCCAGAGCTGTCAGCGCGCCAAGCCGTGCGCATCGCCGCATCGCAAGCTGTCTGGCGCCCTGCCTGGCGCCCGGCAGCGCTTGCCCTGGGGCAAGTCTTCCACAGCACACTACGTTGGCCTGGGCGCTATTTTCTGCCCGACGACCAGATCTCAGTGATCATGCAGGGTTGCTACGCGGACATCGGCCGCGCCGTGGACAGCGAGGATATACGGGATGCCTGTCGGGATATCGACCGGTTATGGGGCAGACAGCATCACCCCGCGTTCTGGGGATCGTGTATCGACCAGCCATTGATTTGGCTGGTCGAACAGCTCGAAACATCCGCCTGAGCCATCACGGCTCACCGATATCCTCATTCCATAGGTCCGGCTTCGCCGCAATGAATTGACGCATCAGCGCGATGCAGTGCTCATCTTGCACCACATCCAGCGTGACGCCCTTGCTGCGCAACCACGCTTCCTCGCCCTGGAACGTCACGTTCTCGCCGATCACCACACGACCGATGCCATAGAGCGCAATCGCACCACTACACATCGAGCAGGGCGAAAGCGTGGTGTAGATGGTCGATTCACGGTAGACATGCGCCGGATGCCGCCCAGCTTGCTCCAGCGCATCCATTTCGCCATGCAGGATGGCGCTGCCGCGCTGCACGCGTCGATTGTGGCCTCGCCCGATGATCCTGCCCTGGTACACCAGCACCGAGCCTATCGGTATGCCACCCTCCGATAACCCTAGCTCTGCTTCGGCGATGGCTTCGGCCAGAAATGGATCGGTCATGCGCAACTCTCCATTCGTCATGTTGGGCAAAGCCTAGCGCATCGCCAGCGTAATGCCTGCAATCGGTCATGCATCGACGCGAGTTCGCCAGCGCAGCCGGCCATAGTGACGCACGTCATCTCACGGCCCTGCCAAGGATCTCCTATGCCATCCCATCGCACCTGGCGACGCCGCACGCTCTGGGCGGCCACCTCCTTCGGGCTGGCCTTCGCCCTGGCGTTATGGTGCCTGGGCGCAATACTGATTCATCCAGCGCGTCGACACGTCGGACCGCCACCCGCCGACCTGGATGCACAATCCTTGGACTTCGCCGACGCGAACACGGCGCATCTGCGCGGCTGGTACGTAGCAGGCCAGCCAGGTCACGGCGCGGTGCTGCTGTTGCACGGTGTACGCGCCGATCGCCGTGCCATGCTGGCACGCGCCCGCTTCTTGCATGACGACGGTTACGGCGTGATGCTGATCGATTTTCAGGCCAGCGGCGAAAGTGGCGGCGAGGCCATCACGTTCGGATACCGCGAGACCGCCGATGTGCTGGCCGCCCTGGAGCAACTGCATCATCTTGCTCCCGGAGAACGCATCGGCATCATCGCCGCATCGATGGGGGGCGCAGCCACGCTGTTGGCCAAACCGCCCGTTCACGTCGACGCCCTGGTGCTCGAACAGGTCTATCCAAGTATCGACCAGGCACTCCGCGACCGCCTGCGCCTTCACCTGGGTCACGCAGGCGGCTGGCTGACCGGGCCCTTGCTGCTCACCCTGCCCTGGCACATCGGCATCGACCGCTCGCAGTTGCGTCCGATCGATGCTATCGCGGCCGTCACCATCCCCAAACTGCTGATCGCTGGCGATGCGGATCAGCACACGCGCATTGGCGAATCGCAGGCAATGTTCAATCACGCCGCTGGACCCAAGGCATTCTGGGTCGTGCAGGGCGCCGCCCACGTCGACCTCTACCGCTACGCCGGTGAAGCCTATCGCAGCCGAGTGGAGACGTTCCTGGGCTATTGGCTGGCAAGCCGGGGAGAAGAGGTGAACTTGCCGGGACCTTCCTGCGATGGCTGCCGTGCTGAATGAAAAAACCTTGAGCGTGCGCCCTCGCTCGCAGTTCTCCGCCGCATGCAGCCACTCTTAGCGCACCACCGTCGAGGTCGCCGGCGATAGGCGCAGGAACTCCTTTCCGTGCCGAAACTGAGAACTAGCCCGCAATAAAACATGTAGGGGAAATCCTACAAACCGCTGCTTTTCATCGATTTTTTTTGCCTTTTGTCCGCGCACAACTTAGCATTCGCCCTACAGAGCGCACCTGCCTTCCGCTATAGGCATCGGGCGCTCTTAAGCAGGGGGAAAAGCCGTTACCGATTTTAAGCCGACCTGGTACAGGCCAGTTGTCGCATCTCCCCTGCCTTGTTTGGCTGCATCAACCATAAGGCTCTGAAGGAGAAGTTGCTTACCATGAAGATCAAATCGCTCGCGCTCATGTCAGCGCTCGCACTGATGGCAGGTTATGCCCCGTTGTCGTTCAGCGCCGGTGCCGGCGGTTCGGACAAGGTAGAGTTCGTCGGCACTCCCGCCGCAGGTAGCAAGTTCTCCAAGGTACATGAAGGCATGTACTCCAAGGAGATCATGGACATCATCGGCCCGCCGACCGACCAGAAGACCTTCCAGACCGGCAAGGCATTCATCCCCTTCCATTTCGGCGGCGACAACTATCGCACCGAATATCATTACAAAGGCGAAGGCGTGCTGACCTTCTCTGGCGGCGGCATGGGCGCGGTCGGCTCGCTGAAGCTGATCAAGGTGGAAGTGAACCCGAACGAGTCGGGCTACATCCACTAAGCAATACAGCCTCTGCGGGCGCCCGGCGTGAACGCTCGGGGGCCCGCCTAGGAAGGCATATCGGACAGGGACGTCCCCGCCACACGTCGATTCCACGCTCCACCGCCTCAACCAGGCCGGTCCAGGCCATGGGCGTGCGTGATCTTGAGCAATTCCCGCTCGAACCAGGGCTTATCCTCCGGCTCGGCCCGCTCCAGGCCCACCTCGCTCAGACCATCGAACGCATCCCAGAAATCATGTGCCTCGGGATAATCAGCCAAAAGCTGCGGCACCTCGTTCTTGAGGTAATCCACGAGGATCTCCAACTGCTCGCGGGACATGACCTTCTCCATAATTCCCCCGATATTGAGGACCGCGTTAATGCGGTGCCTTGATCGAGATATTACGCGTCAACAGTGAATGCGCCGAAAAGGAAAGTAAAATCATCTCTGGATAATCAAGCCAGGGCATCATTCATTAAGCCAAACATTAGTAATTATTCGAAGGATTCGTCAATGTGCTCGACAAATACTGTCTCGCTTGGGTGATACTCACTGATGGTCTGCATAGCGCCATGCAAGTCATCAGGATTGCCGGGATCGATCTACAAGTCGAATACCGAAAGCTTGCGACCCTGAGCCCGTCGCGCCTTCAATTATTTTGCAGAGAGCAAGCCATCGCCCAACCACTCAGGGGTATCCTTGCATGATGCCGGCTCAGCCAATGCAAAACCCCTTTCCGACTCAAACAAAGCACTCCCGCGAAATACCACAATATTCGATATTTTCAAACTCACTTCACGTGCAGCCCCTCGCCCAAACGACCTATCGAAGGGTATGCAGCATGATGACGCGCATGGTTTGAAACGCCCCCGTGTCCATCGGAACATTGAGCATGACGTGGCAGCTCATGTTTTAACGATGCCCGCAATTTCCAGAGGGATGAATAACAAAAAATGAAAGCCCCCGATTGGGGGCTTTTTACCTGATTCCCGATGCTTACTGCGGCGCGGGTCAAAATGTGCAATCCCATTGATAGCCCGTACCGTTAGGTGTGCAATTAGTGAACACATATCCCATATAGGGCGGCCCAGAACCTGGCGCCTGGGGCGGGTACGCATGAAAGTCGTTGTATGTCTCGGAATAGACCTGATTGTTGTTTGGGTAAACCTCAACCAGCACAAGATCCGACATAGGATCAAACTCGAAATACTTGTCACCTGGAACAGCAACGCCATTGTGTAGCAGATGGCCATCGGCCGTCACCGAGAAATCCGTAAGAGCGATACTCCCACTTCCGACGAGTTGGGAATTTTGCGGGCTAGCGATAACGCATTGCGTTGAATAGTTCTTGGTCGCCGGTGGGTAGATGCAAGGCGAATCGGAAAAGAACGAGATCTGGTACTTCGGCGAGATCAAGCCAGTCAGGTGATTCGTCGTGCTGTCATAGAAAAAATACTGGTTACCGGGGACCTGTACTCCATTCTGAAAAAGCGTGCCTTGTACGGGATAGGCGACGAAGCTGGTGAAACTCGCCTGCCCTGTCGATGAATTTTGCGCGGTCAAATTGGCGTCCAAACAAACGTCAGACCAGCTCACATACTTCAGACATACCGCTGATGCTGCTACCGGGCATAGCAACGCAGCGGTGATGAAGCACGAAAGAAATTTCCTTCTCATATCGGCCTCTCGTGTGGTTGTTATACAGCGATCGTGAAAAATCGTTCTCGGGGAAGATAGAAAATATGCACCACAAATAAGCCGCTGGTGGCGCACCGACCATTGCGGTCTGCGATCTTTACTTTACCTGCTTGTCAAAGCGCAACAGATACCGAACCTCACACCCTGCGAAGATGTTGCATGCATTGAAATCATCGCAATGCGACTCGCGTCACAGCTTGGCTGCCTAGGCAATCAATTTTCATCGTACAAAATTCCGCAGCTTTCGAGACGTCTCATCCACATGCACGAACTGGTTTGAGATGCTTTTGAGGGCTTGGCCTGGCCTCGTGGTGATCATGCGATTATCCGGAGCATGAAAAATCTCCGTGAAGCTGACTCAAGCGAGAACGTCGTCTACTTTGTTCGATCGCATGGACGGACCTGCTTGTTGTCGATCAACTCGACATTCGCGCCATGTCCCGCCTTTTTTGAAGACGTGCACGTGGGACCGTGACGGGACTCAGACATAAGAAAAGTCGTGTCCTTAAGTGAGGTGACGAGCTTCAATGAAGGATATGCGTCATGCGGTTGGACGGAAGCAGACCCAGCTTTCCCGATTCGATGGGAACAGCATGGCCCATGCGATCACCGGCAGGATGGCAGCACTCTATCTCCTGCCCA
>NZ_DASVMI010000169.1:0-46569 GCF_036384435.1 Dyella sp. | reverse complement strand
GGGCGCGTGGACTGGTCCACACCGTATCGAATGGCTGGCGGGCGAGCAGTGGCGCCAGTGAACGCGCTTGTTCGACGCCGTGTTCCGTCAATGGGATATCGGTCACGCCGGTATGCTGGCCCGAGAGGCTCCATGCGGTTTCGCCGTGGCGGATCAACCAGATTTCCAGGGAGTTTTGCTGACTCATGGGTTTCCAAGTAATCAATGCGAAGTATTCAGCGCTTGCCTGGCCTGGGCGGCATCCAGGCGCAATACCGGATAGGCGCCAACCCCTTGCACGCTGTACCAGGGAGAGCGTTGGAAGAAGAAACTCAGGCGCGCGTTACTGTCCTTGGCAAATGCAGGATCATCCTTGAGTTTGCGTTCGAATTCGTTCTTGAGTGCAGGGTCTTTGTCCATCATGTCGCGCGCAAGCTTTTCCAGTACGCGTGGCTCGCCATATTCTTTGGGCTCGAAAATGGCGTTGAGGTAACCCCAACGCAAAAGCGAATCCGGTGCCTGGGGTTCGAGCAAGTTGATGGCGACGTTGGCGGCACGCTGGTCCATGGGCACGATTACCGATCCGGCCGGAAGCGCTATGTCGCGAGAGCTGCTTGCCAAGTCGAATCCGGTGAGCATCAAATGGCCTTCGAAAGGCTTGGCGGCCCAGTGCGGATGGTCCAGTTGATAACCCGATGCATGCAGCGTCATGGCGTGATCCATGCGGCGATAAACGATGCCGTGTGCATCGAGCCTTGCAATGATGTCTGTCCATTGAGCTGGTACGGCATAAGCGGCTGGCGGCGTGATGGTGATATCCGGTAGCAGTCCGTTACGGTTGTCGATCGTATAGGTTTGTGGCTTGCGCGGGTCGTACTGGATCCAGGTGCTATCGGAAATATCGCTGTGCGATAGCGAGAACGCGTAGCCCTTGAGCTGGAACGGCGTGGCTTGCGGGTCTGGCTTGAAGGTGATCGGTACGCTGGCCTGAGCTTGTCCGGCACGTGCGATGACGGCGTCGTCCGCATGCCGATTGACGGCCAGCAGGCTGGCCGGATCGCGTCCGATGTCTTGCAGCAACAGTTCCACCAGGTCGTACGTGGCGCGCACACGTACCTGGTAGGACTTGAGCATGTGCGTTTCGATCAGCAGCGCAGGGCGATTCTGCAGTGCGACGTAGCCCGTGGAAAAACGAGGCCCGGAGCCGAAATTTTCAATACCCTTGCGCGGATCGCGTCCATCGGTGAACTCCAGGTAGATCGATGCCAGATGTCCACGTTTCTCATAAGCGGGCAGTGCCTGATCGATCATCAGGTGTTGTTGCCATGCGGCGACGCCGGGGTCGAGTTTGTGCGGGTCCTCGGTGTACCAGGTCAGATCGTACTGGTAGTCAGCGCCATCGGTCGTATGCACGTCGACAAAGAAATCAGGCAACCATCGGTTCCATAGCGCGAGCCACGCCTGCATTTCCGGCGCATCGGCCTTGATGTAGTCGCGATTGAGGTTCAGGTATTGCGCCTGACCACGAAAACCCATGCTATCCGGGCCATTCTGGTTGATACGATTGTACGGGCTCGATTGTTCATGCCCGTCGACGCTGAATACCGGAATGTAGATCAGCACGACATGGTCGAGCAGGTGTGGCAGTTTGCCGGTGACGGCGAAATCGCGCAGCAGCATCAAGCCGGCGTCCTTGCCCTCGATCTCACCGGGATGGATGCCGGCCTGCACAAGCACCACAGGCTTGCCAGCCTTGCGTGCCTCTTCGGGCGTAAAGCTGCCATTGCCGCTGGCGACGATGGCTATCAATGGCCGCCCTTGTGGTGAGGTGCCAAACTGCACACGCTTGAGTTTTCCGGGCGCGGCGGCAACCAGTCGATCCAGATAGGCCAGCGTGCCGGCGTAATCGGGCGTGGTGCGAAAGTGCGTCGCTTCGGCCGGTGTGGTCCAGTCGTTGGCGTGTGCCGTCACGCCAAGACCCAACGAGGCGAGCAGGGCAAGCTGGCAAAGCTTCACGGGCGCGGCTCCGTTGGCAGGGTGGGTGTTGCGGGTAAGGTATCCGGCGCCACGGCGCCACCGGAGATGATGAAGGCCATGGCTTGGTCCATCGTCCAGTCGGTAGGCGTGAGTTCGTCCACCGGGACCAGCTCCAGGTAGCCGCCCGTAGGGTTGGGCGTGGTCGGAATATAGACTGCGGCGATTTCGCGCCCGGTGCCTTGCTCGGTCATGACGCGCGTGACGAAGCCGACGACCTTCATGCCACTGCGTGGAAAGTCGATCAGCACCACGCGTTGCAGTCCGCTGGGCTTCTGCTGCAATACCGCCATTAGTTTCTTGGTGCCGCCATAGATGGTCTGCACCAGCGGAATGCGCGCGAGCAGGCCGTCAAAAGCCTGCAACAGGCGCTGGCCGACCACCCGGGTAGCCAGCCAGCCGAGGATGTACATCGCCAGCACCGTGATCAGCAGGGCGAGGACTGAAACCGCCCAACTGTTATGCAACGCCGCGGCGGCATCGGGAGCATGCGATGAGGCCGCGCCAAGCAGGGCCGACACCAGTGGGGTACCAATGCCCGCGAGCAGGCCAAAGACGAATTTGAACACGGCCCAGGTGACCCACAGTGGGATGAAGGTCAGCAGGCCGGTGATGAGATAGCGTTTTACGCGTAGATGCGCCATGGGAAGAGCTGAGTGAAGTCCGGGGAGGTCACTATTGTAGGTGACTGGGCATGCCAGGTCCGGCCCGGATCAGGTGCTGTGATTTTTTACGGCATGCCGGCGAATCATGCCTTGAACGGGAATACAGGCGAAGGAAGGGGATGGCATCACGAATCGACCCGCAAGGTTTTGAGGCCCGGTTGCGCGAGCATCGAGGACTGATCGTAAAGGTGGCAGGCATCTATGCCGGCTCCCGCGAGGATCGCCTCGACCTGGAACAGGAAATCAGTGTGCAGTTGTGGCGCGCTTTCGCCAGCTATGACGAGCGCAAGGCGAAGTTCTCCACCTGGCTTTACAGGATCGCCTTGAATGTGGCGATCTCGCAGGTGCGTCGTCGTCGTGATGACGGACGCGTCGAACCTCTGGAGGCGCATCACCTGGCGGGTTTGGCCAGTGAAGTGCCCGAAGAGCCGGATGAGCGGCTGGTGGCGCTTTACCGCTTCATCGGCGAGCTCGATGCGCTCCAACGCGCATTGATGTTGCTGTATCTGGAAGACCGCAGCTATCCAGACATTGCCGACATCCTCGGCATCAGCGAAACCAACGTGGCCACCAAGATCAATCGCATCAAGCAGAAACTGCGTGATCGAGTGGCTACCCAGAACTTGGAGGCATGACATGGACCTGGACGATATGAAGCAAGCCTGGCAGGCGCTGGATCGCAAGCTGGATCGCCAGCATGCTGTGCATCGGCAGTTGCTGGTGGAGCGGCGGCTGGATCATGTGCAGCGTGGTTTGCGGCCGCTGGTCTGGGGGCAGTCCGTGCAGATTGCCTTCGGTATCGGCTTTGCGCTGCTGGGGGCATGGTTCTGGGGCACCCACCGGGGCATGGTGGATGCCGTCACCTGCGGTGTCCTGGTGCAGGCCTTCGGAGTGGCGCTCATGGCCTTCGGGGGGCGTGTGTTGTCGCTGGTCCGGCGGATCGACTATGCCTCACCCGTGCTGGACATCCAGCGACGGCTGGCGAGTCTGAGGCGCTGGCGCGTGCGCGTGGAAGCGCCGGTGTTTTCGATCGTCGGCAGTTTTATCTGGGTGCCATTGCTGATGATGTTGTTCCAGGGCAGCCTGGATACGGCGAATGTGGACCTGGGGGATCGTTTCCCGGGTCTATGGCATCACCTGGTGTTGTCAGGCGTGGTATCGCTGCTGCTGGTGCTGGTGACCTATGTGGCCTTGCGTGCCTGGGGCAAGCTGCCCTGGCTGGAAAATCATTTCGCCGGCCCGAGTGTGCAGCGTGCCGAGGCGATCCTGCGCGAAATCGACGCGTTCGAGCAAGAATGACGATCAGCGTGCCCTGGGCTTGAGCCGGACATAGATCTGCTTGCGCACCTTGGCAACCAGTTCGCCGGCAGCGGTGCGGATCTCGGTCTCGAACCATTCGAGCACCTTGTCACCCTGGGCCGCCGCCGCCCGCAGGCGTTCGATGGCGGCATCGTCCATGACGAAATCGGCATAGACGTGGCTGCGGCCCGGGGCGATGAAGTCGATTTCGCCAGCCTTGTCCCAAACGTAGTAATCGGGACCGAGTCGATGCATGGCCAGTAGCATGTACATCGGGTCGGCCATGGCAAACAGGTTGCCACCGAACTGCGAGCGCACATAGTTGCGGTTCCACGGGCGAAGCTTCAGCACCACCCGTGCCTCGCGCCAGTCGTCGCTGAGCCTGAGCACGCGAATGCTGTTGAAGAGGTAGGGCGGCCATAGATTCATGAGGCGGCGGAGGGTGGAGGCGCGCATGTCCGGAGCGTTGGCGGGAGAGGCCCGGAGGCTACCATACGCTCAAGTATGTTTCATCTGGAAGACGGGCATGTCCCCCGAACCGCCGCATTGGCCGTGGCGCTGGCGCTGTGACGCAAGAACGATATCGGGGGAGATCGAGCCTCTCTCCCCTTTTTGGTCTCGCCTCTCGTCACCTGAGGCTGAGCCAAGCCTCGGGTTGCAGGTTCCGAGATCTGCGCCCCGGTCACGACAGGCTAGAACAGCAGCGAGGCCATCCGGCGGCGATAGCGGCCTACCAGTTCCGCGTCGTCCAGGGTGCTGAAAGCGGCGAGCAGGCGCTTCTTGGCCTGGCCATCCTGCCAGTCGCGAGCCTTGGCCAGGATCGTCAGAAACTGGTCGAGGCCGGCCGCTGCGTCATCTTCCAACAGCAAGCGCACACCGAGCAGGTCGCGCGCCTCCCAATCGCTTTCGTCGTTGTCCACGCGCTGCCGGAGCGCGCTCAGGTCCGGGGCGCCTTCGAGCGAGCGGGCCAGGTCCAACTGGCTGCGCAGGCGTATGGCGCGTGCGTCAGTAGCCAAGTTGGCTGGAAGGGCAGTGAGTTCGGCTTCAGCGGCGTCGGCTTGGCCGGCGCGCATCAGGCTGAGTGCCAGATCCAGCTTCAGTTCGGGGCGATCGGGCTGGGCGGCGATTTCCTCGCGCAAACGGCTTACCACCTCGGCTGGCGATTCCTCGACAACCTCGGCGGAGGGCTCGTCCACAAGGCCACCTTCGCGCGGCTGCACATGGCGCGACAGGAATTCACGCAACTGGCCCTCCGGCAGGGCGCCGGCAAAGCCATCGGCGATTTGCCCATCCTTCACAAGCATCACCGTAGGAATGGAGCGAATGCCGAACATCGCCGCCAACTGCTGGTGCTTGTCCACGTCCACCTTGCCCAGGCGGAAGGCGCCGTTGTACTCGGCGGTCAGCTTTTCCAGCATGGGGCCCAGGTTCTTGCACGGGCCACACCATTCCGCCCAGAAGTCGACCAGGATGGGCGTGTCCAGCGAGGCTTGCAGGACATCGGCTTCAAAGTTGTCCTGGGTGATCTCGAAGACGTGGCTGGGGGCGATGGCGCTGGTCACTGCGAGGACTCCTTTAAGGTGCGCAACAAAATCAGGGCAGCCGGCAGCATATCAAGACCGGATACGGCAACCGCACGATTGTTTGCCCGCCGGTCAGCAAGATTTGCGAGAATTCGCGCCATGAATGCGCCCGAGCACGCCCTTGACGCCAAGGAAGCACACAATCTGTTGATCTGCGAGCACTGCGATACGGTGTACCGCAGGCGTATGCTCGCGCCTGGCGAAACGGCCAGGTGCGTGCGTTGCGATGCCGTACTGGAGCGCCACCAGCGCCTGGGCGTCAACGGTCTCCTGGCGCTGGTACTCACGGCCATGGTGGTGTTCGTTCAGGCCAACATGTGGCCGATTGTCACGCTCGGGCTCAACGGCCAGCACGTCAGTACGACGTTGTGGGGGATGATCCTCATGATGTGGAACGAACATTCCCAGGTGGTCGCCTTGCTGGCGGCAGGCACCTTGTTCTTCTTTCCGCTGGTAAAAATGCTCACGCTCGGATGGATATTGTTTTTCGCGCGGCGCGGCGAGCGCGCGCCTGGGTTCGTCGGCGTCATGACCGCGCTTCACTATGTTGGCCCCTGGACAATGAACGAGGTGTTCGTACTTGGTGCGATGGTCGCCATCGTCAAGGCGCATGCCTACTTCGATGTCACGCCGGATCCGGGTATTTTTGCCTACGGCGGCCTGATGCTGCTGATCACGGTGTTCTCCGGGGTGGACATGCGTCGTTTCTGGAGCCTGGCCGAGGCGCCGCCTGCATGAGTGCTTTGCCGCGCGCGCACGAGTTGGGCCTGATCGGCTGCCATGTCTGTGGCCTGGTCTGTCGCGAGTCTGGGGATCTGCACGACGCGGCCTGCCCCCGTTGTGGAGCGCCCCTGCACAGGCGCAAGCACGGCAGCTACATGCGTACCTGGGCTCTGCTGATCGCTGCCTTCATCTTCTATATCCCAGCCAACTTCCTGCCGATCATGAGGACGGTCAGCCTGGGCGACGTGGATGACAACACCATCTTGAGCGGCATCATCGAGCTTTGGGTCAAGGGATCGCCGGACTTGGCCATTATCGTCTTCACGGCTTCTATCGTGGTGCCGATGCTCAAATTCCTGGCGATGGGCCTATTGCTGGTCACTTCGCATCGCCGTACCGGTTGGGGCCAGCGCCAGCGCGCCAAGCTGTACCGATTGGTGGAATTCATCGGCTATTGGTCGATGCTGGATGTGTTCGTGGTGGCGTTGCTGACCGCGCTCGTCCAGTTCGGTGTATTCAGCCTGGTCGCGCCGTTGCCCGGCGTGGTGTTCTTCGGTCTCACCGTGGTGCTTACGATGCTTGCCTCGATGAGTTTCGACCCTCGTTTTATTTGGGATAGTAGGGAAACAGATGACTGACCACACGAAGTCGCACGGCGAGGGCGACCTGCCGGAACCCGTTGTTCGCAAACGACGACGCTGGAGCGCCTCGGCCATCTGGCTGGTGCCGGTACTGGCTGCGCTTGTCGGGCTGTCCCTGGTTATCAACGCGATACTGAAGGCCGGTCCCACCATTTCGGTGAGTTTCCAGACGGCGTCCGGCCTGGAGGCCGGCAAGACGCCGGTCAAGTACAAGAACGTGGTGATCGGCAAGGTGACCGCGATCCGGCTTAGCAAGGATCGCAGCCATGTGATTGCCAAGATCGACCTGGAAAAGAACGCCGAGAGCTTTGCCACGAAGGACACCCGCTTCTGGGTCGTGCGTCCACGCATCGGCCTGGGCGGCGTATCGGGTATCGACACCTTGCTGTCTGGCGCATTCATCGGGGCGGATGTCGGCGAGACGAAGGAAAAGCAGGACGAATTCACTGGCCTGGAGAATCCGCCGGCGATCACGCATGGTGCCCCGGGTAAGAGTTTCACCCTGCACTCGGACGATCTTGGGTCGCTGGATATCGGCTCGCCGGTCTATTTTCGTCGCATCCAGGTGGGCCGCGTGGCGTCCTATCAGCTCGATCGCGATGGCAAGGGTGTGTCGTTGCAAATCTTCGTTGACAGCCCGAACGACAACTTCGTGACCAAGTCCAGCCGGTTCTGGAATGCTAGCGGCGTGGACGTGCAACTGGGTGCCAATGGGCTGAAGCTCAACACACAGTCGCTCGCCACGGTGCTGGCCGGTGGCGTCGCATTCCAGGACCCGGCCGGTCCGCATGACGCCACGGCGGCAGCCGAAGACGCGCAGTTCCAACTGTTCAACGACCAGGCCACCGCGATGGCGCCGCCTGATGGCGAGCCCAGTTACATCCGCATGCGCTTCGATCACTCGCTGCGCGGGTTGGCGATCGATGCGCCCGTGGAATTCCAGGGCATCAACATCGGCCGCGTGGTCTCCATCAACCTCGATTACGACGAGAAGGCACAGCGCTTCCCGCTGATCGTTGGCGCGGTGGTCTACCCGCAGCGCCTTGGCCGCGTGCACGACAAGCTGGTGGCGCTGGCGCAGTCGCACGGCGAAGATGCCACGATGGCGCAGATGATGGGCCGTCTGGTCGATCATGGCCTGCGCGCGCAGGCCCGTTCGGGCAATCTGCTGACCGGCCAGCTCTACATTGCGCTCGATTTCATCCCGAATGCGCCCAAGGCCGAATTCAATCCCGATAGCAAGCCGCTGCAGATTCCCACGGCGCCTGGCAGCTTCGACAAGTTGCAAGAACAGATAGGCGTGATCGTGGACAAGATCCAGAAGATCCCGTTCGACAGCATTGGCAAGCACCTGGACCAGACCCTGGCTGATCTCGATGGCACGCTCAAGCAGGTCAATGGCAAGACGCTGCCTGCCTTCAACGATACGCTCAAGGGAGCCAGGCAGACGCTTGGCACGGCCAACAATGCGTTGTCCTCGGACTCGCCGTTGCAACAGAACCTGGGCAACACCCTGGAGGAACTGCAACGAGCCGCACGTTCGCTGCGTGTGCTGACCGATTATCTGGGCGGTCATCCCGAGGCGCTGATTCGCGGACGCAAGGCCGATCCTGCGCCATCCCGGCCCGTGCCCCCGGCGACACCTGCGCCGTCCCCCACCTCGCAGTCCAAAGGAAACCAGCCATGAGCCGCCCCGGATACCGTGCCCTCGTACTCGGGATGTCGCTGGCGCTAGGCGCTTGCGCCTCGGCGCCGCTGCACTACTACACCCTGGTTCCTCCGGCCGGTGGTTATGTTCCCACAGCCACCCAGGCGGCCGTGCCGGCGCAGCCGGCCAACTTCAAGTTCGAACTGTTGCCGGTGGGTATCCCGGCCCAGGTCGATCAGCCACAACTGGTGGTGCGCAGTGGCGACCAGGGTATGCAGATGCTCGATGGCGAGCGCTGGATCGCGCCGTTGGCTGATGAAGTACGCGGGGCACTGTCGTCGGACCTCTCGCGCACACTGCATACCCAGGACGTGACCGGCTTGCCGGTGGGCGACCAGCCGGTGTTGCGTATCAAGGTAGATCTGCGCCGCTTTGATTCCGCGCCGGGCAGTTATGCGCTGGTCGATGCAGCCTGGAGCCTGCATGCGCTCAAGGGCAACAAGACGTTGGCCTGCACGACCCAGGTCACGACCCAGGTGGGTGCCGGCTACGAGGCGCTGGTCCAGGGGCACCAGCAACTGCTGGCCCAACTGGCGGACCGGATTGCCGGCGTCGCCGGTCCGTTTGCTGCTGGCCAGCCGGTTGGCTGCCCGGGCAGCTGACCCAGGCCCGCTCCGGGGATGGCGATCGTGCCGTAACCATACCGGCCGTCCCCGCGCCAGACTTGGCTGCGGGCGGCCGCTCGGCTAGTCTGCTACGTTCCCCGCGGCGCGCTGGCAAACGCCTGTCGCAAGGCCGCGCAAGCACATTCGGCGCCCGAAGATATGCAGGACATCCAAGAACAGACCCAGGACAACGCGGGCGGCTACGATCCGCAAGCCGTGGAGACCGCCGCCCAGCAATTCTGGGCAGACACGCGCGCCTTCGAGGTGAGCGAGACATCGGACAAGCCGAAGTACTTCTGCCTTTCCATGCTGCCGTACCCTTCGGGCGCGCTGCACATGGGGCACGTGCGCAATTACACCATCGGTGACGTGATCAGCCGCTACCAGCGCATGAACGGCAAGAATGTCCTGCAACCGATGGGCTGGGACGCTTTCGGTCTGCCGGCCGAGAATGCGGCGATCAAGAACAAGACCGCTCCGGCCAAGTGGACGTACCAGAACATCGAGCACATGCGCACGCAGCTCAAGCGCCTGGGCTTCGCCTACGACTGGACGCGTGAATTCGCCACGTGCAGCCCCGATTACTACCGCTGGGAACAGTTGATGTTCACTCGGTTGATGAAGAAGGGCATTGCTTATCGCAAGAACGCGGTAGTGAACTGGGACCCGATCGACCAGACCGTGCTAGCCAATGAACAGGTCATCGACGGCCGTGGCTGGCGTTCGGGAGCGCTGGTGGAAAAGCGCGAGATCCCGCAATGGTTCTTGCAGATCACCGCCTACGCGCAGGAACTGCTCGATGGCCTGGACACGCTCGATGGCTGGCCCGACGCGGTCAAGACCATGCAACGCAACTGGATCGGTCGTTCCGAGGGTTTGGAAATCCAGTTCAGCGTGCCAGCGGAGGCCGAGCCGCTCACCGTGTTCACCACGCGGCCGGATACCCTCATGGGCGTGACCTTCGTGTCCATCGCCGGCGAGCACCCGCTGGCCCTGAAGGCTGCCCAGGACAACCCGGCTCTGGCGGCGTTCCTGGCCGAGCTCAAGCAGGGCGGCGTCTCCGAAGCTGAGCTGGAAACCCAGGAAAAGCGCGGCATGGCCACTGGCCTGTTCGCCATTCATCCCCTCAGTGGCGAGCAGGTACCGATCTGGGTCGCCAATTTCGTGCTGATGGGCTACGGCACGGGTGCCGTCATGGCGGTGCCAGGCCATGACCAGCGTGACTTCGAATTCGCCACCAAGTATGGGTTGCCGATCAAGCAGGTCATCGCCTGCGAAGGTGAAACCTTCGACGTGACCACCTGGCAGGATTGGTACACGGACAAGACGCGCGCGGACATGCGCACGATCAACTCCGGCGAGCTGGACGGTCGCAATTACCATGATGCCTTCGAGTTCCTGGCCGCAAAGTTGGAGGCCGAGCACAAGGGGCAGCGCCGCGTGAACTGGCGCCTGCGTGACTGGGGTGTCAGTCGCCAGCGTTATTGGGGTTGCCCGATTCCGGTGATCTACTGCCCCGGCTGCGGCGCATTGCCTGTGCCGGAAGATCAGCTGCCGGTCGTGTTGCCTGAGGACGTCGCGTTCTCTGGCGTGGTATCGCCGATCAAGGCCGATCCGGCCTGGCGCCAGACCACCTGCCCGAACTGCGGTGGTGCCGCCGAGCGCGAAACCGATACCTTCGATACCTTCATGGAATCGAGCTGGTACGTAGCGCGCTATACCAGTCCGGGTGCACAGGCGATGGTCGATGACCGCGCCAACTATTGGATGCCTGCCGACCAATATATCGGGGGTATCGAGCATGCCATTCTGCATCTGTTGTACTTCCGCTTCTATCACAAGCTGATGCGCGACGAAGGCATGGTCAATAGCGACGAGCCGGTGAAGAACCTGCTCACGCAGGGCATGGTGATCGCCGAGACTTTCTATCGCGAGGAGGCCAATGGCGCCAAGCACTGGTACAACCCGGCCGACGTGGACGTGCAGCGCGACGAGCGAGCTCGCGTCACCGGTGCGGTGTTGCGTGCCGATGGCGAGCCGGTGCTGATCGGTGGCATCGAGAAGATGTCCAAGTCCAAGAACAACGGTGTCGATCCGCAGTCGATGGTGCAGAAGTTCGGCGCCGATACGGTACGCCTGTTCTCCATGTTTGCCGCGCCACCCGAGCAGTCCCTGGAGTGGAACGAAGCCGGTGTCGAAGGCATGGCGCGCTTCCTGCGTCGTTTCTGGCGCGAGGTCACTACGCACGCTGCCGGCCCCGATCACGTGGATGTCGATCCGTCTGCCTTGAATGCTGGCCAGAAGGCCTTGCGCCGCCAGGTGCACGAGACGATCCAGAAGGTCAGCGACGACTTCGGTCGCCGCCATGCCTTCAATACCGCCATCGCTGCGCAAATGGAACTGCTCAATGCGCTGAACAAGTTCAGCGATGACAGCGAGCAGGGACGTGCGGTGCGCCACGAGGCGCTGGAAACGATGGTGCTGTTGCTCAACCCCGTGGTGCCGCACGTCAGCCATGCGCTATGGCAGGTACTGGGCCACCCGGCCAGCGTGCTGGAAGATCAGGCATGGCCCCTGGTCGATGAGGCAGCCCTGGTGCGCGACTCGCTTACCCTTGCGGTTCAGGTCAATGGCAAATTGCGCGGTACCATCGAGGTGGCCGCCCAGGCCTCCAAGGAAGAGGCCGAGGCATTGGCTCGCGCGCATCCGCAGGTCGCCGCCTTCCTCGAAGGCCAGGCCGTGCGCAAGGTGATCGTGGTTCCGGGCAAGATCGTCAATATCGTCGCAGGATGAACTCCATGAGCCGCATGTCCAAAGCCTTGTTGTTGCTGTCGCTTCTTGCCCTGACGGCATGCGGCTTCCACCTGCGTCGCAACGCGTCGCTGCCACCGTCGATGCAGCGGGTCCATGTGACCGGTACGGGTGATCTGCAGCGTTCCCTCAGCCGTACGCTGGCCAGTTCCGGTATCACGGTGGAGGACCACGCTGGCGCCGGCATCGCCGAACTGAATATTCCGGTGGCCGCTTTCAGCGTGGATACGCTCACGGTCGGTGGCGACGCACGCGTAACCGAGTTTGCGGTGCACTACAACGTGCAGTTCAGCGTGAATGACATGAACGCCTTGCCGATCCTGCCGCCGCAGACGATCAATATGTCGCGTGAATTCAGCTACGACGCATTCAACACCATCGGCAACCAGTCGCAGATCGATGAAATCGAGCGTAGCCTGGTCGACGACATGGTGCAGGCCATCCTTTTCCGCCTGCAAGCTGCGACCAAGCACATGCAGCAGGCGCCGGCATCGAGCAACAATGCACCCGCGCCGGCCAGTAGCACGCACTAAAGGCCATGCCGCTCAATCCCGCCCAATGGCAGAAGGCGCTGGCCGCCGATAGCCTGCGACCGGTCTACCTGCTCGCGGGCGAGGAACTGCTGGTGCTGGAGGCTGCTGATGCTTTGCGCGCGCAGGCGCGCAAGCTCGGCTATGCCGAGCGCGAAGTCCTGGAAGTCGGCAACCATTTCGACTGGGATGACTTGGCCCGTTCGGCGGCCGGCATGTCGCTGTTCGCCACCCGTCGTCTGCTGGACCTGCGCTTGCCAACCGGCCGCCCCGGTACCGAAGGGGCCAAGGCGATCGGCGAGTTCTGCGCCAACCCACCACCGGATGTCACGCTGCTGATCAGTGCGGTGGAGTGGAGTAACAAGCATGAGGGTGCCTGGACTCGAAACGTCGATGCGGCCGGTGCCCTGGTGGTCTTCAATGCGCCTCGGCCCAATGAATGGGCTGGCTGGATCGGAGCGCGCCTGACCTCGCGCGGCTTGACGGCCACGCCCGACGCGGTAGCGCTGCTGGCCGAGCGTGTAGAGGGCAATCTGTTGGCCGCCGCGCAAGAGATCGATAAGCTGGTGGTGCTGCATACACAAGGGGGGCGCATCGGCGCGGACGAGATGGAAAACCTTGTCGCCGATAGCGCGCGCTATGACGCCTTCAAGCTGACCGACGCCGCGTTTGCCGGCGAGGGCAGTCGCGCATTGCGCATCCTGGCAGGCCTGCGTGCAGAGGGCGATGAACTGATCGCGCTGATGGGCTGGATGGTCAACCAGTTGCAACTGGCGTTGCGCCTGGCCAATGCGCGCGACTTCGCCGCGCAGGCGCGCGCCGAGCGCCTCTGGCCGGCGCGTGAGCAATTATTTCGCAAGGCACTGCGCCGCGCGCCGCGTGAGCACTGGCTGCAATGCCTGGCACGCGCGGCACGCATCGATCGCATGGCCAAAGGGCGAGAAGCGGGCGATCCGTGGCTGGAGGCCGAGCGCCTCGTGGCAGCCATTGCCGAGCCGCGTGCCGCGCAAGCCATGGGGTAGACGACGTGAAGCCACTGGCCTTGTTCGGCGGGACGTTCGATCCGGTGCATCTGGGACACCTGAGCGTGTCGTGGGAAGCCGCAGAGCTGCTCGATGCCGAGGTACGCCTTATGCCGGCGCACGTGCCGCCGCATCGCCATGCGCCCACGGCGTCTCCCGCCCAGCGGGTGGCCATGTTGCAGGCTGCGTTGCAAGGGCAGGATCGGCTGACACTCGATACGCGTGAACTACGGCGCGACGGGCCGTCCTACACGATCGATACCTTGCGCGAGCTGCGCGCCGAACTCGGCGAACGCCCACTGGTGCTGCTGCTCGGGGCCGATGCATTCGCGGGCCTGCCGAGCTGGCACGGTTGGCGCGAGTTGTTCGACCACGCGCATATCGGCGTGCTCAACCGGCCCGGTATTGATGCCGCCTGGTCGGTGGAACTGGCGCTGGAAATCGGGCCGCGCAGGGTGGCCGACCCGCGAGTGCTGCACGAACTGGCGGCCGGTAAGGTGATCGAGCTGGCAGTCACACCGCTGGAAATCTCCGCCACACGTATTCGCGAGTTGTTGGCCGAGGGACGCGATCCGCGTTACCTGTTGCCGGCCGGCTTGTTTGATGATCCCGCGTTGCTGGCCCCTTATCGGCATTGAGCCGGTGTCAGGCCAGTCGAGAAGGCGCGAGTCCTTACACCCATCGCGGAGCTCCGTTTTAAGCGATGTCCTGGCCACTGGCTGGCCTGTCCAGTGACCTGCGGTGTGACACACCCGCGACTCGCCGCTCATCCATGGACACTGACGCTCAACCGACCTTGCGTGCGACGAAACGCAGCGCGACTGCGTTCATGCAGTAGCGTAATCCGGTGGGCCGGGGGCCATCATCGAACACGTGACCCAGGTGGCTATCGCAACCGGCGCAGCTGATGGCGGTGCGCTCCCAGCCGAAGCTGGTATCGCGCTTTTCAATGACATTCTCCTTGGCGATCGGCGCCCAGAAACTTGGCCAGCCGGTGCCCGAATCGAATTGCGTCGCTGCGTCGTAGAGCGCGGTGTCGCAGCCGGGGCAACGGTAGATGCCCGGTACGGCGGGCTTTTCGTGCGGTCCGCTGAAGGCGCGCTCGGTGCCGTCGCGACGCATCACGTAGTACGCGTTATCGGAAAGCCGTTCATGCCATTGCGCATCGGTGAGCACAAGCTTGCGCACATGGCAGGCCCCAAGATGTCTGCCGTCATCATCGGCAAAGCATTGCAGCAACACGTCTCGGGGTGTGGGAGGCGCCTTGGTGGCGACGGGCGATGACGGGCCGCTATCGGCAGCAAACAGGCGAAGTGAACCTATGCCGCCCAGCGTAATGGCGCCGCCGCCGACGATGGCGCCAAGCAGGAAACGGCGGCGTCCGAATTGAACTGTTTTGTCAGTCATGAGGTACCTCTGCATAGCAGTCGCTGCGAACCTGTCATGCACGAACCGGTTCGCGGTCGTCGATCAGCCGAATGTGAATGCGTAAGCCTTCACGCCTGGGTCGAGGAACTGGATTTCGAACAGACGCTCACCGCTGCCATGAGCCTGGCGAATCAGTTGATAAAGCTGTTGTTTCGTCACGGTGCCCTGACCCTGGGCATCGATATCCGAACCGTGGTCTTCGCCCGGCGCTTTGCCGTCGATGCGAACACGGAAGCGCACCGGCTTGCCGTCGTCACCAGGACCGAGTACCAGGTGCAAATCACGGCCGCGGAAGCGGTAAAGAATGCGTCCGCCCGCCTGGTCCAGTTGCGCCTGCTCCTCGTTGACCGTCCAGCGTCCGTCCAGTGCCCATGTTTCACTTTGCAAGGTGGCGGGAGCCTTGTAGTCCCAACTTTCACCGTGGGCGATCTTCCCGACAAAGCCCGCTGTCCGCGCATAGCCGACATAGGTTTCCGACGAGCGGCTATAGTCGCCCGAACCTGCCGCTTCGGCACCGGTGGCATGGGGTGTGACGTGACCACCAGGCAGGTCCTTATAGCCAGCTTCGGTCAGCAACTGGCGAATGACGTCTTCGCTTTGTGCATAGTCGCCTTCGCCGAAATGATGATGGCGGATCTGTCCCTTGGCATCGATGAAGTAATGCGCTGGCCAGTATTCATTGCTGAAGGCTTTCCAGATCGCGTAATCGTTGTCCAGCGCCACCGGATAGCCCAACTGGAATTGGGCCACGGCCGCGCGAACGTTGCCGGGATCTTTCTCGAAGGCGAACTCCGGCGAATGCACGCCAATGACTACCAAGCCGTGATCCTTGTACTTCTCGGCCCATCCGCGCACATAGGGCAGCGCGCGGATGCAGTTGATGCAGGAATACGTCCAGAAATCGACGAGCACGACCTTGCCGCGCAGCGATTGGGCCGTAAGCGGTGCGCTGTTGAGCCACTGTGTGGCGCCATCGAGCGAAGGCATGGGGCCTTCCACTGGCAACGGCTCGCCAGCCTTGGGCGCGGGCTGTGGCGCCGGTGGCGGCCGCACGGCATTGACCAGTCGCTGCTCGATGCCCCCAGTGCTGGCCAGTGATACGCGGGTAAGCAAGCCCGTATCCAATCCCATGGCGATGGCCGCCACGCCAGCCAGCACCAGCACGCCGAGTACGCGACGAACCCACTCGCCAGCACCCAGCGAGCGCTTCATCACCGAAAACACCTTGCCGCCGATGATCAAGGCCAGGGCCAGCGACGTGGCCGCGCCAGCGGCGTAGGTAAGCAACAGCAGCGTCGTCTGAACGCTGGCGCCATTGAGCGCCGCGCCGGTGAGCAACAAGCCCAGGATTGGGCCTGCACAGGGCGCCCACAGCAAGCCCGTGGCCACACCAAGGCCGACGGCTGAAAGGGGGGAATCCCTTTCCTCCGAATGCCGGGAAAGACGATTGCCCAGGGCGACGAAGGGACGGGCCAGCCATTCGGCCAGATGCGAGGACAGCAAGGTCAGGCCGAGCAACGCCAACACGACCATGGCGACGACGCGGCCATACTGATTGGCACGGATGGCCCAGCCACCGCCGACGGCAGCCAGCGTAGCCACGAGTGCGAATGTGACCGTCATACCGATCAACATCGGCAAGCCGTTGCGGGCGAAGGGTCGATCGGCGCGTGCGAATACGAAGGGCAGTACCGGCAGGATGCAGGGACTGAGAATGGTCAGGACGCCGCCGAGATAGGCCAGGAACAGGACAAGCATGGAGCAACGATCCTCGCTGAGGGATTCGAAAGGGTATTCGGCGGTACGTTATGCCGGGTTACGCCATGAAGGCGCGCTTCTGCTCCGGGCGCTGTGTAACCGTCGCGGGACTTGGCACGAATGGCATGGAGAATCTTCACAAGGACAGGGAACTGCCAATGCCTCGCTTGACGGCGATGGGCGCGTTGGGCCTATATATCGACTTTCCCCAACGGGCGAGTCTTGGCCTGAACGTGCCTGCCGACATCCACACCTCCCAGGAGGACGCCGCGCGGCGACGCTCCGCCTGGATGGCGGCTGCGCAGGAAGGCGATCGCCTTGCCTATGAAAAGGTGCTGGCCGATTCGGTCGCCCTGATACGCATGGTGGCCCGCCGACAAGGGGTGCCGGTGGATGGGCTCGACGACGTCGTGCAGGAAACCCTGCTAACCGTGCATCGCGTGCGCCACACCTACGATCCGGCGCGATCTTATGACGCATGGCTGGCGGCCATCGCGGCAAGGCGCGCCATCGATCATCTGCGCAGCCATGGACGCCATGGTGCGCGCGAAGTGCACGATCCGCTGGCCCTGGATGCGCATCCGGATACCGATGACGCCGCCGCGCCCACGGAGCGGGCGCAGGAGGCTGCGCGCTTGCGTGAAGCGATTGCCCAATTGCCCGCCGGGCAACGCGAAGCGGTTGAGCAGCTTGGCCTCAAGGAACAGACGCTGGCCGAGGCCGCCCAGGACACCGGGCGCAATACCGGCGCACTCAAGGTGAATCTGCATCGCGCACTCAAATCGTTGCGTCAACGCTTGCACGGAGATTCGTAGAGCTCATGGCCGAACCGCTTCCCATCGACAGCCTGATCAAGTCGCTGAGCGCGCAAGCCGCGCCGGTGCGGCGGCTGCTGTCTCCTGGACGGCGCACCCTGGGCTGGGCTCTGGTCGTGGTAGTCGCGGCGGCAATGTTTTTTTGGCATTTTGGCATGCACGGCATGTTGCTGCGCTGGGAAATTCCCGATGCGGCATGTTCGGGCATCTGTTCGTACATCACGGCGATCACAGCCGGTTTTGCCGCATTTGCGCTGGCGGTTCCGGGACGCAGCAAGGCGTGGGCGTGGCTACCGTTGCCCAGTGCTTTGGTATGGATGGCATCCAGTGGATGGGGCTGCCTGCGTTATTGGATCCAACCGGGTGTTCACCAGTCGCTGATGCCCGATTCGGCCGACTGCCTGGTATTCATCGTGGCGCTGTCCCTGCCGCTATCGGCGCTGTTGATATGGCTGCTGCGAAAGGCCTATTCAGTGTATCCGGTGCTATCAGCCGTCATGGTGGGCCTGGCCAGTGCCTCGGCCTCGGCTGCCTTGCTGGGGATATTCCACCCCTATGTGGCCGCTGCCAGCGATTTGATCATGCATGCCCTGGCGGTTCTGGTTGTGATCGCCGTCAATACCGCGATGAGTGGTCGCCTGCTACGGCCTCGTTAATCCTTTGTAAAGCATGATTTTACGGTCGTCCCGATGCTGAACGGCTTGCTCGTCAGGCCGTTGCCAACTCCTGCGGCGGGTATACCCTGTGCGCACATTGAGCAGGTCGTGACTTTACGGTTCTCGATCTGATATCGCAGCTTTGTGGACCATGGACGGACTGCGTTTTGCAAGAGCGGGGTCAAGGGTGAATCAACCAGCTTCGTTCGTCGCGTTGGGACGGCCCGGGAAGAGCTGTCGCAGCGCATGCCATGGAAGTGCGGACCTGACCGCACGCACTACTCACCGTCCCAGGAGAAAGTACCCATGAAAGTTTCTCGCTACGCCGTACTTGCCGCTTCGACCGCTCTGCTGTTTGGCGTGGCCGTGTCGCCCGTGATGGCCCAGAGCACCTCCAGCTCGAGCGCGACGCCGCAGAGCAGCTCGACCAGTGATTCGGGCACCAAGGCCACCAAGCACAAGAAAGCCAAGCATCACAAGAAGGCCGCTTCCTCCTCGTCCTCGGCAGCCTCTTCGTCGTCCTCTGGCGGCTGATCCAGGTCTCGTCTGTAAGCAAAAGCCCTCTCCCTGCGAAGGGAGGGGGCTTTTTTTGGGCTGAGGTCGCCCGCTGCGCAGAATTAAAGAGAAATAGCAGACTCGGCTTCACGCTTTTCCCCTTTACAGCGCCGCAGGCGCGACTTCACAGGCGGCTCGAGCCGCCGGCCTCACAGCCCGCGTAGCGGGCGGCCTCACCCCTTCACAGGCGGCCTCACCCAAAAGCTTGACGCCAGGGCGCTATACTGCGCCCGCGCCACCTGGGCGCTCCTGGATACGCACCGAGGCCAGCACTCTTGAGTCCTACCGCACAACGTACGAAGCCGGCTAACGCCAAAACCCTCCGCCAGCACGTGATCGATGCGCTGGAAGAACTGAAGGCCAAGGACATTCGCGAAATCGACGTCCGCGGCAAAACCTCCATCGCCGACCTGCTCGTGATTGCCTCCGGCACATCCGGCCGCCATGTGAAATCCATTGCCGATGAAGTCGTCAAGTTCGCCAAGAAGGCGGGCGTGATGCCGTTGGGCGTGGAAGGCGAGCGGGAAGCCGAATGGGTCCTGGTGGACCTGGGCGATGTCATCGTGCACGTCATGCTGCCGCGTATCCGCGAGTTCTACGGCCTGGAGCGGCTGTGGACGGTCGGTGATCGCGACACCGACGCCGAAGCCGTCAACGCGGGTTGATCCGTGGCGGTTGTCGGTTCCTTGCACTGCCTTTGGTGGTGCGGAGCTTTGTTTTTTCCTGAAATGAACTGATGCGCGCACGCCTCATTGCCGTCGGCGAACGTATGCCCGCCTGGGTGGCCGAGGGTTTCGCCCAATACCGCAAGCGGCTGTCGCATGAATTGCCGCTGGAACTGATCGAGCTCAAACCCGGCACCCGTGGCAAGGGTCGCGATGACGCGCGTGCGATCCAGGACGAAGGCACGGCGATACTTGCGGCTTTGCCGCGCGATATCCATGCCATCGCGCTCGACGGACGGGGCAAGACGTGGTCGAGCGAGGACCTGGCCCAGCAGTTGGCCCGGTGGCGCATGTCCGGGCGCGATCTGGCGTTCCTGATCGGCGGCCCCGATGGGCACGCGCCCGAAGTCATCGCCCGTGCCGACCAAAGCTGGTCGCTGGGGCCGTTGACCTTGCCGCATATGCTGGTGCGACTGGTGCTGGCCGAGCAGCTTTACCGGGCCACGACCTTGCTGGCCGGGCATCCTTATCATCGCGCCTGATCGCCGGTGGTGACTGCCGGCCTGTGGATGTGCTCATATGCGCGCGTCCTTTCGTCGCGCGGGCGCGCCCATGCCACTGCTCATCCGTCCAGCGACGTCCGTCGATCTTGCGGGCGTCGTGCCTCTATTCGATGCCTATCGGCAGTTCTATGGCCAAGCCGAAGATCATGATCGCGCGCGCGCCTTTCTGGCCGAACGCCTGGTGCGAAGCGAGTCGGTGCTGCTGGTGGCGCTCGACGGCGATAGCTATATCGGATTCACCCAGCTCTATCCGATGTTTTCCTCTGTACGAACGGCAAGGACCTTCGTGCTCAACGATCTGTTCGTGGCGGCATCGGCACGACGGCAAGGCATTGCCGCTGCATTGATCCAGGCCGCCGTGGCGCACGCGCATACCCTCGGCGCAGCTGGGCTTTCGCTTTCCACCGCCCATGACAACCTGGCTGCGCAGCGCCTGTACGAATCGCTCGGCTGGCAGCGAGATATGCATTTTCGCGAATACACCTTCGCGATCGCCTGAACGCCCAAGGACCCGCACGCATGTTGTTTCTCGCCTCGCAGTCGCCGCGTCGCCGGCAGTTGCTCGAACAACTGGATGTCCCTTTCATGGTGGTGGATGTCCATGTACCCGAGCAGCGCGCACAGGGTGAGTCTCCGCTCGACTATGTCAGCCGCGTGGCGCACGACAAGGCGCGAGCGGGCTTTGCGTCGCTTGCGCTGGACGATGCCATCGTCCTGGGAGCCGATACCGAAGTGGTGCTCGATGACGAAGTCTTCGGCAAGCCGGTCGATGCCGAAGATGCCAAGGCGATGCTGCGTCGACTGTCAGGCCGTACGCATACGGTGATTTCGGTGCTCTGGGCAGTGGGGGCCAAGACGGTTCGCGGTGAAGCCTGCCAGTCGCAGGTGCGTTTTGCCGCATTGTCCGATGCCTGGATCGACGGCTATGTGGCCACCGGCGAACCGTTCGGCAAGGCCGGCGCCTATGCCATCCAGGGGCGCGGCGCCGCCATGATCGAACATCTGGAAGGTAGCTATTCCGGCGTCATGGGGTTGCCGGTGTTCGAGACGGCGCGGCTGTTGCGAGCGCTGGGATTGCTGCCTTCCGCGCAGGTTACCCGATAAGTTGGCCCACACCACAAGACTTGAAACCACGCATACGGGCTTGCGCCTGGCTATTCATTCGCGCGCCTTTCATCTTTGAGATTTTCGCTACGCAAGATCAGGTCTGTTGGCTGGCGATCGCAAACCACACACCGATCGTTACCAGATTGTTCATTGCGTGCGCCAGCATGGCGGGGTAGAGCGAACCAGACTTCAGGCGCAGCCACGCAAACGCCACGCCCAGCAGGGCGAGGTTGGGCAGGCCATACCAGAGGAAGCTCAAATCGGGCAGATGGATCAGGGCGAAGACAGTGGAGGTCGCTGCCACGGCCCATCCGGTGGGAAGGCGCTTGAGCCATGCGGAGAGCAATACACCTCTGAACAGTATTTCCTCGACGACAGGTGCGATCAGCACCGCCACACCGGCCAGAATGCATTTGGACCATGGCGAGGCCAGGGCGCCGAGCTGCTTGATGTCCTGCGGCACATCGTGGCCCTGGGACAATAGTTTGGTGATCATGCCACCAACGAAGGGCAGGATGAGTCCAACCAGCAGGGCCGTGGCCAGATAACTGGTTTGAGCCGGCATGGTCATGCCGAGGCCGGGCGGAGTGGCAACACGCCATAATTGCGGCCATTGCCTCCGCACCAGCAGCACAATCAGCGCGGAGGCACCCAGCAGGGAGCCGCCGATCAGCAGCACCCGGATGTCGGTCTGCTTAAGTAATGCTTTGACCTGCGCGCTGCTCTCGGCGGCCGAGAGGCCGTGATGGCCGATCGCAAAGACCATGCCTACGACCAGGGCGATGATCGCCGCCACCAGTATCTGTAGCCCAAAATAGCCGACAAGCATGGCCAGGGCAGCCCAGCCACGCGGCGCCTCCAGTTCAGAACCGGCGCGGGGTAGCGGTGGAGGTGCGGCGTAGGGTGGGGATGGCAAGGCGATGTCCGTATCCATTCAATAACCGGGCGATGATCGCGACAGGCGAGTTTGCCCGGTCATGCTGCCTGCTGGGAATGCCACGGGCAACTCCAAGTAGTCATGGTCACCTGGCCACAGCGACGAATGCGGCCGGCTGAGGTACTTGATCGCGCCCGGAACCGGCCTGCGATGGAAACCGACTTGGGTGGGCACGACCCATGCCCGGCCGCCGGATAGCGACTGTTGCCGGTATAGTGTCCACCAACCCTTACGATCATCCTCAGGAGAACCCTGGCGCCTGGCGCCGACCCATGTTTGCTTTCGAATGGCTTGCCGACCCGACGGCCTGGGCCGGACTCCTCACCCTGGTGGTGCTGGAGATCGTGCTCGGTATCGACAATCTCGTCTTCATCGCGATCCTGGCTGACAAGCTGCATGTGTCGCAGCGCGATCGGGCGCGCTTGCTCGGCTTGTCGCTGGCGCTGGTGATGCGCCTGGCGCTGCTGGGCGCCATGTCCTGGCTGGTGAAGCTGACATCTCCGATCCTTACCTGGAACAGTTTCACGCTCTCCTGGCGTGACGTCATTCTGCTGCTCGGTGGCATATTCCTGCTGTTCAAGGCCACCCTGGAATTGCATGAACGCCTGGAGGCCGGCGAAGAGCACGGCTCATCCGGCAAGGTGCAGGCGCGCTTCTGGCTGGTGGTCACGCAGATCGTCGTGCTCGATGCGGTGTTCTCGCTCGACTCGGTGATCACCGCCGTGGGCATGGTCGAGTTCCTGTCGGTCATGATGATCGCGGTGGTGGTGGCGATGGTGCTGATGATCAGTGCCAGCAAGCCGCTGACCGCGTTCGTCAATGCACGGCCGACGGTAGTGATCCTGTGCTTGTCGTTCTTGCTGATGATCGGCTTCAGCCTCGTCGCCGAAGGCCTGGGATTCCATATTCCGAAGGGCTACCTTTACGCGGCGATCGGTTTCTCGATCATGATCGAGGTCTTCAACCAGACCATGCGCCGCAATCGCCGGCGCAGCCTGTTCAGCAGTGCCCGCAACCTGCGCGATCGTACCGCCCAGGCGGTGCTGCGCTTGCTCGGTGCCGGCGGCGAGGACGAAGGCGATACCGTGCCGCAAGCCTCGGCCAGCGAACCGCAGGTGGCCGTCTTCGGCAAGGACGAGCTGGCCATGGTGCAGGGCGTGCTGGATCTGGCGCATCGTCCCGTGCGGTCGATCATGACGCCCCGCCCGGAAATCGCCTGGATTGATCCACGCGAAAGCGCGGATGCATTGCGGGCCGAGGTGGCGGACACCAGCCATCATTGGTTGCCCGTGGCCGAGGACGATCTGGACCAGTTGATCGGCGTGGCTTCCGCGCGCGACTTGCTGGCCAGCCTGCTCGATCATGGTCGTATCGATGTCGATAGCGTCGTGCGCAAGCCGATGACGGTGCTCGAATCGCTCAGCGTACTGCGCCTGATCGAGGCATTCCGTCATTCGCCTTTGCAGGTGGCGCTGGTGGTCGATGAATACGGCAGTGTCCTTGGACTGGTAACGCCTACCGATGTGCTGGAGGTGATTGCCGGGGAGTTCCCTGACGATGAGAGCACGGACCCATCCGCCTGGCAGGAAACCGATGGCGCCTGGCAGATCGATGCCAGCCTCGACCTGCGCAGGGTCGAGCACCTGTTGAGCGTGCGCTTGAGTCATGACGACAGCTTTTCCACCCTCGCCGGCTACGTGCTGCAACGCCTGGGTCGCCTTCCGAACGCCGGCGACAGCTTCGAGAGCGAAGGCCTCGCCTTCGAAGTCGTAGCAATGGACGGCGCGCGCATCGAGCGCCTGCGCGTGCGCGCCCCCGAAGGATCGGCGAGCTGATCCTTCAGGGCCTTTGCGTCAGATCAGGAACATGGCCCTGACGATGCCAAAGCCGGCGAGCACGACCAGGGCCGCCCAGGCGGCGAGCGAGATCATGAAAGCCGGGCCACGCGAAGCTGGGTCTTTCAAGTAAGTGGTGATGTACCACAGGCGGCCGGCCAGCCAGACCAGGCCGGCGATGCCGGCCAGTCCTGGAAAACCATACATCGTGGCCAGCCACAGCACGGGCAGGAACATCACCGTGCCCTCAAGAGTATTCATCTGTACCCGCCAGGCCCGCTCGAAGCCCTCATGCCCACTGATGGCTGGAGCCTTCACGTCATAGCGCTTGCGCGCATTGCCCACCAGATACAACGTGAAGAACTGCAATAGCACATTCAGCAGGGTGACCAGGGCGGGCAGGTTTTGCAGCATGGGTGGTAGCTCTTGAAGTAGAGGGCGTGAGGGCTGGCTGCTGGCACAGCGCGTAAAGGGTAAAGTCGGCCATATGCGGCCTGTAAATAATAAAGCCACTCGCTTACGCTCGCTGTAAATGGTTGCAGGTCGTGCCCTTGGTTTCATGGCTCTTCCTGTTCACAGGCCACATCTTGGCCGGCTTTACGGGCGCCAAGGGCGCCCATACGAGGATCCTATGGACTGGCAAAAAGGCGAGCGCAGCCAGAACGTCGAAGTCGATGACGGCAGTGGCGGTGGCGGCGGTGGTGGCTTCCGCTTTGGCGGTGGGCGTGGCCTCGGATTGGGCGGCATCATTATCCTGGCCATCCTTGGCATGGTGTTCTTCAAGGACCCGACCGCGTTGCTAGGCCAGGCCGGGAGCGGGGGCACGCCCTCGGCCGCCGCCCCTCCGCGGGGGCGCGCGGCCCAGGTCGACCCGCGCGAGGAGGATTTCGTACGCGCGGTACTCGGGTCCAGCGAAAAGACCTGGAGCGACATCTTCGCTGCCCATGGCCAGACCTACACCGACCCCAAGCTCGTGCTGTTCAGTGGCGCGGTCAACACCGCATGCGGATCGGCATCCAGTGCGGTAGGGCCGTTCTACTGCCCGGGCGACCAGCGCGTCTACCTGGATCTGGCCTTCTTCAGGGAGCTGGAAACACGCTTCCACACGGTCGGCGATTTCGCGCGGGCCTATGTGATCGCCCATGAAGTGGGGCATCACGTACAGAACCTGATGGGTGTGTTTGCCCGCAGCGAACAGGCGCGCCGCCGTGGCGTGCGCATGGAAGGGGCCGGCGGCCTGTCCGTGCGGCAGGAATTGCAGGCTGATTGTTTTGCGGGAGTCTGGGCCAACCGGACGCAGGACCGGCTGCATTGGCTGCAACCTGGCGATGTGGAAAGCGCGCTCAATGCGGCCAGCCAGATCGGTGACGATGCGCTGCAACGCCAGGCGCAGGGCAGGGTGGTGCCCGATTCATTCACCCATGGTACGTCCCAGCAGCGCGTGAAGTGGTTTACCGCCGGCTTCAAGGGTGGCGACGTGAGCGCCTGCGATACCTTCAACGGGCCTGTGTAAACGAGCGTGGCAGGCTAGGACTACAACTTCCGGGCGGCTCCCTGGGCCCACGACTGGCTCTAGAATGTATGGGCTGCGCGCCAGGGGGTGCGCGTTTTCCTGATCCCATGGACCATCCGTGTTTGCGGTGCGGCGCTTGCTGCGCTTTTTTTCGAGTCGCTTTTCACTGGTCGGAGGCCGAAGCCTTCATGGGAGGCGTGGTGCCGGTTGAACTGACCGAGCCACTTGATCCGCATCGACTGGTCATGCGTGGCACCCAGGCCCGGAGACCGCATTGCGTCGCCTTGCACGGTGAGGTGGGGTCAACCACGTCTTGCGGCATCTACGAACGACGCCCATCTGTATGCCGTGAAGTCCAGCCATCCTGGGAGAACGGGGTTGCGCATGCCCAATGCGAGCGGGCACGCATCGGCCACGGGCTGGCACCGTTGCAGCCGGCTGACTGGACGTTGTCAGATTCGGCGCCCGTCGGTTGAATCGAGCCCGCTGGACGGCGGTCAGGCGGCGCGTGTATCGAAGCGATAGATGTCCATGGCCAGGAATCCCATATCTACGCCAGCATCGATTCGTCGCGCCATTGGTTGCGTACCGCCAGCGCCGTAGGCCAGGTAGATCGGTAGCAAGTGTTCATCCGTCGGGTGAGCCTGGGCCGCGAACGGGGCTTGGCGCCGATAATCCAGCAAGGCATCATCGTCGTTGGCGGCCAGCTTCTGCTCGAACCAGCCAATGAATGGTTGTACGTACGGTGCCTGCCGGGCTTGGTTATAGCCGCCGCGAAAATCGTGCAGGTTGTGCGTGATGCTGCCCGAGCCGATGATCAGAACGCCCTCCTCCCGTAACGGAGCCAGGGCACGGCCCACGGCCAACTGGTGAGCCGGGCCCAGCATGGGCTGGATCGATAGCGGTACCACCGGGATATCGGCTCGCGGGTACAGCAAGTGCAATGGCGTCCATACGCCATGGTCGAGGCCATGTTGTGGATCGATTACGGGGTCCAGGCCCGCGTCGTCGAGTAAGTCGCGCACCCGTTCGGCCAACTTGGGCTGGCCGGGGGCGGGATAACGCATGTCGTAGAGCTCGCGTGGAAAGCCACCGAAATCGTGCACGGTTTCCGGACGATCGGCTCCCCCTACCACCGGCTTACGCGCCAGGAAATGCGCGCTGGCGATAACGATGGCCTTGGGACGCGGTAGTTCGCTTGCCAGTTCAGCCAATGCCTGGCCGCTGCGTCCGGGATGCAGCGCTGTCATGGGCGAGCCGTGGGAGATATAGAGGCTGGGTAGCGTGGTCATACCCGCAAGATAGGGCAGGGCGACCAGGTTTTCAGCCATGGGGCGGGGAAACGGATCGTTGCGTGGTTGGAACGATGACCGCCGAGGACGCCTGGCCAAGGTGCCAGCATGTCCGCTTGCCGTCATGGAGGGAGACCGCGAATCGAGCGAGAGGGCTGGCATCCATGCGCCTCGCCACTCTTCGCGGCTCCTGCAAATTACTTGCGTCGCGGGGGCTTGTTGCCGCCATGAGGGCGGGGCTTGCCCTTGAACCCGCCAGGGCGAAAACTGCCCTTGCGCGGGGGCGCCGAATCGCTGCTGGTGGTTTCCTGGCCATCCCATTCGCGGATGCGCAACTGCTGCTGGCTGACCCACACCTTCTGCAGATGCTGGAAGATTTCCGCCGGCATGCCATCGGGGAGATCGAGCAGGCTGTAGTCGCCACGGATACTCAGGCGACCGATGAACTGGCTTTCCAGGCCGGCTTCGTTGGCGATAGCGCCAATGATATTGCCGGGCTTGACGCCGTGGTCGTGGCCCACTTCGACGCGGTAGGTCTTCATGCCTTGTTCGGTGACGTGCGGACGCAGGGGGCGAGTGCCGAATTCGCGTGGCGCATCGCGATCGCGACGCGGACGGTCATCGCCTTCGCGTGGACGGCGCTCGGCACGTTCACCACGCTCGGGGCGCTCGAACGCAGGGTCGCGTTCGCGACGCGGTGGCGGCGTCAGCAGCAACGGCTGGTCGCCCTGGGCGATGCGTGCCAAGGCTGCAGCGATCTCCATGGCCGGCACGTTGTGCTCGGCCTCGTATTGCTCGATCAACTGCTGAAACAGGCTCAACTCGCCCATGGCCAACGTGTCGGTAATGCGCTGCTTGAATTTGGCGATGCGCTGATCGTTGACGGCCTCGACGGTGGGCAGCTTCATCTCTTCGATCGGCTGGCGTGTGGCGCGCTCGATGGCACGCAGCATGCCTTTTTCACGAGGCGTGACGAACAGGATCGCTTCGCCGCTGCGACCGGCGCGGCCGGTACGGCCGATACGGTGCACGTAGCTTTCCGTGTCGTACGGAATGTCGTAGTTCATCACGTGGCTGATGCGTTCCACGTCCAGGCCGCGAGCGGCTACGTCGGTCGCTACGAGAATATCCAGCTTGCCGTCCTTCAATTGCTGGATCACGCGCTCGCGCTGCGGCTGGGCGATGTCGCCGTTGATAGCCGCGGCAGCCAGCCCGCGTGCCTGCAACTTCTCGGCCAGTTCCTCCGTGGCCTGCTTGGTGCGCGCGAAGATGATCATCGCGTCGAACGGCTCGGCTTCGAGGATGCGCGTCATTGCATCGAGCTTGTGCAAGCCACTGACGAACCAGTAGCGCTGGCGAATATTGGTATTGGTGGTGGTGGCCGCTTTGATGGTGACTTCGACCGGATCGCTCAGGTGCTGCTGGGCGATCTTGCGGATCGGTGCGGGCATGGTTGCCGAGAACAGCGCCATCTGGCAGTCATCGGGTGTGGCATCGAGGACTTTCTCGACGTCGTCGATGAAGCCCATGCGCAGCATTTCGTCGGCTTCGTCCAGCACAAGGAAGCGCAGTTCGGACAAGTCGAGCGTGCCACGCTCGAGATGATCGATTACGCGGCCCGGCGTACCGACGACAATATTCACCCCGCGCTTGAGTGCGTGCAACTGCGGACCATAGCTCTGGCCGCCGTAGATCGGCAGCACCTGAAAGCCGGGGAAGTGAGCCGCGTAACGCTGGAATGCTTCAGCCACCTGGATGGCCAATTCACGTGTCGGCGCCAACACCAGCGCCTGCGGCTTGCCGGGCTTCATGTTGATGCGCGAGAGGATCGGCAGAGCGAATGCTGCTGTCTTGCCGGTGCCGGTCTGGGCCTGGCCCAGGACGTCACGGCCTTCCAGTAACGGCGGAATGGTGGCCGCCTGGATGGGCGATGGCGACTCGTAGCCAACATCGGACAGGGCGCGCAAAAGCTCGGCATGCAGCCCAAGCGCAGCAAATCCGGCAGTTGCCGGTGCGGAATCGGAGGACGGGGAGGACATGGAAACCTCGATCAGGGCACGCGCGACGGCATGCGAGAGAATAGCGCCATTGTAGCAGCAGCGCGGCCCGGGAGACGGTCCGATGCGGCAAAACGGCCATTTTTGAGAGCTGTGGACATGTTCCTGAAGCGGGCTTGGCTATCATCATGGCCTCTTTGGGGCTTAGCGAGGCGAATCACGACATGACCGGCAGCATCGAAACGATCTCCGAACAGCGGTGTTTTGGTGGCGTCCAGGGCTTCTACCGCCATGAATCGGAGGCATGTGGTGGCCCCATGCGCTTTGCGGTGTACCAGCCGCCCCAGGCGGCCTCGCGTCCTTGCCCCGTGTTGTATTACCTGGCGGGCCTGACCTGCACGGAAGAAACGGCCACGATCAAGGCCGGGGCCCAGCGTCTGGCTTCGGAGTTTGGCCTGGTCCTGGTGATGCCCGATACCAGTCCGCGCGGTACCGGACTGGACGGAGCGACCGGCGACTGGGAGTTCGGTGAAGGTGCAGGCTTTTATCTCGACGCCGCACAATCGCCATGGTCGTCGCGATTTCGCATGTATAGCTACGTCACTGAGGAATTGCCTGTGCTCATCGGCACGCATTTTCCGATCGATGCCGCACGTTCCGGTATCTTTGGTCACTCGATGGGTGGTCATGGCGCGTTGACCATCGCGCTGAAAAACCCGCGGCGTTATCGATCGGTATCGGCTTTCGCGCCGATCGTCGCACCTAGCCAGGTGCCTTGGGGACGCAAGGCATTCGATCGCTACCTGGGACCGGAATCCTCGCGCTGGCGTGATCACGATGCCTGCGAATTGGTACGTCATCAGCCTTTTCCGGGCACGATCCTGGTTGACCAGGGATTGGCGGACAAATTCCTCGGCGAGCAGTTGAGACCGGAGTTGTTCGAGCAAGCCTGTGCCGCTGCCGGACAGGAGCTCGTCTTGCGTCGCCATGCCGGCTACGACCATAGTTATTACTTCATCAGTACGTTCATGGACGACCATTTGCAGCACCATGCCCGTGCCCTGGCGGATCGGTAGCATGCTGCCTGTTCTCACCAGCGCGCGTACCTCGATGCGCATCCCGGTCGAATCGGATGCGCCTGCGTTGTTGCTTTATCGCGTGGAAAATCGCGCGCACCTGTCGCCCTGGGAGCCCTTGCGCGATGGTTTCTACTACACCATCGACCATTGCATGCAGGCCATTGCCGATGCGCGCAAAACCGCGAGACAGGAGCGCGGATTTCCGTTTGCGGTCTTTGATCGACAAAGTCAGGAACTGATCGCCACGTTCAACTTCGCCAACATCGTGCGCGGTGTTTTCCAGGCCTGTCATCTCGGCTACGGCATCGCCGCATCACGACAAGGGCAAGGCCTGATGTTGGAGGTATTGCAAACTGGCCTGGATTTCGCCTTCGGCAACCTGGGCCTGCACCGCGTCATGGCCAATTACATGCCGCACAACGAACGCAGTGCTCAATTGCTCGCCCGTCTGGGCTTCGAGCGCGAAGGCTACGCCAAGCGCTATCTCAACATCGCCGGCCGCTGGGAAGATCATGTGCTGACGGCGATGGTGCGCGATTGAGCTTCCTGCGTCGATCGCTTTTCTGAAGGCAACTGGAGGCGGGAGACGGATAGCGGGGCGCAAGGCCGTCAGGCTTCCTCCGCGTGACAGTTTGCGAGATGTCCTTGTCCTCGTGCACGAGACACATGCGATTGGCAGCATCGATGCGCCTGCGCTACCCATCGCCTTTCCCCGCTTTTGTCAGGCCTTCGCCGCCGGTCGCCGCTGCCGCCTGCGCTTGCGATTCCCTGCCGCATGGCCTTCACCGCCGCCACTGGCCGGTGCGTGGCTATGACTGCGATGATGCGACGGACTCTTGTTCTGGCGTGGCTGGCGCTGGCCCTGCACGGGACGAGGCGCTCCAGCATCCACGCGCAAGGGCTGGGACGGTGCGAAGCCTTCGATGTCGCTGACTTCGATTTCCGACTTCAGAAGCTTGCGGATGTCACGAAGCAACCCGGCTTCCTCATGCGCGACCAGCGATACGGCCAGGCCTTCGGCACCGGCGCGGCCGGTGCGGCCGATACGATGGACGTAGTCTTCGGCAACCATAGGCAGATCGAAGTTGATCACGATCGGCAACTGGTCGATATCGATGCCGCGTGCCGCGATATCAGTGGCGACCAGCACCGTGATGCGGCCACTCTTGAAGTCGCTGAGGGCGCGTGTGCGTGCGTTCTGGCTTTTGTTGCCATGAATGGCGGCAGCGCGCATGCCCGAGGCCTCCAGGAAGCGAACGAGCTTGTCCGCGCCGTGCTTGGTACGGCTGAACACCAGGGTCTGCCGACGGCTGTCTTGCGAGAGCACGTGCAGCAGCAGGTCGCGCTTGCGAGAGGCGTCCACCGGGTGCACGCGGTGGGTGACGGTGGTGGCGACGGTGTTGGGCGGCGTTACCGACACTTCGCTCGGCTCGTGCATGAATTGCAGGGCGAGCGCCTTGATCGGCGGGGCGAACGTAGCCGAGAACAGCAGAGTCTGGCGTTGGCGCGGCAGCGCACCAAGGATGCGCTTGAGCGCCGGCAGGAAGCCCATGTCGAGCATGCGGTCAGCCTCGTCCAGCACCAGCACTTCGACACCGGAGAGATCGATCGTGCGTTGCTGCATGTGATCGATCAAGCGGCCGGGGGTGGCGATGACGACGTCCACGCCGCGACGCAGCACGTTGATCTGCGGACCCATGCTTACGCCGCCGAAAATGGTGGCACTGCTGACGCGCACGTGGCGGCCGTAGTCACGCAGGTTGTCATTGACCTGGGCGGCCAGCTCGCGGGTCGGGGTCAGAACCAGCGCACGCGGACGACGGGAGGCCGCGGGGGTGGTCGACAAGCGTTGCAGTAGGGGCAGCGAGAACGCCGCGGTCTTGCCTGTGCCGGTCTGGGCGGCGGCCAGCAGGTCGCCTCCCTCGAGCACTGCCGGGATGGCAGCCGCCTGAATGGGAGTGGGGTCGGCGTAGCCTTGATCGGCAAGCGCACGCAACAACGCGGGCGAAAGGCCCAGCGATTCAAAAGACATGAGAGAGCTCCAGAGCAACCCGGAGCGTCTTTCGAACCGTGTTGCATTAAATCTTAAGGGGAGGGCGGCTTGGGGAAGCCGTTGGGCGAGTATAGCAGACTGGTGTTGCGGGCGCACATCAGCGCCTGGCCACGATCAGGTAGCTGTTATAGGGGGTGCGGCCGTGGAGTGCGCGGATGTTGACGGTCAGCCCGTGACGCTCGAGCGGCCGGCGGATTTCCTCGGCACTAGGGTAGTGCTGGGCGCCGGTGGGTATCCAGCCGGAGCGTTGGAGGAAGAACTCCTCCAATCGGGTGGCGTGAAAACGCCAATTGGGCTCGCGCAGCACGTTGCGGATGATCAGCAATCCCTCGTCGGCCAGGTGCATCAGCGCGGTATCGAGCAGGTCTTGCTGCCGTTCCCGTGGCAGGTAGTGCAGGATGTCGAGCAAGACCACGTGCCCGTCATGGGGCGGCAGGCTCGCCGCGTCGGCATGGTGCAGTTCGATGTCCTGGGGCAGCCCCGCTCGAGCCAACGCATCACGGCCCGCATCGATCTTGCGCGCGTCATGATCTACACCGATATAGCGCGTGAGTTCCTCCGTGGCCTGGAGCACGTGGGCCAGCAACCCAAGGCCGCAGCCAATATCCAGGACGGGCAACTGCGATCCATGTAGCAATTCGCGAGCGGCAACATAGGCCGGGTCGTACGCGAGTTTCCAGCGCGCATGCATCCGGTGACCGGTGGTGGAGAAGCGCTTGGCGATACGGCGCCGCGTCGAGACGTCGAGCATCGGCATAGCATCGCGTGACGGACGTAAGACGGATGTCGTTTTTTGCTTTATATCCCGCTCAAGGCATGTCGCGCTCACGGCCGAAGTGCTAGCCTCCGGCGGTCAGATCAGCAAGAAGGGATGTTGATGTCGTTTCTGTCTCCCCTGCGCGAGCTCAATCGCGAGCAGCGCCATACGGTTCTGGCAAGTTTCCTGGGCTGGACCCTCGACGCCTTCGACTACTTCTTGCTGACGTTCGTCATCGTGGGCATTTCCGACGAATTTCGCGTGTCGACCGACCAGGTCACTTTGGGGCTGTTTCTCACGCTGGCCGCACGGCCGATCGGAGCATTGCTGTTTGGACGACTGGCCGATCGCTTTGGGCGTCGTCCGGTGCTGATGTTGGACGTGATCCTGTTTTCGGCGTTTGAGCTGGCTACTGCCTTCGCACCCTCCTTGATGGTGCTGCTGGTGCTGCGATTCTTGTTCGGTATCGCCATGGGTGGCGAATGGGGCCTGGGTGCCTCGCTGGCGATGGAATCGATACCGCCAAAATCCCGCGGTTTGGTATCGGGGTTGCTACAGGGCGGTTATCCCTGCGGATTCTTCCTGGGGGCGCTCGCGAACTGGTTGCTGATCGACCATATCGGCTGGCGTGGGCTATTCGTGGTCGGTGCCGTGCCAGCGCTGCTGGTGCTCTACATCCGCCGGTCCGTGCCCGAGTCGCCGGTCTGGGAGGCCAGCAAGGAGGTCCATGGCAAGGTTTCCCTGGTCGCGGCCATGCGTGGTCACTGGAAGCTGGCCATCTACATGACCTTGCTGATGGCAGCGTTCAACATGTTCAGCCATGGCTCGCAGGATCTCTATCACACCTTCGAGGAAAAGAGCCTGCATCTTGCGACCGGTTCAGGGGCGGCCTTCATGCTGGTGGCCATGCTCAATATTGGCGCCATGGTCGGCGGACTGTTTTTTGGCGCCCTTTCCGAGCGCATCGGCCGGCGCCGCGCGATGGTGATCGCCTCATTGCTGGCCATTCCGGTGATCCCCTTATGGGTCCACGGGGGCTCGCTTCTGCTACTGGCTATAGGCGCGTTTCTGATCCAGGTGATGGTACAGGGCGCCTGGGGCGTGGTGCCGACCCATCTCAATGAGCTCTCACCGGAGGGAGTACGCGGCACTTTGCCGGGTTTTGCCTACCAGATCGGCAACCTTCTGGCCGCCTATACCGGCAATGCCCAGCTGTCTATTTCCCGATGGCACGGCGATGACCTGGCCTTTGCCATGGGCATCTGGATTGCCGCGGTCGCCGTGATCCTGGCTCTGCTGGCGGGCTTTGGGCCGGAGGCGCGTGGGGTCGGCTTTGGCGCCGGCAGGCGTTCCTCCTGAGGAGTGCTAGAATCGGCAGCTTGATCCATCACGAGACAAGCAATGAAGGCTGGCAAGGACAAGGTCATTTCGCTGCACTACACCCTGACGGTGGACGGCGAGAAAGTAGAAAGCTCGCTCGATCGCAACGAGCCGCTGTGGATTCTGCTCGGCCATGGCCAGCTGATTCCCGGCTTGGAAAAGGCGCTTGAAGAAAAGGAAGCCGGCGAGTCGATGCAGGTCGAATTGCCGGCGGCCGAAGGTTATGGTGAGCGCCAGGACGGTCAGATTCAGCGCGTGCCAAAGAAGTACTTCCAGAACGGTGCGAAGCTGAAGGTTGGCGATACGACGGTATTGGCGCTCAAGCAGGGTGGCCATCGTGTAGTCACTGTCCACAAGGTGGGCATGTCCACGATCGATGTGGATCTCAACCATCCGATGGCCGGCAAGACGCTGAACTTCGACGTCACCATCAATGAAGTGCGTGATGGTACCGAAGAAGAAATTCAGCATGGTCATGCGCATCCCCCCGGTGCGGAAGCGCATTGATCGACGCTTGGCACATAAAAAACGGCGCCTGCGGGCGCCATTTTTTTATGTGCCAAAGTGTAGAAAAAAGGCTGTCATCTTCTCCGGACTACATCTTGGAGCTGTAATGTCGGTGGCCTCACCAAGAGGGAGGATGGCATTTTGCCCAGAGGTGATGGGGCATCTTCTTGTGCACGCAATACACGCACAAGGAGCGATGACATGAAACTTCAAGCACGACTGGCTGCTGCACTCGCGTTGGCGATCGGCGCTGGTCCAGTCCTTGCCGAACATCCTGATTCGATCACCGTATTGTTGAAGCCGGGTGGTTCAATGGCGTCGATGCGGGCAACAGCTGGCCTTGAATCCACGCAGGTATTTCAGCCCATGGCTAAGGCATCGTCTCTGGAGGAGGCACAAGCCATGGCGCGTCACCGGCTTGATCGTTACGTCACGCTACCGACCGCGTCACTCACCGACCACGAAGTCGACCTGACCCTGCAAAGGCTGCGTGCCAATGGGCAGGTCGAGGCCATCTATGAGGAGCCTCATGCTGAGCCGGCCTACTTCCAGTCAGCGATGAGTAACACGCCGGACTATCTCGGGCGCCAGCATTATCTTGGCTCGCCCATTTCCGCTGACCGAGATTTCAAAGTGGGTGGCGTCAACGCTCAATCCGTCTGGGCATTGCCTGGTGGTGATGGCAGCAAGGCAAGAATCATTTCGGTGGAAATCGGGCGCTGGGCTTACGATCACGAGGATTTGCCTGCACCATTTCTTGAGCATTGGGATGTCCAGGCGCACGCGACCGATTCGCATGACACGGCGAGCGTAGGCAGCATGGTCGGCAAGCACAATGGATTTGGCGTCACTGGCATTGCATATGGATCTGTCATTGGATATTCCAAATACGGTGCGGGTGATCAACTCGTTGATCTTGCCAAGCACCTGAAGGCTGGTGACGTGATTCAGTTGGGCGTTCATTACAAGTACGCCAAGGGAAGCCCTTTGGATAATGCCATCGGGTGTGGGGATGGCTGTTACATGCCCGTGGAATACTTTAGGCCGGTGTTTGACGCGATCAGCTATCTGACCGAAGAAAAGGGCGTGCATGTTGTCATTGCTGCGGCGAACGGCAACGTCAACCTGGACCACCCCTATTTCGGCGATACGTTCAAGCGCAACGTGCGCGACTCGGGCGCCATCTATGCAGGTGCCATCAATCCTCGTACCGGCATGCGAGCCGGATTTTCCGAGTATGGGAGTCGTGTAGATACCTATGCCTGGGGCGGTGACGTGACTACGACGTCATGGTCATTGGCATCGCCAACCAACTTGTACACGCATCATTTCAATGGCACGTCTTCGGCCAATCCGATCATTGCCGCCAGTGCGGCGGTTGTTCAGAGCATGGCGTTTGCCCGCGGCATGGGGGCGATACCACCCAAGACCTTGCGCCGCTGGCTGGTGGAGAGCGGTAATACTCCGCCCGTGACCGATCCGGGTAAGCCGATTGGCGTACAACCGGATTTGCTTCGCGTGAGTTTCCAATAATAAGAGAGAGGCGGTGATGTATTGATCACCGCCTCTCCCCTCACGTCAGAGATATATCTACGTCTACGTTATTCCGCGTGGCGTGCGAGTACGGGCAGATGTCGCGGTGCGCGATATCGACCAGTTCCTGTGCCACGGTGCGATCGATACCCGGGAGGTTCACTTCGAGTTTTACCGCGATGCCGAAACCAGTGGGCTTGCGGGGGCCGATGCCAACGTGGGCTGTGACCGAGGCGTCCTGCAAGGGCACTTTCTTTTCGCGTGCGACAAAGCGCACGGCGCCTTCGAAACACGCGGCATAGCCTGCCGCAAACAGTTGCTCCGGGTTGCTGCCGGCACCGCCCGGGCCACCCATTTCTTTCGGCACGCGCAGATCGAAGTCCAAGACACCATCACTGCTATGGATATGGCCTTCCCGGCCGCCCTTGGCCGTGGCGGTGGCGGTATAGGCGACTTTCTCCAGGCTCATGGCATGCCCTGCGCAATAAGGAAGGCCTGTAGTGTTGCGGCAGTGCTGAAAAGAAAGTGTGATAACACCCATCAAAAACGAGATTACTCGGCGGGATAACAGGCGGTGGAAGGTGATGTGGCGGCAAAGCGCAGCACGCCCTGATCGTCGACGATGGCCTCCACGTCATAGGTAAGCACCGTGGGGTTACGTGCAATCTGAGCTTTGTCCTTGGCCGAGGTGGCTTGCTGTTCCTGCGTAGCGTACGCGCTGCCACAATCAGGCGGCGCAGCCTGCACCAGCCCGGTGATCTGCCGAATGGCATTCCAGCAGGCGGTCTCGTCCGAACGCAATGAACAGGGCGCCTGGTAGAGGCTTTTGTAGCGGACCAACAACGGATAAATACGCCTCTCGTCAAGCTGCTCGATCCCTGCTGGCCTGAGCGATTGCAGCGCGAGCAGGTGATCGTCGGCCATCGTGCCCGTCTGCAGCCTGTCGCCATTGACGGCGTTGAAAATGGCAAATCCGGTGCCACCGTTGAAGCCATCGGCAGCCTTAAAAAAGGCGTAATCGCCCTTGACGCCCCAGAAATAACCGCTCCAGTTGCTGATGACCTGCTCGGCCTTGTCATGAGTGCGCTTGCATGCAGGCGTGGCCTGTCCCGGGGCCACCGGAATCATCGACAATTGTTCGGCACCCTTCTCGCCGATATCGACCTGCTTGATCATCAGGTGCGGGTAATACCAACAGCTCAACTCAGGCTTGGCTTGTGGACTGTTCGGATTGTTGGGCAAGGGCAGGTGGGTTTCGCGCAGCGGCTTGTCGAACAGCGACGGAACATCCTTGGCTGATACCGTCGAGGCGACCAGGCAAAACGACAACAAGAGACTTCCGCGCCGAGCGGTCAAGCGTGTGTATCTCAAAGACGAGCTTCCTTGCGACAAGAGGCTGAACAGTAGCAGATTGCGCATACCGCAAGAAACGTGCTTCGCATGCTGATGACGCGCGCTTGGGCTCGCGTACTCTCAACTCGTTCTCCTGTTCCCGGTCTTCAGTCCAACAGTCGCTTCCCATAGGCAAAATGATCGCGCCAGTAAGGCCCGTCGATATCGTCCAGCCGTACCGTGCCGCCGCTATTGGGTGCGTGAACAAAACGCCCCTTGCCGACATAGACACCGACATGGCTGATGCCGCGGCTACCGCCGAAGAACACCAGGTCACCGCTGGCGAGATCCGTCATGCTGCGCACCTTTACACCCGTCATCACGGACATGTCGTGCGAAGTGCGCGGGAGCATCAGGCCGGCAGCATTGCGGTAGATATAGTCGACCAGGCCGGAGCAGTCGAAGCCGCCTTCGGGGGTATTGCCTCCCCATCGATAAGGCGTGCCGACCAGGGCGATGGCGCGGAACAAGACATCGTTGGCGGTACCGACGGCATGAGGCGCACGGGCCGGCTCGTCGGCCAGCGCCGTGTGCGATTCCTTGAAGGTGGGCTGTGGCTGGCGCTTGCGTGGTGCAGGTGCAGAAGAGCAGGCGGCCAGGAGCGCGATCACCACGCAAAGCCCCCCGCGAAAAAGGGCGGGGTGCGAGGCAGGCTTCCGGGCTGGCGTGTCGGAAAGATCCTGGGTAACCATGTGACAACCTCGGCAGTAGGCATGCCGAGGTTATCAAATCAATGGGTTATGGAAAAGTGTTTAGGAATTGGACGAAACGGGTGTCTTGTTGGATTTCGGATTCAAATCGAACTGGACCGGGATCCGCACCCAACTGACTATTGGCTGTCCGTCACGCATGGCTGGCTTGAAGCGCCAGTGCGCAGCGGCGTCGCTGGCGGCCTGGATCAGTGCGGTGGATGTCGTGGTGCTGCGCTCGGCGTCGAAGTCGATCTTGCCGGGTTTGCCAGTCTGATCAACCTGCACCTTGAGCCAGATCAGGCCTTGTTCCTTGTTCGTCAGGGCCTCCTGGGGGTACGTGGGCGCGGCGAGCTTCAAGTTGGCTTCGACATCTGCGGCAGCGGGGGATGAGGCGTGCTGGCCGGCTGCTTGTGCCGTCATGGCGCAGGCAGCCATCAGCAAGCCGAGGACGAAGTAACCGAGGCGGCGACGCGAAACACCCAATGCGACCTGCTGAATCATGACGAGACGCTCCTTCAATTGTGGCTGGTTGAGCCAGGGGATGATGGCCGGCGTGACAGCCACGCCGGCGCTGTGCAACAAGGTGTGGGCATACTGCGCCCGCTGATCAGGCGCATCGCGCAAGCTGCGTTCGTCGCAGGCCAGCTCCTGGTCGAGTCGAAAGCGTGGCAAGGCGAGCCACGCCAGGGGATGAAACCAGAGCATCGCGAGTTGGCATTCGGCGAGCAGGTTCCACCAGGCATCACCGCGGCGAAGATGCGTCAATTCGTGGCGCAGCACGCAGCGACGCTCGGCGATATCGAAACGATGCGTAAAATCAGCCGGTAGCAAAAGCAAGGGGCGCATCGCCCACAACAGCGCCGGACCATGAGGGCTTATACGCACCCGTTCGATCGCAAAGCCTTCCAATTCTGGCAGGCTGCTCGTCCACGGCCGGCACTCGCGGCGCAGCCGAACATAATGCGATGCCAGACGGATCAGCGTTACCAGCGCACCGGCCAACCACAGCGCGCCCCATCGGAAGTCCACGATGCGAGGCGGCATCTGCGTCGTTATCGATGAGAGCCTGTCCGGCAATGCGTGCAGCGGTGGGATCACCATGGTCATCGTGCCATCCGGCAAACATGGCAACAGGCAGAAGATCAGCGGTAGCAGCCATAGCGTGAATGCAGGCGATGCGCCGAATAGTCGGCGCGCAGGCTTGCGCAGGCATAGCGTCAAGCCCAGGCCAGCGGTGCTGTAAGCAAGCAAGTGCCAGAACATGTCGTTCATGACTGGCGTTCCTTTTCCATGGTCTCTACCAGCTTGCGTAGCTCGGCGATGTCCTTGGCGGAAAGTTTTTCATGTTGCGTGAAATGCGCCAGCAAAGGGGCGACGCGGCCACCGAACACGCGATCGAGCAGACTTCGGCTTTCTTCGTGTTGCCATGCTTGGCGGCTGAGCACCGGAGCATACAAATAGCGCCGCCCGTCACGTTCGGCACTGACCGCTCCCTTGCCAAGCAATCGATTCAGGAGCGTGCGAATGGTTTTTTCGTGCCAGCCGGTCGGTTCGCGCAGCGCCTCGACGATGTCTTCAGACGTGCGGGGCGCGTTGCGCCATAGCACGTCCATGACGCGTGCCTCGGCTTCGGTGATTTGTGTCATGGTGTGGTCGCCTCGATATGTAGCTTGCGTTCACTCAAGGTGTGGCCTGCGCCATCCGAAGCAGTAACGCGATAGTCGCCCGGATACAGGAACAGGGAATTGACGCTGTCGGGCACAAGCAAGGCGATGCGGTCGGCAGCCGTGGCATCGTTGCCCTCGCTGGCGTAGTGCGCTTCAACCAGGCAAGGGGTCTTGCCATCGCACATGGTGGTATTGACCAGTCTCGATTGTCTGACACCACCCAGCGATATCCAGGCCGGACGGCGGCGGTGATCGATCGGTGGCAGAAGCACACTGACATCATGGCGGTGCGCGTCGCTGCTCCATGGCCGTCCATCGTCGTTGTTCACCAGCACGCTGGGGCGATCCAGGGAAAAGGCCGTGGTCAACTGCCGATAGGCTTCATTGCGACCGTGGCCACCGATGTCGCGTAACTGCGACTGGTCGACGGTAAGTGGTTCGATACCGCTCAAACGTTCAAGATGCATCGCCATGGGCATGATGTTGCCGCCGAGTGCGCCTGGCGCCTTGTCGATATGCGCATAGCCTGCATGCACGAGCAGCCTTGCATGTGGATCGTGGGCAAACACGCGGCGATAGAGGTTTTCGGCCTGCGCTTGCTCGCGCTCGGCGGTGGACGCTGCCGATGATTCGTAGGGCACGATGATGTAGCCGAGTCGAATCGCTTCGCGCACGATTTCGCCATATAGCGGTTCGTGCAGGTAGGAGCTTTGCCCTGCCACGGGATAACCGCGCCTCATCAACTGGCTGTCCTTGTCGTCCAGTGCTTCGGCTGCGAAATAATTGAAGCCGAGCTTGCGCAGGCGGGGAAGCAACTGCAAGGTCAGTTCGCGAGTGTGGGCATCGTGGTGTACTTCGTTGACCATCACCAACCGTCGCTGCGCAGCCAGCGTCGTGATGGTGTCGGCTGCGCTGGCGACATGCCAGCCGCCCGGCGTGGGGAGTTGTGACGGATCGATAGTGACACGTGCGCGATTGTCGAAGGGAAAATCATGCACGGCTTCGTTGTACAACCCCAGTTCGCACTCCAGCGACGCGGCCAGTTGCTGGCCGACGATCCAGTCCGTATTGGATAGTCGCTGCAACTGATCGGAGAGATATTCGTAACGCGCCAGATCGTTCTTCATAGGCTCCAAATCGCGTAGCAGGTTGCGGGCTGACGATGACTGCACAGCCACGGCGGCTTGGACTGGAAGGGCCTGGACGTTCGTGCTGGTCAGGAGGGAGGATGCGATCACGGTTAGGATTACGTTTGTAGTTTGTAATGAAATTACATCTGTAATTCTCATTCTGCAAGCCCCCGGGGCAAATTTTTAGGTGAGATGTTTCATGGGCCGGCCGACTGGGTCGGGAGGATCGCCATGCCGCCACCCCCGGAGACGATGGACCGAAGTGCGCAAGTAGGGATAGTGCCGGCCCAAGCTGTTGAAATACCTGCAGCCTCTGGGCATCTGCACCAACGTGGTCGGCTGCGCCATGGACCACAAGCCGATGCAAAAGCGCACGTGCCTGGGGTGAGCTTATGAAGGCATGCCAGCTACAATGCCCGAATGGATGCTTCGCGTAGTGATGTGCTTGTTTTGGGGGGCGGCGTGATCGGCCTCGCCAGTGCGTTGTATTTGCTCAAAGCAGGGGTGTCAGTCCGCCTGCTGGAACAAAGCACGCCTGGAAGCGGTAGTTCGCATGGCAACTGCGGCACTATTACCCCCAGTCACGCCGCTCCATTGGCGATGCCGGGCATGGTGAGTCTGGCGCTGCGTTCGATGTTCCGTTCCGACGCTCCGCTGTACGTCAATCCACGTCCCGACCTGGAGCGTCTGCGCTGGATGCTCGGTTTCGCCCAGCGCTGCAATTGGCGCGACTTCCATCATGCGGCGGCAGCTCGTTCGGCCATTCTGCAGCGCTCGCGCAAGCTTCTCGCGCAACTGATCGCCGAAGAGGGGCTGCATTGCGAGTTTGTCGAGCGCGGCGAACTCTATGTCTACCGTACGCCCAGGCTGATGCACGCCGATGAACGTCATCATGTTGCCGTGCTGGAAAAGCTCGGCGTCGAGGTGCGTCGCCTGCACGGCGACCAGATCGCGGGGATGGAACCGGCACTCAAGCCGGGCGTGGTGGGCGGTCTCTATCATCCCGATGACGCCCAACTGCGGCCCGATCGTTATGTGGCTGAACTGGCGCGTCGGGTGCGTGAATTGGGCGGCGTGATCGAAAGCGGGGCGCGCATCGACCAATTCGGCACCCAGGATGGGCGCATAAGCCATGTGCGCACTACTCGAGGCGTGTTCCACGCCGACCGCGTCGTGCTGGCGCTGGGTGCATGGTCGCCCTTGATGGGCAAGATCCTGGGGCTGCGTCTACCCATGCAGCCTGGCAAGGGCTATTCGCTGACTTACAGCCGTCCCGCGCGCGTGCCTCGGCACGCGCTGGTGCTGCGCGAGGCAGCGGTATGCGTCACGACCTGGGGTAGCGGTTTCCGGTTGGGCAGCACGATGGAGTTCTCAGGCTACGACGAGGGACTCAACCAAGTGCGCCTCAACGCCTTGCGCCGGGCCGCTTCGGAGAGCCTGCACGAGCCGGTGGGACCGGAACTGCAAGAGGAATGGTGGGGCTGGCGACCCATGAGCATGGATGAAATCCCGATCATCGGCCCCAGTACGCGATGGTCGAACCTGCATCTGGCTACGGCCCATGGGATGCTTGGCATCAGCATGTCCGCTGCGACCGGGGAGCTCGTCGCTCAACAGTTGCTCGGCCGGTCTACCGAAATCGATGCGGCACCGTATGCTCCCGCGCGTTTTCATCTCTGAAGCGTCAGGCTCCTTCATGGACGCCCGTTTAAAGCCTTCCCGGTTACCTTGCAACGCGCATGGTGGATACTTCGATGAGTGAACAGTTTGACCTGGTGGTACTGGGTGCCGGTTCGGGTGGCCTGGCGTCGGCCATGCGCGCGGCGCGCCACGGCGCCCGCGTGGCGATGCTGGATCCTGGCGTGCTGGGTGGTACTTGTGTCAATGTGGGCTGCGTGCCCAAGAAAGCGCTCTGGTTTGCTGCCCAACTTGCGCAAACGCAGGAGTTGGCGATCGATTATGGTTTTGGCCTCGCAGGCAAGACTGAGCTTGACTGGGAGCATTTTCGCCGGTTGCGTGCCGATTACATCCATGGCATCAAGGACCGCTATCGGCAGCGCCTGGATGATCTGGGTGTGCAGTGGATCCCCGAGGCTGGGCGTTTTGTCGATGCACGGACCGTGCTGACATCCGGTGGCCAATCATTGCGTGCCAGGCACGTGATCATCGCGACAGGGGCGCGTCCGCGTCGAATCGACGTGCCCGGATTCGACCTTGGTATGGTGTCCGATGACATGTTTGCACTCAAGCAAAGGCCTGATCGTATTGCGATCGTTGGTGGTGGCTACATTGCCATCGAGTTTGCAGGATTGCTCAGGTCGCTCGGCAGCGAGGTGACCGTGCATGCGCGCGGGCGACTGCTTGGCGGTTTCGACTCGGAAATGGTCGCTGCCTTGCAGCAACACTTGACTGATCGGGGAGTGATGTTCAATCACGACACGCAGGTACGTGCGTTGCGCAAGGAGGTCAATGGCCTGGTGCTCGATGACGCCCATGCAGGCGCATGCGGTCCCTATGATGCGTTGCTTTGGGCGATAGGGCGTGTTCCCAATACCGAATCGTTGGATCTCGAAAAGATCGGCGTCAAACGAGGCAAGCAAGGGCGCATCCTGGTCGATGCGCGGCAAAACAGCAACGTCGAAGGTGTTTATGCCGTGGGCGATGTCTGTGAGAACCGGGAGCTCACGCCGGTCGCCGTGGCGGCAGGGCGACGTCTCGCCGATCGTCTGTTTGGTGGGCAACCGGACGCGCACCTGGAGCACAAGGACATTGCCAGTGTGGTGTTTGCCGAACCGCCCCTGGCCATGGTCGGCATGACCGAGGAACAGGCACGTGCCATGCACGGGCCGGAGGTGCGTGTTTATCGCGCCAGCTTCTCGCCATTGCAGTGGGCTATCGCCAAGCGCGCCGGTAAGACGCATATGAAGCTCATCTGCGTGGGTGCTGACGAACGTGTGGTCGGCATCCACGTGCTTGGCCTGGGTGCCGATGAAATGATGCAGGGCTTTGCGGTGGCGATGAAGCTGGGTGTGCGCAAGAAAGATCTCGATGACACCGTGGCGATCCATCCCAGCTCAGCCGAAGAACTGGTAACCATGACTTGAGGGCTGGCTCGATGACCACACACATCCTGCATCGCGGCAACGCGCCGCTACTGATCAGCCTGCCGCATGACGGCAGTCATATTCCGCCGGATATCGCCGAGCGCATGACACCGCACGCGCGTCGTTCCATCGATACGGACTGGCATGTCGGGCGCTTGTACGAGCCGCTGGCCGCTCGCCTGGGAGCGAGTTTGATCAGGCCGCTGGCATCGCGCTATGTGGTTGACCTGAATCGGCCTGCTGACGGGCATGCGCTTTATCCCGGCCGCAAGGAAACCGGGCTGGTATCGACGATCGGGTTCGATGGGAAGCCGCTGTACCTGGAGGGCGCCGAACCCGATGAAAAGGAAGTGCAGCGCCGCGTCCATGATTTCTGGAACCCTTACCACGAGGCTCTGGCGCAGGAGATCACGCGCCTGCGTGAAGAGCATGGCCGGGTCGTTTTGTGGGAGGGGCATTCCATCCGCTCGCGTGTGCCGATGCTTTTCGACGGGCAGCTGCCGGATTTCAACGTGGGCACCGTCGAGGGTGCCAGCTGCACGCCGTCTCTGCAGCGATGCTTGCAAGACATCTTGGAGGGGCAGTCCGATTATCGGTTCGTGATCAATGGGCGGTTCAAGGGTGGTTTCATTACCCGTCACTTCGGCCGTCCGAATGAAGGCATTCAAGCCGTGCAACTGGAACTGGCGCAGCTCAACTACATGGATGAAGACAGCCTGGCCTACAACGAAGCCAAAGCCATTCCCACCCAGGCATTGATCCTCGAGCTGCTGCGCGCGTGCCTCCAGCAGGATGGCACTGACGCGCTGCCCGGTTCGTCGTAGATACCGTCTCGCGCCGATCTAAGCAAGAGCGATATTGGGATCAAACGGCTTGCCGGAACGGATGACGCCCCAGGCGATGGGAAGGAGTGACTTCAGTCGCGATGCAAGTCGCGACGAGGTCGTAGCTGAGAGGTCTGAAGTCTCAATCTGCGACTGAGTCGCAGATTGCTTCACCAATAAATTCGCTCTTACAACGTGCCGGTTGATGTCCCGACAGCCGCGATGCATTTGAGCTCGATCGCGATCGGGGTAGGCAGCGCGGTGATGCCCAGCGTCGTGCGTGCGGCATCGACACCTGCAAAATATTCTGCATACAGGCGGTTATACACGGCAAAATCCGCCGTCATGTCGGTCAGGTAAACGGTGACGTCCACCAAGTCACGCCATTGTGCGCCAGCCGACTCCAGCACGGCTTTCACATTGGCAAACACCTGCCGGCATTGCGCCTCGATGTCATAGGCTACCAGTTTGCCATCGGCGTCGTGCACATTGCCGGGGATGCTGTTGTCCAGCGGTGAACGCGGGCCTACGCCGGATAAGAAGAGCAGGTTGCCCACGCGGCGCGCATGCGGATATGCCCCCACAGGGCGTGGTGCGCTTTGGCTATGGATGACCTGGCTCATCGCATTGTCCCTTGCACGATGAACATGCGTTCGATCGCGCTTTCATAGGCAGTTCGCGTACCCTCACGTGAGGTTACATGCATGTCCAGATCGTTGATGTGGCCATCGGCAAGGCTATAGCACCAGGCATGCACCGATACCTGCTGGCCGCGCTCCCAGGCGTCCATGAGCGTGGTGGTCTGGCAGACATTGACCACCTGCTCGATGACGTTCAGTTCGCACAAGCGCGTGTTGCGTAGGGTCATCAAGTCGATCGCACCCAACATGCCGGCATGCTTGATTGCCACGTCACTGACATGGCGTAGCCAGTTGTCGACCAGGCCGAGGCGACGATCGTCGAGCACGGCCTGCACGCCGCCGCAGCCATAGTGGCCGACGACGAGGATGTGCTCGACTTTCAGTACGTCTACGGCGAACTGGATCGCACTCAGGCAATTGAGGTCCGAGTGCGACACGACATTAGCCACGTTGCGTTGAACGAATATCTCACCAGGAGGCAAGTCGACGATCTGCGTGGCAGGCACGCGCGAATCGGAGCAGCCTATCCATAGGTATTTGGGCGCTTGCTGCTGGGCAAGGCGCTCAAAGAAATCCGGGTCTTGGTTGCGCATGGTATTGGACCATGCACGGTTGCTGTCGAGCAGGCTTTGCAGGGGGCTGGCCACGATAACCTTCTTCAATAACGGATGCAGATATTCCTGGGTTCGGTGAAGAAGCGCAGAGCCTCCTCACCTCCTTCGCGACCCAGTCCGGATTGTTTCGTCCCGCCAAAGGGCGTGCGCAGGTCGCGCAACATCCAGCAGTTGATCCAGACGATGCCGAAATCCAGTGCAGCGCCCAGGCGGTGTGCACGGGACAGGTCGCCAGTCCACAGCGATGCGGCCAGGCCATAGCCGGTGCCATTGGCGATGGCCAGGGCGTCGGCCTCATCATCGAACGGAATGAGGCTGACCACCGGCCCAAAGATTTCCTGTTGATTGGTGATCGCTTCCGACGGCAGGCCCTCGATCACTGTCGGCGCAACGAACCAGCCGTCCTGGCAGCGCCCGCTCACGGTTACGGCGTCCCCGCCGCAAAGGATGTGGCCGCCCTCGGCACGGGCTTGTG
>NZ_DASVMI010000168.1:0-30668 GCF_036384435.1 Dyella sp. | reverse complement strand
GTCCGAGCGAGCGCGGGCGTGCCCTACGTCGGTGCCTTGGCCCCATGGCTGGTAGCGCTCTTCGGGCGCGGTGCCGTAGAGATGGGGGAAATCCGTGCGTGATGCCTGTCCGATCTCGCGAAGCGTCATCGTGCCCAGTCGACCATGGCTACGGGCAGGCAGGGCCTGGATGGCGCGCTCGATGTCACGGAACTGGCGGGCAAGCTGACGCGCGCGACTCATCGCGATGAAGCGGGTAACGATACGCATGTAGTGTCCTCGCAGGTGACCGGCCCTTGATCTCCCCTTCAGATCCCCTGGGCCTCACTTGACGAGATTAGCGGCCTTTGCTGTGGCGATGCGCCAAAAAGGTCACAAAACGACAAAATGCGTCACAGTTCTGCCTGCCCTTACACGTTCCCTTGTCTCAACTGGCCAAGTCGCTGCCCCACACGCACTGACTGCTGGGGTGTCCATGCGTCAAGCTTCACAGTGTCTTCGGGGAACAGCACGATCACCGTGGAGCCCATGTTGAAACGCGCCATCTCGGCGAAGCGATCAAGCGTAATATCCTGGCCGGCAAAAGATTTTCGTCGGATGTTGGAGGCGTAGGGAGGAATCACCAGGCCATCCCATACCGTCGCCACGCTGGACACCAGGATGGCGCCGACCATTACCACGACGAATGGACCATGCTCGCCTTCGAAGTGGCAGACCAGTCGTTCGTTGCGTGCGAACAGGCGCGGGATCGCCTCCACGGCAAACGGCGCCACGCTGAAGATGCGGCCCGGAATATGGACGGTTTCCTTAAGGCGCCCGGCCAGCGGCATGTGCACGCGGTGATAGTCACGCGGCGACAGGTAGATCGTGGCGAAGCTGCCATGGCGGTAGGGCTCGGCGGCGGCTTCGTCGCCGAGTAGTTCGGCCGCCGTGTACTGCTGCCCTTTCGCCTGGAAGATACGCCCCTCGACGATGCGTCCGGCCTGGCTGACACGCCCATCGGCCGGTGACAATACCGATTGCGCAAGGTTGTCCGGCTTGCGCGCGTCCGGCCTCAGCTTGCGGGTAAAGAACGCATTGAAGTGCTGGTAAGCCAACGGATCGGGCTGCGCGGCCTCGGTCATGTCCACGTCGTAGCTGCGCACGATCTTGCTGATCAGGAAGTTTTTCCACGGGCGGAAAGTCCACCGGGTGGCCCAATAGACGATCCGCGACAGGAAGCGATGCGGGAGGATGTATTGCAGGAGTACGTTGAAGGTCATCGCGGGAGTATGGGGGATTGCGTGCTGGCGGGCGAGGGGCGGGCTTGGGAGTGGCCGGGAGGCGGGTAGGAGGGGCGCAAGTCCGGGCGGTTGTCGCGGGCAGTCAGGTTGCTTGGAGCGCTGCGCGAGTTTGAGGGTTGCCGTACTGGTGCGTCTGGAGACGGGAGATAAGCGCGCAAGCGCGGATGATTGCGGCAAGCCGTCACTCTGCCGCGGCGCCACGGTGCCTTTACGGCTTGCGCACCACGTATCCATGTGTACCCATCTTCGTCGCCAACCCATCGCCCCCACCCCGAACCACTGGCCGCTATACTCCCCGATCCCGTTTACCACGCAGCCACTCCCGTGACCGCCGAACTTGCCTCCATCATCGACTTCATCCGCTACGGCGCCAGCCGTTTTTCGGCCGCCGGGCTGACGTTCGGCCATAGCCACGACAATTCCATCGACGAAGCGACGCATCTGGTGCTGGCGAGCCTGCATCTGCCGCCGGATATCCCGCCGGCCTATGGCGCGGGCAAGTTGACCGCCCAGGAGCGCGAGCGTGTGTTGGCGCTGATCGAGCGCCGTGTGAGCGAGCGGTTGCCAGTGGCTTACCTGGTTGGCGAAACCTGGTTTGCCGGCATGAAGTTCAAGAGTGATCACCGTGCGCTTGTGCCGCGCTCACCGATCGCCGAGCTGATCGAGTCGGGTTTCCAGCCGTGGCTCGATCACCGAGAGGTCGAGCGTGCGCTGGACCTGTGCACGGGATCGGGCTGCATCGGTATTGCCATGGCCGAATACAACCCGCATTGGCATGTCGATATCGTCGACATCAGCGACGAGGCACTGTCGTTGGCACGCGAAAATATTGCCTTCCAGGACGTCAAGCGCCGGGTCGAGGCCATCAAGTCGGATTTGTTCGATGGTCTGGCTGGCCGCCGTTATGACCTGATCGTGTCCAACCCGCCGTATGTCACCGAAGACGAATACGCCGCGCTGCCCGGCGAATACGCCCATGAGCCCAAGCTTGGCCTGACCTCGGGCGAGGATGGCCTGGATATCTGCGTGCGCATGCTTGACCAGGCGGCGGACCATCTCACCGAAGATGGTCTGCTTATCGTGGAGGTAGGTGAGAGCGAGCATGCCCTCAGTGCCTTGTTGCCCGAGGTGCCTTTCGTATGGATCGAGTTCAAGGTTGGGGCCATGGGCGTGTTTGCGCTTGAGCGCCAGGACCTGATCGAGCACGCCGATGCCATTCGCGCCGCCGCGCGTGCACGTGGGGTTTGACGTGACATCGTGGGACACCCCGAGATTGTCGATCGATGCGTTGCGCCCGGCCGACGCAGCGGCGTTCTTTGCCTATCGCGCCGCTCCTGCCGTAATGCGCTATCAGGGCTGGTATCCGGCCACGCTGGAGGCTGCCAGTACATTCATCCAGGAGCAGTCAGGCCGCACCCTGGCGCAGCCGGGTTGGACCCAGCGTGCCATCCGGTTGCGCGAAAGCGGGGAACTGGTCGGCGACCTGGGTGTGTGCATGCCCGATAGCCCGGAGGATTCGGCGACCTTCGGCATCAGCCTCAATCCCACCTGCCAGGGAACCGGTCTGGCGACCGAAGCGATGCGTCGGCTGCTCGGATGGCTGTTCGAAGAGCGCGACATGCGGCGAGTGGTGGCCTCGGTCGATCCGCGTAACACCGGCAGCATGAAGCTGCTTGCCCGGCTGGGCATGCGTCAGGAGGCGCATTTTCGCGAAGCGTACCTGTTGCGAGGCGAGTGGGTGGATGACGTCGTTTTTGCCATGCTGCAACGAGAATGGGCGGCAGTGAGAGACGAATCGCGCTAAGCTCGGCGAGTATTCATTTGGCCGTCCATTCATCGTGTCCAGCAATTCCTTCGGCAAGCTCCTTACCGTAACCACTTTCGGCGAAAGCCATGGCCCGGCCATTGGCTGCGTGATCGACGGATGCCCGCCGGGGCTTGCCCTGGCGCCGGAGATGTTCCGTGCCGATCTGGATCGCCGAGCCACCGGGCGCAGCCGGCACACTTCGCAGCGGCGCGAAGCCGACGATATCGAGATTCTCTCGGGGGTGTACGAGGGGCTTACCACCGGCACGCCCATTGGCCTGTTGATTCGCAACACCGACCAGCGCAGCAAGGATTACGGCGATATCGCCCAGACCTTCCGTCCCGGCCATGCCGACTACAGCTATTGGCAGAAGTACGGTATCCGCGATCCGCGCGGCGGCGGCCGTTCCTCGGCGCGTGAGACCACCATGCGCGTGGCTGCCGGGGTGGTGGCCAAGGCCTGGCTGGCCGAGCGCCATGGTGTTCGCGTGCGCGGCTACCTGGCGCAACTGGGCCAGATCGTGCCCCACGGCTTCGACTGGGATGCCGTGGAGGACAACCCTTTTTTCTGGCCCGACGCGGCTCAGGTGCCGGAGCTGGAAGCCTATATGGATGCGTTGCGCAAATCCGGCGACTCGGTCGGTGCGCGCGTCAACGTGGTAGCCGAAGGTGTGCCGCCGGGTTGGGGCGAGCCCATCTACGGCAAGCTGGACGGCGACCTGGCCGCGGCCATGATGTCGATCAATGCGGTAAAGGGCGTGGAGATTGGCGATGGCTTTGCCGCGGTAGGTCAGCTCGGTAGCCAGCATCGCGATGAGATGATTCCCAGTGGCTTTGTCTCCAATCATGCCGGCGGCATTCTGGGAGGCATCAGTACGGGTCAGGCGGTTCTTGCCTCCATGGCGCTCAAGCCGACATCCAGCGTGCTGGTGCCTGGGCGCAGCGTGAATCTTGCCGGCGAGCCGGTCGAGGTGGTTACCAAGGGGCGCCATGACCCCTGCGTCGGTATCCGTGCCACGCCGATCGCCGAAGCCATGATGGCGCTCGTGCTGATGGATCATGCCCTGCGCCATCGCGCGCAATGCGGCGATGTCGGTGAGATCCTGCCTCGCATTCCTTAAAGATTGATGGCCGATATCGATGCGCCGCTTCGAGAATATGTGATATGAGCGACAAGCCGAAAGTATGGGTCTCGCGCCCATTGTTTGCTGATGTGCTGGATTATCTGGCGCGCCATGTAGAAGTGGAGGTCGAATCGGAGGAGTCCACTCGTACCGCCGCGCAGCTCAGGCAGCGGCTGGCTGTCGTCGATGGCGCCATTCTGGGGCTGTCCGAGCGGGTGGGTGCTGATGTGCTGGAAGGCAATAACCGCTTGAAAGTGATTGCCAATCTGGGCGTCGGTTTCAACAATCTCGATATCGACGCCATGACGGGCGCGGGTGTGCTGGCCACCAATACGCCGGATGTGCTCAACGAAAGCGTTGCCGACTACGCCTGGGCCCTGATGCTGGCCGCCGCTCGGCGAGTAGGGGCCGCAGAGCGCTGGTTGAGAGCCGGTCACTGGGCCGGCAGCGCGATGCGCTTCGATGACTGGTTGGGGGTGGATATACATGGCAAGACCCTGGGTGTCCTGGGCATGGGGCGCATCGGCCAGGCCATCGCCCGTCGCGCTGCCGGCTTCGACATGCGCGTGCTCTACCACAACAGGTCGCGCCTTGCGGCTGACATCGAGCGCGACTGCCGCGCCAACTGGGTCGAAAAAGACACGCTGCTGAGCGAATCCGATCACCTGATCCTGGTGCTGCCATTTACGCCGGCCAACCGCCACGCCATGGGGGCGCCGGAGCTTGCCCGGATGAAGCCATCGGCGGTGCTGGTCAATGTGGCCCGGGGCGGTATCGTCGACGATGTCGCACTGGCGGCGGCCTTGCGCGAAAAGCGCATTGGCGCGGCGGCGCTGGACGTGTTCGAAGGAGAGCCCTCGGTTCATCCGGACCTGCTGGCTTTGGACAATGTCGTGCTTAGCCCGCATATTGCCAGCGCCAGCGAAGATACTCGCCGCGCCATGGCCCTGTTGGCAGCAGAGAATCTGTTGGCGGCGCTGGGGCTCGGCCAGTCGGCCGGGCATCCACCGACGCCGCTCAACCCTGAAGTCATGGATCGGTGGTGATCCGGGCCGAAATGCGTTGCTTCCGACCTTTTCGTGCAACAAAGCGTGACGACATTCACGTCGAGGCGTGTTGTCGGTTGTTTTACCCGCTGGCCCGGCTAGATTTCCGCTGTTGCGGAGGTCGCCGCCGGGATGGCGGCCTTCGAACTCCTAATTGAACCGGGCACATGAGCAAGAAGAGCAGCTACAAGGTGGCGATAGCCGGCGCGACGGGCGCCGTGGGCGAAGCGTTGCTGGCCATACTGGCCGAACGCGATTTTCCGATCAGCGAACTGGTGCCGCTGGCGAGCGAGCGCTCGGCGGGCGAGAAAATCACCTTTGGCGGTAAACCGGTCATCGTGAAAAACCTGGCCGACTACGATTTCGACGGAGTGGATATCGCGTTCTTCTCCGCCGGCGGCTCGGTCAGTCGTACGCATGCCCCGCGCGCGGCGGCGGCGGGTGCGGTGGTCATCGACAACACCTCGGAATTTCGCTACCAGGATGACATACCCCTGGTGGTCAGTGAGGTCAATCCACACGCCATCGCGCAATACACGGTGCGCGGCATCATCGCCAACCCCAATTGTTCGACCATGCAGATGCTGGTCGCGCTGGCGCCGATCCACCGCGCCGTGGGCATCGAGCGCATCAACGTGGCCACCTACCAGTCGGTGTCCGGGGCAGGGCGCTCGGGCATGGAGGAACTGGGCCGGCAGACGGCCGCACTGCTGGCCTTCCAGGACGTGGAAAAGAACAAGTTTCCCAAGCAGATCGCCTTCAATGTGATCCCGCACATCGATGACTTCCAGGCCAATGGCTACACCAAGGAAGAAATGAAGATGGTGTGGGAGACGCGCAAGATCCTGGAAGACGAGTCCATCCAGGTGAACCCGACGGCCGTGCGCGTGCCGGTGTTCTTCGGACATTCGGAGGCCGTGCACATCGAGACCCGCGACAAGATCACCGCCGAGCAGGCGCGCGAACTGCTTGAGCAGGCCGAGGGTGTAGTGGTGCAAGACGAACGCAAGCCGGGTGGTTACCCGACACCCGTGGGCGATGCCGCCGGGCAAGATCCAGTTTTTGTGGGACGTATCCGCGAGGATATCTCTCACGAACGCGGTCTGGACCTGTGGGTCGTCTCGGACAACATCCGCAAGGGCGCTGCGCTCAATGCGGTGCAGATCGCCGAGCTCCTGATAGAGGACTACCTGTAATGACTCTTCGCCGCGCCATCGTTCTCAGTCTCGGCAGCCTGCTTGCCGTCACCGCGATGGCCGGCGAGACTCCGGCGTCCCAGGCCGACCGGCAAAAAGTCGAGGTGGACCGCAAGGTTCGGCAACAGCATGACCAGGTGCAGCAACTGCAGCAGGATGTCGCCAGGCAAGAGGCCAAGAGCCGTGATGCCGCCGAGCGGGGAGCTCGGCAGGACCAGGCGATCGAGGATCTCCGTCGGCAGCTCAAGGCGACCCAGGCAACCGGCACCACCGGTCATTGAGCCAACCCGGCAGCGAGAACCAGTCGCAGCAATGCATCGTAAACATCGGCCGTAGCTATTGTTGATTGGCCGTTATCTAACTAAAGTGCCACACTCGTCATGCCTAGCCACGGGTGGCGGGCTAATAAGAAGGTCACGAGGCCGTTCGGGGGATCCAAACGATGAATCGTTCGTTGAAGCTGTCGATCATGCTGGCGCTTGCCATGGGCAGCGGCCATGCGGCAGCACTGGAGCTGGGGCAGATCCAGGTCAAATCCGCGCTCGGCCAGCCACTGGTGGCGGAGATTCCGGTCAAGCCGGACCATCCTGGTGAAATCGATCATCTGACGGCCCAACTCGCTCCGGCGGATGCTTTTTCGAAGGCTGGCGCCAGCGCGCCGCCCATGCTGCTGCAGTTCTCGGTGGTCGACAGCGGCAACGGTGGCAAGATCATTCGCGTGACCAGTAGTACGCCAGTCAACGATCCTTACCTGGATCTGCTGGTCGAAATCGGTACAGGCAGCAACAAGAGTGTCCACGAATTCCCGTTGTTGCTCGATCCCCCGACCAATACGGTCGGTCATCGCGCGCCGGCCGGCAGTGCCCCGCGCCATGCGGCAACGCCCGCCCCGGCACCCGAGGCATCGAACTCGCGCCCGAGCCGTACCGAGACTGCGCCGGCGCCTGCTCGCCAGCGCGTCGCGAGCCCGCCGGTGGCCGAAGGTGGCAAGGTGACGGTCGAGCGTGGTCAAAGCCTGTCCACCATCGCGCGCCAGTCGTTGCAGGGCGGCGCGGATATGAACCAGATGCTGCTGGCGTTCAAGCAGGTCAACCCGGACGCTTTCTATCGCGACAATATCAATGCGCTCAAGAGTGGCGCGGTGCTGCGTGTCCCGACCAAGGACGAAGTGCAGGCTACGACCACGGCCGCCGCATTGGCTGAAGTGCGCCGGCAGAATAGCGATTGGCGCGCCGGTGCTACGCGCACGCCGACGTCGGTCGCCGATGCCGGCACACGTGCCAATGCCACCACCTCGCCAACCAGGGGGGGCGGCGGTGATCGCCTGGCGCTGGTCCCGGCCAAGTCGAGCGAGACGGGCGGTAATGGCAAGGGCGAAGCCGCAGCCCTGCACCAGGATTTGCAGCGCAGCCAGGAGCAGTTGTCTTCCTTGCAGCAGCAGAGCAGCGAACTGAAGTCGCGCCTGAAAGACCTGGAAGACATCAATACCAAGAACGAACGGCTGCTCACCCTGAAGGACAACGAGATCGCCGAGTTGCAGCGCAAGCTGGCCGATGCCCGCAAGGCCGGCGGCGCGCCAGCGGCGGCAAGCACGGCCAAGGCGCCAACCACGCCGATCGCCACTGTCACTAAATCCACGGTGACGCCGCAGCCGTCCAAACCGGCCACGATACCGACGCCCGCGGTCACGCCCCCGGCGCCTGTCGCGGCTCATACGACCACGATGCCTGCCGGCACCGCCATGCCGGCCCACGCCGGTACGGCGCAGCCCGTCGCCAGTCAGCCGGCGCCGCCGGTCAAGCCGGCCGTCAAGCCGACGCCGAAACCCGTTCCCGCACCGGCTCCGGTCGAGGAAGCGCCCTGGTTCATGCAGCCCTGGGCCTGGGCCGCTGGTGCAGGTGTGGTGGTGTTGCTGGCCCTGGCGGCGCTGCTGCGTCGTCGCAAAGCGGCGCCGATCGTGGCGCCGACAGGAGGCAGCTCGTCGCTGGCTGATCGCTTTGGCGCCGTGCCGCCCCTTGGCGAGGAGGACCTGGATCAGGAAGAACTGCTCGATCAGCTCGCCGAGCATCCGGACGACATCGGCTTGCATCTGGAACTGGTGAGCCTCTACTACAGCCGCCGCGACGTCGAGCACTTCGAAGCTGCCGCCGAAGCCATGCATGCGCATATCACCGATCCGCAGCAGCCGGAGTGGCAGGATGTGGTGCACATGGGCGAGGACTTGGTCCCGAACCATCCGCTGTTCGCGCATGGCCAGCAGTCTTCGCCGTTCGCCGGTGAAGATGAGCGCGCTGCCCTGCATCACTTCGATCTGGACGAATACGCCTCGGCGCCGTCGCCGAGCGTGCCACCGCCGGTGGCTGGACAGAACCAGAAGGTCAGCGAATATCACTTCGACTTCAACCTGACTCCGCATCCCATCGTTCCTCCGCCGGTGCAGGAGCCCGACGCGATTCCGCATAGCGATTTCGCGCCAGAGGTCGAGGCTGAGCCGCACCATGCCGCCGAGGGGCACGCGCATTCCACCTGGGAATTCGCCGATGACGAGCCGCTGCTGGACGAACCGGCTCCGATCAGCCATGCCCCCGCACCGCATGAAGCCGGGGAAACCGATCACAGCAGCTATTCGCATGAATTGGGTGGCTTCAGTGATGATCCGATCGACACCAAGCTGGATCTGGCTCGCGCTTATCTCGACATGGGCGATCCTGAGGGCGCGCGCGCCATGCTGGAGGAGGTGCTGCACGAAGGCAACCAGATGCAGAAGGACACTGCGCATCGCCTGCTCGAAGACTTGCGCTGATCGCCGTTTGATCGAAACCAAGGCCCGCCTTCACGGCGGGCTTTTTTTATAGTCCACGGATCAGTGCGCAAAGATCCATGGATCGGATACCGGTCGTCGCTAATCGCATGGGTGCAACGTGCCGGGCCAGCCGCCCGGCGCGCTCCATCGGCCCTCTGCGATAGAGCTGAGAGAGACGATGTGCCCCGAAGCGAGCCTCGCGCAAGAGCGAGTTCAGTCGCGATGCAGGACGCGACTTGGGTCGCGGCTTGGAGGTTTAGCGGCCAGGGTAGCGCCTGTGGGCGCTCATTAGGTCCTGGCCCGCGCCGGCACGACGGATACCAGCGGTCTTTTGAGATTTCCTTCAGTTGCAGAGCAATCCGTGGCATGGCCGCAGATTGTCATGATGCCTTTTACCCCTGCGCCTCGCGCCGCGGACTGTTAACCTAGCCTGCCTCATTGGCTTGATACCCGATCCATGCGCATCGCCTTGGGCGTCGAATATGACGGCACCGATTTCTCCGGCTGGCAGCGCCTCAGTCACGGCGCCACCGTGCAAGGCGCGCTAGAACGCGCATTGAGCTTCGTAGCCGCCCATCCGGTGGAAGTAACTTGCGCCGGACGCACCGATGCCGGCGTGCACGGACGTTGCCAGGTCGTGCACTTCGAGACTGAAGCCGTGCGCGATCCGCGCGGCTGGGTGCTGGGCGCCTGCGCCAATCTGCCCGCCAGCGTGGCCGTGCTTTGGGCCAAGCTCGTGCCCGACGATTTTCATGCGCGCTTTTCCGCGCGCAGCCGGCGTTATCGCTATCGCATCCTTAATCGTCCGGTGCGTGCCGCGCTGGATGCCCGATACGTGACCTGGGAACGTCAGCCGCTGGATGCCGGGCGCATGCACGAGGCGGCGCAGGCCTTGCTCGGAGAGCATGACTTCAGTGCGTTTCGCGCCATATCCTGCCAGGCGGCGCACGCTCGGCGCGAACTGATCGCGATACGTTTGTACAGGGAGGAGGACCAGGTGATCATGGATATCGAAGCCAATGCGTTCCTGCATCACATGGTGCGCAATATCGTCGGTTCGTTGCTGCCAATCGGGCGCGGCGAACAGCCGGTGGCCTGGATGGCGCAACTGCTGGCGGGGCGCGATCGCGAGGTGGCCGGCCCAACTGCGCCATCGTCTGGCCTGACCTTTCTCGGGCCGCGCTACGACGCGCATTGGGGCCTGCCGGTCGAGGTCAGCCGATGAGGACACGCATCAAGTGCTGCGGCATGACTCGCCCCCACGACGCCCTGCTGGCCGCACGTCTGGGCGCCGATGCCATCGGTGTGGTGTTCACTGCGCGCAGCAAGCGTCGCGTGACCCTGGCCCAGGCGCAGGCCATCCGTGACGTATTGCCTCCCTTCGTGGCGCTGACCGCGTTGTTCATGGATGACTCGGCCGAGGATGTGGCGGCTATCAGCCAGGCGTTGGAGCCCGATTACCTGCAATTCCACGGTGATGAATCCGATGAGTGGTGCGCGCAGTTCGGGCGCAGCTATCTCAAGGCCATTGCCATGGGTGATGGCGAGGCTGCATTGGCCCGGTTGCAGCAGTACCCGCGAGCGTCGGCGTTGTTGCTCGACGGCCATGGCCTGGGCGAGGCTGGCGGCAGCGGCAAGCGTTTTGACTGGTCGCTGTTTCCGCGAAACCTGGCGCAACCGGTGATGCTGGCCGGCGGCCTGACTGCCGAGAACGTGGCCCGGGCCATTCGCGCAGCCCACCCTTGGGCCGTGGATGTGGCTTCCGGGGTGGAGTCGGCACCTGGCATTAAGGATGCCGAAAAGCTGGCCGCTTTCATGGGGCAGGTGCGCCTTGCCGATGGTTGAGGTGACGCCGTCGCGCTAGCATGGACCTTTCCGCTGCCAGTTACGTCCCATAGCTCATGCCTGTGTCGATGCAAGAGTTCCGCTATAGCGGCCATGGCGACGCGCTGCCACAACTGCTTGCGTCGAATCGACCGATGGTGATTCGCGGCCTGGTCGCCGACTGGCCCATCGTTGCCGCTGCTCGCCAATCCGATCGTGCATTTGCCACCATGTTGGCCGGTTGGGATAACGGTACAGCGGTCGATGCGCTGGTCATGCCGCCGGAAGCCGAAGGCATCGTTGGCTACAGCGCCGATGGCTCGCACTTCAATTTCAGTCACCAGCGTGCCTCGGTCACGCAGGGATTGCACAAGCTGTTGCAGTTGCCTGAATCCGACGGCACGGGCGTGGCCTTGCAGAGCGCTCCTGTCGAGCGTTGCGTGCCGGGATTTCTCGAACAGCACGCCGTGCCGTGGTTGAGTGATGGCATCAAGCCAAGAATATGGCTGGGAAACCGCGTCACCACGCCCGCGCATTTCGACGAATATCACAATATCGCCTGTGTGGCCTGCGGGGCGCGGCGTTTTACCGTGTTCCCGCCTGACCAGGTGGGCAATCTGTATATCGGCCCGCTCGATTACGCACCCACGGGAGCGGCCATCAGCATGGCTCGGCTGGATCGCCCCGATGATCCGCGCTTTCCCCGCCTGCGCGAGGCACTGGAGCATGCGCTGGTTGCGGATCTGGAGCCCGGGGATGCCATCTATATGCCGCCGATGTGGTGGCATCACGTCGCGTCGCTGAAGAAGCTCAACGCGCTGGTCAACTACTGGTGGAAGCAAGAGCAGGGTAGCGGTCTGGTCCCCAACACCCGGATCGGTGGCCTGCTGCATGCCATCCTCTTGTACAAATCGCTGCCGCCCGCCGAGCGCAAGGCGTGGCGCGTGCTGTTTGAGCACTATGTCTTCAGCGATGAAGACCCGGCTGCGCATATTCCGGCCGAACGCCGAGGATGGCTGGGTGAGCTGGACGTCGAGCAGTCAGGCAAGTTGCTCGAAGCCATTCGCCGTTATCTTTGACCGGCCAGTTCCTGGCGCAGCCACGACACCAGGGGCGCGCTGCGCGTCGCGTCCATGCGTTGCGGCGTGACCAGCAGCCAGTGCGCCGTTGTGGTGACGAATCCCCAGGGAGCCAGCAGGCGGCCCTCACGCAACTCGTCGGCCACGAGTGGCTGAGGTGCAATGGCGATACCCAGGCCTGCCAGTGCGGCTTCTAACAAATAGTAAAGATGATCGAAGCGCTGTCCCTGGCGCAGCCGATCGACGGGGAGTTGCATGGCCTGAGCCCAGTCGGGCCAGGCCTGTGGACGTGAGGCGGTGTGCAGCAATGGCTCATCCAGCAGACTTTCGATGCTGGCGCCTGCCAGACGGGCGTAGTGGGGATGGCGCGGACTGATCACCGGGCCGATACGCTCGGGCGCCAGCACCTGCACCCGGCAATCGGCGGGGTAGGGTGTGCCGGCCAATGTCAGGACGGCATCGAGCTCCCGCCATGAGGATGGAAAGGCTTCTTCCTGGGCGGCCAGGCGCAGTGTCAGTTGCGGTAGATCCCGTGCCATGCGTTCCAGGCGTGGAATGACCCAGCGAGCCAGTACGCTGCTTGAGCAGCCCAGTACGAAGGGAGCACCTGAGTGGCGCCGCCGCAGGCTCGACCAATCGTCCCGCAGTCGATCAAACGCCTCGACTGCGCTGTCGCGCAACTGGTGGCCGGTCGGGGTGAGCACCAGGCCGCGGCCCTGGCGGGTAAACAAAGGCTGGCCAAGCGCCTCTTCCAGGCTGCGCAACTGTCGGCTGATCGCCCCGTGGGTCACGTGCAATTCGCCGGCTGCCCGGCTGACGCTCTCCAGGCGTGCCACGGCCTCGAAGGCGCGTAACGCGTTCAGCGGTGGAAGTTCGCGGGCGGTCATGTGAGATTTTCTAACAGATCCAGGCGATCTTGTCGCTTTTACTTTGGCTGATCAGCCGCTTTAATGAGCAAGTTGCAGACCATCTGACAGTTTTTTGCACAGGATAGACCGATGCCCACGATCGACGATTTCCATCAATGGCCCGATGTTCACGGGCGTTTCGGCGACTTTGGCGGCCAGTACGTCGCCGAGACCCTCATGGCGCCCATTGCCGAGTTGACCGAGGCCTACCTGCGCCTGCGGGACGACCCGCAGTTCCTGGCCGAACTGGATCACGATCTCAAGCACTACGTCGGCCGGCCCAGCCCGATCTATCACGCTGAGCGGCTTTCGCGGCACGTGGGCGGGGCGAGAATCCTGCTCAAGCGCGAGGACCTCAATCACACCGGCGCGCACAAGATCAACAACACCATCGGCCAGGCCCTGGTGGCCAAGCGGATGGGCAAGCCGCGCATCATTGCCGAAACCGGTGCCGGCCAGCACGGTGTGGCCAGCGCGACCGTCGCTGCGCGCCTGGGTCTGAGGTGCGTGGTCTACATGGGGGCAGTAGATATCGAGCGCCAGAAGATCAATGTCTATCGCATGAAGCTGCTGGGCGCCGAGGTCATCCCGGTGACGTCCGGCTCCAAGACCCTCAAGGATGCGCTCAATGAAGCGATGCGCGACTGGGTCACCAACGTCGCCGATACGTTCTACATCATCGGTACCGTGGCCGGTCCGCACCCTTATCCGCTGATGGTGCGTGACTTCAACGCCATCGTCGGTCGCGAGGCGCGCGCGCAGATGCTCGAACAATATGGCCGCTTGCCCGATGCGATCACCGCTTGCGTCGGTGGTGGTTCGAATGCAATCGGGCTTTTCCACGCCTTCCTCAATGACCGCGATGTGCGAATCGTGGGTGCCGAAGCGGCTGGCGAGGGGATTGCCACCGGGCGCCACGCCGCGTCGCTGGCCGCCGGGCGCCCCGGTGTGCTGCATGGCAATCGTACCTACGTGCTTTGCGATGACGACGGCCAGATCATCGAGACGCACTCGGTCTCGGCGGGCCTGGATTATCCGGGTGTAGGTCCTGAGCATGCATTTCTCAAGGATGCCGGTCGCGCCGATTACGTGGGTGTCACCGATGACGAGGCGCTGGAAGCCTTTCATCTGCTGGCACGCACCGAAGGCATCCTTGCTGCACTCGAATCCAGTCATGCCGTGGCGCAGGCCATGAAGATGGCGCGTGAGATGCGACCCGATGAAATCGTGCTGTGCAATCTGTCCGGTCGTGGCGACAAGGACGTGCACACCATTGCTGCGCGCGAAGGAGTGCAGGTATGAACCGCATCGAACAACGTTTCTCTGAACTGCGCCAGGCTGGTCGCACTGGCCTGATTCCATTCGTCACCGCAGGCGACCCGGCTCCTGCGCACGTTGTCGCGCTGATGCATGCCCTGGTCACGGCCGGTGCCGATGTCATTGAACTTGGAATTCCGTTCTCCGATCCGATGGCCGACGGCCCGGTGATCCAGCATGCCAGTGAGCGTGCCATCGCCAAGGGCGTCGGCTTGGGTCAAGTGCTTGCCTGGGTCGGCGAGTTCCGCCAGCGCGACGCACGCACTCCCGTCGTGCTGATGGGATATCTCAATCCGATCGAGATTCACGGTTACGAACGCTTTGCCAGCGAGGCCGCTGCCGTGGGCGTGGATGGGGTATTGCTGGTCGACTGCCCGCTGGAAGAGTCCGCCGTGCTGGCCCCGCTCAAGGATGCCGGGCTCAAGCAGATCCTGCTGGCCGCGCCCACGACCGCACGTGAGCGTATGGAGCGCCTATGCGGGTCGGCCGAGGGTTTCCTGTACTATGTGTCGTTTGCCGGCATCACCGGCGCGGGCCATTTGAGCACCCGTGATATCGCTGCCCGCGTGGCTGATATCCGGACCCGCGCCAGGGCGCCGGTGGCGGTGGGCTTTGGTGTACGCGATGCGCGCAGCGCCAAGGACATCGCAGGCTTTGCCGATGCGGTGGTGATCGGCAGCGCGCTGGTCGAGCGGCTGGCGGGAGCGGAGACGGCGGAAGATGCCGCCTCGCGCGCGCAGGCTTTCCTGCACCCGATTCGCACGGCGCTGGATGCACGCTGAAACGGCTCTCCGGGCCGCTTCGGCCCGGGAACGTTTGAGGTGTTGCGATGAACTGGCTGCAAAAAATCATGGGCCCGCGCGAGCGGACGCAGAATTCCGCCGCAGGCAAGGGCAAGGTCCCCGAGGGCGTGTGGGAAAAGTGTGGCGGCTGCGGCGCCGTGCTGTACAAGCCGGAGCTGGAGCGCAACCTGATGGTGTGTCCCAAGTGCGGCCACCATCATGCCATCGGCTCGCGCGCACGCCTGGCGGCCTTCCTCGACGAAGGCAGCGCCCAGGAACTGTGGGCCAGCATGGAGCCCACCGATCCGCTGAAATTCCGCGATTCGAAGAAATATCGTGACCGCGTCATTGCCTCGCAGAAGAACACCGGCGAGAAAGACGCATTGTTGGCCATGAGCGGCAAGCTCAAGGGCCGCCCCCTGATGGCCGTGGCATTCGAGTTCAGCTACATGGGCGGCTCGATGGGCTCGGTGGTGGGCGAGAAGTTCACCCGCGCCGCCGAGCGTGCGCTGGCCGATCGCAGTGCACTGGTGTGTTTCTCGGCTACCGGTGGCGCACGCATGCAGGAATCGTTGTTCTCGCTGATGCAGATGGCCAAGACCTCGGCCGCGCTGGCGCGCATGCGTGATGCCGGCGTGCCCTATATCAGCGTGCTGACCGACCCTACCACGGGTGGCGTATCAGCTAGCCTGGGCATGCTGGGCGATATCAACGTTGCCGAGCCCAAGGCCCTGATCGGCTTCGCCGGCCCGCGCGTGATCGAGCAGACCGTACGCGAAACCCTGCCCGAAGGCTTCCAGCGTTCGGAATTCCTGCTCGAACATGGCGCCATCGACATGATTGTCGACCGCCGCGACATGCGCGACAAACTGGCCGACGTACTCGGCCTGATGATGAAAGCCCCTCGCGCGGCCTGAGTTTTAGCAAAGGGCGGCTAAGGAGGCTGTGTGAAAACGCAAAACGCGATCTCGCGGTGCGCAGTTCTTGATCAAAATGGTCTGCGTAGATGCAATTCTGGCCTACCTGCTTTCGACGAGTGAGTCAGATTTCGCGTAGAAGCCACATCGTTGTTGATGGTCCGACGTTTTCACACAGGCTGTAAGGCCGCCCTTTTTTATCGTCGATGCACAGGGGAAGCTTGACCCATCGCTTGGATGGCGGCCGATATCGTGCATGTGATTACACGCGGTGTCATGTCGGCATGGTTTTCCACAGGGCTTGTGGATGCCGGGGATGCAAACCTGTGGAAAACACGTGTATCTCATTGATGGCACTGGCAACCACGACACGTTGCTCAACGTTTGCACAGGGGCGTATATATCTTGACTGGGAGCGCTTCGATGAGCGTTCACACCATCAAGGCCGCTCCATATAGCGACAGTGTTCCCAGCGCGCCACCGATGATGGTCGCAGCGATCACATCACTCGGATAATGCAACCCCAGCACCACCCGTGATGCGGCCACCAGGCTGGTAAACGTCAGCAGCAACGGTGCCAGGATGGGATACCAGGCCAGGGCTACGACGGTGAAGCTCACCGCTTGCAGGGTGTGTCCCGACGGGAAGCTGAATTCATCCAGGGGCGGAATGTGCGCGATGACACCGGGGCAGGCGCGGAAGGGGCGCGGGCGGCGGGTCCAGCGCTTGAGCAGTTTGTAGAGGAGAAGCGCCGTGAGGCCGGTGACCGCCATCTGCAACGCGGCGAGTCGGCCATGACGGCCATCGACCACGGCGAGCAGCAGCATCAGCGCATACCAGAACACGCCGTCGCCGAGGCGGCTGATGATGCTGAAGAACACGCCGACGGCACGGCGTGCACCCCAGTGGTTCGCGGCGACGCACAGGCGTCGGTCGAAGGCGTAGCGCGGTAGTGCCTCAGCTGACGGCAGCGGCGTGGTGTTCATGGGGTTTGTCCTCACCAAGTCGGCGCAACAGGGTTTCGAATTCGCGGATGACGGCATCGGGTGACAGGCTGGCTACGCTCTCCGTCGCCGTGGCCCCCAGCATGCGCAGTCGATCCGGATGCATGGTCAGATCCACGCAGGCCTCGACGAACGCGCTTTCTTCGCCGATTGCGATGCAGCGACCATTGACGCCATCGAACAGATGCTCGCGTGCTGCGCCTTCTTCATAGGCGACCACTGGCAGGCCTGCGGCCAGCGCTTCGAGGATCACGTTACCGAAGGTCTCGCTGAGCGAGGGAAAGATAAACAGGTCGGCGCTGGCGTAATGGCGCGACAACGCGTCGCCACGTTGCATGCCAGCAAAGATGAAGTCCGGATTCTCGCGTTGCAGCGCTTCGCGTGCAGGACCGTCGCCGACCCATACGTAGCGAGCGTCAGGCGCCACTTTCTGCAACGCGCGGAAACTGCGCACGGCCAGATCGAGGTTCTTTTCTGGCGCGATACGTCCCACGTACAAAACCACGGGCGCGTTATCGCTGGCATTCCAGGAGGCACGCAGGACTGGATCGCGATGCATCGGGTGGAACAATTGGGTATCGACAGCGCGGCGCAACAGCCTTGCGGTGGTGACGCCCAGTCCGGCCAGTTCCTTGGCCAGCGCCGTCGTAGGTACCAGCGTGGCGGCCGAGCGATTGTGGAAGCGGCGCAGGTAGCCACGCACGGCCGAGGTGAGAAAACCCACGCCATAGTGGCTGGCATAGGTGTCGAAACGGGTGTGGAAGCCGGTGGCGACCGGGATACCCAATTGCGTGGCCGTGCGTAACGCCGACCAGCCGAGTGGACCTTCCGTGGCGATGTAGATTGCGTCAGGTCGGTTTTCTGTCCACCTGTCGCGCAGGCGAGAGGTAGCCGGAAGGCCGAAGCGCAGCCCCGGGTAGCGCGGTAGTGCCGCGCCTCGGACTTGGAGTGTTTCGATGCCGGCTTCGTCGTTGAAGCCGGTCGCTTGCCGTGGGCGGATCAGGTCGATGTGATGCCCCTGGGCGGCAAGTCCAGCGGCAAGGCTATGCACGGTCAGTGCAACGCCGTTGATCTCGGGTGGATAAGTTTCGCTGACAATGCCGATGCGCATTGGGATGTTCTACGTGCTGGCCCGGTGTAGATTCGTTGGGGGCGGTTGCGCATGCGTGGCGGTGTGGTTACACAGGCATGACGGTCACGGCCCTTACAAAGGCCCGAAGTTGGTAGTCGGTTTTTCATGTGGCAGTGTCGTTACACTCCGGGTTCCCCCCAACCTCGGAGTCACCGATGAAACGCATCCTGCTTGCCCTGGCGTTGACCTCTCTTTCCGCGGCTGTCTTTGCGGCCGATGCGCCGGGTCTGCCGGTGACCAAGGCGCCCGCAGGGGCCGAGGTTTATATCGTCTCGCCCAAGGACGGTGCCACCGTGTCCCAGTCGTTCACCGTGGTCTTCGGCCTGAAGGGCATGGGCGTGGCGCCGGCCGGCGTCAAGAAAGAAGGCACAGGCCATCACCACTTGCTGGTCGATGTGAAGGAACTGCCGGCCGCAGGTCAGCCGATCCCCAATGACGAAACGCATATCCATTTCGGCAAGGGGCAGACCGAGACCACGCTCAAGCTTGCTCCCGGTACGCACACCTTGCAGTTGGAACTTGCCGACGAAAACCATATCCCGTTCGATCCGGCGATCATCTCGAAGAAGATCACCGTGCACGTTAAGTAAGTCGTTCAGGGCTGGGCGAGGATGCGCGACAGATAGGTGTCGATGACGTCACTGTCGCGCTGTTCCGTGACCAGGCCGATGTAGCCGTCCGGTCGAATGACAAATAGCGTTGGCTTTTCGATGCCATAGGCTGAGGCCGCGTGACCCTGGGTATCGTCATGGTACCCAGGGGCGATCAGGAGGGTCTTGAGCGCGTCGCCGTGGTGATCTATCGCATCGAGGGTTTCTTTCCAGGTTTCGCCGAACGCCAACACCGTGGCGTGCGTGCCGCGCAGCAGATCGAACAGGCGGTGCTCGGCGCCAAGGGCGTCGCGCAACCCGGGAGCATCGGGTGCGCGATCTCCGGCGAGCCGTTGTCCGGGCGTGGTCCGCTGTTCCTGGGCCAGTGCCGCGTGCCGGTAGTTGATGCCCAACTGAAGGGTTTCCTCGTCGCGGCGTGCCGCCACGCGCAGCGTGCTGGAGATCTGCATGTGCAATTTGCTCGACAGGCCAAGCAGCCATTGCGCAACAGGCAGGCGTTCTTCCTCGTAGGTGTCGAGCAGGGAGGCGTTCGCACCGCGCATGACGGCGGCCAGTTTCCAGGCCAGGTTGTACGCATCCTGGATTCCCGTATTCATGCCCTGGCCTCCAGCAGGCGAATGGACGTGGGCGGCATCGCCGGCAAGAAAGATGCGCCCCTGGCGGTAGTGATCGACCATGCGGACATTGGCCCGCCACAGGGACATCCACGTGGGCGCCGATAGCACGATGTCGGTGCGTCCGCTGCGTTCTTCCACGATGCGCTGGAAGATCTCCAAGGTAGGTGTCGCGGGTAGTTCCAGACCTCCCGATGCCTGGAACTGATATTGATCAGTGCCGGGCAGGGGGCACATGCCTAGAAAGCCCTGGTCCGAGCGCCAGGTATGCCAGTACTGACGATCGAGTCCTGTTGCGCTGACGTCGCCGACCAGCATGCGATGGGATTCGAGCGTCTGGCCTTCGAAATTGAAGCCGACCAGCTTGCGTGTTGCGCTACGGCCGCCATCGCAGCCGACCAGATAGCTGGCGTGAACGGTTTCCACCCGGCCATCGGTGTGCTGCAGCGTCGCGGTCACGCGTCGTTGGTCCTGGCCCAGGGTGACCAACGATACGCCGTACTCGACCCGCCCCCCCAGGGCCTGCATGCGATCGCGAATGCCGGCTTCCACGCGCCATTGGGGCACCATCAAGGTTGAGCCGTAGGGGACATCCGGGCGAGCGTGCCGACCTTTGTGCACATCGATGTCTTCGACCTGGCCATCGGGGCGATAGAACCGGATGGCCATATGAAACCAGCCGTTTGCAAGGACCGGCTCCAGGGCGCCGAGGTCTTCGAGCACTTCCAGGCTGCGTGGTTGCGTGCCCTTGCCACGCGAGCCATTGAAGGCCACTGGCGAGGCGTCGATCAGGCGGAATGGGATCTGGCGGCGAGCCAGGTCGCAGGCGAGGGTGAGACCGGTCGGGCCGGCACCGACGATCAGGACAGGGAGCAGGGTTGTCACGTGCAGCCTCCAATCTAACGATGTTAGGGATTACAATCTAACAGGGTTAGATTTAGCTAACAACGTTAGGGATTGCCATGAAGGTGGATCGAGAAACCGTGGTCCGGGCGGGGCTGGAGCTGCTCAACGAAGCCGGCCTGGAAGGTCTGACCCTGCGTTCGATCGCCGCCAGGCTGGGGATCAAGGCCCCCAGCCTGTACTGGCGTTTCAAGAGCAAGCAGGATCTTGTGGATGAGATGGCGACTGAAGTGCTGGCTGGGCTGGCCACAGAGTTGTCCTCGTGGGGAGGCATGGGCGACTGGCGCCAGGGCTGTGTCTATTTCGGGTTGGCCTTGCGCCAGGCGCTGCTGCGCTACCGCGACGGTGCACGCATGGTCGGTGGTACCTATCTCAGTGACAGCAGCATGTATGGTCCGATGGAGAGCGTGCTGGCGCACTTCCAGGATGACGGCATCGCACCACCGGACGCCGCCACGTGCCTGGGCACGATCTATGCCTATGGCATCGGCTTTACGCTGGAGGAGCAGGCCGTGATCCAGCCCGACGGGCAGCGTGATCCTCGCTATGCGTTGTCTGAGCGCGAGAAGCGCGTGGATGCCGCCCGTTATCCGTTGACGCATAGCATTGGCGCTCAGTTGTTCGACGGATACGACCAGCGCTACGAGCGCGGGCTGCGCATGATCGTGAACGGCTTCGCCGCTGAATTCACCCGCGCTTCGTAAGGAGCGACTTCAGTCGCGAAAAGCAAGTCGCGACTTGGAGATTTGAGCCTTACATGGCCACTGAATCGTGGCTTGAAGATTTCAGAGTCCCCATCTGCGACTGCATCGCAGATTGCATCACGACTGAAGTCGCTCCTAAGCGCCCATTGGCCACGTGCACGTGCGCTGTCATGCATGCGAAGGTTTTCCACAGCGGCTGTGGATGCGGTGGACGTAAACCTGTGGACAAGCGCGGTTTGACGCTTTGACTTCAATCACTTGGTACGCGTTGCGCAGGAATTGACCACGCCATGATGCGATCCACTTTCGCGCGGTGGTCGCGAATCGTGATGTGCCGCAACGCCATGCTCGTCCAGGTGTGGACGCGCGTCACCGACCAAAATACATCGCCACGCCCAGGCCGGCTTCCCAGTCGTTGGCATGACCGGCCACTTTTCGACGCCACCATGCATCGAATTGCAACCGTGGATTGGGCGACCAGGTAAAGCCATTGCCGACCTGCATGCCGTTGCGAGCGTCGTCATGTTCGACGGCGGCCTCGCCATACACGCCCCAGGCCTGGGAGAACTGATACGTATAATCAGCGGCACCGAAAAAACTGCTCTGACCACCCATCTGCTGAGCTTGTGCGAAATAACTCCACTGGTGCTTTTCGTCGACCTGCTGTTGCACCGTCAGACCCAGCGTGTACTGGCGTCGATCGTTGCCGATCGCCTGCGCTCCGTCCGTGAACTCAATCGTGCCGAGCAGGCCCCAGCTCCAATTTTCGTCAGATGATGGCAGGCCCAGCTTCAAGCCAAGGCTGCTGTCGCCATGGCCATGATCGACTTCGGACATGCCCATGCCGCGCTGGCTCAGCCGGTTGAAGGGTGAGCCGCCCAATTGCAACTCCAGGTGCCCGCCCAATCCCAGACGCAGCAGGCTGTCGGTGGTGTACTGGCTGCTGCGGATGCCGTCATCGTGATCCAGCGTCCAGGTTGGCAGGCCTTGCTCATAAGCGAAACCGCCACGTGGCAGGGCATCCGGCGCAAAACCATAGCCAGGCCGGTCGTAGCTGGGCGTGTTGTCGTCTGCCAGTACCCATCCCGGCGGCGTCAGCAACGCCAACAGCAGCAGGCCGCGAAGCCCCCGATATCCGCTAAAATCCATCATTCAACCTCGTGCTCCTCAGTAGACACCCATGACCGTTCGTACCCGCTTTGCCCCCAGTCCCACCGGCTTCCTGCATATCGGCGGTGCACGCACCGCGCTTTATTGCTGGCTGGAAGCGCGCCGCCGCGGCGGCCAGTTCGTACTGCGCATTGAGGATACCGATCGCGAGCGTTCCACGGATGAAGCCGTGAAGGCGATCCTCGATGCCATGCACTGGCTGGAGCTGGATGCCGACGAAGCGCCGATCTACCAGACCCATCGTCTTGCGCGCTACAAGCAAGTCGCCGACGAGCTTCTCGCCGCCGGCAAGGCTTATTACGCCTATGAAAGTAAAGACGAGATCGAGGCCATGCGTGCGGCGGCCATGGAGCGTGGAGAGAAGCCGCGCTACAGCGGTTACTACCGTGATCGCAACGAGCCATATCGCGACGATCCCAATCGGGTGATCCGCTTCAAGAACCCGCAGGAAGGCTCGGTGGTGTTCGAGGACAAGGTCAAGGGCCGGATCGAGTGGGCCAATGCCGAGTTGGACGACCTGGTGATCTTCCGCTCCGACGGCTGGCCTACCTACAACTTCGCCGTGGTCGTGGACGATATCGACATGGGTATCACCGAGGTGATCCGTGGTGACGACCATGTCAACAACACGCCGCGCCAGATCAACATCTACCACGCCCTGGGTGCGGCGGTGCCAGAGTTCGCGCACCTGCCAATGATCCTGGATCAGCAGGGCAAGAAGCTCTCTAAGCGCACCAACTCCGTCAGCGTGATGGAGTACCGCGATGCGGGCTTCCTGCCGCATGCCCTGCTCAACTATCTGGTACGCCTGGGCTGGTCGCATGGTGACCAGGAAATCTTCTCGCGCCAGGAGCTCATCGAGTTCTTCGACATCAACGATGCCAACAAGGCCGCCTCGCGTTTCGACGAGGAAAAGCTCAAGTGGCTCAACCAGCATTACCTCAAGACCGAGGCGCCGGAAACGATCGTGCCGGAGTTCGCCTGGCACCTCGAGCGCGCCGGCATCGATACCGGCAAGGGCCCGGCGCCAGCCGATGTGATCGTGGCGCTGCGCGACCGCGTCTCCACGCTCAAGGAAATGGCCGAGCGCGCCGCCATCTGGTACGGCCCGATCCTCGAATGTGACGACAAGGCCGTTGCCAAGCACCTGCAATCCGATAGCGCGGTGCAGGTACTTGAGGCCGCGCGAGCCGGCCTGCTCGCGCTTCAGTCGTGGACGCCTGCGGCGATCCACGGCGTGATCGAGGACGTGGCTGCCAAGTTGGCACTGGGCATGGGCAAGATTGCTCAACCGTTGCGCGTGGCGATGACCGGCACCCAGGTGTCACCGTCGATCGACCACACGGTGTACCTGTGTGGTCGCGACGAGGCGGTGGCGCGTATCGATGCAGCCATCGCCAAGGCCAAGGGCTGAGCACGTGACTGTCCGGCGCCCCGGCTTGACCAGCAAGGGCAGGGCGCCGCATGGATGACTTGCTGCAGCGGGCGATGCAGGGCGTCGATCCGAACGATCCGGGAGCGTTCTGGCAGATCTTCTCCAACCTGATGGGCCTGGTGCCGTGGGTATCGCTGATCTGGTGGACGATTTTCTTCATCGTCGTCGGCGGAGTACTCGGCTGGTGGCGAGGCCGTTTCTGGGAGGGCATCTGGCTGGCGGCGGTGCTGGGGCCGATCGGCTGGGTCGTAGTGTTGCGGCCGGCCAGGAAAAAGCCCGTGGAGCCGCCTCCGCTGCGCGGTCGAGGCGGCCAGGCGGGCAGGACCGGGGCTGTGAAGCCGCCACGACCATGAGGCCTGGCGCGGTTTTCAGGCTCCTGGCGTGGCTTGAACAGCCCTTTTCGCCCCCAATGCTATGATCCCGCCCAGAGGTGACTGCATTGACCCCCAGCGCGACCGACAAGACCCATCACCATCATCACCACCATGATGATCCGGAAGAATTCGTTCGCGCCGTCGAGGAGGCGAGCGAAGAGCGTGGCCTGCGCCTGACGCCGCTGCGTAAAGAGGTGCTGGAGCTCATCGCGGCCGCCGGCAAGCCGGTCAAGGCTTATGACCTGTTGGACCAGTTGCGTGAGCGCCATGGCAACGCGGCGCCGCCTACGGTCTATCGTGCGCTGGATTTCCTGCTCGAACACCAGTTCATCCACAAGCTGGAATCCATCAACGCCTTCGTGTCCTGCCATCACCCGGCCGAATCGCACCAGGTGCCATTCCTGATCTGCGACGTATGTTCCAGCGCCCAGGAAGTGTGCGACGAGCGCGTGGCTGAGCTGATCGAGGCGCAGGCCAAGGCGTTTGGCTTTCGTTCGCAGGCGCAGACCCTGGAAGTGCACGGCGTGTGCAAGGATTGCCGCAAGGGCTGAACGGCCCCTACGAACGAATCAATCAGCCTCTGGTGAAATGGGTTGTTACTATATAACATAGCGACCCTGTCCCCCTGCTTCGGCCGGCCGCACTCCCCATGGATTCCGAGCAAGCTAGCAAATCCCGTTTATGGTCGTTCGCCGACAGGCTTGGCGCCATGGCGTCGTTCCTGTGCGCCATTCACTGCGCAGCGCTGCCGTTCGTGCTGAGCGTACTGCCGTTCATTGGCCTGAGTTTCCTGGCCGATCATCGCTTCGAGCGTGGCTTCGTGTTGTTCGCCAGCGCGCTGGCCCTGTTTGCGCTTGGCAATGGTTTTCGTCGCCATCACAGGCCACTGCCATTGTTGCTGGCCCTGCCGGGGTTGTGCTTGCTTGTGTTTGGCGTGACCTATGCCGAAGGCATCTCCATCATGGTGCATAGCGTGATGGTGACCTGTGGCGGCATGCTGGTGGCTGCGGCGCATTTCGTAAACCTTCGCATCGATCGCCAGTCCAACCATGCGCATCACGGCCATGCGCACGGCTGACACGAAGCTTGCATGCATCCGGTGATTGTGTAACGCCGCACCTGCTTCCTAGCATTCGCCCATGAACTCTGCACACGCGCACTCGCATGATCATGACGATCATGCGCATCACGACCATTCCCATGATCATGGTCATGGTCATGACCACGATCATGGCTTGCCGCGTGGAGAAGGGCGCGAGCGCAAGCTGCTTTTTGCTTTCGTACTGACCACGGTGATGCTGGTGGCCGAGGCCATCGGCGGCACTTTATCCGGCTCGCTGGCCTTGCTCGCCGATGCTGGACACATGCTGGTCGATTCACTTGCGCTGCTGCTTGCCGTGGTCGGCGCCTGGCTGGCGCGCAAGCCGGCCGACGAGCGACGCACCTACGGCTATGGCCGCCTGGAGGTGCTCGCTGGCTTCGTCAATGCACTGACCCAGTTCGTGTTGGTGGGCTTTATTGCCTATGAAGCCATCGAACGATTGTTCCATCCCGGGGAAATCCTTTCCGGGATCATGCTGGTGGTGGCGCTGATAGGCCTGGCGGTCAATGTGGTGGTGCTGCGCACCCTGCATGGCCATGCGCACGACGATGTGAACCTGGCCGGCGCCACTTTGCATGTATTGGGCGACCTGCTCGGTTCCGTGGCGGCGGTGCTGGCAGCATTGGCGGTGCGCTGGCTGGGGTGGAACTGGGCCGATCCGGTGCTCTCGCTGCTGGTTTCATTGTTGATCCTGGGCAGTGCCTGGGGATTGCTGCGGCGTTCGGCGCACATCCTGCTGGAGGGCGTGCCCGAGGGCGTGGATGCTGCCCAGATCACTGATGTGCTGCGCACGGCCGATGCCATGATTCGCGATGTACATCACGTGCACGTGTGGCAACTGGCCTCTGGCTCGCGCATGGCGACCCTGCATGCCGAACTGCATGACGACAGCCAGCAGGCCCGTGTCCTGGCCATCATCAAGACCGTGCTGGATGAGCGTTTCGGTATCCGCCATGCGACGGTGCAGATCGATCCTGGCCCTTGCCAGGACGTGGGCAGGGGCTGCGCCGGGCACGGCCGCGCCTGACCCTTGCGCTTTGGACGGGCACTGCTACGATGCTTGGCCGAAACTTTTTTTGTATTTGAAGGAGAGATCCATGGGTAAGGGCGATCGCAAGACCCGTCGTGGCAAGACCTATCGTGGTAGCTACGGCAACACCCGTATCCACGGTGCCCAGCCGGCTGTCGTCGGCGGCAAGGACACTGTGACCAAGCCGGCCGCCGCCAAGAAGGCCGCGCCGAAGAAGAAGTCCGCCTAAAGCATCTTGTTTCTGGCCGCTGGCTGAAAAGCCTCCGCATGTTCGGAGGCTTTTTTATGTCCGGCGTCCTGACCGGGTCTTTGCGGTGTCAGGGTTTACGCATTTTCGATCATTGTGGTGATGGATAGGAGTCAACGGATCATGAAAGCTCCTTTGGGTGGATTGCTTGTGCTGTTGGGTCTGGTCAGCATGCCTGCCGTGGCGATGGATTGCGCCAAGGCTTCGACAAAGATGGAGAAGCGCATTTGCGGCGACAAGAAGCTGACCGCAGTGGATAACGCCATGTCGGCGGCTTATTTCAAGCTGCTGCGCCAGGTCAAGGACGCCGATATTCGCGCCAGCCTCATCAATAGCCAGCGTCGCTGGATCGTCGCGCGCGAACATGATCTGAGTGATTTGTCGGCGGGAGACGGGGAAGGGCTCGATGAAGCCCAGCAGCGTGCCGTGGTGCTGGCGGTGACCCGCGCCCGCATTTCCGACCTGCAAGAGGTTTCGGGCGGTCAGCCCCGGTTCGTCGCCGATGCCCTCAAGCAGCGCGCTGCCGCCGCTGCCTATTCCGGTGGCCCTTTTGCCGGCTACCACGGATCGTGTTCATTTATTCCTGATCGGCAGGACCCTACGAAATATTCCTATAACTGCTTCGGCAGTCATGCGTACCAGAACAATCACCGTGTCTGTGCCGAAAGCGCAGATTTCGCCAGCTACAGCGAAGAAACGGTGCGCGCGGTGGCCGACGTGGATGGAGTAAAGCTGAAGCCGATAGCGACGTGCGCCTTGGGTACGAGCACCGATAGTGAGTGCCCCGATAGCTATTCCGATCAAAAATCGCATTGGAATACCCATCCCACCGATGCGCAGTTCAATGCGGCTTTCGGGAGCGGCGACGTGCTGAAGCTGGACCCCGAACTGAGTGTGGCCGACGACGACGGTGAGCAGGGCTGGATTCATGCCTGCCTGACCGATACCCGTTTCCCCTTGGGACACGCCGGTCAATAAGGCACGTGGCGCACGTACCGCTTCGCACTCGATTCAGTGCGAAGCGGTGGGTTCACCCTTCAAGTAGACGTCACGCAGTAGCGTCCCGCCGATCCAGTAGCAAAGCTCGGCGGGGCGCTGTACCTGCCATATCGCCAGGTCGCCACGCAGTCCTGGTGCCAGCCGGCCGCGATCGGCCAGGCCCAGGGCGCGCGCCGCTTCCACAGTGACGCCGCGCAAGGCTTCCTCGGGCGTAAGCCGGAACAGCGTGCAGGCCATGCCGGCGGCCAGGCGCAGCGAAAGCAGTGGCGAAGTGCCGGGATTGCAATCGGTAGCAACGGCCATCGGCACCCGATGTTCGCGTAGCGTCGCAATGGGCGGCAATGTCGTCTCGCGCAAGGCGTAGAAGGCGCCTGGAAGGAGGACCGCGACCGTGCCTGCGGCGGCCATCGCCGCGACGCCTGACTCGCTGAGATATTCCAGGTGATCTGCCGACAAGCCGCCAAACTCGGCGACCAGGGCGGCGCCACCCTGGTCGGTCAATTGCTCGGCATGCAGCTTCACGGGAAGTCCCAGTGCCCGGGCGCGGTCGAAGACTCGCCGGGTCTCATCGCGGGTGAAGCCGATGTTCTCGCAGAACGCATCCACGGCATCCACTAGCCCCTCGCTTGCCAGTGCCGGCAGCATCTGGTCGCATACGCTGGCGACATAGGCGTCGCGCTGGTGCTGGTGCGATGCCGGCAAGGCGTGCAGGCCCAGAAAGGTCGTGCGTACATCGATGCCCAGCTCGTTGCCGATACGGCGCGCCACGCGCAGCATGCGGCGTTCGCTGTCGAGCTCAAGCCCGTAGCCTGACTTGATTTCCAGGGTGGTTACGCCATCGGCGAGCAAGGCCTGTGCGCGTGGCAGCGATTGCGCGAGCAGTCCGTCGTCGTCTGCCTGGCGCGTTGCGCTCACTGTCGAGGCAATGCCGCCGCCCGCGCGGGCGATGTCCTCATACGTGGCACCATTGAGGCGCAGGTCGAATTCATGTGCCCGATCGCCGCCGAAAACCAGGTGGGTGTGACAGTCGATCAGGCCGGGCGTGACCAGCGCACCGGCCAGATCGCGCGTCTGGCCCGCTGCCGCGTGGAGTGGGAGCGAGCTGCGCGGGCCAATCCAGGCGATGCGACCGGCTTCCAATGCCAGCGCGCCATCTTCGATCAGCCCGTACGGCTGGTTTCCATCGAAGGTCGCCAGATTGGCGTTGACCAGCAATGTATCCCAGGGCATCGGTCAGTTTCCGGCCGGTGCGACAGGGGCGTGGACAGGGGTGTCGGCAAGCTTGCGGCGTTCGTATTCGTCGATCAGGCGATCGGCCAGAGCCTTGTAGACCGGTTTGCGGCACACCAGGGAGGAGGTGGCGCGAGCGAGCAGGCAGGTCGCCATGATCGGAAGCGCCATCTGCTGGTTGGCCGTCAATTCCATCGAGATCACCGTGGCCGTCAATGGCGCCTGGGTCACCCCCGACAGGTACGCGGCCATGGCCAGCAGGATCACCGAGGCCGGGTCCACGCCTGGCATCAACGGAACCAGGTTGTTGCCCAGGCCCGCACCGACGGCCAGTGCCGGCGAGAAGATGCCGCCGGGAATACCAGCCCAATAGGACGCGATATTGCCCAGGAACTTCAGAGCGCCGAAGCCAGACACGGTATTGGCGTTACCTTCGAGCAATCCCTTGGCTTGCGCGTACCCTGTGCCGTACAAGCCGTTGTGCGTCATCTGGCTGAGCAGCACCAGCGCCAGGCCACAGGCAGCGGCGAAGATCACCGGCTGGCGTGCGCGCAGGCGGCCCACCATGCCGAGGAAGCCCCTGTCGCTGGGCAGGATCAATCGCGCGAACAAGCCGCCAGCGAGGCCGCAGATCAGCCCGGTCGCAAGCACCGCCCACCACGCCTGCCCCAGCGGTAGCGCAATGTCGAAGCGTCCGAAATACGCGTAGTTACCCAGGATACCCAGAGAGACCACGCCTGAGATAATCACCGCGGTCAGCAGGATGCCACTCATGCGATGCTCGAATGCACCGCTCATTTCCTCGATGGCGAATACCACGCCGGCCAGGGGCGTGTTGAAGGCCGCCGCCAAGCCCGCCGCCGACCCGGCCAGAATGAAACGACCGATCGCGGCCGGTTCGGCAAAGCCAAAACGCCGGCCCAGCGAATACAACAAGCCGGCACCCACGTGTACGGTGGGGCCCTCACGACCGACCGAGGCGCCGCCCAACAAGGCGGCCAGGGTCAGCGCCATTTTGCCTAGCGCCACGCGCAGGCTCAGCAACCCGCCGCGAAAGGCCTCATCTTCCACTTTCAATGCAGCGATGGCCTGCGGAATACCCGAGCCGCGCGTGGGCTTGAGCGCGCCATTGGTCAGCCAGGCAAGCAGGGCAAATACGGCTGGCGTAATCAGGAATGGCCAGAACCGGCTGGCGTGCACTACGCGTTGGAACAGCTCGAACACGTAATCGGCTGCCTGGGCAAAGCCGACGGCGGCGACGCCCACGATGATGGCTCCGCTCCAGAACAGGATACGGCGACGCCATTGCACAGGCGAGAAAAGATCATTGGAGGCAGCCAATCGCTGCCATCGCCCCTGGGGGGCGGACACGGCATCATCACCGCGCGGTTCCTGCTCACTCATGTTGCGATATCCGGCTTACGGGTCCAACGGGTTTCGTATAGATCGAAACGGCGATCCTTGAGATTTTGCACCGCGCCAGAGTTGCGCGCACGTGCCAGGCTCTCCAGGCTGAGATCGGCGAACAACACCGTTTCGATATTGGGCGTGGAGTCGGCCGCGACGCCGTCGCGCGCAAACGGGAAATCGCTGGGCGTAAGGATGCAGCTTTGCCCGTACTGGATATCGAAGTTGTTCACGCCGGGCAGGTTACCCACATTACCGGATAGCACCACGTAGCACTGGTTCTCGATGGCACGCGCCTGCGAGCAGTAACGCACGCGCAGATAGCCTTCGCGTACGTCAGTGCAGAAAGGCACGAACAGAATCAGCGCGCCCTGGTCGGTGAGGTGGCGAGCCACCTCAGGGAACTCCGAGTCGTAGCAGATCATGACGCCGATGGGGCCGCAGTCGGTCTGGATGGTCGCCGCCGTTTCGCCGCCGGTGATGCTCCATACCGTGCGTTCGCTGGGCGTGGGATGCAGCTTCTCGCGCTCGTGTAGCGAGCCGTCGCGCAGGCAGACGTAGCAGACGTTGTGGATGTCGCCATTGGCCTGCTCGGTGGGGTGGGTGCCGGCGACGATGTTGATGTTGTAGTGTACCGCCAGC
>NZ_DASVMI010000167.1:0-14210 GCF_036384435.1 Dyella sp. | reverse complement strand
CGGGTGCCTGCCAGATGGCAGGGTGTCACGGGGTTGCGGGGCAGGTGTCAGGTGATGGCGATCGCTGATCGCATCGCATTCGGGCGTGCGTGTTTTTCCGCATGGCCGATGCGCCATCACGTGCGCGGCTGTTCTTGGGAGCCGGCCATGGGTAAGGCCGGGTGCTGACGTAGAGCCAATCAAAAAACCAAGTTGGGGAGTCGAAATGCAGCGAACGATACTGGCGCTTTCGGTACGGCGCGCCTTGCTGGTCTTAGTGGGCGCCACCTGCGTTGCCGGTGCTATGAACGTGCAGGCACAGGATGCATCCAACACGGCGCAGGGCCCCGCCGCCGTGCCTGTAAGTGCGGCGCAGGACGCGGTGTCTACACCGCCGGCTGATGACAAGAACCCGCAGGACAAGAAAAAGATCACCGACCTCAACTCGATCCAGGTAACCGGCACGCTGGGTTCGCTGTATCGCTCACAAGCCACCAAGCAGGATTCGATCGGCGTGGTCGATTCGGTGTCGGCTGAGGAAGCCGGCAAGTTTCCCGACCAGAACGTGGCTGACTCGTTGCAGCGTGTGCCTGGCGTGTCGGTCAATCGCGGTGGCGGCGAGTCCAACCAGATTACCGTGCGAGGCTTCGGCCCCACCTTTGTCAACGTGCTGCTTAACGGTCGCACGATGGCAACCGCGTCATCGGATCGTGCATTCGACTTCGACGTATTCCCATCCGAAGTAATCCAGCAGGCCGTGGTCGAGAAGACCAGTTCGGCCGACCAGGAAGCGGGTGGCATCGGCGGCACGGTCAATGTGATCACCGCCCAGCCGCTGGATTTCAACGGCTTTCATATGACCGGCAGCGCGGCGGGCGTCAACGACCATATCGGCGGAGGCTTGTCGAGCAAATCCACGCCGAAAGTGTCAGGCATGATCGGCGACACCAACGCCGACCATACGTTCGGTTGGCTGGCCTCCTTCGTGTATTACAAGCGTGACCATGTCGAGCAGTCGATCGACACACTCGGCTGGCTGACCAACCAGGATTTTTCGCGTATCAATCCTGCGTATACTCATTTGGCGTTGCCACAGACGTTGCAGGGCACGGTGACGCAGGAGACGCGTACGCGCAAGTCTTTCAATGGTGCCCTGTCATGGATTCCATTCGACAATTTCACCATCAAGCTGGACGGCTTGCTGTCCGAGTACAAGATCGATTCCAAGTACGATGCCTTCGGCTTGTTCACCAATACCGGGGTGATCGAGCAGATCACCCCGGGTGCGAATGGCACTGCGCAGCACTATGTGCAGGATGCCAGTGGCGGCATGTCCAATGATTATGCCGAGGAATCCAACCCACGCGACGCAAAGAATTACCAGATCGGTGCGAATTTCGCATACAAGTTCAATGACACGTTGACGATCGACTGGGATACCGCCCTGTCGCGCGCCTGGAACAAACAATCGCAGAATGGCTATTTCGTGGTGCTGGGGACGCGAAATATCGGTACCCAACCGGAATGGACCAACAATGGCGGCGGCAGTCTACCGAGCTGGAGCAACTTCCTGTCTCCGCTGGATACATCCACGCTGCATGCACACGTCACCAACGAGGGCACGCAGAGCCCGAACGTCAGCGACGCTATCTCGCAGAATCGCCTGCATCTGTCCAAGACGTTCCTGGATGGCACGCTTTCCCAGCTCGATTTTGGCATCGAACATTCCGATGACACCAAGACGCTGGTGACCTACAACACGCCCAACAGCTTCGGTTGCGCCGAATACTGCGGCTACGTAGTGCCGGTGCCGGCAGGCGCGGTGGGCGCGCACGTGGTGAATTTTGGCAGTCTGGTCAACGGCGCATCACCGGGCTTTCCCAACCAGTGGGTGGTCTATGATGTAAGCAAGCTGTTTGCCTACCTGGCCACGCCCGAGGCCTATAACCAGTTGCCGAACGCCGATGCGTTCAAGGCGCAGCTCGATGCCAATGGTGGTGGCTTCACCGCACGGCCAGACCCCAATACCTATAGCAAGATCCAGGAGCACATCTCCTCGGCCTATGCAATGGCCAACCTGCAAGGTGACATGGGCCAGATGCCGTGGACCTTGAACCTGGGCATGCGTTACACCAAGACCGATACGACGTCACAAGCCTATTCGGTGCCGATCATCGCGATCGCGGTCAATCCGAACGATCCGACCAATGCCATACCGACCTACGGCACGCTGTCGCCGATTTCGGAGAAGGGCAGTTATAGCAACTGGTTGCCATCGGCGAACTTCAAATTGAACCTGCGCGATGATCTGATCTTCCGTGCCGCGGCTTCCAAGACGCTGACGCGTCCCGACCTGAACTATCTGGCGGCATCGGTTTCGTACAACTTCCGGCCTCAGAACCAGACTATCGACAAGGGCAATGCCGGGCTCAAGCCCTATGTGTCGAAGAATTTCGACACTGGCATCGAGTGGTATTTCGATGACGCCAGCTACGTTGCGCTGGATGCGTTCTACAAGAAGGTGGACAACTTCAGCACACTCATCACGACCAATACCACCTTGCTGGGTTTTCCGTTTCAGCTGACCGAGCCGGTGAACCTCAACACGGCCACGATCAAGGGCGCCGAATTCACCCTGAACTACCAGTTCAAGCATCTGCCGTCCCCGTTCGATGGCTTCGGCGTGGCAACCAACTATACGTATGTCACCAGCAATGCTTCGATCAGTCCGGACAAGATTGGCAACGCCGGCAAGTTCGCGGTGCCGGGCATCGGTGATTCCGCCAATGGCACGGTGTATTACCAGAAGGGGCCGATCGAAGTGCGCCTGTCATATAACTGGCGCGACAAGTATCTGTCTTCGATCGCTGGCGGCCAGGGCCAGCCCACCACGGTCAAGGCGTATGGCCAGCTCGATCTGAGCGCCGACTACAAGATCAACGATCATGTGACGGTGTTCTTCGACGAGACCAATCTGACCAATGAAACTATCTCGCAGTATCAGGTCTATCTCGATCGCGAAAGCTATGCTGAAGCTGATGGTCGCACGGTATTCCTGGGGGTTCGTGGGACGTGGTAAGTCGTGAGGGCAGGCGCGGGTTCCCTCGCCCGTGCCTGCCGAATGTGCCGATGAAAGTGGCGAGAGAGCGATGTATCTGTTGCGTTTGTCCCATGCCCGGCTGAGTGTGGAAATCGTACCGGGAGTCGGTGGAGGTCTGGCGGGCTTCGACTGGCTGGGCCGTGGTGTGCCCATTCCCTTGATGCGTGCGCGCATGCCGCCCCTGGATCTTGCCGATGGCTCGCCGGACCCGAATCGGCTGGCCTGTTATCCATTGCTGCCGTGGAGCAACCGAATCGCCGGGGGCGGCTTTACCGTGGACGGCCGCTTTGTCGCCTTGCATCCCAATCGTCCAGGCGAGCCCTTTCCGATCCACGGTAGCGGCTGGCAGCGCCCATGGCACGTCGAGGAGAGCTCGCGTACGCATGCCTTATTGTCGCTTGAGGAACACGTAGCCGAGGGCTATGCGTACCGCGCGCGCCTGCGTTACGCGCTGGACGCAGATGCTTTGCTGGTGGATGTGGCTGTCACTCATCTTGCGCAACATCCGATGCCCTATGGCGTTGGCTTGCATCCGTTCTTTCTGCGCCACGGCGAGGTTGCGCTGCATGCGCCGGCTTCGAAGGTATGGATCAACGATGGTCGTACGCCGATTCCAGTGGATCGAATCGAGGTGCCTCATGCATGGGATTTTCGCCAGTCACGCGTGTTGCCTGATGAGGGCGTCAATCATGCATTCCAGCCCTGGAGCGGCATGGCGCAGATCGCCTGGCCGCAACTAGGTCTGCGGCTTGAGCTGGAGGCAAATGTCGATACGTTCGTGCTTTACACTCCGGTCGATGAGGAGTTCTTCTGTTTCGAACCCGTCGATCACCCGATCAACGCGGTGCACCTGCCGGGAGGCCCGCAGGCCAACGGTATGACGTTGCTCACGCAGGGAGCGACGCTGGCGAGGCGCTTCGTCTTCCGGGTGATTGACGAGGATGATGCGCGATGAGGCAGGTAGTCGCAAATGGCTGATCGCATAGCGCTGAAAAGTCCCCTTATCCAACTTCTGCGTTCGACGAGGCGAGGAGGCATGGACCGAGGCAAGCTGAGGAATACCGATGATTCGAACAAAGATCCGATGGATGTTGGCGCTATCGTTGGCCGCTATACCGACGATGGGCTGGGCCGGCGCGCCCTCGTTGCACGTCGATGCGACGCACAAGGTATTTCGCATCGATGCCGGCGACATCACTTATGCCATGGGCGTGAACGACGATGGTGCGTTGCAGACACTTTACTGGGGCGGAAGGCTACAGGCGGGTGATCCTTTGGGGCCGGCAACACTACCCAAATCGCGCTCATCGTTCGATCCGGATGGCGCCAACACGCCCCAGGAGTACGCTGGATGGGGTGGCCCGATCACCATCGCGCCGGATCTGAAAGTGCATTTCGCCGACGGCAATCGCGACCTGGTGTTGCGTTACGACAGTTACCGGATCGATAAGGACACCCTGATCGTTACGCTGCGCGATGCCAAGGCGGGCGTGCTGGTCGACCTGACCTATCGCGCGGATGCCGATACCGGGATTCTTGGCCGCTCGGCGCATATCGTAAATCGCAGCGGTCAGGCGCTGATTGTCGACAGTGCCGCCGCGGCAAGTTGGAACCTGCCTCCCGCCAGTGATTATTCGTTGCGTTATTTGACCGGTACCTGGGCCAGCGAATGGCACCTGCGCACGCGACCGATAACGCCTGGTGCGACGGTGCTGGAAAGTCGCCGGGGCTCGACCGGAGATCAAAACAATCCGTGGTTTGCCATTGCCCACGGCGATGCATGGAATGAATCCCATGGACGTGTGTGGTTTGGCGCGCTGGCATGGAGTGGTTCGTGGAGCATTCGTATCGACCAGGATGTGCTCAATCAGGTGCGCGTGACGGGCGGCTTCAATCCATTCGATTTCGGTTATCGCCTGCAACCGGGACAATCGCTCGATACCCCCGTGTTCTACGCAGGATATACCGACCAGGGCATCGGCGAAGCGTCACGTCTTCTGCATCGATTCGAGCTGACACGCGTGTTGCCGCAGGCGCCTGCGCCGCGCTTGCGGCCGGTGCTGTACAACTCCTGGGAGGCGACGGAATTCAAGGTCAACGAATCCGATCAGGAGCGGCTTGCCGAAAAAGCGGCCGCGTTGGGCGTGGAGCGCTTCGTCATCGATGACGGCTGGTTCGGTGCGCGCGACAGCGATCACGCGGGCCTGGGTGATTGGACAGTCAATCGCCAGAAGTTTCCCAACGGACTCAAGCCATTGATCGACAAAGTACATGGGCTGGGGATGAGCTTTGGGCTATGGGTCGAGCCGGAGATGGTCAATCCCGATAGCGACCTGTATCGCCGGCATCCGGATTGGGTGCTGCATTTCGACGGTCGCCAACGTAGCGAAGGGCGTCATCAGCTCGTGTTGAACCTCGCCCGGGAGGATGTACGCCAATATGTCTTTGACGTACTGGACACGTTGCTGAGCCAGAACGATATTCAGTTTCTGAAATGGGACTACAACCGCAATTGGTCCGAGCCGGGCTGGCCACAGGTGGCGGCCGAGGATCAGCAGAAGGTCTATGTGACCTATGTGCGGCACCTGTACGACATCCTGCATCGCCTGCGCCAGAAGCATCCGGGCGTGGAGATCGAGTCGTGCTCGGGAGGCGGTGCGCGTGTGGATCTTGGCATTATGAGTCTGACCGACGAGGTGTGGCCTTCGGATAACACCGATCCTTCCGATCGCTTGTCGATCCAGGATGGTTTTTCCTATGCGTATGCGCCAGGGGTGATGATGTCCTGGGTCACCGGATCGCCGAACTGGGTCAACAATCGGCAAAGCTCACTGGACTTTCGTTTTCTATCGTCGATGCAAGGGGGGCTGGGGATCGGAGCGAAGATTCTGGAATGGACGCCAGCCGAGCAAGCCACCGCGAGACAATACATTGCCGCTTACAAGGATATCCGTGCCACAGTGCAGCAGGGTCGATTGTATCGGTTGCTATCGCCTGGTGAACAGGTACCGTATTCGGCAACCGAGAGCGTCGCCGGCGACGGGCGCCAGACCGTGCTCTTCGCTTTTCTGCGGCAAGGGCATGAAGCGAGCGACTACCCGACGATCTACCTGCAAGGGTTGGACGCATCGGCCCGTTACCGCTGGCGTTCGATTCACGGCAAGCCGGTGGCCGGAACGCCAGCCCAGGCCAGTGGTGCTTACTGGATGAACCATGGCATCGACCTGTTGTTGCACGACGACCTGGATGCGGCCGGGCTGGTGTTCGAGCGCGTTGGCAGCTGAAGATCGCCTGGAAAAGCCCTCCCTGTGCGCCGGAAAGACGAACAGGATGGTTTTCGAAGTCTCCTGAAGGCCGTGGGTGGGCCTTCAGGCCCTGACGGCCTTGCGGATATTGCTGCGCGAATCGGAAACCATCTTCACCATGGCCTGGCGCGCGACTTCCGGCTGGCGACGGCGAATGGCCTCGTAGACTTTCAGGTGCTGCGGCAGCGCATTCTTGAAATTGGCCGAGTTGCGTGCCGACAAGACAAAATAGGTGCCCAACGCCGTTTCGATCACCGAAAACAGCGAAGTCAGCAGTTCATTGTTGGTCGCCTGCAACATGCATTCGTGGAAAGCCAGGTCGGCGACTGTCCATGCATCGAGATCTTCAGCGGCGGCCATCGCCTGGTAGGCGGCCTCCAGCGCAGCGAGCTGCTCGGTGCTGCGCCGCCGGGCTGCCGTGGCCGCCGCCGCCGGCTCGATGATTTCGCGCATCTCCACGAGCTTGTCGACGAAGCTCTCGGTAGGCATCGAGGCGCAGCGCCATGCCAGGACATCGGCGTCGAGTTGATTCCAGTGTGATTCTTCGCGTACACGCGTGCCGGTCTTCTGGCGCGATTCGATCAGGCCCTTGGCGGAAAGCACTTTCATGGCTTCGCGCAGGGCGGTGCGACTCACACTCATGCGTTCGGCGAGTACTTCCTCGCGAGGCAGGCTTTGCCCGGCCGCCAGTTCGCCGCTGACGATCAGCCGCCCCAGTTCCTGGATCACCTGATGGTGGAGACTGCGCACCGCACCGAGTTTCACCATTCGCTTTTCTTTCCTTTGAAGACGCATCCCCATGAAGCGGATGGCTTATTTGTCATACAAATAAACGGCGATTGACTTATAACAGGTTGATTATCAGGCGTCACTATCCACTACCGCCCGCCTGCCGCGCCAGCGTGCCTGGGCGGTATCGGGAGACGCCGGTACGGGGCGGAGCGAATGTGCGCTGCCGGGAGCGGCCATTGGCATCCGAAGGTGCCACTGGCCGCACCGATTCAGGTCGGGTCGTCGGAGGCTTCGGTCATCCACTTGGGCTTGCGGCCGCGACGTGGCTTGTTCTGCTGGGCGACGATGAGTTGTTCGAGGTAGGCGATGCCTTCCTCAGGAGGAAAGAAGGCCACGACGTCGGCGACGGTCAATTCGTAGCGGTCGCGGAAAGCCAGGAATTCCTCACGGATACGAGCCTGCCGCTCGGCCGCGGCGGCTTTCTTGCTCAGGCGCTTGACGGGTGCGGCAGGCACGGGTGCCGGTGCCGGAACAGGCGCGGGCGCAGGCTCCGGGTCGGAACCCCTGCGTTCTGCGATTTCGCGTTCCAGCGCAGCGAGTTCCTCCTGGAATTGGCGGAAAGGATCTTTCGGGAGTGCCATGCGTTGAGACATTAATCAGGAAAATCCGGGCCCCCATTCTTGCACGCCATTCCCCTTACCGGGCATGTCTGGTCCAAAACTTCGGACTAGTTTTAAGCCGGCGCCCGGTTATTGCCCATGTGGTCAATGGCCGGATATCGATTTTGGGCGCAGGTGCCGCTGCGATGGCTACGCGTGCTGCCGACACGAATCTGCCATTTCGCGGCCGGTCGAGCGGGTTTTGTATACAGGCGAGGCGTATCGGCTCCGCGCACGTCACGACTGGATCGTGAAAAGAGCCATGGGTATGGTCTGGGTGAGTAAAAGCTCCGTATCGTCTGAAGGACGTTTAGACTGCCAGCCGGTTTTCATGCCATCGCCGACCTTGAGCAGCAAGCCTCCCTTCATTCCCCGACTGGTGCTTGACACCAATGTGTGCCTGGATGCCTTCGTATTCGAAGATCCCAGTGCTATGACGCTGTCGCGCTTGATCGCGTGTGGCGGCGTGCATGCCTTTACCGATGCGGCTTGTCGCGAGGAATGGCTGCGTGTGCTGACCTATCCGCAATTCGCGCTTGGCCTGGATCGCCAACGTGAGATGGTGGCGAAATTCGATGCACACCTGCGGTATGTGCCCGAGACAGATCGCATGCGCAGCGCCGTGACGCTGCCGATCTGCAAGGACACCGATGACCAGAAATTCATGGAGCTTGCGCTCGCCGTGGGTGCCCAATGGCTGATCAGCAAGGACAATGAATTGCTCAAGCTGGGCCGGCGCACGCTGCGTGAGGCGGGATTCGCGATTGTCACGCTGGCCGACTGGGATCGGCGATTCACGCTGGTTTGATCGCACGGCGACGATGCTTTGCGCAGTTATGGCATAACGGAGTCATCGCATGAAATCGACCCTCCTGCTCGTGGGTGCGGCGACCTTGGGGCTGGCCGGGTGTGGCACCGCCAGCCAGCACGACACCGTGATCAAGGATGCCGTGGCCAATCGGGTCTTCTTGTATCAATCGCCCAACGATGGCGATGCGACCCTGACGGTAACGCGCGCCAATGGCCTGTTCGGTGGTGGTTGCTCCAGCCGGTTGAGTATCGATCAGAAGTTCGCCGCGGATATCGAAATTGGCGAACAGGCAACCTTCCACTTGCCCAACGGCCAACACACACTGGCGTTGGACAGTTCAGGTGCCTGCCAGACCGGACCGACCCAGATGGATGTCTCCCTGGGCGCTGGCGAGACCCATCAAGTGGCCATCAATGCGCGCGGCACGGCACTGTCGCAGGTGGACAAGCGCTGATCAGGGAAGGATGGCTCAACGCGCCTTGGCGATCTGCGATGCCGGCATGTCGCATTTGAGATAGCGGGAGCCACCCAGCCATTTGTGATCGGGATAATAGGAAAACACGTACTGACCGCCTTTGAGCGTATCGATCAGCCGATGCGCCACCGCCGAGCGTACGGCCGGACAGCCCCAACTGCGACCGATGCGGCCTTGCTTGTTCGCTGCTCGCGAATCGACGTAGGACGCGCCATGGATCACCAGCGCACGCTCCATGGCGCGGTCGTTGACGCCCGGCTCCAGGCCGTCCATGCGCAGCGAATAGCCGTTGCGCCCGTCATACGTGTCAGTGGTACGGAACAGGCCCAGGCTCGATTCGAGGCTGTCGGGGCGATTGGAGAATTTCGTGGCCATGTTGTCGCCGGAATTGCGCCCGTGCGCGACCAGTTCCTTGAACAGCAGCTTGCGGCGGGTGAGGTCGAATACCCACAGGCGCGGCTCGGTGGAAGGGCGCGAATAATCGATCACGGCAAGCCGGTTGGAGGCGGGCAGGCCGCTGGCCGCAGCGCAGTCGGTGGCCTTGAGGGCCAGGCCGATGACCTTTGGATTGGCCTGTGGGGCAACCTTGCGCAGTGCATCCAGCAGGCTTGCATCGGTGGCGCGCGCGGCATGGGACATGCTGAAAAAGGCTGGCACAAGCGCCGCGACACACGCGGCGTAGCGTAGTAATCCGGACATGGCAGGTCGGGCGGCAGGACAACTTCAACATCGTATCAAGGAACTGTTAATTCTTTGTTGTATCATGCGTTTAGCGGGCTGTGCGGGAGCGCCGCGGAAGCCGGGGGTGGGCCCGGACGAGCTCAACCATGGAGCAGGGGACATCTATGCGGTTGCGTGGGGTGATCAGGGTCGGGCTGGCGAATGCGGTGCTGGCGGCGGGGCTGTGGGTTTCTGGCGCGCGGGCGCAGGCGACCGAGCCGGTCGGCGAGGCCATCCATGACACGATCCTGCAAGTAAGCCATGCCCATGTGGGTACCTACGGGCTTGGCCGGGCCGTGATCGTTTTCTATGGCCTGCGCATGGACCGGCCGGTGTGGACGCGGCGGGAGTCGGTCGATCAGTTGTTCGGCGCGCTGCAGGCTTTGCGCGAGGATGGCCTGGATCCGAACGATTACGGCCTGGACCAGTTGCAGTGGCAGCGCATGCGCATCGACAGCGGCGATGTCACGCCGCAAGAGCTGGCGTTGTTCGATCTGCGCGCGACCGATGCCTATCTTACGGCGTTGACGCATTTGTACCTGGGCAAGATCGATCCCAATACGCTCGATGAGCACTGGAATTACGATACACGCCCCGTGGACCTGATGGATGGCCTGAAGGAGGCTGGGCAGGCGATCGACCGCAACGATATCGCCGGCCTGTTCGATCGCGCCCGTCCGCAGCATCCGGTGTACAACCAGTTGCGCCACGCGCTGGCGACCATGCGTGACATGGCCGATCGCGGCGGCTGGCCTGAGATACCCGAAGGGCCAACGCTCAAGCCTGGCATGAAGGATGAGCGCCTGCCGGTACTGCGCCAGCGACTGGTCGTGGGTGGTTACCTGTCTGAAGATCACACCGAGGGTGATCGTTATGACGATGCGCTGCGCGACGCGGTCAAGCGTTTCCAGCAGGAGCAATACCTGGAGGACGACGGCAACCTGGGTGCCTCGACGCGCGCAGCGTTGAATGTCACTGCCGAGGCGCGTGTGGAGCAGATACGCGTGAATTTGGAGCGCGCGCGCTGGCTGTTGCATGCAGTACAGGGTGATTTCGTGCTGGTGGACATCGCCGGCTACAAGATTGCCTATTTCCGCGATGGGCAGGCAATATGGACCGCGCGCGTCCAGGTCGGCAAGCCTTATCGCAGCACGCCGGTATTCAAGTCGCGCATTACCTACATCACGCTCAATCCGACCTGGACGGTGCCGCCGACCATTCTCAAGCAGGACATCCTGCCCAAGGTGCGCGCCAATTCGAACTACCTGGCGGCCAATCGCATTCGCGTGCTCAACAGCAAGGGCGAACCAGTCGAAGGCGTGGATTGGAACAATCCACGCGGCATTGTGTTGCGCCAGGACCCGGGGCCTGGCAATTCACTGGGGCGTGTGGTGATTCGTTTTCCCAACCCGTATGCGATCTACCTCCATGACACGCCGCACCAGAATTTGTTTCAGCGTGGCCAGCGAGCGGCCAGTTCCGGTTGCATCCGCGTCGAAAACCCTCGCGAGCTGGCCGAACTGCTGCTCGACGACAAGCAGAAATGGAGTCGCGAAGCGATCGATAAAGTGATCGATTCGGAGAAGACGCAGTCGGTGATACTCAAGCATCCCGTGCCCGTACTGCTGGCGTACTGGACGGTGGAACTGCATGAGAACGACCGCCCGAGTTTTCGCCAGGATATCTACGATCGCGACGACGTCACGCAGGTCGCTTTGCAACAGCGCCGCTGGTCAGTGCTGTCGCCCTGGATGATGAAGCGCACGTTGTAATGTTGCAGGGCATCGAGCGCCAGCAAAGGATGCGCAGGACCAGTAGCGTGAGCGCAAGCTCGAACACAGCGCAGGTCTGGAACGCTGTTTAACCTTGTATCGGCGTGGCATGGTGCCGGCGGCACGGGTACAGTGTTTTCTCAACGTATCCCTCGTGCCTGGTCCGCGTCTGTGTGTACTCACGCGGCCACAGTTGCGCTACGGTAGAGACTCCCGATCCGCTCAATCGGTATGAGCAGGCCACGTCGAGGTTGCCATGAGTCGCGAAGGTATCGAATTCGTTTCCGTCAATTGCCCGTATTGCGGGGAATCGATCGACCTGGCGGTGGATACGTCGGTGGAAAGCCAACGCTACATCGAGGATTGCCAAGTCTGTTGCAAGCCCATGGTGGTCAGCGTGGACGTGGATGAACAGGGCGAGCCATCAGTCAACGTATGGAGCGAAGACGGCGAATAACGCCCGATTTATCGGCGCGGGGATTTCAGCCCACCGCGCTCATGGGGATGCGATCGAACAGGGTGCGCGAATCCATGACGTCGACTTCGAGCCGGTCCATGCGCGCCCGTGTGGCGATGTCGGTCTCGGTGGTGACCGGGCGGGTCAGGTCCCACATGACATGCGTCTTGAAACCCAGGTCTACCGCATCCTGCGCGGTCCACAGCACGCAAACGTCTCGCGCCAGCCCGCAGACATAGACCTCGAAGATATTGCGATCGCGTAGCCAGCCGGCCAGGCCGGTGCTCGGACGCACGCCCGCCGGGCCATGGTTTTCGCGAAAGCCGCTGTAGGAGTCCACCCGGGGATCGTTGCCCTTGCGCAGGATCAAGTCTACCGAGGACCAGTCGATGGCAGGGTGCAGTTCCGCGCCAGGCGTGCCCTGGAGGCAGTGCGTGGGCCACAGGGTCTGCGCGTGGCCGTAGAGGGGAATCCGGTCGAAGGGCTGGCGTTGGCCGTGCGAGGTTGCGAACGACACGTGACCGCGCGGATGCCAGTCCTGCGTGGCGACGATATGGCGAAACAATCCGGCTTTCAGCAGCTTGCCAATGCCCGGGACAATGGCGTCACCGTCATGGCACGCCAGGGGGCCACCCGGCATGAAATCCGGTTGTACGTCGATAACGATCAGGGCGGCGTGTTCGCTGATGAACTGGCTCATGGTCGCAGCTTGTCCAGTTGTGGTTATGGTTTTTGAGATGCCCGTCGGCTGGACGAGTCTAGCGGCTGTCGGCCCTGGCAGATTGTGACGGGTTGGGCTGCCGGCCTGTGTGCGCTGCCACGTATTCAGATTCGCTACTCGTGCGTTAAGGGAGGCCAGGTCCATGATCGTGTACGGACGGGCGGCCACAACGCGCTGAAAACAAAGCGATCGGGCGCAATCAGGGCAAGCAGGCTGCACGGCATGGATATCGAATCTGCTTGAGCCATCCACTGCCCGGCATAATGGGCGATCGACCAGAAAGGTAATCCGCCTCATGCATTACGACCAATCATGGATGGGCTACGGCACCCTCGGTGGCCTTGAGGCCGGGCTGATCGCCCTGGTCGTGGGCGTGCTGGTCTTCGGCGTCTTTCATGCGCTGGGGCGGCGGGCTGGTTGGCACTACGGCGCCCAGTTCGGCTGGTCATACCTTGTCACGCTGCTACTGGCCGCTAGCGGAGACCTGTGGGACCTGGTGTATTTCAACTATGCCCAGTTGCAGTCTCTGCAACTGCTCAAGGCCAAGCTGGCCGAGGTCCACGATCCGGATGGCATCGGCACCCGGGTATTCTTTGAGTTCGTCGGCGCGGGCATCGGGCTCTATCTGGGCTATTTGCTGTTTGCCGCGCTGTTGCGCCGGCGCGCCAGGGGCGTGTGAAGGCGGCAGGGCTGGCGCTTGGATAACGGCACGCCTGCGACCATGTGTCAGCATCACCGGACTTTGAACACGGATTCTGCGAAAATGTTGCGACGCCGCAATCTCTGGCGGCATGTCCCCTTTTGAAATACCCCTCATGTCCAGTGCTGCTTCCGAACCGGTCCGTCACGTGCAGGTGACCCTGCGTATCGTGCAGATCGTGTGCTTCACTTTTTTTGCCTATCTCGTCATTGGCTTGCAACTGGCCGTATTGCCACCGTTCGTGCATGACAACCTCGGTTACAGCGCGGTGATCGCCGGGCTGGTCATCAGCACACAATACGTGGCCACGCTGCTGACCCGCGGCTTCGCCGGAAAGACCTCCGATACCGCCGGCCCCAAGCGAGGAGCGCTGATCGGCATGACGGCCTGTGGCCTGAGCGGTGTCCTGCTGACCCTGGCCGCTTTGGCACAGGCGATGGCACCGCTGTCGCTTGGATTGATGCTCGCGGCTCGCCTGGCGCTGGGTTTTGGCGAAAGCTGCGTGGGTACGGGATGCATCATGTGGGGCATCGGGCGTGTGGGTGCCGCGCACACGGCCAAGGTAATTTCCTGGAATGGCATCGCTACCTACGGCGCGCTTGCCGTAGGAGCGCCGCTGGGTGTGGTGCTGGCGGGCCGCTTCGGTTTCATCGCCATCGGCATGGCCGGTGCTTTTCTGATGATCGTGGCCTTGTTCGCTGCTTGGAGCCGTGCGGGCGTGCGGGCCGAGGCGGGCGAACGCCTGCCCATGCGCCATGTCTTCGTTCGCGTCACACCAT
>NZ_DASVMI010000166.1:0-64126 GCF_036384435.1 Dyella sp. | reverse complement strand
GAGATACCCATCTTGCGGCACACGTCCTCAACGAGGGTGCCCATCTCCGCCTGTTTCAGTGCGAACGCGATCTGCTCTTCGGTGAACTTTGACTTCTTCATGGCGACGGGCCTCCTTGGGGCCGAAGTGTCGCCGAATTTTTTTGTTCTGAGCGGACCTGTTTAGCGGGAGGACGTCACACGCCTCGACCACCGATCCGGACGCTCGCCTGGCCCGCAAGGGCAACGGCCAGCAGGCGCGCCTGACGTATCTGGCCAATGCGCTGATGGAAAACCGCAACGGCCTGCTGGTGGGCGTGGATGTGCGCCATGCCAGCGGCAGCGGTGAACGCGATGGCGCGTTGGTCTTGGTCGATGGGCACCTGTCACCCGGCACCACGCTGGGCGCTGACAAGGGTTACGACGTGCAGGAGCTCGTCGAGCAACTGGCCATGCGTGGCGTCAAGGCACACATCGCTCGCAACACCAGCGGCGACCGGCGCTGCGCGATTGATGCGCGTACGGCGCGTGGCAAGGGCTACGCCATGAGTTTGAAGGTGCGCAAACGTATCGAGCAGTGCTTCGGTTGGACCAAGACTGTCGGTGATCTGCGCAAGTTGCTGCGGTCGGGATGGCGAAGGTCAGCGCGTGGGTACACTGGAACTTTGCCGCTTATAACCTGATCCGGCTGGGCGGTATCGGCCAGTGGTGGAATCCTTCGCCGACATGAGGAAACGTACGTCCAGTCGGTGCCAGTACTGGGAGTTTTCGATTAACAAAATCGACCGCGCGGCTTGACAATAGGGGTTTCTCAACAGTCTGCTAAAGTCGTATTACTGAAGTAAGGTGCGGATTCCGGTAAGCCCTGGGCAGATTGCCTGCGCCCGGATGTGTTGTGCGGAACACCACTGACTATAATCACAGAACATCCGCCTACGGCCTAAATACAGCGCGTTAACAAGCGGCCAAATAGCGGTTCATCGATTGGAAAAGGGAGCTGCTGGATGTCAGTTGTCAAACTCTTGATGGAAGGCTCAGATGCGGACACTGATGTATTGAGAACGTTGGATCATCATGGGGACGACTTCAGCATTTCCCGGAATGTCGACTTTAAGTTCCGGGCAGACGCCAAGGAAAAAGCGGATATCGTCGCTGGATTCTTGAACGATCATCACTTTGCTGTTGCCGTTGTGCAGTCGCACGACGGAGAGTACAGCGTCAGTGCTTCCATCCATATGCCCGTCCAGCAGAACCTGATCTTGTCCGTGTCAGGATTCATGGGATGCGTAGCTCAGCTGTTTGGGGCGGACTACGACGGATGGGGTTGCGTTCCGCAGAGACGATGAGCGAACCGCTTCCGACACGGAGCGGATACGAAAGAGCTTTTTTTTGCGGGCAGCAAAGCTTCTTGTTGCCAAGTCCAGCTAGGATTTCGGCAGCATCACGATCGCACGCAACCCATGTGGCTGCCTATTTTCCAGCCTAAGCTCTCCGCCATGGCTGCGAATGATGGATCGGGCCGAAGGCAGGCCCAATCCAAAGCCGCCCGTGGCTCGATTGCGTGAGGTTTCGAGTCGGAAGAATGGCAGGAAAAGCTTGGGAAGCAACGTGGGAGGCACGCCGGGGCCGTCGTCGTCGACCGTGATGATCACCTGGTTGTGCTGTGTGCTCAGCGATACACGCGCAGAACTGCCATATTTCACGGCGTTTTCTATCAAGTTGGTCAGCACGCGTTTCAGGGCCAAGGGGCGCCCCTGATACACCAGTGGCATGAGGTTGCTCGGTGCGACTGGTTGGCCCATGTCGCGGAAGTCGTCTATCACGGTGTGAATCAGTTCGCTCAGTTCAAAGCGCGTCATGTCCTCTTGCGTACAGTCCAGGCGAAAGAGAGCCAGGCTTGCCTCGAGCATGGCCTGCATCTCGTCTACATCTCGAAAGAGCTTTCGCTGCTGCTCGCTGTCTTCAATGAACTCGCCGCGCATGCGCATGCGTGTCAGCGGTGCTCGCAGGTCGTGGGAGATCGCCGTTATCATTTCCGTGCGGGCTTCGATCAACTGTTGTATGCGTTCCTGCATGGCGTTGAAGGCGGCAGCGGCTTCGCGAATTTCCAATGGGCCGCCTAGCGGCAACGGTTCTGTCGGAGCGCTGGCGCCGAAGGCCTCGGCGGCTCTGGCAAAACGCTGCACGGGGCGCGCGAGGTAGCGGCTTGCCACACTGGCGATGAAGCCGCTCGATAGTAGAACAAATAGAGCGGTCAGCAGGGTACGGGAGTTATGGTTCAGGCCCCAACTGCGGCGGGCGGTATCGAACTGCACCCAACTGTGATCGGATAGCTCTATGGCGATGGCGTATCGGTCCGAGGCTGGTGTTCCGTCGCGGTAGGCAACGTGCGGGGCCGAGGCCATGACGATGGCGTCGGGGCGGTCCAGCATGCCAGTCACTTTTTTCATCCAGGCGAGGTCTTGCCCCCGGCGATGGCTGTCATTGGACATCGGCACCTGATCCCGCTGGGGATACCACTGAGCGCTGAACGCAGGTGATGCCAGTCGCTGGGCGAGTTGCTGGCGCTCGCTTCTCGGCGTCTGGTCCATGGCCCGAGTCATGCCGACTACCTGTTGAATCAGCTCAGTGTTTTCCAGGGGCGGCTGTGCCCATACACCGGCAAGCTGCGCGAAGGCGAAGTTCATCAGCATGGTGATGATGATCGCGCTGGCGACGTTTAGTGCGAACCACCACGCGATGCTATCGAACAGATGTCGCCGCTTCATGGCGTGGATTCAACCGGCATGGTGAAGATGTAACCGGCGTTGCGTACGGTGCGTATTATTTCTGGATTGCGCGTGTCCGTTTCAATCTTGCGCCGGATGCGGCTGATTTGGACATCGATGCTGCGATCGAATACCTCATGAGCGGAGCCCCGGGCGTAATCAATTAATTGCTCGCGTGTAAGCAAGCGTTGGGGGTGTTCGAGGAAGGCTAGCAGCACCTCGAATTCGCCGCTGGACAGCGGTATCAAGGTCATGTCTGTGGAGCGCAGTTCGCGTTTTGCCAGGTCCAGTCGCCAGCTCCCAAACAATAAGCCGGGATGCTTGTCTGCCGCAGCATGCCGATGCTGCATGCTTCGGCGTAGCAGTGCGCGAATGCGCGCGAGTAGTTCGCGGGCATCGAAGGGCTTGGCCAGGTAGTCATCGGCGCCGAGTTCCAGGCCGACGATACGATCGGTGGTTTCGGTGACTGCCGTCAACATGATGATGGGCTGGCTACTCGATGCGGCGCGTACCCGTTTGCATAGACTGAGGCCGTCTTCGCCTGGCAACATGACATCCAGGATCAGCGCGTCAAATGCCTTGTTCGCCATGGCGGCGTCCATTTCGGTGCCGGAAACGGCCACGTCGATGTCGTAGTCGTATCGCTCCAGGAATTTCTTGATCAGAGCCAGAAGCTCTTCATCGTCATCGACGACCAGGATATTAGGCACCGCATCCCCCGAATGGCTCCCATCAGACGCCCGCCGTTATAGCGCAATGCGTGTGGAGAAGCACATGTTTCCGGATAGAAACATTGTTGCGGCAACGCATTTCCCGAGACAAATCTGGGACACAAGTGTTTGGCAGCATGCGGCATCTGTCCTGACGCATGAACGGCCCCCATGGCAGCAACCTTTCGCAACATCCTCCGTTGGCGCAAGCAAGACCCGATCAGCGCTCCGGCTTTCGCCAAGCCGCGCGTCTCGGCTCGGGGTACGTCAAGTGCCCGGATCGAATGGGACCAGGCGGTCGTGCTTTCTGTGGCCAGAGGTATCGAGCCGGACGCGGACAAGGTGCTGGCCTGGTTCAGTGGCGATCCCATTCAAGAGCTGGGCGGCAAGACGGCACGGCAATTGATCGATGAGGGGATCACCGCGCCACTGCTGGACATGCTGGTGATGATTCGAAGCGGTCGTCGGGGCGACTAAGCCGCCAACGGCACGCGTCTGTAAAACATCCATTGTGCTCGACCAGGGAATGCCATCTGATGAAAAAGTCATGTTCGTTGCTTCTTGCGCTGTTGATGCCAGCAAGCGTGTGGGCTCAGTCGGCGTCGTCGTCGGATGACCCGACCACTCCGGTTAATACTTCGCATTGGCAGCTTGGCTTGGGAGTCGCGGCCTCGGATAACGCCTATGTGGGCCAGGGATCGAAGATCACGCCGTTTCCCTTGGTCGTGTATCAGGGAGATCGCTTCTTTATCCAGGGCATCACCGCAGGTGTGCACCTGCTGAAGTCGGATGGCGTTGCCATCGATGCGATCGTTACAACAGGCTTCAACAATGTCGACGCCAACGATTTCAGCCGTGCCGATCTCGCGCGCCGCGGTATCAACCGGAACGACCTGGACGATCGTGATCGCAGCATTGATGCCGGCTTCGCGGCGTCGTGGACGGGTCGCTTCGGACAGTTGCGGGCTGTGGCCAAGACCGATATCTCAGGCAACAGCGAGGGTGCTGAATATTCGCTGGAATATGGTTACCGCATGCATTGGGCAGGCTTCACGATTACCCCGAATGTTGGCGCTGTTTTTCTGTCCTCCAAGGTGGCGGACTATTACTACGGTATCCATTCGGATGAGCGGCGCCGCGGCGTACCTGGCTATGTACCCGGCGGTTCGCTGATTCCGCAAGCGGGCATCGGTGTCGTGCGGCCGATCGGTGATAAATGGACGCTGCTGATCAACGCCAAATATACCGAGCTACCAGACAAGATCAGTCATAGCCCGCTGGTGGATGGTAGCCACGGAACTACGGTGCTGATTGGTTTCAGTCGTGCGCTTTAACGCTGGGAATCGGCCACGCTGGGAGACTTGCGGGTAGCGATCGCCATCTTCATAACCTGTACGCCTAGCCTCCCGTCGCAACCATTGTCGTCGTCATGGTCAGGCCTCAAGCATATTGCGCGAGGCCGTTGCCGAGTGACCAATTCTCTTTCCTGACTTCGATCAGATTCACGAACACGTCCTCTGGCCTGAGGCCAGGATGTTCGCTGAGTAACTGTGCAATTCGCTGGAACAGGGCTTTTTTCTGTTCGGCGGTGCGGGTGTCATTGGCGGTGATCTGAATAAACACGACGTCCTCTGTCCGAGCAATGCCAAGATAGGATGCGCTGAAGCGAAAGTTCGTGGCATCGTGCTCGGTAAGAGTCATGAATCCATTGTCTTCGGGGACGTCGAATGTTTCGTGCATGGCGCGGTGAATGTTGCCGATGATTGCCTTCCGATAGGCATCTGACTTTCCATGGCGCATTGAGATGTGGACAAGTGGCATGGCGGTTCCTTCTCGTGGGGCATGGATTTATCCTATCCATGTTTTTATGATATCGCTGCTTATATCTGCGATAAGATTTGGAAATCATGGAACCTCATCTCGACCTGGACGCTGTCGATGCGTTCATTCATATCGTGGAGCTGGGCAGTTTCACGCGTGCCGCCGAGGCCATGCATACCACGCAGGCTGCCATCAGCTTGAAGCTGAAGCGACTCGAAGACCGGCTTGGTTTCCGCCTCGTCGAACGGACGCCGAGGTACGTGGAGCTTTCAACGCAGGGAGCAGTCTTTCTCGAACGCGCTCGCGAGCTGATGGAGGTGCATAGTCGTGCGCTAGCTGCCTTGGGCGCGGCCCGGCAGCGTCTGGCCATTGGTATCAGTGATCACGTGGCGGGGCCGGAGCTACCGGCGTTGATTGCGCGCATGAACGCTCAAGATTCGCAGCTATTGATCGAAATCCGAATCGGATCATCCGGCGATTTGCTTCAATGCTTCGATCGGCGAGAACTCGATGCGGTGATCGTGCGCCTGCACGCCGGACGAAGTGACGGGGAGGTTCTGGCTGAAGAGAAATTCGGTTGGTTCGCGTCGCCGCTCTGGCGTCGTCGTACAGGCGAGCCGCTGCCCGTGGCCACGCTTGCCGAGCCCTGTGGTGTACGTGCGCTGGCCGGGAAGCTTCTGGACGAAGCATCCGTGCCCTGGACGGAGGTTTTTGTCGGCGGCGGTGTCGCCACGGTAGTGGCAGCCGTCATGGCAGGTCTGGGCGTTGCTGCGCTGGCCCCCCGGATGCTTCCATTGGGCGCCCTTGAGGTAGGCGCTAAACTCGGGCTTCCCGATCTACCTTGCTTGCCTGTTCTGCTTCATTCCAGAGCCAAGGCTGGCCGTCAGCGCGATGCACTGACCACGCTTTCAGCCGCCTTCAAGAGTGCAGTGCGAGGCCAAGCCGCCCGCGAATGATGTGGCAACGGCTTTGGGGTATTCCTGTTTGCCGGACTGGCCATGTTGGAAATCGGTAGATCCATTAAGTTTGGCGCATCGCTATCTTTCTGGAGCCACGTTTGCACTGTCTGCCTGAGCTTTTCCTGGCGGCGAGTGGGGCTTGAGACGCAACGCATTCTTTTCTACCAGGTGCCAGGAAGCTGCAGCCAGGAGAAGCGTCACGGCAAGGGTTATGGATAGCAGTTCAAGATAGGGTGTTTGGCGGCCCATGAGAGCCACCTCGATCTGCTGCACCGGCCATGCATAGATATAGATGCCATAGGATAGATCGCCGATGCTTGAGACATCTCGGAGGCCGATCCACGACCGCAGCCCGATGGCAATCGTCAACGGCGCAACGATGAAAGCGAGACCGAGTTTGGTTTGATCCAGGAGGACAAGCGCACAACCCGTGATCAGGAACAACAACGTCAACAGGGGGCCGCGCAGGAAAGGGTAGGTTCGTAACAGGCTTCCTGCCGCGAAGTACAAGCCGAAGTAGGCCAGGATGCTCTCTCCGAGCTGCAAGCCTGAGAACGCGAAGTAGCCGAAGATGCCAAGGGCAAGCACGAGTGAAGGGCGCCTTGTCGTGACTCCGGCCGTGAGCAGCAGGGCGTAGCAGTAGACCTCATAGGGGATCGTCCAGAGAGAGCCGTTGGTAAGGTGCCTGGGATTTTCCGGAAACCCTTGCAACCCGAGTGCTGCAATCACTAACACAGTCACCGGGATGGACACGCAAAGGGCCGGCCCCATTCGCAAGGTGCGACGAGCGGCGAAGCGCAGAACGTTTGGGTCTTTCAGCCAGCTGGATGTGACCAGATAGCCGCTGATGGAAAAAAAGATGAGTACGCCCAGGTTGCCAAACGAGTGGTCGCCGACCCATCGGGGCTCCCAGCGCCCGGACAGGGCGAACTGGTGGCTGATCAGGACCAGCAAGGCGCCGATCAGTCTCAGTGCATCGAAATTATTGCGCGATCCATCGTTCATGCCCCTTCCTTGACAACGATCCACGGCCGATCGTAGGCGCAAGGTCTTGGGTATTCAATCGCACGGACTAGGCTGACTTCCTGTTTGCCGCGTTCTGCCAGATCCGCGTCAGATACGTGATGAAACCCACGTCGATTAATGATACTCAAGGCAATCTCCGGGACCGATGGCGGTCCCGGAGACTCATGTCAAGCACATCAGAAGTCGGTGGGATACCAGTCCGGTACCTGGCGGAAATCAAGCCGCTGGGCGCGATCGTTGCTATCGCACTGCCATAGCTTCATCGGTGTGCCGTTGGCCGGTGATGCCCCATACACATCCATGCAATACGCCTGGTTTTTGTCGTGATTAGCCATGAGGCCGTCGGATGTGATGTACCATTTCTCCGACCGTCCACCATCGCAGTCCCACAGGTTCATCTCCTTGCCTTGTCCTGCGGCGCCACCTTTGATGTCCAGGCAATACTTGTTGTTACCCTTAGGACGAAGCTGTCCTTCGGCGGTATACACGAATTGCTGGTTGTTGGCGCCGTTCGTGCAGGTCCACTGGATGATTTCCTTGCCGTTGCCGTACGAGCCTCCTTTGATATCGACACATCCGGCCTGTTGGCTCATTTCGGTGGGCATCATGAAGTAGCCGGGAAGGCTGCGACGAACTCCCACGAACGGCAGGCTGCCGATCCAGCTGGGCGTGAAGTAGGTCGTGCTTGTCAGGCTTTCATCGACATCCATGCCAAGGGCACCCACGCCGTGGGCGACGCCGATATAGGCATATGCATAGTCCTTGTTGCTGAAATCGCCGGAGCTGCCCCATAGATGCAGAAGCTGCCGATATTCGGCCGATCGGTTGAGTACTTGCTCATCGTGGTCGCCGGCCTTCACGTTGGCACAGAAGAAATATCCTGAGTCGGCTTCGCTCATGCCGTCGATCTTGGTGGTTATTTCGCTGGGATCGCCGGCATCGACATCAGCGCAGAAGAAGGTGGTTTGACGTTTTCCCTGCAAGGCGAGCCATTGGCGGCCACCGTTCATGTTCTGGTTGACCGAGCCGATGTGCCCGCCTGTGAGCATCACGATGACCTTGCGATTCAGGGCACCGATGGCGGGCCATCCGCGATTTTTCAGTCTGAGGCGAGGCGAAGCGCCCGGTGCGCCAGAGATATATCCGATCAGATCCGTATATGTGTAGATATTGGCGGCGGGAATTGCTTTGCTGATGTACTGGTCCAGCATGCCTACTTCATCGCTTTTCCAGGCACTGGCCGGATCCCAGCTTGCCTTCATGTCGACAAAGACCAGCAGCGGTGTGGTGTCGTTCGGATGGCTTGCCATCCAGCCGAGAATGGCATCGAAGCAATCCTTGAGGCGCGTCTCCTGGGCTGTCCCACAGTTGGCCTTCATGGGATTGAGATCGTGGGCCACATACGGGCCGCGACTGTCCTTTTCCCAGTCGCCCCGGTCGATCACGTCGATTTCGACAGCGCGATAGCCCGTATCGAGCCATCCGGTGAAGTCCTTGCCATGTGCATAGGTGTTATGGGGTTGCAGGTAGTACAGCTGGTCCAGTGTAGTCGAGGAGGTGGGTGTGCCCGCTTTCAAGGGCGGGACAAAGGTATTTTGTGCCATCGCCGTAAACGGCAATAGCGCGCACGCAGCTACGATGCATCGCGACGCGATGCGCAAACAATAGTCAGTCATGTTCCTCACCTTTCCGGCTTCGTTGATCTGTACCTACACCAAGTCATGCCTGAGGTGGACGCTTGCTGTGAGCGCCCAATGCCCGCGGCACCGATATGAGTTGGCCATGTCGCCAAGCCATTGCAGCCCTAATGATGCGGCCGGGCAATAGGGAATGCCCTGAATTGAGTTGACGGTGGCTTGACTGCGGATGTGCGCCACTTGTTGCCTTCCTCGCATCTGCCCGGTCGAACGGATTTCAGTGCATACGATGCCCCATCCGATCGAGAAGATGCTTGCCGATGGCTTCTGGCAACGGTTTCTTGCATGCCATCTACAGGAGCGAGATCACCAATAGTCCTCTATCTCTGGAGCGCGGTATGAATCCTGTCCTGATCGTCGGAGCCGGTCCTACCGGGCTTGCTCACGCGCTGTGGTTGACCGCACAGGGGATTGCGGTGCGTATCATCGATCGCACGGCGGAGCCCGGCACAACGTCCCGCGCTGTGGCCGTGCAGGCCCGCACTCTGGAGCTTTACCGCCAATTAGGGTTGAGCGAAACCGTGGTGGCGGCCGGCCATCGCAATCCAGCGATGAATATCTGGGCCCGGGGCGAGCATCGCGCCCGCCTGGCCTTTCAGGAGGCCGGAAGCGATGTGTCTCCCTATCCGTTTATCTTGCTTTACCCGCAGGATTTTCATGAGCGTACGCTAGTCGACAAGCTTCAGACCCTTGGTATCAGCGTTGAACGCCAGACGGAACTGGTTTCTTTTCTCGATCATGGGGACCGCATCGAAGCGACGCTGCGCCGTCAAGATGGTACGGAAGAGATCGTCGAATCTCACTTCCTTTCGGCATGCGACGGCGCGAGCTCTACGGTTCGTAAGCAGTTGAACATCGGCTTCGAAGGTGGGACGTATCGCCAGGTCTTCTATGTCGCCGATGTTCAATTATCAGATATGAAAAGGGGTGGCGAGGCTCATATCGCGCTTGATGGCGGGGATTTCGTAGCGGTCCTATCTTATGGCGACCAAGGCGAGGCGCGTTTGATCGGCACGGTACGCGACGATCGCCTGGTTCAGGGCGCAAGTTTGACTTTCGAGGATGTTGGAAAGGATGCCATCAACAGCCTGGGCGTCGTGGTCGACCAGGTTCATTGGTTCTCCCACTACCGTGTGCATCACCGTGTCGCGGATCGTTTCCGCGAGGGACGCGTGTTCCTGATGGGCGATGCCGCGCACGTCCACAGCCCGGCGGGCGGGCAGGGTATGAATACGGGTATCCTCGATGCTATTAATCTGGCGTGGAAGTTTGCTGCCGTTCTTGACGGGCAAGCTTCTGAGCGCCTGCTCGAAAGCTATGCTATCGAGCGCCAGGCCTTTGCGCGCGAACTGGTCAAAACCACGGATCGGGTATTTACTCTGATGACCGCCGAGGGTGGCTTTGCAGACGTCATGCGGTCTTACGTCATGCCGATGGTCGCCAGCGCCATATATAAGGTGCGTTCCGCTCGTGAACTACTGTTCCGCATCGTCTCGCAGACATCCCTGGCCTATGCCGATAGCCCGTTGAGCGTGGGTAAGGCGGGCCACATCAGCGGCGGTGAGCGATTGCCATGGGTGAGGACCGAAGGACAGGACAACTACGATACGCTGACGATCCTGAGCTGGCAGATTCATATTTATGGCGAGCGGCGGTCTGATGTCGAACGCTGGGCCGCAGTTCGCGGGATCGCCGTGCATGTATTCCCATGGACGAGCGCCCACGCCGAAGCAGGCTTCGAACGCGATGCCTTGTACCTGTTGCGGCCAGACACGTGGGTTGCGTTGGCCAGTTCGCAGGCAACCGTGGAAGCCCTGGATGACTACTGCCAGTCCCATGAACTCTTTCGCAATCGCTCATGAAATAGATTCCGGGCGCGTTGAGTGCCCGAAATCCACGGCCAAGTAATTCAGTCAAACGAAGCCAGCGGGTATCGACAGGCTGGCAACTCTGCCTGAAATGTCGTCCCCACTCTCATAAACAACGACCGTCGTGTCGTCCGCACGCCGCGAGGCGCCGGGATGGGTACCCGCGAATGCGCGGACGCCTGTGACGATCCATTGGATGGAAGATGTCGACCAGAGCCCGATGCTTGCGCAAAGCGTGGAATCGGAGTCGCCCGTGCCTTGATGGAAAACCAAGACGAAGTTGTTGCTCAATACAGCCACTGCGGGGACTTCGCCTTCACCAAGTGCCGCTTCGTTTGTAAAGCTGATGCTCTTCCCGGAGACGGTGGCGTTCCTGGTGTAGATCGTGCCGCCACGATCGTGGGCTATCACGAGATTGGATTTTCCAGGACATGGGCAGGCGAACACATTGTCGCCCGAGCCATAATTCGATGAACTGCCCCAATCGATACTGTCGCTCGAAATGCTGCCGACTTCGTAGTACAGCGTGGTGCTTCCCGCATTCTGGTCGCGATGGAACTCATAGGCATAAGAGCCCACCACGGCGACTGCCGGGTTCTCACCCTTGTCGTACTGCGAGCCGTCGTCCGGTAGTGTCACCGAGCTTCCCGATAGCTTGATCAGGTTGTCATAGAGTTTGTTGTTGCCGTTGCCGCCGTGGACTTCAACAATCGTGCTGCCATTGGATGACGACAGGGCAGGATCCTGTCCACCCTGATAGGCGCTGGTCTGCCTCGAGTAGACGCTTATGGCGGTCGACGATGTCGAGATGGAGGCCTCGTACAAGGCATCCCCGCCGGAGGTGTCAACACAAACCGTCACACCGTATCCAGAGCTGGCGACGTAGACGGCAGGGCGTTTCTTGTCGGTGTTGATGGATGTCGCACTGCCGAAATTTACCGAAGGCAGGGGCGGCAGCGCGCTGAAGGGATTGGCGGAAGACACGGAAAGTGCCCGATGGCTGCTGACAAGACTCGTCATGTAATCGAACAGAACCTGCTTCATGGCTATTTCGCCCGCACGCGGGCCAGTCATGGGCACGTTGTCTTCATTGAACAGCGTCTGCGCCACCGAATACAGAATCTGGCTCGCGTTTTCCGTGGGCGATACCCATGTCTGCTCTGCGGTATAGGTGTCACCATTGCTGAATTGCGACGTGCCCGATGCCATCTGGAGCGCACCGTCCGACGAGAGCAACAGGGTGATCGCGGCAAAGACCTTTTCGCCGTCCAGCGTCATCTTGAAGCTGAGCAAGGTTCCTGCGCCGCCGGGCAGGTAGATCAAGTCCGGCAGCGTCACCGAGTAGTAATCGGACGATCCATCATTATAGGTGTATGGAATCTGGCTGACGAAGTAGCGGTACGATCCGCCGCTTTGATAAACGGATGCTTCATAGGTCGCCACCCATTGCCGCTTCAGGCGCATCAAATCAGGCGTAGTCAGCGTGCCTTCCTGTGCGCTGGTACTTGGGTTGATGCTCTGCAGGATGCGGGCAACGGCTTCGCTGACAACCGTGGGAAAGTAGAGCCTTCCGCCGTCGTCGCTCATCTTGGCAATGATCGATACCACGACGTTCCAGACGCGTATGGCCGTCCGCGTGATGTCTACTAATTGAATCACCCAGCCCACCACGGGTATCTTCTTCAGGACGCTGCGGATGAGCATCGGGAATGGCGGCGGCAACGGAAGCCGCTGCATCAAATTCGGCGGCACTTCCTGTGTCGCTGTCGCCCATGTAAAACCCATCTGTATATCGGCAGGGAGCCAGGTCTGCAAAGCTTCCGACCAGAACACGTCGATCTGCACCGCGGCATGGTCGTCCAGGGCGCCACCACGGATGTGGTCGATGGTCGTCTTGATCTGGAGTATGGGAAAATCGGTGCCGCTGGATAGCTCATTGCGCGCTGCCGCAATCCTGACGAGTTGTTCGGCCTGTGCGCTGCCGGTGAGGTTGGCATTGACCCAATCTTCGGCTTCGTCGAGCGCTGCGAGGTAACGGGTAACGGCTTCCTGGGGAATGGGGCCGGCCGTCGGTCGCCATTCGGGATACCAAAGCCGGTATTCGCTACCGGCGGAAGTAAAATAAAGCGCTTGTTTGTTCTTGTCGTTCCATCCCGCTTGATCGGGTTCTTGTAGATCCCTGAAGCGTTGGGCGAGCTGGTCGGTATTCAGGCTTAGCGGATTATTCGACATCACGTGTTCTCTGTAGGAAAACCTGCGTTGATGGATATGGCGTGCCCCATGGATCGCTACCTGGAAGCCCTGGCGGCGACACCGTGCACGATAATGCAGGATCAGATCTGAGGCGCGGCGAATTTATGGCTGATCCGGTCGTCACCCAGCGGAGAGAATCAGGCAGGATTTTGATGTCGCAGCTATTTGCGACGGTTGTCGTCCCTGGCATTTACTGGCGCTGAGGCGTGGCAGTGTTGTGTGCATTCTTCTTCCCTGGAGATGCCATCGCTATCGGCTTCTTGCTGATTCGCTCATGCCAGGGTGGTGCCAAGTGATGTTACGGCTTGTCGGCCTGACTTAGGTAGATACTTCCGTGAGAGAAGACGGCTAGACGGCGGCTATATTGCCAAGCCGCTTTCTATGATGCTTTGCGCTGCCGCGATGATGGCTTCCCGTGGAGCGCAGCGTGTCCAGTTGAGTGTGCGCGTAGCTTTTGCGTGAGAGGTCTTGCTGGTGTAGCCCAGGTCGCGAACGAAAGGGGCGTATCTGATTGTTGAAGACTGCCATGATGCGCCATGCCACATCCGGAATACCTCGCGTGGGTACGTGACGAGATGGCGCACGCTCAGCTTCTCCAGGGACAGGCCGGTGTTGGCAATGGCCCGGTCGGAGACTGGGACAGTCGATAGGCGGTGCGTGACCGGAGCATAGGCAAGCGGTGGCGCGAGGGGAGGGCAATTGCATCATGGCTGCCAAGCCAAGCCAAGCCAAGCCAAGCCAAGCCATGACGTGACCTGCCATAGAAAGAAACCCGGCAGGACCGAGGCTTTTGACACGTCCTGTTGGTATGCCTCACTCGTCGGATCGCAACCTCCTGCTGCGCCTGACATCCGTATCACTTACCGATCGCTCGGTTTGGACTTACGAAGCAGTGTGTATTGTCCGAGAGGGTCGGCATCTGGTATATCCTTAAACCTATAAAACCAGGTGCCTGGTCGCGCAAGCGAAAAGCTGTTGTAGGCATGATCGTGCAAACCAGCTTGCGAAAGTTCCGTGCAAGTCATCAGTTATCGACGGGAGAGATGAACTTGATTGCAAAATTCGCGGGCCTGGCGATGACCCTATGGATGGCCACATCGGCATCGGCAAGCACGATAGGCGTTTCCTCCCCTCACGCAGGTGAGTCCCTGCTTCTGGGTAGCTGGTTACTCGATACGTCGCGCCTTCCGATGCCGCCAGATCAACGTCCAAAGAGCGTGAAGTTTTCATTTGACGATGCCGGCGCAGGAAGATGGAACGTGCATGTGGATATCGTCTACGCACCCGGTCAGGAAGTTCATTCCGTGGCGATTGCTTCCTTGGATGGCAGTTCTGCCCAGATCGATCGCAGCCCTGAGGCTGACCACGTGCAACTCAAGCAACCTGCGCCGAACGTTCTGGTCATGGCGCTTCATAAAGATGGCACGCTTGTGTCCACACGTATTTATTCGGTCACGCCCGATGGTAATAATCTCGTCGAGACGGCAGTTTATCCGGGGCAAAACGGAATGGCGGTGATGAAGTCTGCTTATTTCAAGCGCGCGCACTAGGGTATCTCCGCATCGCTGCCGTGCTTTTGTCGTCCTTACTCGATATCAAGTGGACCACCTGATGAGCCAGAGCGAAAGGTGCTTGGTGGTACGCCCATCCATCGAGTAAAGGCGCGTGTGAACGTACTTGGGTCGCTATAGGCCAGACGCTCACCGATCTCGCTCAATGAAAGCTGAGTGTCGGCCAACAGGTGCAAAGCCATCCGCCGACGCACCTGATCGACTACTTCCGTATATCGGATTTGATGGGCATTCAAGCGCCGCTTGAAAGTTCGCTCGCTCAGCAGTAGATCGGCCGCCACGCGGTCGCGCGAGATGAATCCCCGGGATATGCAGGCTTCAATCGCTGTCTCCACGTCCATCGGAAAATAGCCAGCGAAGCTCTGTCTGAGCATGTGATCGGCAATCTTGATGTGTACACCCGCCATTTCAGGCATAGGCAGCCTCGGGTGCATCTTGAAAGCGTCCTTGGAGTAAAGGATCGAATTGTACGAATGGTCAAAGTGAATGGGACATCGAAAGACGGCATGAAAATCTTCGACGTAAGTCGGTTTGCCAAATCGGGTAGTGACTTCTATGGGGGCGAAGGCATCGCCGTACAGCCATTTGCCCATCTTGAACAAGGTAAGAAGGTTGTACTCGTAACGTTGCCTTGGAATCGGAAGATGCTTGCCTATAAGCTCGCTTTCAAGCCGAAAGAATCGCCCCTCCTCGTGTAGCTTCAGGATGGATGCGTTACTGATGAGAGCCAGGTAGTCGACCAGGCGCCTGAATCCAGTGAGTGCGTCCGGGCTGGAAAGCATCACATAACCGATGACGCCGTACTGGATAGGTTCGACTTCTCGGGAGTAAATTCGCGCCATCCAACTCGGATAAAGGTGTTCGGAAGCAAGCATCCATAGGTGGCTCAGCTTATCGGTATGCCATCGAGATGCTGGATTCTTGAGCATGTCGCGTTCGATGCCCGCGTTCTTGGCCAGGGTGTCGACGTCAATGCCAAGTTGGCGGAGCGCATTTAGCGTGGACTGCACCCACGCCGCTGAGGTGGTCGGCACGGGCGTGCTTTTGTTGCGGTTTCGTTCCATCACATTGCCCTGCTTGATCTTGAGGGAATGAGTCACTTCGGAGGGGGAGTGCGCACGCCGAGCGCCGTGAATTCTTGCATTCTCGGGCGTATGGCTTGATTGTGCGTTGTTTTTGTTGATAGGTGTTCTTCCCAGGCGTAGCACACGTTACATGTGTATCGGCCAATTGAACAGCGTCGTTTCAAGTTGGCGCCGGTCGATGTCCTTGCTGTTTATCGAGTTGAAGCGCTTGCGATAAATTTAGATTTTTAATTGCGACGTTGGACCCGCCAAGTCAAATGACAAGGTCCATCATGTCAATTGTTGAGGCTGAGGTCGCTTGTAAACTTTGCTCACGCAGCGCGATCTGGATGAAAGAGTGTGCGAACTGTTGCTGATCTTTCGGGTCGGGATGCGTCAGGGGACTCCCAAGCCGAGCATGCCCTAACAGTGGCTAAAACATATTGCACTAAGCTACTGGTGAAGATGCTTGAAGCGCATTCATCCATGCGCTTTGCGTGTCTTGGTACATTGGACGGCCATCTCCTGGCTTCCGCCGGCGCGCCGGAGGATGGTTCTACGCAGCAGTTATGTGCGTTTACCAGTTCCTACTTCGCACTAGGTGACGCGTTCGCCAATAAGACCATGGGAAGTTCTGGGAGCTATGGCCTTATAGCTTTGCGCGATGGCGTCATAGTCATCGTCAAAGTAGCCACTGCTCGGGCGACTTACTGCTTGTCATGCGGTGCCGATGGAAGTCAGGTGCTTGCAACGACATTGCGGCAAGCCCTGGATCTTTCATCCAAATGTTGCGCTGTGCTTGAAGAAATGATGTTGTAGCGCGATTTTGCCTGCTTGAAGGTCATGCGGCCGGCCGCTTGCATGCCGATAGAAATGAAGGAGTGGAATATATGGCAAGAATCAGTCTTGAAGCGTTGCGTGATATCGCCGGCTACGTGGCGTCCGCGCTAGTGGATAGCGAGAGTGGGATGCTGCTTGCGCAAGATGGCGCAAGTGTCGATCTTGAAGTAGCTGGCGCAGGCAATACTGAGGTTATTCGGGCAAAGCGCAAGGTGGCTTCGGCACTGAATCTCAATGACGCGATCGAAGATATTCTGATCAGCTTGGGCAGGCAGTACCATCTCTTGCGGCCCTTGGAATCGAACCATCATCTATTTTTTTACCTGATATTGGATCGTGCGAAATCCAATCTTGGCATGGCGCGCCACGAGCTTAAAGCGTTTGAGAAAAGTGTCGACTTTTCCTGATAGGACATACAACTGGCATCAGGCTTTCTCCGGTGATTTGCATTTGTGGAAGTCCGCGGAATCGTGTAACTACCGCCGCGTTGCATCCTGTGTTCATCGGTTAGCCAGTCACGATCTTTACTCGGGCGTTCGGCTCGGGTGTTCGGTTGAAAGCACAAGATAGCGAGAAGGCCCAGTTGCTTGATGCTCCTGTTCATCGAGTGAACGCGTCGTTCCTTCATCGTCTTGGAATGAATAAAGTCCGGAATGTCGCCATGGAAAAAATCGATGTCAGTTACGCCGCGCTTTCCGGACAGGATGAGGCGGCGCTCGTTGCTGCGTGCAAGGCGTTGTGGATCGAAGGACTGCCGGTAAACTTGCGACGGTGGGACGGTGGACTCAATGATGTGGTGGTGCTTGATCCTCGCGATAGTTACGGCAAATTGGTCTGGCAAAGCGCCGTGCATGGAGGCATGGCGGTGATTGGTATGCAGGGCACGGAATCTGGCGCTAGCTCACAGTCCTGTTTTTTTCTGGAAAGCAGTCAAGATGCCAGGGTGGTGCGCTTGATGAGGGCGCTGGAGAGTCAGCTCTGCATGGCGACATCCGCTCGGCGTGCGCCGCCAGTGGATACCGAGGCCTTGCCTGCGATCGTGCGCCTGGGTAAAGACCCGACGCTCCGGAAGGTCGATCTGCATGCTGTGGTCAATGGTCGATCGTTATGGCTGTTGCCAAGTCGGGGACGCGTCGTCAGCGTCAGCTTCAGCGATCAATTGAGCGCGCGTGATCGCCTGTTTCGATCAGACTGGGAATTTCGTCCTGTGCGTGGCCATATGCGCCCACCTGGCGAATTCAGTACCAGCTTGGATGCGTTCTACATGGAAGGTGCGCTTCATCGTGTCGACAGACTTCCCATCTATCCGTATGCGCTCTATAGCCTGCGGTCCTGGCCAGACTTGGGGACATCTCCCCATCTGCTTGACCCGCTTCGACTCATCCGCGTCATGCGTAAAGGTCCAGCAACACCATCGGCGATGGCTGCCGATAGCGGTCTCTCCATCGCGACTGTTTCCGCTTGCCTTTGGGGGTTGCAAGCATCAGGCCTGATCGAGGTGCAGACTCAGGTGGCGACGCAGGAACGTGCTCGCAGTCTGCCCCCGGAGCGCTCGTTGATTCAACGACTGGTTCGCCGATTTGGTCTGGCCTGATCCGTCACGGGTTGCGGCGAACTTAAGGAAGCTCAGGTGGAGAAGTCACTCAAATTCGTGCTTGCAGGACCGGTCGGCGTTGGTAAGACGACTGCGATCGGGGTGTTGGGGGATGCTGGCGTCATCTCCACGGACGTGCCGATGACCCAGTCAGATGGCGGACAGAAGACCACCACTACCGTGGCGCTGGATTTTGCTTCAGTGGCCCTGGATCACGGGCCGCCCTTATTTATTTATGGATTGCCGGGGCAGGATCACTTTTCCTTCATGCGCCCCATTTTGCTCCATGGCGCACTGGGAGTCATCTTGCTGCTTCGAGCCGACAGTCCCGATCTCATCTACGAATGTTCACGATGGATTGAGATTCTGCGTAGTATCGATGACCAACTGGCTATTGTGATAGGCATCACGCACGCCGACAGGAACCGGGATTTTTCAATCCAGCATGTCAGAGAGGCCCTGCCTAATGCCGCAAGGGATCTTCCGGTTTTTACGTTCGATGCTAGGGATCGTGATCAGGTGGAGCACCTGATACGTGCGCTATTGGTAACGATCGGTTGATAAGCTGCGGGCCCTGGATGATCCGCTGTAGCGCAGCGCATTGCGATGATTTCACAGGCTTTCGATTGACGAGGCGGATGATATGTCGGAGGGTGATGAGCTCCTGATCCGACGGTCAAAGCCATGTCTTCTCGTCGCGCGCGCATTATCGCGTTGGTGTATCTGATACTGCTTCCTATTTCAGTGAGCGCGCAAACGTTCACCGCACCAGCATCTTCCCGTTCGATATCTCGGGCTTCGATTTCCCCGGAAGAGGCGCAGAGAGCTATTGCTGTACTGGAAAGCGATCAGCAGCGTGCTCAGGCGCTGGAGACGCTGCATGTGATCGCACAAGCAGCCCCTGCCGGGGTCGCGTCTACGTCTCATGTCGTGTCTACGCCGATAAAGTCGGCGCCGGCGGTGGCGCATAGTGCAGCAACCAACAAAGCCATCCCGTTGCAAGAAGACGGGCTTACGGCGCGCATACTTCGCCATATCAAGCATTGGGTCGATGGGCTGGGTGTGCAGTTGCGTCAATTAAAAGGCGCAACCGGGAATCTCTCCCGGTTATTGGCGCGCGCATCCAGTGACATGGAGTCTCCCGATACGCGCGCCTGGTTGATCCACGCACTGGGGACGTTAGCAGGAAGCTTTGCCGCCGGCTTGGTGCTTGAAGGGGCTCTATATGCGTTGTTGCGCCGCCCCCGTACAGCCCTGGTCGCCCATGCTGACTCCGTCGATATGGCTGCCTTGCGGCCTGGGTCAGCCCCCGCTCTTGGTGACCCCGTGGCTTTGTCGCCGGATGCGCCAGCTATTGCCGACGATGTGGCCCTGGTTCGCACACAAAAAGAGGGCGTCGAGCAAACGGAGGCCGTAAGTGTACCGTCGGGGGATGGTGGTTCAGGAGGCAGTCCGGCAGATGTGTCGACTCGGGCCAACGCCGAACCGAGCCCGCAGCCTAGCTTGGTGGATAAGTCGAAAGCACATCTTCGTACCTTGCGTCATCTGCCGTATGCATTGGCGGCTTTGCTGATTGATCTCCTGCCGATTGCGCTGTTTCTGCTTGTTACCGGGTTGGTGGCACAGTGGATGGAAGGCAGCGACGAAGCGTTGGATCAGGTAGTGACATCCTTTGTCACTGCGTACGTTGCCTTGCGCGCCGGGATCGCGATTGTTCGTGCGCTCGTATCGCCAGAGGGACATGGTCTTCGCCTGATACCGATGGCGCCAGCGACGGGGCGGGCGTTGATGCATTACGTTCGGGCCATGCTTATCTTTGGAGCATTCGGTCTGGCAATCGCCGATGCGGTGCAGGCCTTGGGCGGTGATGCCAGCGACCGGGAAGCTATCCTCAAGATGGCGTCCCTGCTGGTTCACCTCACGGCTGTTGCGTTGATCATTCACGTCCGCTTACCCGTGAGTCGCCACCTGGCCCCTGCCGCGATGGGGCAAGGTCCTATCGCGACCATTCGCCGCTGGCTGGCGCAGGTCTGGGCTATCGCGGCGATCGCGATTGTGATGGGGCTGTGGGTCGTATGGGCCATGGGCGTTGAAGATGGCTTTACACGCTTGCTGCATTTCCTTGGAAGCACGGCGGCCGTGCTGATTTTGGCGCGACTGGCCGCAGTAATTATTCTGGGCGGTATCACACGTACGTTTGAGCACGGTGGCGAGATTGCGAGCCGATCGCGCAGCAGCCTGCATCGATACTATGCGTTGACCCGGGCCATCGTGACCGCGATCGTCATGGTCGCCACTGTCATTGCGTTGTTGCAGGTTTGGGGGCTTGGCGCGATCGATTGGTTTGCGCGCGGCACTATCGGGCGAAGCCTGGCTTCAGCGACACTGACCATTCTGATTGCTGCGATCTTTGCCATTGCGGTATGGGAGCTTTTCAATACCGCGATCGGGCGACGCCTGGATCAGTGGTCCAACAGTGGCGACGTGGTGAGAGCGACGCGATTGCGTACCTTGTTACCGATGTTGCGTACCTGTCTGCTGGTCGTGATGGTATTGATCGTCTGTTTGACCGCCTTGAGCCAGTTGGGGGTCAACACCGGACCGCTGCTGGCAGGCGCCAGCATCATCGGTGTGGCGCTGGGATTTGGTTCGCAAAAGCTCGTGCAGGATTTCATCACCGGGATCTTCCTGCTCATGGAGAACGCCATGCAGGTCGGCGACTGGGTCACCGTGGGGAGCGTCTCCGGAAGCGTGGAATATCTTTCCATTCGTACGGTGCGGCTGCGCGGAGGCGATGGCTCGTTGTATATCGTGCCATTCAGCTCGGTAACCACGGTCAACAACACGAATCGTGGCCTGGGAAATGCAGCGGTTCGCATCGATGTGACTTACGACACTGACCTTAATCGTGCCTTGGATGAATTGAAAAGCATTGGCGCTTCGATGCGTGAAGATCCCGCGTACAAGGCCCAGATACTCGCAGATATCGAGGTATGGGGTGTCGATGCCGTCGATGGCTCGCGAATCACGCTGGTGGGACAAGTGCGCTGTACGGACAAGGGGCGCTGGGGTGTGCAGCGCGAAATTAATCGACGTATCGCCGATCGCTTCAGGCAGCTTGGCATCGCCGTGGCGAACCCGAACATGAATGTATGGATTGGCAAGGTGCCGGGAGACGAAGAAGGTTCAGACAAGAAGGATGCTACGTGAACTCAAGAACATGCCGCAGGTTTTTGCTGAACAGCATCCTACCCGGCATGCCTGACCAGGTCAGCGCTAAAACGCGCTCGGCGTTCTTGGAGACATGTCGTCGATATGGCGGCATGAAAGCGACATCCATACGAGGCCTGGCCGAATGCTGGTGTTCGGGCAAGTCCTCAAGCCACTCCATGCCGAGGGACACTCATCCATGAAATACGTCAAGCACGGTCTTTTGCTCGTTCTTTGTGGCCTGGCGATTGCAGCGTTGAGCGGCTGCGTTGAAGACGCCCGAACAGGGCTGGTTTGCCCGCCCGGTAGCCATCCTGGTCCTCATGGTCATCGTTGCTTTGCCGATTGACGTCGCAGCGCTCGCCAGCGCGTGGAGATGGTTCGTCCGAACCTGAGTTTGCAGTCTGTTCGCTGGCATCCGATGCCTGTCGGCATGCCAGCGAACAGAACAGGCGAGGTTTCACGGCGACGTTCCACTCAGAACACAGCGGCCGTGCACTTGTCTCAACTACGCGGCGGACCGACCCAGATCTTCCAGGATATTGTCCGCTGCCTGGAAAGCGAGTGCTGCAATGGTCAGGGTGGGATTGCCGGTGGCGACCGTCGGGAAGACACCGCTGCCGACCATGTACAGGTTACTGTGATCCCACGATTGCTGTCGTGAATTGAGCACCGAGTCGGCTTTGTTGTCGCCCATGCGATACGTGCCTACGATATGGCCCGCACCGTAAAAGGTGAAGTTGTTTCCCTGATACTGGAAGTTGGTCGCGGTTACCTGGTCCGGGGTTCCATAAAGCACCGGATCGGGCGGGGCGATGGTGTATTCCGTCGCACCCATGGCATTGAAGATTTCTGTCGAGACGGCCTTGGCGGAAACAAAGGCATTGCGCTCGTAGTCGCTACGGATGCGATAGGTCACCAAGGGACGGGGCAGGCCCAGGTGGTCCGTCTCCGTGGTGGAGATCTGCACCCGGTTGTCTGGATCGGGGAGCTGCTCGATAAGATATCCCAGCCGAATCTGCCGGATGTAGATGGCGTTGAGCGTATCGACCAGTTGCTCACCGAAGAGCTGACTGTTGGCGGGCAAAGAGGGATCAAAGCGCAGCGGCTGTCCCTGCTGGTTGACCGAATTGCCATTGAGCTGGCTGCTGTTCTGGCCGAATACGAAGTCGGCCAAGGTGGTGTACGGATCGTTGGCAGCCCACTGCCAGCCCTCGTTGCCTATCTCGATGCGATAAGCTGAGCGCTCACTCCGAAATGCTCCGTCACGCAACGATTCGAAGCCCGAAGTCGATAGCGGACCACGGTAGGCATAAACGGGATCCTTGGCCAGTCCCCAGGCCAGGTACATGACGTGGTCCATCAGATTGCGCCCGACCTGCCCACTGGAGTTGGCCACGCCATTGGGGAAATTCGTGTTCTTGTTCGACATCAACAAGAGCCGGGGTGTCTCGATGGCATGGGCGGCGAGCAGATACTTGGTGCCGACCGCCGTGCCGGTCCCGGTCTGCGGACCCAAGTGATCGTCGTAGGTGATGTAGTCGATGCCGATGATTTCACCGGTCGTATCATCGACGCGAATGTTGTTGGCCACGGTGCGATAGCGAATATCGACATTGCCTGTTTGTAGCGCGTTGTTCAGTGTGACGGTCGCGTCGTATTTGGCCTGGATCGGGCAGATGGGAATGCAATTGGTGTTGCCCGCGCACTGGCGCCGATCACCGGGCAGCGAGTTGCGTCCCTGCGGCGTGGGAGTGATGTAGAGCGGGTTGCCATCCACGGTGATATTAGTGACTTGGCCGAACACGCCATCCACCATCGACGTCACGATGGGTGGCATGGGGTAGTTGTAGTTGGGGCCATAGGTGCCCGACGGCTCCACGTCGAACTGAGTGTAGATTTTATCCAGGGCTGTCTTGTCACCCGCCACGCCGATTTCATTGGTGGCCTTTTCGTAGTACGGGACAAGTGCCTGATAGAACGTCGCGCCGCCCGGCCAATCCACTCCCTGGCCGTACATCGTCTTGAGCTCGAAGTCATGCGGGAATAGGCGCAGGCTGGTTCCAAGCCAGTGCCAGGTCGTGCCGCCGCCGATGCGTTCATAGGAGCTGGCAAAGGCGAATACGGTTTCCGGATCGTCTCCGGTGAGGCCCGGCGCCTGCGGTGGATAGGTGAAGTAGCATTGATCCGTCTTGCGCCACGCATTGACCTGCAACACTGTGTAGCGAGGCACATTCTCCAGGGCCGGATTGGGCAGACCCAGGGGATTGTCCGGCGTGGATGCCTTCGGGTCTTGGGTGGTCGGCGGATACGGTGATTCCGGAGTCTTTGCGTTGGCCTTGAAGAAAGTGCTCATGTAGCCGCTGCGATCGACTGGTACTTCCTGGCCGGCTTCCAGGATCAACACCTTCTTGCCCTGCTTGCCCAGCTGGTAGGCGACGATGGAGCCGGAAATACCCGAGCCGACAATCACCAGGTCATAGGTTTGTGTGGTCATGATGTGATTTCCTCAATTACCGGTGTAGTCGCTAAGCGCAGCCGGGGGCTTGGTCCAGTAACCGTAGCGGTAGTTGGAGTCACCCATGGGATGGGATTGCATGACCTGCCAGACCAGGCTTGATGTATAGGCGTTTTCCGAAATCAGATCGCTCACCGTGGTGGCCTGCGTACTGGCCGTGGCGGGAATGATGGTTGGCCACGCGCCGGCGTACCACATGAAGATCAGCTTGCGGCAGGCAAGCACGAACGCAGGGCCGTTACTCGGGTCCAGCATGGCCTGGCCGATTTGTTGTGGCGTCAGGTTCTGCGCCTGGAGGGCGGCGTATTTGTCGAAGATCTGGCCCACGAGTGCCGGGTCGCCGCTTTCCTGTGCGATCTTCTGGGTGAAGAAGGGCAGGTATTCCGATTTGATGTCCACAGGATCCAGGTCGGGTGCAAGCACGCTCTGGTTGAAGCCTGTCAGCACGGCGCTAAGGCCGATGAAGTTATCCATATCGTTGCTCATGGCGGGTTTCCTTGAGGTCTACTGAGCGCGTTGAAGCAGATAAGTGAAGTCCGCGGCGTTGCCGTTGGTGGTGGTAGCGTTGTTGTGGCAAGCCATGCAACTGCTTGATGTCTGCTTGACGTGTCCCTGGATGTAAGTTTCCAAGGTAGTGTTGGCCAGGAACGACGGCGCGGGGACACCCGTGGGATCTGTCGGACTTTTTGCATTGGTTGGCCACTGCGTGCTGACCAGTTCGTAGTTCAGCCACACCGAGCCGGGCACTGCGGCCGCCAACGCCTGGTGGTACGAGTTATTGAGCTGCTGTGCATCGGGAGTGATGGCAATGACGCGCTCGACCTGACTGGGCTTTGTATAAGGTGTTCCGGGATTCCACGGCCGCGCAGGAGGCTCGTTGACCTTGCATGTCTTGCAGCTTGCATCGAAGAAGTTGTACGCCGCTTGCGTGGGCTTCTGGCCTGCGGTGGGAACGTTGTCTACATGTTCGAAGGTGGACCACACCCACTGGGGTTCATCGGCTGTCTTGTGGCCGATGTGGAAACCGACAAGTCCCACTTGCGTGAGCACGCATGAAGGTTTGACCCCAGGTTCTTCTGCAGGATTGTCATAGACCAGGGCGTAGGTGGTATAGAACTTCGATGGATCGTACTTCCCGCCCATCTTGACCCATGCCGTCTTGATCATGATGGAGCCCACTTGCTGGGAGGTCGTATTGCTGGAGGGGAAGTCGGCATCGGCGTTGAATGTTTTTTGCCCGCTCCTGGAGTAGAGCTTGTTGCTATCGATGTAGTTGAACATCGTTTCGTTGGTCAGGATGGCAAAGCGCGCGTATTGGCCGTTCTGGTCGATAAGAGGGCCAGTCTTGAAAGGCTCGCTACTTTCATCGAGCACGGTGGCGGTTTTGCCGACCTGAGTCAGGTGCATGGTGCCGGGGGGAAGACGCTTGGGGTCGATGTTCTTGCATACGGCTGGAAGTGGGCTGTCCTGCCCCCAGGGTGCGGGCGCGGCGCCGCCCGGCAGGAAAATAGTGCGGCTTTCCCGATAACTTTCCCAGACCACTGGGCTATTTATGGCTTGCCCGATCGTGATCGTGGTATTGGGCGTTCCATCGGCATTGGCTGGCCAGTTAAGCGCGATGAACGACTGCCAGGAAAAGACGTCGAAGTCATGTTGCAGGGAGGCCAGCGTCGGTTTCGAGCCGGTCACTTTGATTTCCAGCGGAATCTGGGGCGTCAGCGTTGGCAGCGGTGCCGTTGAAGTTACGTTTGTCTTGCCGGCATCCAGCGCTTGGGCCAGGGAAAAAAGCGATGTGCAGCCGATGATGAGAAAGAGGCCAAGTTTTTGCCGGTTCGGGGAGAAAAGAGTTGGGAGTTTCATCGCAATCGTCCTTGTCAGGGAATGATGTGGCAAAACCGTGGCCCACCTCGTCATGAAGAAGAGGCGACACCACTTGCAGGAGCGAAGTGTGTGCATCGATTCGCTATCGGGTATAGCTATCCGTGACCACCACCGAGAGGTGAGGCCATGTATGCGGCTGCACGTTTTCCCCGTTCCAAATACGCGATATTTTCGCGCTGGGTCGGAGTTAAATATCGCTCATGTCAAAAGGGTGTGAAATTAAAAATTCGATATTTTCTCGTTGCAATTGGTAATCGTTGTCATTTGTGATAAATATTTGTTTTTATGTGATTTGTTTTCCTTTCTATGGGGCGGCGATTGGGTTGGACATGAAATTTTTCAGGTTTTTACTGATTAATTTGTGCGTTGCATGGCAATATCTTTGAGCTAATGCGAGTGGCGTCACAAAATCGCATTTAAATAAAAATGAGCACATGAAAAGGCGCCTTGATGCCCTTTCTGTTGGTTTGCGCCGCGAACGGAAAGCGGCGCCGTATCGCTACGGCGCCGCAGGTCAGCGATCAGCGATGGCTGCCAGGGTGGTCGAGATGGATCGCTCAGTTCCAGGGATTGGCCGGCTGGTCGTTGATCGCCACCCAGAAGCGCGTATTAACGGCCGTGGTGAGTCCAGCTGACCAGAACGACCAACCGCCATTGCCGTCGTGGAACTCAGCCATTCGCCAGCCGCTGCCGTAGGCGGTCGAGCACACACTGTCTGCGACAGCACGACTGGTCAGCGTCGTGCCTGCCACCGGCGAGGTAAAAGCGACGTTTCCGGGCGCCCATCCATCGTAGTAATCGTAGGTGATGCCGGAAGGAGCCGCGGCATTGGTGATATGGATGCACAGAACTGGCAGTACCGAGGTGGCGGGCGTGTCGCCAGTGTAGGCATTGGTGATGCTGTCGTTGCCCACGTGGACCAACGATCCGGATGGAGGGGCGATTGGAGTCCATGTAAGAGCCTTTCCGGATGTGGTATCCCAAGGATTGGCCGGCTGGTCGTTGATCGCGGTCCAGAAGCGGGCATTGCCGGCAGGGATCGATCCGGCTGCCCATATCGTCCACCCACCATTGCCGTCATGGAACTCGGCCATCCGCCATCCACTGCCGTGCGCGGATGCGCAAAGTCCATCGGCGACAGCGCGACTGGTCAATTGTGTGCCGGCCACGGGGGAAGTCACTCCCACCGTGCCAGCAGCCCAGCCATCGGAAAAATCGAAGTTGATGCCAGCTGGTGCAGGTAGGTTGGCCGGATTGAAGCACAGCACCGGAAGCGCCGTAGTCACGGCGGTATCGCCCGTATAAGGATTGCTGGCGCTGTCGATGCCAACATGCACGACGCTTGCCCGGCTCGTCCAGGTCATGCCTGCATGTGAGGCCCCAGGCCCGGTCGTTCCCGAGATGAAGCCGGGGTTGGCGGCAATGAAACTGTTGGCGGCCTGGATGTCGAAGCTACCCCAGCCTGTGGCGTTGTCGCGTCCGGCGGTTGCTGCGTAATAACCATTGTTACCGCTGACGACGTCGTGGAAGGGAAATGTGCCGGCGTAGCCATACAGCGACGGTGCGGCGAAGCCGAGCGCGTTGTTATAGGCCGTTTCCAGACGTGCCCAGGCGCCAACGAACAGCGGTGAAGCCAGGCTGGTACCCCCATTGGTGTAATACCCCGATGCAGGGATGCCACCGGACGCACTGGCGGTGAAGTAAACCACGATCGGTGAGTTGGTCCAGTCCGCATCGAAGGCCACATCAGGCAACTGGCGGAAGGATCCCGTCAGGGCGCTTTGCCATGAGGGCTTCGCTTCGCGTGCACTGATGCCGCCGCCACTATACGGCCACGACGCCTCGGACTGGTACGCATCGGCAGTCGTGGTACTCAAGGTCGTGCCGCCGACAGCCACGACATAGGGTGAACTGGCTGGATACTCGACGCCGCGCGTGGAGCCATAACTGCCATTGCCTCCGGAGACGTTGCAGGGCAACGCACCGTTGTCGCCGCTGGCTGCCGAGAAAGTCTGGCCCTGCGCCACGCCGAGCTGAAAAGCCGAATCAGCCCAACCCGCGGTGGAATCCTCACAGGCGGGCCACGACCAGGACATGTTGATGACCCTGGCGGTATTGTCGCTGACGACACGATTGATGGTCTGCAAGGCAAGGCTCTGGCTTTCATTGCCGCCGACCGCATAGAAGGTGAGCTGCTTGAGGCCACCGCTGATGCCTACCATGGCCTGCGCATCCATGCCCCATTCGCCTTGACCACCGTCATCGGAGCTGGCGCCGCCGATCGTCACGACCTGGGTCGGTGTAATGGAAAGTCCCTGGCCGTTCTCCATCTGAACCAGGTCATTGACCGCATTGGTCATGCTGCCGAAGCCGATGATGGCGGCTGTCGTATTGGTTGCCGCAGGTGCGCTGCCAGCGTGATAGACCGTGGCGAATTCCTGCGGATAGTAGCCGTGAGCATTGGGATTGCCGTCCGGACTGGTGACAATGTGGTAATTCGCATGAGGGGTGGCAGGCGACACGGGCACGGGTTGCATCTTGCCGTGCCATGAAAGTGTCTGCGCCCGGTCTAGCGTCTGTAAGCCAAGCACACGATCGACCGAGCCGCTCAAGGCCGCAGGCATCTGCACGTCCAGGGTGTTGGCGATACCGTCATGCCCGTTGCGCGTGAAATGTCCGATCTCGGTGCGAAAAGCTCGGCGCGACGCGCCTACCGTGCCATCGCCGGTCACCAGCAATCGGTTCGCGGCAATCTGCACATGAGTGAAGCCTTGTTGGGTCAGGTAATCGGCGATAGCCTGGGCCTGCTGTTGCGTTGGCGCGAAGGCTGCCGTGCTCTGTTCGGTATTCATGAACTGGTGATATGACAGGCTGCCAGGACGAAATAGCTCGTGCGTAAAGCTGTCGAGCACATCCTGGTTGCGTAGCTTCAATGCAATGGTGATCGATACGGGCTCCTGGTCGGCGGCGTAGCCGTTGAAGGAGGCATCGCTACTGGCGAATGCGTGAGTCCGGGTTGCTGTCCAGGTCGTGGTATCGGCCACTTGCGTAGCCGCGGCAGCGGGCAGGCATTGCATGGCAAGGCCCCATGCCAAGGTGGCCGTCAAAGGCTTGCGTGCAAGCTTGCATAGCGTCATGAATCCAGGATGGGTCATGGATGTGTGCTCCCTCAAGGTTGAACCTTCATGGAAAAGCAAATACCGCTTTTATCGAGTAGTCGGGCAGGCGCACACGCCTGGCTGACCTGTCACCGCAACGCGGCAGGTTTGCCATGGTCCATCCAGTGAATGAATCGGACTGCCTGGAGTCTCGATATAACAACAGGCGCACGGAAGCGCTTGTCAGCCCCTTGCATTACAGGTGCCGCGTTAACGTGGCGCCTGTTTATTACGCTAGCATTCGAGTTTGGGTGATTATGTCGCGCAGCTCACAAAATTGATGGGCGTGATTTTTGTCATTGCGGAAATTAGAGTGGGTTATTGATTTTAAAAACGATGAATAGTGCTCAGGGGAAACCTTGAATAAATCCCTGGAAAGTCATTGGGCTCGCTTGTCACGGCATGAGAATAACGGTCGATGCGTGAGGGATGGCACATCCGGTCCGCTGCATGGAGCGCTGCCTTGCCAGGAATCGACCTTGCCGCAAGATGCCTCGCCCGTGAAATCTCTGTTGCTGCTTGTTGTTTGCCGTGATTGGCACCGTACGGCGGCGGTCCGCGCTGCGGTGCTTCCAGCACAAGGTTCGACGCGCTGAAGCTGAAGGTCGCACAGTTGGATCGCCCGTTGTCAGATGCCCATGGCCACTGCAACTTGCAAGCCTCCGGACGCATGGTGACCAAGGGTCTCCAGTTTTGTCAGGGCAAAGGAGACATGACCCTGGGGCGGGGCACGCTGGTCGCGACGATCAAGAGTAAGGTTTGTGGATGGTCGGTAACTGGCGCGCATCCTCAGTCGTGACCATTCCCAGGATGGTGTCCGGTTGGAAGCGATGCAATGTCGGTGAAGGTTTAACGCGGCGTGGCATGCAGTTGTTCGCGGGCATCGGCATTGGCAGGATCAAGTTCGAGTGCTTTCATGAAGGCCTGCCTGGCTTTGGCTTCCTCGCCAATTCGTCGATAACCTTCGCCAAGGCTTTCATGGGCATGGCTCGATGTCGGATGCGCTTGCACGTCGAGCTCAAGCACGGCCTTGGCCTGTGCTTCGTGCCCTGTGCCGAGCAGCCTGGATGCCCAGGCATCCATGGCATCTTCATCCGGGCTGAATGTGGGGTCGTCTGCGCGTATGGCATCAAGCACATCAGCGGCATGTTCGAATCCGCGTCGACCGAGTTCGGCGCGTAGTCCATCGATCGATGCCGCTACGCCGTGAGCCGCGCGAAAGTTCGCATCGATAAAATGAACAGGTACGCCATTGTCTCTGGGGGAACGTTTCAGAAACGCCATCGCCTGGGCATCGTGCTTGAGATAAGTATCGAGAAAGCGGGCGGTATATCGCGTCATCCAGGCGTAGTAGGCCGTGCCATCCTCACGATCGTAGTCTGCCTTCCTGTCTTCGGAGAAATAGCTCCATTCGACGCGTCGTTGGTTCATCGAGCTGAATTCTGGATGGGTCATGCCCAGCATATGCACGGTCAGCAGGTCTCCATGTGTCCAGGCATTGAGCACGTTGGGGCCTTTGGCCAGTTGCGTGATCAAGCCCTCGGACAATCGCTCGATGCTGATGTCACCTTGAGTGAAGAAGAGCAGCGGCGTGGTCATCGCCGCAGCATCTACGCCCCCATCCTTGACGAGACCAGGCCAGTAACGCGGGCTGCCGTCCAGTGCGACCAGGGCGTCGACGTGGATGTCCCCGGCCGCAACGAACAGCTGTGCCAGCGCGCCCCAACTCCATCCGACCATGGCAAGCCTGGATGTATCCGCGTTCGGAAGCGTGCCGGCAAAGGCAACGAGAAAGGCGACGTCGCGCGCCTGCGCATGGATGCCGGCAAGGTCATCGGTCATGTCGCGGGTATGCGGTCCGACGCTGGCGCTGGCCAGTACGACATAGCCCTGACTGGCCAGGTATTCACACAGGTCGGCGTTATCCCATCCGCTGTCGGTATCACCGGGTGCATAGACGACCACGGGAAAACGTCCCTTGGCCATCGGCGTATCCCGGATGGCCCACAACCGCTCGGCCTGCGTCGGTTTGAGCCGGTCTTCCCATTTGGTGAATGACGCGGAATGAATCGGTATGCCGAAGCTTGTTTCCGTAGCGGCCAGCGCCTGGTAGTCGCCGACCGTCATGGGCTTGCCGGATGCTTGCGTGGAGGGATACCAGATCAGCGTCTGGATGGGGCGCGCGCGTTCCTGTTGCCATGACTTGCCCAGGTCATCGGTAGCTGGCGCGAAATCGCGGGTTCGATCGTATTGCTCGACGACCTTGAAGCCGACGTGGAAGGGGCCCGGTGCCTGTGTGAAGCGAAATCGACTTTCTTCGGCGACAGAGGAACCGGCCCAGGCGAGCATGATGCATCCAATCAACGCACGAAATTGCCTCATTTCCATCATGCGCGTTCTCCCTGGATGATGACCGGTAGTCTTCCCGCGTATCCGGGGATCGCCCAGTGCTACTGGTCACTGTGACCTATGGCCGACGATCCGGTGCTATGCGGATGCGAACCAGCATTGCAGCGCGTTGCCCAGTCCATGGATGTCATCGCGGTCGCTCACCCAGGCGACACAGGCGTCAGGACGGAGGAGCATCGATGGACCTTCTTTGATCTGTACGCAGTGCACCTGATTCGTCATGGAAGCCACCAGTGCCGAAGGGTTGCCATGGGCGGACCCATCGAGGAGCACGCCATGGCCATTCTGCATGAGATCGTAGAGCGACGCATTCGTATGATCGGAATCGATAGGACGATCTCCCATCAGCGTGCCGACGATAGGGTGAGGTGATCGCAGGTCATAGCGTGTCGCCAGGCCGGTCATCACGCCGATGAGGAAGCGCTGGACGTCGCCGCTCAAGGCACGCGCACGCGCGATACGCGATGAGCTGGTCCTGCTGCTTACCTTGGCGTTATCGCAGAGCGTGGGGCGCGATTCGTCGGATGCCCAAGCCTGTCTGCTCGCCCATCTGCTTGTGGCAACCTGGGCGGTGGCCTTTACCCAGGCGCATCTGGCGTATCGTCGCGACAGTGATGAAAAGGGCGCAAAAGCGGTTTTCCTGCACGTGGTCGACCAGGGCATGGTGGGCGTCAAGGCAGCGGCGGTCGGTACGCCTTACGTTTGAGTTCCCCGGGTCGCGGAACGCTCCAGTATGCCGCTGGTGCTCAGGCGCCATTTTTGCCGGCATGTTCGAGCAGAAGGTAGTGACCATCTTCGGCTGTGCCATGACCGATCGCATTGAATCCGCATGCTCGGTAGAACGATAGTGCCGCTTCATTGCGACACAGGCATTTGAGTCGGTAGCTTGTGCCGGGCCAGCCGGGAAGCGCGCGCAGCAAGGTGATTCCGATGCCACGCCGCACATGCGCGGCGTCGACGTAAAGATGGTGGATGAAATGCTCCGGTCCCCATAGCGCGATAAAGCCCACGAGCTTCGTCTCGCCTTCCAGGGTAACCCATACCCGTTCGCCCTTAGTCTGCTTGTCGAAATCGTCACGTTGGAACGTGTGAGCGGCTTGCCAGTGAAAGGTCCGCCGGCGTGCCTCCAGAAACAGCTCACGCAGCGCCGGCAGGTCTCGGCTATGAGCAAGGCGCACCACGACGGTCATGCCCATTTACGCATTCTGGCGCTCCCCACATGGCATATCGAGCTTATGGACAAGTCAATACCATGTTTCAAGCAACAGCCTGCCATGTGGTCTTGATCCATCAGCACTGCCTGTCTCGAGTCGATATGCATCAACGTGGATGTGCAGCCGGTGGCAACCGGTTACAGGTAACCGGCAGCCGATGATGTCGGCTCACGCGCGGCTAGGCGATATGTCTTGGGCGATTGTCCGGTCACGCGCTTGAACGCATGGCTGAAGGCGCTTTCGGAAGTGTAGCCAAGCGACTGCGCGATCACCGACACCGGTGTGTCTTCATCACGCAAGCTGCGGCTGGCCAGGCGCATGCGCCACTCGAGAAGGTATGTCAGCGGTGCGATGCCCGCGCTGGTCCTGAAGTGAAAGGCGAATGTGGTGCGTGACATGGCGCAGGCCTTGGCCAGGTCATCCAGGTGCCAGGAGCGGGCTGGATCGCCATGCATCAGGCGCAGGGCCGGGGCGATGCGTGGATCGCCAAGGGCACGCAGCCAGCCGACTGGCATGGGACCGGATGCTTTCATGTGCGCGCGCAGGATCTGGATAAACAGCAGTTGCGCCAGTTGTGCCGAAGCCAGTTGCGTGCCCAATTGCTGTTCGGCACGTTCTTCCACCAGTTGTTCGAGCAGTGAGCGAAACACGCGTGCATGCGACGACGCCGCGGGGATGTGGATCCAAGGCGGCAGTACATCAGCCAGCAGGCTTCCGCTGGTTGGATCAAGCAAGACATGGCCGCCCACATGCGTAAAGTCTTCGCCGCTTCCCAGCACGGTCATGCTCCTGCCTGCACCTGAGAACAGGCTCATCGCCTCGACCGGCTCAAGGCCCGGTGCGCTGGACAGCACAAACGAGCGAGGTGCCGCCAACAGGCCGACATCGCCGGTTTCGAAGCGGGTCGGCTCGGTCTCGCCGTCGATGTGCACCCAGCAACGCCCTTTCACGATCGCGAAGAATTTGATCTTGTCCGGCGCGGGAAAGCGAATGGACCAGTCGCCACCTGCACTGAAACCTCCGGTGACCAGCGATTGGGCGTGGGTGAATCGAAGGATATCGGAGAAGGGGTCTGCGGCCATGCTCGCACTATCGCGCAAGTAAAACGCACTCTCAAGCATTCATCATTCGATCAAGTCTCCCTACGATGTTCACATTCGGCCAATCATCCGGCCGTTGGCGTTGCCTGCTGCGACCGGTGAAAGAGGGCGATATCACGGCATCTGAGGACATTCTTATGACATTGAGCAAGCGACGCCTGGGCAGCCAGGGACTGGAAGTAGGAGCCATTGGCCTGGGCTGCATGGGCATGAGCCAGTCCTATGGCCCGGCCGATGAGATCGAATCGATTGCAACGCTGCATCGTGCCATCGAACTGGGCTGCGATTTTTTCGATACCGCCGAAAATTATGGCCCTTTCACCAACGAAGCCTTGCTTGGCAGGGCTTTCAGGGACCGCCGCGACAAGGTGGTGATCGCCACCAAGTTCGGATCGCGTTTTGAGGGAGACACGATCGTAGGTATGGATAGCCGGCCTGAAAATATCGTGCGTGTGGTCGATGGTTGCCTGCGTCGCTTGCAGACCGATCACCTGGATCTGCTGTATCAGCATCGACTCGATCGCAGCGTACCGATCGAGGATGTGGCCGGCACAGTGGGCGATCTGGTGGCGCAGGGCAAGGTGCGGTTCTTCGGTCTTTCCGAAGTGGGTATCGACAACATCCGGCGTGCCCACGCGGTACATCCGGTATCGGTGTTACAAAGCGAGTACTCCTTGTGGGAGCGCAATCTGGAACCGCAGATCATTCCAGCGTTGCGCGAGATGGAAATCGGCCTGGTGCCATTCTGTCCTTTGGGGCGCGGTTTTCTCGCGGGCGGTGTCAAACGCGCCGAGGAATATCCGCAAGGAGATACGCGGCGTATCGATCCGCGCTACCAAGGTGTGAATTACGACGCCAATGTACGTGCGGCCAGCATTGTGTTCGACATGGCCCAGGCCAAGAGCGTAAAGCCAGGCCAGATTGCCTTGGCGTGGTTACTGCACAAGGGTGATGACATCGTGCCCATTCCTGGCACCAAGCGTCGTACCTATCTGGAAGAAAATATGGCTGCCGTGACTATCGACCTCAGCGACCACGACATGCAGCAACTCGACGATGCGCTGGTGTCCGGCACGGTCTCCGGCAACCGCTATGCCGACTGGATCATGGCCACGATCGACCGCTGAATGGCCATCAACTTGCAGGAGATTCTCATGAAAGAATCGACCGTCCTTGTCACTGGCGGCACTGGATTTATCGCGCAGCATTGCATGCTTGCCTTGTTGGGGCAGAACTATCATGTGCGCACGACGGTACGCTCGCTGGATCGAGAGCCCGAGGTGCGCAGGCATCTCAAGCAGGGCGGCATCGATGCTGGCGATCGCTTGTCGTTCTTTGTGGCCGACCTGACTGCCGACCGCGGGTGGGCACAGGCTGTGGAAGGCTGCAGCTATGTGTTGCACGGCGCTTCCCCCACGCCTTCGGGCAACTATGCCACCGAGGATGCATGGATCCGGCCTGCCGTGGATGGAAACGTGCGGGTATTGCGTGCCGCTCGCGATGGCGGGGTGTCGCGTGTGGTGCTGACGTCGGCTTTTGGCGCGGTCGGCATGGGCCACCCGCCGCGTGATCGGCCATTCGATGAAACTGATTGGAGCCAACTGGATGGCCGTATCGCGCCTTATCAGAAATCAAAGACGCTTTCCGAGCGGGCCGCCTGGGAGTTCATCGCGCGGGAAGGTCAAGGTCTTGAACTGTCTGCGATCAATCCTGTGGCTGTGCTTGGGCCCGCACTGGGCGCCGACTATTCGCATTCGATTGGCCTGATTCGGCGGTTGATGGACGGGCAGCCAGGATGTCCGAAGATCAATTCCGGTTTCGTCGACGTGCGTGACGTGGCCGATCTGCACTTGCGCGCCATGACAGACCCGGCGGCCAAGAATGAGCGTTTCCTGGCGATAGCCGGTGAAAGCATGTGGATGATCGATGTAGCCAGGGTATTGCGTCAGCGTATGGGCGATGTGGCAAACAAGGTCACGACACGGGTCTTGCCCCATTGGATCGTACGCCTGGCCGCTCTCAAGGACCCGTCGATAAAAGCCATAGTGCCCATGCTCGGCGTACCGATGAATGCCAGCAGCGAAAAAGCGCGACGCCTGCTCGGCTGGTCGCCGCGATCGCGCGAAGATGCGATCGTGGCAACCGCGCAAAGCCTGTTGAAACTCGGCTTGGTCGCCGGCCCAGCCACCTCGTAGGAGCCAATTCATTCGCGATGCTATCTGCAATTCAGTGGCAGATTGGAGATTTTAAAACCGCTGAGTCGTGACGATGTCGAGCCATGCATCACTAATGAATTCGTCCCTAAGCGCGAGCGGGGGCGAATCAGCATCGTGGCGTTCAGTGAGCCACAACCTGCGGTTGCCGGCGAAAGCTCAGCCACAGCGCGGAGAGCAGGAAGTAGAAACCGCCGAATGCGGCATACGGTGCCAGGTCGGAGATGTGCGGCGTTGTGCTGAACGCGCGGAACAGGAATGCCCCGCCGGCAAGCGCGGACTGCGCGCCGCTGATCATCATGAAGACCTGTCCACCCTGCTTGCGTCGACGAATGCCCACAATCAACTGGAACAGGCCCGCCAGCAAGGCCCAGACGCCAAATACACCCACGGCGCCGGCAGGGCCACCCCACACGAAGCCCACGGCCAGAAGCACGCTCATAGCTGCCGAAACACCCAGGTTCATGCGTTGGCCGGGGTTAGCGGAAAGACCGCCGTTGCGTTGCGCATCGAGATAGTTCGCCAAGGCATCCCATGCGGCGTAAATCACCAGCAGCACGGCTCCAATCAGCGGTGAGCTTCGGGTTAACACGACCACGGCGACCCACAAGAAAGCGACGAGCGCACGCAAGCCATAGAAATTACGAAGGACGGTGTTGCCTGGAGAAAGAGTGGACACGGGAGATTCCTCGATTGGGGTAGGAGTTCATCCTACTAGTAGGTAGAATATGCCGTCAATCCCTTCCTTGAATCGAGAGCGCCATGGCTGTATTGATTTTTTACCTACCAAGTGGTAGGCTTTGACGCGTGAATACTGCAGAGAAACTCATCAGCTCGGCCCGAACGCTCATCATCGAGCGTGGGTATCACGGCTTCAGCTACGCTGATGTGGCTGACGTGGTGAATATCCGTAAAGCCAGCATCCACCATCATTTCCCGACGAAGTCGGATCTGGCGCAGGCTGTCGTGGAACAGTCCTTGTCGGTGATTCGTGCGCAGATTGCGACCCTCGCCGCTGGGGCCTTCGATCCAAAGGAGCAGTTAGGCGTCTATGTGGCCTACTGGGAGCGCTGCATCAGTACGTCCACCGACCCATTCTGCGTGGCTGGCATACTCGCTACCGAGCTTCCCAGCCTGCCGCCTGCGCTAGCCGATGTAGTGCGCACGCATTTCGCTGATCTCTCGCAATGGCTCGAAACCGTGCTGACGCAGGGGGCAGCCAAGCAGCAGTTCCTATTGAAGGGATCGGCGCGCCAGGAAGCCGAGTCGTTCCTGACGACGATCTATGGCGCCATGCTGATGGCGCGTGCCTTTGGTAATCCGCGTCTGTTTGCCAACGTAGTCGGTGAGGCGGTTGGTCGCCTGAGCGTGTAGCGCGGATGAAGCCAAGCTGGTCGAGTGTCTTATTTCTTGATCAGAGCCTGTAAGTTACCGACCAGGGAGGGACGTAGTGCCTCCAGTCGCACCGCGAGACCGGCATCGCCCGATAGCACGACGTGGATCAATACATAACCAAGGATCTGCGCAGCCATCGCCACGCACATCGCCGATTGGATGATGGGTCACCACCGAGTAAGTGGTCCATGTTGCATGGTTCCTGCATCGGACATGTCTCCTACGTCATAGACACCGAAATCACCGTAGGTGATCGATAAATCATCACGTCCATGAGCATGACTCGAACATGCCAGGGCGTGTCCTGGGCATCCGCACTCACACGCTATTGACGCGCCAGGGCTTTAGCTGCGGCACTACCCATATGCATGATCGCCCGCCAAGCTGCCTGGATGCAGGGAAAGCCGTGGCGATGCGTGCGCCAACCCACGTATCTGCCGCCACCTCATGAAAAAAAGATACCGCTACAGTCTCATCAGCCTGGCCGTGCTTGTGATCGTCCTGATCGTGGCAAGGCTGCTCCTGGCCAGCGCGGTGTTGCGTTATCTCAATCATCGCTTCGCCGTGATGGGTGATTATCAGGGCCAGATCGCGGATATCGACATCCATCTATGGCGCGGTGCTTACACCTTGCGTGGACTGACGGTAAATCGCATGGTTGATCGCGAGCCCGTGCCATTGTTGAACGCGCCTCGCATCGATATCGCGCTCAGCTGGAATGCATTGCGCCGGGGTGTGGTTCGCACCAAGATCGATTTCTTCAATGCCGAGCTCAACTTCGTCGATAGCCGGGGCAAGGGGGGATCGCAGAACGGCAAAGGCGTGGACTGGCGCGCGGAACTGGAGCATCTGACTCCAGTGCGCATTGATCAATTGACTGTGCATGACAGCACCGTCACTTTCCGCAATTTCGTTTCCGATCCGCCGGTCGATCTGCGCGCCACGCATGTGGAAGCGACAGTAACCAATCTCAGTAACGCCAATGGAGGGTCCGTAGCTACGGCAGATTTGAAATCCGACATCCTGGGCCAAGCGCCTATGACGCTGCATGCCGAGTTCAATCCACTGGAAGCGGAAGGCGATTTCAAATTTGATCTCAAGGTGTTGCATGTTGACCTGACTCGGGCCAACGACTTTGCGCGTGCCTACGCCGGGGTGGATTTTTCCGGTGGTCGCGGCGACTTTGTCATGCAACTGGCCGCCCGCGATAAGGAATTACACGGGTACGCCAAGCCCATCTTCCATGACTTGAAGGTGTTCAGCTGGAAAAAGGACGTCGAGCAGGAGCACAAGAATCCACTGCAAGTTGCCTGGTCGGCCACCGTACAAGGCGTGACGTGGATATTCAAGAATCATGACAAGGATCAGTTTGCCACGTTGGTGCCTATCGAGGGCAGGATCGACCAGCGATCGCTCAGTCGAAGCGAAGCCATCATCAATGTGCTCAAGAACGCCTTCGTCAAGGCTTACGCCCCCAGTTTCGAGCATCTCCCCGAGGACAAGGGAGCTTCGGACAAAAAGTAGCCAGTCTGTTGCCTATTGCTGGTCAAGAAGATGGTGTAGGTGGCGCTCTGGCGCGTTGAGGAAATCTCGCGTCGTGCGGAACACCTGGGTCTCCTTGTAAGGCGTTTCGACCAGCCCTTCATCGCCGATTTCCAGGATCTTGGCATGGGGATAGCTGATCAGGATGGGGGAGTGCGTGGCCACAATGAACTGCGCGCCAGCACCCACCAATTCGTGCATGCGATGGAGCAAGGTCATCTGGCGGGTTGGAGACAGCGCTGCTTCCGGCTCGTCAAGTACGAAAAAACTACCACCGGAAAATCGATTCTTCACCAGGGCCATGAACGATTCGCCATGGGATTGCTCATGCAGTGAGCGATAACCATACGAGTTGATGATTGGAGGAGCTGGAGCGGGCTCCTCGTCGAGTTTTTCGATTTCCGTGGCCACGTTGAAATAGCTTTCCGCACGCAGAAAGTAGCCATCGCGTGCCCGGGCTACGCCGCGCCCCAGGCGCAGGCAACTGGACAGAGCAGAGTGCGAGGCGCGTGTCTGGAAATTGAAGTTGCGCGTACCGCCTTCGGGATTGAAGCCCCAGGCGACGGCGATGGCTTCGAGCAGGGTGGATTTGCCGCTACCGTTTTCACCGACGAAAAAAGTAATGGCCGGATGGAATTGAAGTCGACCCAGATGCTTTACGGCGGGCAGGTGAAACGGATATCGATCGAACGAAGGCACGCGATCGTGTCGCAAGGCGATGTCCAGGAGATAGTGCTTGGCGTCCAGGCTCGACATGGAAATCCTTAGGTGGGTTTATCGCGGCGATGGCTTTTTGCCGGGGTGCAATGACGCATCATGAAACACGCCGTGTTTTCCGGTCTATGCCATCCTGGTAGTTTCTATACCATGATAAAGACACGTCTTTTACAGGATAACTAGGGGCGCGATAAAGCCTCTTCGAAACCACTTCGGAGAGGGTGCAATGCGTGTATTTCTGACCGGTGCGACCGGTTTCATCGGCTCCAGGATCGTGCCGGAACTGCTGGCCGCGGGCCACGAGGTGCTTGGCCTGACCCGTTCGGATGCCGGGGCACGCTCGCTCGAGGCGGCTGGTGCGCAGGCGCATCGCGGTACGTTGGAGGATCTGGACAGCTTGCGTGCTGGCGCGGCCCGGGCCGATGCCGTGATCCATACGGCTTTCGATCATGACTTTGCCCATTTCGTAGCCAACTGCGAAAAAGATAGCCGCGTCATCGATGCCTTGGGTTCCGTGCTCAAAGGCTCCACGCGTCCGCTGATCATTACTTCCGGTACCGGTATGGGCAGCATGCAGCCGGGCCAGATGGCGACCGAAGACGTGTTCAACGCGGACAATCCCAATCCGCGTGCCGCTTCGGAGAAAGCCGGGGCGATATTGCTCGATGCCGGTGTCAATGTGTCGGTGGTACGGCTCCCACAAGTGCATGACCCGGTCAAGCAGGGATTGATCTCTCCCTTCATTGAGGTGTCGCGCACCAAGGGTGTCGTGGCTTATGTGGGCGAGGGCAGCAATCGCTGGCCGGGTGCCCATGTGCTGGATGTGACAAAGGTCTATAAGCTGGCCCTCGACCATGCCAGGGCGGGGGCGCGTTACCACGCGGTAGCCGAAGAGGGTGTTGCCGTTCGCGAGATCGCCCAGGTCGTGGGTGAGGGCTTGCAGTTGCCCGTGGTCTCGATGACAGCCGAGGAAGCTGGCGCGCATTTCGGTTGGCTGGCGCTCTTCGTCGGCATGGACTTGCCAGCCTCCAGCGCGCAGACGCGCAAGCAGTTGGGCTGGGAGCCGACCGGCCCGGGACTGATCGACGATCTCAAGCAGATGGATTACTCAACCACGGCGTCGGCGCACTGATCGGCCATGACCTGACGCAGGCTGTAACCACCCTTCACGGAACGAATCATGCCGGCGTATCTCCCGATGGATGCGCCGGCATGATGATGTGACGTTGCAGGCCGCTACTCCGATCCCAGATACATCATCCTGGGTGGGGCATGCATGAGGAAATTCTGGTGCGAGATGTTCCAGGCATACGCGCCGGCCAGGGGAAACGCCAGGCAATCACCGATGGCCAGCTCATTTACCGGCTGCTGGCGCGCCAGTACATCTTTCGGTGTGCATAGTTGCCCGACCAGGGTGACGTGCGCATTCCGCAACACTGGTTCATTGTCGCCACGAATCACCTGGAACGGATGATCGTGGCCCTGTGCGGGCGGAGTGCGAAAATGATGGGTACCGCCACGAGCCACGGCGAAATGCTCGCCATGACTTCGCTTGATGTCGAGCACTTCCATGACGTACCAGCCACAGGCGACGCTAACAAAGCGTCCGGGCTCAAATCGCAGGACAGGAGCGCCAGGCCTGCGGCCAAGCCGCTCACGCAATCCCTCGCAGAACGAGGTCCAGTCGAACGAGTTCTCAGGCTGGGCATAATCCACGCCAAAGCCACCGCCAGCATTGACCGTGCGTACGGTCAAGCCGTGCTCGTGTTCCCAGCGTTGCGCGATATCCAGGTAGGCGTCCACCAGGCGCAACTGCAACGCGGCATCGTGCTGGTGGGACATCAGGTGGAAATGGAAACCTTCGAATGTGAGTAGCGGGTATTCCCGCAGCAGTGCCACGGCCTGGGCGAGATCGCTTTCGTCCATGCCGAACGGCGTGGGTTTGCCGCCCATGACCAGTCGCGATTCGCCCATGCCCTCCACGGCGATATTCATGCGCAGGAATAGCGTGACCTGGCGTTGCATGTTCTGGCTGATGGCGCCCAGGCGGCGAAGCTCGCCCAGGCTCTCCACGTGGAGGGTGCATCCCGGTTCGGCGATGGCCTCGGCCAGTTCGCTATCGAGTTTTCCGGGGCCGCCCAACAGCAGGGGTTTGCTGGCTTGTTGGCTGCGCAGCCAGCGCAGTTCACCGCCGGATGCCGCCTCGAAGCCGTGTACCCAGGGCGCCAGTGCCTTGAGTATCGGAGCGTCGGCATTGGCTTTGGCCGCGTAATAGATCTCGCAGCCCATCGGAAGGGCCTCGCGCATGTGTCGAGCGTGCGCGGCCAAGGCATCGAGATCGTAGACGTACGCGCAGACGGGCTCGCTCGCTTGGCTGCGCAAGCTGCCGATGGCCGCCTGGATGCGTGGCAGGGATGCGGCGAAATTCATGCCGCAACCTCGGCAAGGGCTGTCATTGCCAGGGGGCTGGGCAGGGCGGTGTAATCGGATTCCCGGTCTGCGCGCTTGAACAGGCGGGTGCGCAGGTTGTTCTTGCTGGGGATGGCCTCGCCATGGATCAATCCGGCCAGCCGTGCCTGTCGGCCATGGCGCGCCTGCCAGCGTACAGCCCGTTGCGCGACTGCCTGCCACATGCGGTCTTCCAGGGCATTGTCATCGCCGCACAGGTGAAAAATCGCTTCGGCGAGATTGTTCACCAGCGCGCAGTAAGCCACGCGCTTCCAGCCCAGATCCGCTGGATACAGTACCGACGCCCGCGCACGTGGCGACAGGCCATCAAGTGATTGGCCGGTCCACGTTTCGGCGACCAGCTTGGTCCCTTCCAGGTCGCGAATCCACACGCGTGCAGGCAGGCCTTGTTCAAAACCGATCACTGTATTTTGCAAGTGCGGTTCAAGAATGATGCCGTGGTGGAAGAATGCACTCCAGTTGCCATCGAGCAGCAAGGCCGCATAGGCCTCGAACCAGCGCAGCGCCGTGGACGTGTAGCGTCCTCCAAGCTGTTCCACCATGCGCCGGCATACGCTCAGGCCGTTTCGATCCGTGGTGAACAGGGCGCCGGCAACCTGTGGCCGAAAACGCGTGCGTTGGGGGCGCGGCAGGTTTTCCCGGTACAGCATGCCGAAACCTTCGGCCAACTCGCGTAGCGCATCGGCGTCGTCGGACAGCATCCCGAAATCGAGCGTGGTGGCTGCCGGCTCCAGCATTACGTCGAATCCCGGTACCTGGCGCTTCACGCTGCGCCAGGTCGGTGCGAGCAGCCCGGTCAGTGCGACGGCGCTTTCCAGTTCGTACCAGGCATTCTTGCGCACGCAGTTGGTCAGGCGCACATGGATGGAAAGCTTGAGGAAGTAATCCAGGTCCGGGTGATACATGGTGCGCACCGATGACGTGGGATAGAGCGCCTCACCCTGCACCCCGAGGGGCGTGATGAGGCCGGCATCGATCGCCTTGTGCATCAATGGCTGCGCCAGCAGTCGTTGTGCTTCCCAAGGGTGGCAAGGATACCGGTTGGTGCCGCCAGCCACGCGCGCTAGCGTGTCACGCACGTCACGCCCCTGTGCTTGCAACAGGCATGGATCGATGGCGAACCAGAACAGCGGCACACTGGCGCGCACCTCGGGCGATGCATCCAGTACGGCATCGATGGCGAGCCCTTCGCGGCTCTTCGGAGTGGGGTGCAGGGCGTGTCCCCAGAGCATGCCCTGTTCGGCGTCGAGCAGGGCATCGCCTGTCTCGGGTGCATCGAGCGAGCGAGCCAGCACGCCGCGCATGATGGCGACGCTGTTCAAGGTCTGGCCAAGCAACTCGGTATTGAAGCCGGTTTCGGGAGCAAGGCGTTCAAGCAGGAAATGCACGGTGACCTGCGCGTCTGCACAACGCCAGGGGCTGCCCGGTGATTTCAGATAAGGCGCCGATACATATTCGCAGCGCCCCAGCCGACTGACCCGGCGCACGCGCACACACAGCGCATGGCCCGGCTCGGCAAACACGATGCGTAGCAACTGCCCCTCGCCATGCCGCATGCCGGGTGGAATATCGTGGCTGCGATCATCGAAGAAGGCTTGCGCGCGGGGCAGGGCAAATTCGCGCAGATAGCAATTGAGCCAGCAGGCGATTGCCTGCGATTCGGCCTGGGCCTGGTGCCACTGATCACGTATCGCTTGCGTGGACATGGAGCTGCCTCTTCTGGGGACGGAAGACGTAAGCGGCCATCGCGATGGCTGCGCCGCTGGCCAAGGCCGCGGCAAGAAACGGTGCGGATAGATTGATGCGCGAGACCAGCAGACCAGCGGCAAGGCCGCCGCCAGCGCCGGCCCATTTGCCACAGGCATCAAACAGGCCGAAGACGTGGCCCGCACGATGGCTGCCGGCACGCGCACCTAGTGCGCGGTTGATGCCGCCGATGGCCAGCAGCATGCCGGCGCCATAGATGCATCGCGACAGCACAAGCCCCCACGGAGCGCGCATCCAGGCTTGCGCGAGGCAGGCGATGGTAAACATGATCAGGCCGATCAGCAGGGGGCGTTGCGGGCCCAACGTCGAGCCGCGCCACCAAGGCAGCGCCACCAGGTAAACCAGATGAGGCAGGCTGTAGAGCAGGCCGGCAACGCTGTCGTTGGCGATACCCAGATGCTGGCTGTATGGCACGAAGTAGGGAAACGTAACGACCATCGCGAAGCAGAACAGGAACTGCACGCCGAGAAGGCCGGCCCAATCCTGCCAGGCTTGACTCCATGAAATGGATCGAGCCGCGCAATGGCCAGGCTGGTTTATCCGGTCTTTGGGCAAACCCAGTGTCACCAGGAACGCAAGCAACGGCATCATCGCCAAGTAACGGTATAGCTCCTGTGCCGAGCCCCAGCCGATCGCCGCACCAAGCAACGCTGGCGCGGTGACCATCGCCAGACGAGCGGAGAACTGGGTCCAGTCCAGGGCCCGTGATAGCGCGCCAGGTGCCTGATTACCGAACTGTGTGGCGAGATAAGCGTTTGCGGCCGCCAAGGAACCACCACAGCTTCCCTGGATCAACAACGCAACAACGAACCAGCCCAGGTTGGGAGCAAAGCCGGCGAGTGCGAAACCCAGCACCAGTCCCAACTGCGCACGCAGTAGCGAAAGCCGGCGGCCATAGCGATCGGCCAGGCGCCCCCACGTGGGGGCCGTTAGTGCAGTGCATATCGTCGGCAGCACATAGAGCACTCCGGTAAGCCACGCAGGTGCGCCGGGTGCCAGTTCGGCAAGCACCCGGGGCATGAACACCGGCATGCCCAGCGCAGTGAAAGCCGCAAGGTAATGCGCGGCCAGGACGGGCCCAAGGATACGCATCAGCCGTTCTCGCCTCGCAAGATACGATTGCGCATGAAGTTGGGCCCGGTGTCGCCGTAGAACTTGTTGATGTCGCTTGCGCCGGTCGCCTGCTTGCTGAGCAGGCTGCCGGCGCTGAGCAGGTATTTCACCGGAAGGTTTTCAGCGTCGAGCAGGCGATGTGCCGGACTCGTATCCACGCCATCGGCGTCGAGCCGGGCCAGGCTTTCTTCCATGGTGCCGGTTAGCACCGCATAGAACGGTTGTCGCCACGAAGGTGCATGAGCGGCGACACCTTCAAGCACGGCCAGCAGGCACAATTGCAGGGTGATGGTACAGAACATGCGGGCCAGCGCATCGTCGCCTGCTACCTGGATGCGTTCGTCGTGTGGCAAGCCAAGATCGCGTAACAGCGGATGACGGGTATGCAGGCGGTCCATCCAGACACGCGCGGCGTCGTTGTCCTTCATCAACAAGGTCGGTGCGCCATGAGCGCGGTATCGCAACACCGCGTTTTGCTGGTTGGATTCCAGAGCGATGCCATGGACCAGCCACAGGCGCAGGTGAACATCGCAAAGCAGCGCGACGTAGCTGCGCCACCAATCGAGCACGTCGCCTGCGTGGAAGCGATCGGCCAGATGCAGGGCCAAGGGCCTGCCGTCGGGCATCGAGGCACAAAGCGCAGCAACGGGAAGCAGCGTATCGTCGGCCGACAAGGCGGGATAGCCGCGAACGATATACGCCAGATGTCGTGCCTGGGCGACATGGCCGCCATGCGATTCATCCACGTGGACGTAGCGTCCGTGCAATGATTGGTCCGTGCGTTCGATGTGGCGAAGTACCTGCTCGAACCAGTGCCCGTCGTACAAGGTGGAAGGCTTGATCAGGCGAAGGTTCAAGGCACCCAGCGTGCGCATCAACAAGGGCAGCTTGATGTGTGTGCGCGGATGTTCCAGTGGCGCCACCGTGCGCACCGATAGCGTGGGACGCACCATCAGCCATGCCATGGGAGCGCGTACGCTGTCTTGCGGACATTCGAAGTTGTCCAGCCGTTCCCAGGTCAATGGGTGCACGGGTAGCAACTGGTGCGAGGATTCAAGCGCATGGGGCAGGCCAACCTGGACCATCGATGGCCAGAACGCCGGTTGCCTCGTGGTCAAGGTCAGGCTTGCACGAGGCACTGCCAGCCAGCGCAAGGCAAACGTCGGCGCGAACTCGGGAGCATAGTCACGCAGGTCGCTCTCGGCGAAACCGGACTTGGCGCGTGCGGTAGGGTAGTACGGATGATCAAGGTAGCTGGCCAGCTGATCGCAGCGCAAGGCGCGTTCGAATGGATCGGCCTGATCAAACAGACACTCCAGCGATGCGCTGTTGATTGCGTAGCCCTCGCGAGCCAGATTGCGATGCACGATCGCGCATTCGGCTTCGTCGGCGTACTGGTGGTGAAGCGTAACGGTATCTTCGTCCTGGCCCCTGGCAAGCCGGTGCAACCAGGAGCGTACACCTTCCTCGTAATGCATGCCCTCATCGTCGCGTACCAGCCACGCGTGGCTGGCTGCACCGACCGACTGCATGTAGTCTCGCTGCTCGGCGGGAAGCCACAGCGTGCCGCCTGGCAGGCGGGTACGCCACCAGCGTGATGGAAGCGGATGAGGCCAGGCATCGAGTCCTGCCTTATCGGGCTCTGCCCATGCACCGGCATCGATCAATCCGTGCAGGTTTTCGCGTAGGCAGCAGTCGATGATGCGCCGGGTGATATAGGCCTCGTCGGCGCGCGTGACCTGGGGGCGAAGATTCATGCGCCAGCCCCGTTCGCCCACTCCCAGCGCAGGCCCGATTGCAGGCGATCCAGGCCTTCGAACAACGCGTGCTCGTCGTCGGCGACGATGTTGAGCATGCCCAGGTAGTCCTTGTTCGAGAAGGACAGCTTTATCTCATCACCTGGGTGCCGAAGCGCGCGATAGTCGGCGGACCAGCGCGTGTCGATGTCTGATTGACTTCCGCTTGCCGTCGCCAACCGGCCTTCTTCACGAGCCACCATGTAGCGAACCATCGCATGCGGTCGCAGTGCATCGGGCAGGTCCAAAGGCCGGCCCAGGTGCGGAGCGAGGATGGTTTCGAACCAGCGGCCGCCATGCATGCGGTCGAGCATGAATTCGCGTCCGTCACCGATGCTGCGATAGTTGATTTCAACCAGGACGGGGCCATGGGCCGTAAGGATGAATTCGCTGTGGCAGATGCCGAGGCCTATGCCGAACGCGCGTATCTGCGCCAGCGCCTCGATGCGTCCCTGGATGACGGCGGAACCGTTCCAGCGCGCTTCCAGTTCGATGAAATGTGGCGGATCGCAGAGCGTGACGTCGAAACCGCCGATAGCCTGGACGTGTTCGCCATCGCCGATCGTTTCGAGCGTGAACAACGGGCCATCAAGAAACGCCTCCAACAGTACGGCTCGTCCCGGGTGCCGTTGCCAGAAACCAGAAAGATGGTCTTCCAGCGCGATTTGATCCATGCAGAGGCTGACATCCATGCTCGCCACGCCTTCGCGCGGTTTGGCAACCACGGGCCAGGGGATGTCCGCAGGCAGATCGTCGCCCGTGGCCAGGCTGTGGAACCAGGGCGTAGGCAAACCGCGTTCACGCATGCGCTCGCGCATGACGGCCTTGTTCTTGGCGGCATAGCAGACATGCCAATCCTTGCCTGGCAGGCCGAACGCTTCGGCCACCAGTGCAGTGGATGTCTGCAAATGATCGCTGTTGGAAAATACCCCGGCAGGCCTGATACCGGCACTGCGTACGGCGTCGATCACGGCCAGTGGATTGAATACGTCGCACTCGATGACTTGCCGCGGCGCGTCGTCCGGATGCGCGTCGAAATATTTCAGGTGATCGAAGCGATGATCGGTAAGGATCACGGTGGGCAGGCCCAGGCGGTGGGCTGCCGGGAGAAAGCCGTCGGTGACGGCGGGATGACACACGTGGGTGAGGATGACCAGCGGGGAAGTATCCATGACCAGTTTCACCTTGTGAGGGGGATTCACGTTGTGCTCCGTGCCGCGCGCCGGGGACGCGCGCGGCACGGAGGCCGGGCATCAGAACGTCAGTTCGACACCTGCCGAGAAAGTGCGTCCCGGCGCCGGTTCGCGGCCCCATGGACTGGTATCGATGCCGCGGAAGTAATAGCGATGGTCAAACAGGTTGTTGACCGCCAGCGAGCCTTTGAGCGTGCTGCCGTTGACGTGCATGAACGTGTGGGTGACCTGTGCATTCCAGACCGTGTACGAAGGCAGCGGGCCGACCGAGGCGATGGCGTTTTCCACCGGCGTATTGGCCGCATCGGTGAAGGCCTTGCTGAAGTAGTAACCGTTGGCGACGAAGGTGGTCTGGCCCAACTCGTAGGAAGCGGAGAGGTTGTACTGGTTGCGCGAGGTATAGGGCACGCGCAGCCCTTCGTATTGCCCTGATTCCTGGGTGGCGTCCAGGTAGGCATAGCCGGCATCGAGCTTCAGTCCAGCCAGCGGGCTCCATTCGAATTGCGCTTCCACACCCTGGTGGCGCGTTTTACCCAGATTACCGTAGGTGCGCGTGGTGTTGTCCAGGGCGATCTGGTTGTCGAAGTCGATGCGATACGCATCGATGTTCAGGCTGGTTCCTTCACTTGGCAGGAAGCGGAAGCCGGCTTCGTAGTTCCAGGCCAGCTCCGAATCGAGGTTGTCGCCAAAGACGATCTGCGTCACCTGCGGCGCACGTAGCGAGCGCTGCGCGTCGGCATAGATATACCATTGGGGAGTCAGCTTGTAACCGATGGTCAGGCCCGGCAGGCCGTTGCGAATATTGTTCTGCGTGGTCTTGCCGCTGACCAGGTCGTGATAGCTGGAGTCCAGGTGTTCGTAGCGTACGCCTGGTGTAATGGTAAGGCGATTGTCGAACAGGCCGATGGCGTCGCTGACATAAGCGGCGTAGGCGCGGTCCTTGAACTTCCAGTCGCGCACGAGGGTATACAGGCCGTTATCCAGGCCGGTGTTGCCGACCAGGAAGTCGATGTCCTCGCGCTCGGCACGCATGCCGAGCATCCATTGCTGCGACACGGTGCCGTTATCGATGTGCAGGGACAGCTTCGGTTCCGTGCCGTAGACACTGAAGCCACGCGGAGCGCTCTGCAGCAGTTGGGGTGGCAGGTCCGAGCGCCAGGTTTCGGTCGAGGCACGGCGCATGCCGACGATGAAGTTGCGCGAGCTCTCCGAGCCGAAGCTGGTCCAGTCGAACTGGGACCGATCGAACGGGCCCCAGGCTCCCAGGTCCTGCTGATAGGTGAGCGCGCTGCGTGTGCTGCGACCGGTAAATTGATCGAGCGGACGCGTGGCCTGGCGTGGGTCGACCTGATAGTCGTGTACGGACAAGGCGCCGGCCAGGTCCATGTTTGCCACGTAGCGGCCGATTTGAGCCTTCAGTACCTTGTCTTCGGAGAGCCACCATTCGGTGCGCAGGCGCACGTTCTTCACGTCGGTGTCGCTGTGGTCGCGCCAGTACTGGCCCTTGAGCCAATCGGCATCCAGTTGCATGCCGAAATTGGCGGTGAGATAGCCGCCGGTGCTGACCGTGGTGTCCTTGAGGAATTTGCCGGCACCGCCAGCCGTGATCTTTTCACCCAGTGTGGTGGTCCAGATGTCGGGGATGGGCTTGCTGACCAGATTGATCACGCCGCCGACGTTGTTCGGTCCGTATTGCACTGCCGCGCCGCCGCGCACGATGTCGATGCGGTCGATCTGGTTCATGGTGACAGGGAAAAGCGAGAGGCTGGTCTGTCCATAAGGCGCCAGCGACATGGGAATGCCATCTTCAAGCACCTGCACGCGACCTGAGCGGCTTTCGTATAGGCCGCGCAGCATGATCTGTGGCAGTACGCCGGTGCCGGTTTCGTCAAAAATCTTGATGCCCGGTACATGCTGGAGTGCATCATCGATGGATCGATAGGCGCTTGTATCAAGGTCCTTGCGCGAGATGACCTGCCGGCTACCGGCATAGGTGCGCACGTCTCCGGTTTTCGAAGCGCCCAGCACATTGCCCTGCACAGTGATCGCCTGCAGGTCATGCGGGTTCTTCTGGTCGGCATCCTCGGCATGGAGGCTGGCAGTGAGCAACGCGCAGCCGATGGCAAGGCTCAACAAAAGGGGACGGGGTGTCGCACGCACGGATGGATCCTTCAGGCAGTCAAGGTTGCAACGAAATCTGTAATTCGCGTCGGCGTTCACGCAGCGCGGCAAGCAAAAGCCCACGATCCTCACCGGCAAGCAGCCAGCGTGGATCGCGCCCCAGCCAGTAGGTGCGTTGCTCGGGTGTACGAGGATTGGCACAGAACGGGATGCCGACGCTGTCGCAGAGCGCGGCCATCTCGAGCAGGGCATCCCACACCCGCGAGTGCAGCGGTTGCGGTCCCAGGTTCAGGTCGAGCGCGAGATCGAGCGCGCCTTCCAGGATCAGGCTGAGACCCGGCACCGCCAGGATCTGCGGCAGGGCCTCCAGGCCGGCACGGCTTTCAATCATTGCAACGACGCGAATGGAGTCACGCGATTGAGCGATGTAGTCGGTGAGTGGCACGCGGCCGAAACCGGTGACTCGGCCACCCGTGATGCCACGTTTGCCGAACGGCGGAAAGTGTGCCGCTGCAACCGCGCGGCGCACCGTGTCGGCGCTTTCCACCTGTGGCAGCACGACGCCTCGCGCTCCAGCATCCAGTACCCGGCCGATCAGTTTCGCATCGGCTTCCGGAACGCGGACCCATGCTTCGCAGCCGCCCAGCTCACATGCACGGATGCAGTGCTGAAGGTCGGACGGTGATACCAGCACATGCTCCAGATCCAGTATGACGAACTGGTAGCCGGCAGCACCGATCATCTCGCAGAGCAGGGGCGAGGGTACTGAGTTCAGTAGCCCGACTTGGCAGGACATCGTGTGCGATCGACAGACAAGGAGCGCACATCATATAAAAATGAGAATCAATCGCAATAGCCTGTTGACTGACGATGTGCAGCGATTGGCATTTTTTTATTTAAATCATCCACTAATCAATCAAGTGGCGGGGCGGTCTCCGTAATCAACCTGCAAAGTCACCGGTTACAAGACATGACATTTGATGCCTCATGGGTCACCGCAAGCATCAAGCGCTGGCCAGAGCTCGCCTGCCTCGTTGCCGGAGAGTTCGAGACCATGAGAGCGACCTTTTGCCACGCTTGGACGCCACGGTTTTGTGGCACCACTCTCTGGTCAGGAGCAAAAAAGCGGATCAAGAAGTCTCGCCGTCGTCATCGCCATCGGTGGTCTTGTGCTCGCTGGCGCTCCAGCCTGCGATGCCTCCGTAATGCCAGAACGCGCCGTGCACATTCATGTCGATGAGTTCCATGTGACCAAACTTGGCCTTGTGATGCCAGGTCAGGCTATTTGTACGAGAAGGATTGCCATTGGACTGATCACCATGTCGGAAATGCAGTGCGCGACTACCACTTGCAATGTCGGAGGCGCTTAGTGCATCGACGCCGGACTTGCTACCTGACAGGTCATGATCACCCACCGCAACATGCAGATTCCCTGGGTTCTGGGCATCGGCGTGTTCCGAGGGAATGGTGAGCCCCGATGGCACGCTGTTCGCGCCGACGAACGTATCGATGTTGTCGCCTTTCATGGGAAACCGGAAGATTCCCTTGCTGCCATTCTTGGGCTTGATGATCTTGGTGGCGGTCCAGCCTGCTTCCTTGGGTTTGAGTTCGGCAAGCGCAGCGTCTTTTTCATCATGATCACACCGTGGCCTTGGGGCATGCCAGGTGCGGCCTTGGCCTGGGCGACCATGCGCGGGCTGTGCTCAATGGCGTGCATTGCCTGGCGCTGGGCAATGGCCTGGGTACTGTTGTTCGCCTGCCCGCGTACGTGATCGAATCGCTGTGCCTGTGGATGGCGGTCGGCGAGGCTCTGCAATTGAGCGATCTGGCCGCCTGCCGGGGAGGCGATCGCGACTCCCATTCCATCGGCCGCGGCAACCTGGTGTTGTGCCTGGCCTGGTGATGCCTGGGTCTTTTCCATGATTGTCCCCTAGTCGCTTGACCGAACGCTGGATGGGGCCGCATGGACCCATACGGAAGCCTGAATCATGCTACTTGTGACAAACCGGATAATCAAAATCGGGTAGTTGCCACCAGGCAGTGATCTGGTCGGCAAGGCTGTTGAGCGGATCGGTGGCCGTCAAGGTCAATACGCGCGGCTCGCCTGAAGGTGGCTCCAGATCGTGGAACTGACTTTCTATCAGGGTCGCGGGCATGAAATGGCCAGGACGATGGGTGACACGTGCCGTGGCGGCGGCGGGCGCGATATCCAGGTAGACGAAGCCCAACCGGGATACTGCCCGGCGCAGCAGTTCGCGATAACGATGTTTGAGTGCTGAGCACGCCAGGATGACGGGCGTCCCAGCGGCGACCCGATGCGCGGTTTCTTCACCCAGGCGTTGCAGCCAGCCCTGGCGGTCATCGTCATCCAGCGGGATAGCTGCGCTCATCTTGCGAATGTTCGCATCGGGGTGCCATGCATCACCCTCGATGAAGTAGGCACCGGTGCGCTGGCTCACGGCACGGGCCACGCTGGATTTTCCGCAGCCGGAAACGCCCATGACCACCAAGGCGCACATGTTTTGTGAATCGATCATCCTGCAAGGCTACGCCGTGTTGGCGGTCGCGACCATCAGCACGATGCCGAAGATACGGGGCAGCAAGCCTTCGGCACTGAGAAATGGCGCATGCCACCACGCCTTGGCCAGGCGGTTGGGGCTTTGCGCGCCGGTCCGTACCGCGAGATGACCTCGATGAAAGAATCTCCAGCTCCTTACGACGCGCCTTGCGTGCGCGGGAAAAACACCATTTGTGGCGCACCGGCCTGCACGATCTCAACGGTGACGTGCGCCAGTTCCTCATGGATGGCCAGATAGCCGCGCACGATCGCCGGCGTCAGCGGCTTGCTGCTAACCAGGCTCAGGATACAGGCGTAGCGTCCCTTGCCGACGCGCCACACATGCAGGTCGCTGATCGCCGCATCGGCGGCCAGGTCGCTTCACTGGAAAAGGCGCTGGAAAGCGATGTGGACTGCGATACCGTGCTGCAACAGGCCGCCTCGATTCGTGGTGCGGTACAGGGCCTGATGAGTCAGCTTCTGGAGGGGCACCTGCGCGAGCATGTGGCTGCGAGCAATCCCGCGGCGTTATGTGAACTTGAGCCAGTCATGGCTGTTTTGCGGAGCTATTTGCGTTGAAGCCCGATCCGTGGAAAGTGGCCGGGTCTCTGGCCATCATTTGCTGATTCTCGGCCTGATCGAACGCGATGCAGTGTCTGTCTGACTTTTCTTCTATGGGATAGCTCGCTTGTGGTGTGACGATCATCTGGATCGACCTCTGATTGCCACATGCATTTAAAACGGGTGTCAGATTCCTATGGCCGCAAGTTCGATATCTGTTCGCCATTTGCTGGCGGCGGTGGTTACGCAAATGCTGTAAACGCGATTTTTAGAAACCCCTGCAACATAGGCCACAATGGCGGCAGATGTTTTTGCTACGTATAGCCAGCCGGGCACCCAGCCAACTGGTTTTGGCACCAAACTGAATGCTGATGAACAATCCATGATGTGCTTTGTTACGGTGCCCAGAATATCTCCTGCGGCCTCGTTCATCTCCCAGTTCTTGGAGACTTCTCCTGGCCAAATGGACATGGCGACCTTTTTTAATTCGATCTTGTCTTCAGGTGTCAGTGATCCAGTGGATTCGTTATGTTCGTGAGGTGACAGCGGTTCGGACGAGGAAGGAAGAACATACAGAGGCGGAGCGAACCGGTGTATCCAAACTCTCATGGCGGGATGGATGGTGCCTTCGCCAGCGTAAACGATCTTGCCCTCTTCCTGGTTGTAATAGGCGGCAATCGTGCGGCCATCGTCGTAGTGAACAAATGCCGCAGCGTGTTTTTGCTGATCGTCACGCCAGCCATCTAGAAAAAGGCCACCGTCTTTTAATCTCACGGCATAGGCCAGTGAGGTCATGTTGTCGGCAAAGGCTTGATAATGTGAGCCAAGAAGATTGCGCAAATGCGGTTCTGCGCCACTTGCGTGCAACGAGTCAACGGAGAAGTCAACTTCGGCTGCCCGGCTGGCGGGGGCGGTGAGCACGACCCCCATGATGATGAGGCAACCTAAAAAAAAAGACGCGTGATGTCCACGGATGTTCATGATCGATTCCCTGCCTATCCTGGCATTGCTCGTGAATGCCAGGCATTCTCCTCAAGCGATCGATCATAGTGGTTCTCCGATCCATGGTTGCATGCTTGATTGGCAGGTGATCAGTAGGATTTTTCAGTGTTGCGCGTCCATTTCCAGGAATCACTCGTAGGGCAACGGGCGCCATGGGCACGTAGGTTAGTCATCTGAAGACGGCGCGTGACCGTGCGCGTCATCGCACCCGCCATTCATGGGCATGGCCCCGGTAAGCCGGATGCACAGGTGGGTCCGGACGGTGGCCAATACTCGCCGCCGCGCCGGTAGAAGCGGCCAGGCGAAGACGGACGTTCGTAAACGGACGGATTTATCAAAATTATCGTTGCACGATAAAAAATGGTCGTGATACAGTAAGTCCATGCCAATCTTCCGGGCGTAGTGCATGCCAAACATCATTGATGCGACGCTGGCTTTCGCGGGGCGCAAAGCCAGCGAGGAAGTTCCCACGTCAACGCCCGATCGGCGCCTGAAATGGCAGAGTCGCTGGTTGTCGCGATTGTTTCTTGCTGCCCTGGTGGTCGCGGGCGCGGAGATCTTCATCGCGTTTCTCGCCATGCTGCTTCGAATAGGTACGGTGGCCGGTATGCAGGGAGGCGGCTTTGCCTTCATGCTGCCCAGTGCGTTTTTCTCGGGCGATGCCGGTGCCGCATTCGTGCCCATTTCGCAATTGCCTGTGTGGAAGTCGACCTTGGCCGCTTTCCTCGTCACGCTGCGATTGTTGCCGGGCCTGTTCATTCTCTGGCACCTGCACGTGCTATTTCGACTTTATTCGTGCGGCCAGGTGTTTGCCCGCAGGAACGCGCAGCAAATGCGACGCATCGCGTTCGCGCTATTGATCTATGCGGTCGTGCCGTTCGTGACGCATGGCGCGTTGTTTTTCGCCGACATGGCCACCACGGCCTTCAAGATGGAAATTCGCCAGGTGGATGCGCTGGTATTGGGGCTGGTGTTGTTTACCATCGCCCAAGTAATGAAGTTCGGCCATGAAATTGAAAGTGATCGCGAAGGATTTGTCTGATGGCGATCATGGTGCGACTGGACATCATGCTGGCCCGGCGCAAGATGCGTTCGAATGAACTCGCTGCCGCGATCGGCATTACCGAAGCCAATCTTTCCTTGCTCAAGAGCGGAAAGGTCAAGGGATTGCGCTTTGCAACGCTGGAAGCCATTTGTCGACACCTGAACTGCCAACCGGGTGACATTCTCGAATACACGCCCGATGACGTCGAGGAAGAACTGCGCAAGGCTGGTTGATCACGCCGCCGCGTAGCGTACTGCTTGCATGAATGACCATGACGCGCGCCCTTTGGGTCCGCGCCAGCCTTGAGGTGTGCCATGTATCCCATTGAACGAGGACTGCCTGCGAGGGCGGCCATGGGCAGGCTTTGCCTGTGTATTTGTCTGGTGCTTCCGGCCGTCGCCGGATGCGCGGCAGTTGGGCCGGATTGGCAGCGCCCTGGCGTGAAAATGGAGCAGGGATATGATCCTTCCGCCGTATCGCAGGCTGGCAGGCTCGCCGCGTCGCCCGGCGTCGCGGCGCAGTCGGTGGGGATCGAGCGCGATATTCCCGGCGAGTGGTGGACCCTGTTCCATTCGCCAGTCATCAACGATCTTGTGCAACGCGCGTTGCGCAACAATCCTGATATCGACGCGGCACAGGCCACGTTGCGTCAGGCACAGGAGCTGGCACAGGCTGAACACGGTCGTGGTCTGCCCGCGCTCACCGCCACGCTTGGCAGCAGCCGGCAGAAGCAGCCGCAGAGTTACCAGGTGGGCAGCCGCACGCCGGCGCTTCTTTACGACGATCAGTCCGCGCAGTTGGATTTATCCTATACGCCGGATTTCTGGGGCGCGTATCGCCGTTCGGTGGAACAGGCTCGCGCCCAGGTCGATTACCAGCATTTCCAGCTCGAGGCGGCTTATCTGGCCATCAGTGCCGGTGTCGTGACCACAGCCATCCAACTGGCCTCCACACAGCAGCAGGTCCAGGCGCAGGAGCAATTGATTGCCTTCGAGCAGAAGCAGCTCGATACAGTACAGCGTCAATTCGAGCTCGGCGCGGCTACCGGCTCGGATGTGGCTACCCAGCAAGCGCAGGTGGCACAGGCCTATACCGTGCTGATGCCATTGCGCACGCAGCGCGATGTCCAGCGACATCAACTGGCCGCCTATCTGGGAGTGACACCCGCGGAAGCGACAATCCCGGATATTCATTTCGACACGCTCAGCCTTCCTGGTGATTTGCCACTCAGCCTGCCTTCCGCGCTGATCGCGCAGCGCCCCGATGTTCGTGCAGCCGAGGCGTTGTGGCATGCGCAGACGGCGGCACTGGGTGTCAGCGTGGCCCAGCGGCTGCCCAATATCACCTTGAGCGCCGCGTATGGCTCGGATGCCAGTCGACCGAGTGGATTGTTCAGCCCGACGAATGTGCTGTGGTCGGTCGCCGGGAAGGCCATGCAATCCCTCTTCGATGGCGGCCAGCTCAAGCATGCCGAAACTGCGCAACGTCACCAGATGGAGGCCGCGGATGCCGCCTGGAGAACGCAGGTCGTCGCTGCATTCCAGAATGTGTCCGATGTGCTTAGCGCCGTGCGCGATGATGCCGACAATCTCCACTACGCCATCGAGGCGAAGGAGGCCGCTGGCCGAAGCTTGTCGCTGGCGAGCGGACAATTCAGGCTTGGCGGTGTGTCGTACCTCAGTGTGCTCGCCGCGCAGCAGACCTATCAGACGGCGGTGATCGGGCTGGTTCGCGCACAGGCATCCCGTTACATCGATTCGGTGGCCTTGTATCAGGCATTGGGCGGCGGTTGGTGGAACCGCGCCGACGCGGACGTCGCGCAGGCCGGCCGCGACAGGGAGGAGGCACGATGACGCCGCGGCGACTGATTGCGCTGAGTATTCTGGTCACCGTGCTGGCGGCTTTGCTTTGGTGGCATGCCGCCCATCGCACCGACGAGAAGGCATCCCAGGAGGCTGCCGCCGACGATGATGATGTGCCCGTAGTCTCGGCGGCGCCCGTGCATGCCGTGTCCTGGCAGGAGCGAGTCAAGGCGTTTGGACAAGTCCGCGCCGTGCAAGGCGCGGACCTTTCCTCGGAGGTGGCGGGGATCGTCGACGAGATTGCCTTTGAGTCCGGGCAGCAGGTCAAAGCTGGCACGGTACTGGTTCGCCTGCGTGGTGACGATGATGCGGCCAAGCTGGCCGCGTTGCGCAGTAGTGTCGATCTTTGGAAAGCCAACGTTGACCGTGATCGCCAGCAATTTGCGTTGCAAGCTGTCAGTCGCGCGACCTTGGACCAGGACCTGGCCAATCTGCATGGTTTCCAGGCCCAGGTTGACGCACAGCGCGCCCTGATGGAAGAGAAGATCATACGCGCACCATTCGATGGGACTGTGGGCATCCGTCAGGTGGATCGTGGTCAATACCTCGTGCCAGGGACGCCGATCACCAGTGTGCAGGCGTTGGACCGGTTGTACATCGATTTCAATCTTTCGCAGCAACAGCTCGGACGGCTCGCGACAGGCCAATCCGTGCAGGTGCAGCTGGCGGGAGCTCCCGATCGCAAGGCGACTGCAACAATTCTGGCTGTCGATAATCGCGTGGATGCCGCCAGTCGCATGGGAGCTGCACGCGCCTTGATCGAGCACCCTGTCCAAGGATGGCTGCCGGGCATGTTCGTGGTTGTGCAAGTACCCGTGGCGAAGCCGGGCAACGTGTTGGCTGTGCCATTGTCGGCGGTCAGCTATAGCCCGCACGGTGATTATGTCTATGTGCTCAAGCCTGACGGCGCAGCGCAGGGCCGATCCAAAGCAACCATGCGTGCTGTCAGGCTGGGCACGCACGAGGGCGACATGGTGGTGGTGCTCGATGGCCTTGCCGATGGTGAGCAAGTGGTGACGGCTGGCCAGATCAAGTTGCGCAACGGCGCTGTCGTTCGCATCAACAACGACGTGCCGACCGCATCGCACTGGCAACCCGAACCCGCTGACGAGTAGATACCGCATGCGCCTGACCGATTTGTTCATCGAACGCCCGGTGTTGTCCTGTGTTTTCTCGCTGCTGGTGCTGGTGGCGGGCCTGCGCGCCTGGCAATCCCTGCCCATCGAGCAATTTCCACATACCGTCAGTGGCACCATCGAGGTCACTACACAGTATTACGGTGCCGATCCGGCGACCGTGGCTGGATTCGTCACGACGCCACTGGAGGGAAAGATCAGCCAGGCCGAAGGCATTGACTACATGACATCCAGTTCGAGTCCCGGGGTGTCGTCGATTACCGTGTACCTCAAGCTCAATGTCGATCCCGCGCGCGCGCTGGCGCAGATCCAGTCCTACGTCACGGCAGCGACTTCGCAGTTTCCGGCTGGCGTGCAGGCGTCGAGCATCACGCTCAGCTCGGGTGCCGGCGTCATGAATGTCACCGTGGATAGCGACGTACTGAGTCCAGGACAAGTCAGCGACTACGTGGAGCGCTTCGTGGCACCGCGTCTTCAGGCGGTACCCGGTGTGCAGGTGGTCAACATCCAGGGTGCGCCGCACGTGGTGATGCGCGTGTGGATCGATCCGGAAAAGCTGGCCGCGATCGGCATGTCACCGACGCAGTTGCAGACAGCGCTGGCGGCGAACAATTTTGTTTCCGGCGCGGGCCAGACCGAGGGCAGCATGACCTTCGTCAACCTGGACATGACATCGGGATTGCATACGGCCGAACAATTTCGCGAACTGTTACTACGGCATGACAACGGCCGTATCGTGCGGCTGGGCGATGTCGCCCGCGTGGAACTGGGGCGCGACCCGGCGGGGTTGGTGGTCATGAACAATGGTCGACCTGGGGTATTCATCCAGATCAAGCCGACACCGTCGGCCAATGCACTTACGCTGACGCATGCACTGAGCGAGCAGGTGGACATGCTGCGCAAGGAGATGCCCGATACGCTGCATATCGCCGTGCTGCACGACACTGGCGGTTTTATCCGTGCCTCCATCAGGGAGGTCCTGGAAACGCTGGGCGAGGCCTTGGTCATTGTTTCGCTGGTGGTGTTTGCCTTTCTCGGCTCGGTGCGTTCCATGCTGGTGCCTCTGGTAACGATTCCGCTGTCATTGATCGGCACGCTGGCGTTGATGGCGGCCCTGGGATTTTCGATCAATCTGCTGACTTTGCTGGCCATGGTGCTGGCCATCGGCCTGGTCGTCGACGACGCCATCATCGTGGTGGAAGACGTCAATCGCCACCTGGCCGATGGCATGGCGGCGTTCGCGGCGGCGTCACTGGCCGCCAAGGAGCTGTTGCAGCCCATCCTGGCCATGACCGTAGTGCTGGTCGCGGTGTATGTGCCGCTGGGAGTGCAGGGTGGCTTGACCGGAGCGCTCTTTACCCAGTTTGCGTTTACGCTGGCCGGATCGGTGGTTATCTCGGCGCTGTTGGCGTTGACCTTGTCGCCGATGATGTCGTCACGCCTGCTCGATACGGCACCGGCCACTGGCCGGGGTGTGATGAGCCGCAGCATCGAGCGGTACTTGGCGCGCTTGCGACACGTTTATGTCGAACTGCTCAAACGCGCATTGCGTGCGCAAGCATGGTTGCTCGCGTTTGGCCTGCTGGTGCTGGCAAGCATCGGCGTTCTTTACGCAGGTGTTCGCAGTGAGCTGTCCCCGCAAGAGGATAAGGGCATCCTGCTGACCAGCGGCCAGGGTGGTCCCAATGCCACGTCCGACGGTCTGGCGATTTACAGCGACCAGATCCAGGCGGCTTATCGTGCTGTGAGCGAAAAGGAGAACTACTGGCATATCGTTGAATCCCCCGAGATCGATGGCGGTCTCGTGCTGCGGGATTGGAGCGATCGCAAACGTAGCGTATTCGATATCGCCCAGCAGTTGCAGCACGCGCTAGGTAACGTAGCCGGCGCGGATATTGCCGTATACGAGCCACCGTACCTGCCCGGTGCCCAAGGGTTGCCCATCGGGTTCGTGTTGCAGGGATCGGGTGACTACCGGCAACTCGACGCGGTGTCGGACAGATTGTTGGCAAAGGTCAAGGCCAGCGGGTTGTTTTCCTATGCGGAAAAGGATTTGCGCATCGATCAACCGCAATCGACCTTCGTGATCGATCGCGCCAAGGTCGCCGCGCTGGGACTCACCATGGACGATCTGGGCAGTTCCCTCAACACCTTGCTTGGTGGTGGTTTTGTCGGCTTCTTTTCCGCGGACCAGCGCTCGTACAAGGTTGAGCCGATGGCGGCACGCAGGTTCCGGCTCAACGCCGACCAGGTGCTCGACTATCCGATCACCACGGTGCATGGCACCGTGGTGCCGTTGCGCGCGGTGGCACACGTGGTCAACACGGTAACACCGGAGTCGATCAATCATTTCCAACAGTTGAATGCCACCACCATCAGCGCGCTGCCCAAGCGTGGTGTTACGCAGGCGCAGGCTTATCAGTTCCTGCAACGACAGGCTGAGCTATTGCTGCCTTCGGGCTTTGCGACCGACACGGTGGGCCCCCTGCGGCAGTATGTGCAGGAGAGCGAAAGCTTCGTCGCGACTTTCGTGCTGGCGATGGTGATTGCCTATCTGGCGCTCGCGGCGTTGTTCGAGAGTTTCATCGATCCCCTGATCATCCTGGTCTCCGTGCCGATGTCGATCGCCGGTGCGCTGATCTTCGTGCGCTGGGGTGTGGGCGGGGCAAGCATGAACCTCTTTACCAAGGTGGGCCTGGTGACGCTGATGGGTCTGATCAGCAAGCATGGCATCCTGATCGTGGAAGTAGCCAATCACGGTCTCGCGCAGGGCATGTCGCGTCGCGAAGCGATCGAGCATGCCTGTGCTGTTCGCCTGCGCCCCATCCTGATGACTACGGCAGCGATGGTGCTGGGTGTATTGCCCTTGCTGTTTGCCACCGGAGCCGGTGCGCAGTCGCGTTTCGTCATGGGCCTGGTCATCGCCACGGGGCTGGGCATCGGCACCTTGTTTACCTTGTTCGTGCTGCCAGCGTTCTACTTGCTGCTGGCCTCGCGCCGACATGGTCAAGCAAGGAGTCCCGCTCAGTCCGGGACTGTCGATTCTCCGCCGCCGAATGCCTGGGGGTAGCGACGGGCATACCAGCCCTCCAGGCCTGCATCATCCAGTTGGAAGAACAGACGAAAATCCGGCGTCACGAGATAGCCCAGGCTGCATAGAGCCAGCGCGATACCGAAACCGAGATAGATCGATTCCACCGGCCACTGGCGCAAACCCATGCCGGCGAGGGCTGGACCGATCAATCCGGCCAGTTGGGTGAGCATGATGTTGGCCGCCGTCATGCGCGTACGAAACGCATGCGGCGTGGCGATGATGCGACGCGAATAGCCCATCATGACCACCAGTGAATTGAGGGCGCCAACGATGGCCAGGGAAAGCGCCAGCAGCCATGGCTTCGCGCTGAAGCCGACCAGCACCAGCATGGGGCCGAGCAGGCTCATGGCGGCAAAGCGCAGGGTATAACGGCCCAGGCGATCCACTCGTGCTTCGTCAGAGGCATACCAGGCGCCCGCCAGCAGGCCGCAGGAAACGGTGGTTTCGCAGATGCCGAGCCAGCGTCCATCCAGGCCCAGCGAGTGCACTTTCAGCGGTAGCAACATGCCCAGCGACGGAAGCAGGCATATGCCGACCAGGAAACTGATCAACGTCCAGTAACGCTCCAATCCGATGTGCCACTTCGCACGCATACCTGCGGTCAGTTCGGTCAGCCATGGGCCGCGTGCACGCCTGTGTGTCGCAGTGCAGGCCGGCAGGTGCAGCAGGCACGCGATCGCGGCCAATGAAAGCGCCAGTTGCAACCAGAGTGCGAGTGCCACATTGGCGATCGCCAGCGCGCCGCCACCGACGATTGGCCCAAGCAATTGTCCAGCCGACTGGAACAGCTTTTGCCGTTGCAGGCCCTGGGATAGCCGGGCGGCTGGCAACAATTCGGCGGCGACGGTACTGGTCAATGGCGTCACCACGGCCAGCGCGCCGATGGACAGTGCCTGGAATGGCGCAATCCAGCGGATGTCGTAGTGGTCGCGCGTGGCCAGCAGGGCGAGTGCCAATGCACCGATGGCGTAAGTGATCAGGCCGCCCACGATAAGGCGACGTTTGTCGAGACGGTCACCCAGCGGAGCCAGCAGGGGGATGGCAACGCAGGCCACCGCAGCCGAAACCGTGGCATAGACGGCCAGGTCGTGCGCGCCGTTGCGTACGGTGATCCACCATGGCAAGGCCACCTGGCCTGTCATCATGGCCAGTTGGGTCAAGGCATCGCCGCCAAGCAGCCGAAGGAAAGCGTTTCGCATGGTGGGTGGCAGGCTGTTCATCCGGCTGCGGCCTTCGTTGCGCCGTTGCCCTGGACGCGTGCTTCACCGATGCGCGGCAATGCCTGTTCCAGGCGGTTGGCGACGGCCAGCAGCAGGGCATCGTTGCCAACACGGGCGATCAGCTGTACGCCGACCGGTAGCCCGAGGGGACCTGTTGTCACGGGCAACGTGATGGCCGGTGTGTGCAACAGGCTCCATAGCAGGCAATGAGATGGGTCGCCCGATTGCGCGATACCTGCGGGGGCGATGTCCGGTACGGCAGGCGCCAGCAACACATCGCAGGTGCCGAACAACGCATCCAGTCGGGTACGAGCCATCTGTGCCTGTGCCTGCGCGGTGTCGTACTCGTAGAGGGTCGGGCCGGGATGGGTGAGCACGGCACGGGTCTGTTCGCGCAGGCGATCGAATCCCCGGGCATGCTCATACGCAAGTGTTGCAGCGATTTCCCACAGCACGATGGTCTGGTACGCATCCTTGAGCTGGCTTTCATTCGTGGAAGCCTTCACGTCGTCGAGCGCGAAGCCAAGTTGCGTCAACACTTGCGACGATTCACGCAAGGCCTCGTTGACCGCGGGCGCCAGGCGACCCCAGTTCGCCGTGTCATAGCGACCGATGCGTACGGAACGCGTCGATGCCTGTGAGCGCCATGGACGGCGTGCCAGGATTTCGCTGAAACAGGCCGCATCATCCACCCGTCGGGCGATCACCCCGACGGTGTCCAGGCTTGGCGACAGGGGCTTGATGCCGGTGCGGTCGATCAGGCCAAAGCTGGGCTTGAAGCCCACGACACCACAATACGCGGCTGGCCGTATGATCGATCCGCCGGTTTGCGTCGCCAGCGCCACGGGGACCATGCCCGCTGCCACGGCGGCGGCCGAGCCACTCGACGATCCACCTGGCGTGTGTTCCAGCGCATGGGGATTGCGTGTTGCCCCTGGCGCGGAGAGCGCAAATTCCGCGGTGACTGTCTTGCCGATCAGCAAGGCGCCCGCGCGGCGTGCCAGGGTGATGCATGAGGCGTCGGCCCCGGGCCGGAAGCCTTCATACAAGCCCGAGCCGTATGCGGTGGGCAGATCGACCGTATCGATGATGTCCTTCGCGCCGAACGGAACGCCGCATAGCGCCTTGCCCGGTGAGTTTTGAACCACGCTGGCCTGTGCGAGTGCGAAATCGTGGGATTGCGCCGCCCAGGCCTGGACATCGTCTTCGCAAGCGTCGATGCGCGCGAGGCAGTCCCTCGTGATTTCAAGCGCATCGAGCTGGCCGCGGCTTACCGCGACGGCCAACTCGCGCAGTGGCAGATCATGCCACTCGTTCAAGGCTGGCCTCGCTGGTGACCGTTTGCACATGGGGCTCCAGGAGCGAAGTCAGCACCAGTCGTTCACCCTGGTAGCTGCGTCGCCCGTGCGCTGCCTGGACGTTGTCGATCAAGGCGACGTCACCGGCCTGCCAGGGCAGATCCACCGCGCTATCGGCATATGCAGCGCGCAAGGCTTGCAGTGTCTGTGCCTCGATCGGCTCGCCGTTGCCATAGCGGGCATTGCGCGGAAGCATGTCTTCACCAAAGGCATCGAGCAGGTGTTGCAGCAATTCCTCGCTCAGGGCCGAGGGATGGAACAGATGTGCCTGGTTGAACAGGAAGTCCTCATCCAGTTGTGGATGGCGCATCACCCCTGGGCAGACC
>NZ_DASVMI010000165.1:0-5686 GCF_036384435.1 Dyella sp. | reverse complement strand
ACGAAAGACACGGAAGAAGACATCTCAACGCATGTCGTCGCCCCTCAGACGACGTCCTGCCCCAGCGCGCGATTCGTGTGCCCCAGGTGCTCCCCCCGGTACGGCACGAACCGCTTGCGTCACGAAGGCAGGATGATGCGGTGGATGTCGTTGTAGAACGCCAGTCCCATCATGGTGAGGATCAATGCGAGGCCGACGTATTGTCCGGCTATCACGACTCGCTCGCTGACAGGGCTGCCTTTGACCAACTCAATAAGGTAATACAGCAGGTGGCCCCCGTCCAAGACGGGGATAGGCAGCAGGTTGAGAATGGCCAGGCTCAGCGACACCAGGCCGAGGAATTCCAGGAATCGGGTCAGCCCCAGGCTGGCGGACGCATTGGCTACCTGCGCGATGCCCACCACGCCGGAAAGATTCTTGGTGGAGGCCTGGCCGGAGATGAGCTTGCCGATCATGTTCAGTGTGGTGGCCGCGCGGTCCCAGGTGGACTTGAGCGACTCGCTGAAGGCTCGCACCGGACCGAAATGCTGCATGACCGGCTCACGGGCCTTGCCTTCCACGCCAATGATCCAGTTCTTCGGCATGCCCTGCTGGGAGGCGAAAACGGCGGTGACTGTCAATGGCACGGTCTTGCCCGCACGGTCGACCACGACAGCCAGCGCCGGCGATTGCGCCGCCGTGGCGTGCACCATCTCGGTGAAGTTCGACCACTTGGCGACTGGCTTTCCGTTGACGCTGAGGATGCGATCACCGGCCTGCATGCCGCCTGCGGCCGCAGGCAAGCCCGGCGTGACCTTGCCCACGATCGGCGGCAGTTCGGCTGGTTCAATACCGAGCTTGTCCATGTACTGGCCGATGTCCTGGCCGGCCGGCAGCTTGTCCAGAGGCAATGTCAGGTTGCGCTGGGTGCCATCGGGGTCGCGCACGGTCAGCGGCAGCGGCTCGCGGCCGAGCAGGCCGTTGGCGATGGCTTCCATGGTGTCACTGAAGGTTTCCATCGGCTTGCCGTCCACGGCAAGCACGCGGTCACCGTCGCGGATGCCGGCCTGGGCAGCCATGGTCTGCGGAGCGGCGGTGATCAGCGGGGCGATATCCGGCTTGCCCAGCATGAACATCACCCAGAAGGCGGCTACGGTAAAAATGAGATTGAACGCCGGCCCTGCCGCGACGATGGCGATGCGTTTCCAGATAGGCTTGCCAGTGAATTCCTGGTCTTTGAGGGCCGGGTCTACTTCGCCTTCGCGGGCGTCGAGCATCTTGACGTAGCCGCCCAGCGGGATGGCCGAAATCCAGTATTCGGTGCCGTCTTTGCCGGTGCGCTTCCACAGCGGGCTGCCAAAGCCCACGGAAAAGCGCAGCACCTTGACCCCACAACGGCGAGCGACCCAGTAATGGCCGAACTCGTGGAAAGTCACCAGCACGCCAAGCGTGACCAGTAGCCAGAATATCGAGCCAAAGAAAGGATTCATCTAAGAAACGTGTCCGCGAGAGGGCCCTAGCTTATCAGCAAGCGTTGCAGAGCACCCGTCGGGCCACATCCCTGGCCATACGGTCGCGCTCTACCAGCGTAGGGACATCGACCACGGCGGCGGGCGGCAGTTCCGTAAGAACGCTTTCGACGACGTCGGCGATGGAAAGAAAGGAGAGGGCGCCGGCCAGGAAGGCTTCAACGGCCACTTCGTTGGCCGCGTTCAGCAGGGCTGGCGCGTCACCGCCGGCACGCAGCGCCTGATAGGCCAGGGCCAAGCAACGGAATGTGGCCAGGTCGGGAGCTTCGAAGGTGAGCGTGCCGCTGGCGGCCAGATCGAGCATCGATACCCCGGCCTCGATGCGCTCGGGCCATGCCAGGGCGTGAGCGATGGCCGTGCGCATGTCGGGGTTGCCGAGCTGGGCGAGCGTGGAGCCATCGACGTATTCTACCAGTGAGTGCACCAGGCTCTGCGGATGGACCAGCACGTCGATACGATCGACTGGAGCGGCGAACAGGTAATGTGCCTCGATGACTTCCAGCCCCTTGTTCATCAAGGTAGCCGAATCGACCGAGATCTTGCGCCCCATGACCCATTTGGGGTGCTTGCAGGCCTGGTCGGGTGTGACGCCGGCCAGATCGGCACGGCTTCGGCCGCGGAAGGGGCCGCCCGATGCGGTCAGGATCAGGCGCCGCACGCCGCTGAGATCGAGATCGGGCCTGCCCCCTGGCAGGCACTGGAAGATGGCGTTGTGTTCGGAATCCACCGGGATCAGCTCGCCGCCGCCCTCGGCCAGGGCTTGCAGCAGCAACTGGCCGGCCATGACGATCGATTCCTTGTTCGCCAGCAGCAGCCGCTTGCCTGAGCGCGCGGCCGCGAGCGAGGAATCGAGCCCGGCGGCCCCGACAATGGCGGCCACGACCGTGTCGCAAAGCGAACCGGCGGCTGCCTCGGCCAGGGCGTTATGCCCGCTGGCCACGGCACAATGTACCCCTGCGGCGCGCAGGCGCTGCGCCAGTTGCGCCTCCAGGGCGCTATCGGCGATGACCGCCAGTTCCGGGCGGTGCGTGACGCACAGCGCGACCAGCGCGTCGACATTGCGCTGGGCCGTGAGTACGGTGGCGCGAAAGCGATCCGGATGACGGGCGATGACGTCGAGGGTGCTGCCGCCAATCGAGCCGGTGGCGCCCAGGATGGCGACCTTATGCACGCAGGCGTTCCTCACAGGCCGAGCAGCAGCTTGCCCGCGGCGAACACGGGCAAGGCGGCGAACACGCTATCCAGGCGATCGAGCAGGCCACCATGGCCGGGGAAGAGGGCGCCCGAGTCTTTCACGGACGCGTGGCGCTTCATGAGGCTTTCCAGCAGATCGCCGACGATGGAGGCGATGACGGTGAACACCGCCAGCACCAGCAGTCCGGCAAGCTTGGCGCCATGGACACCCAGCAGCCATCCGCCGATGCCTGCCACGAGCGCGCCTGCCACGAAAGCACCGTAGACGCCCGCCCAGGTCTTGCCGGGGCTGATGGTGGGTGCCAGCTTGCGCTTACCCAGGAAACGGCCGCTGAAATAAGCGCCGATATCGGCCGCCCATACGATGGCCAGGGCCAGGAACGTCCACAGGTGGCCGTGCGGATCGTCACGCCGGATCACCAGGCCCGCGACCCAGGCTGGAAAGATGACGAACGCGCCAGCGGTCAGCTTGATCAGGCGATTTTCTCGCGTGGGCGAGGCACCGAAGGCGAAATGCCGCAGCCATTGGCAGGCCACGATCCACCATGCAACGCCGACGACGACCATGACGGGCCACAGGCCGCTGTCGCGCAGCCACCACAGCACGCCGAACAGCACGGCCGATGCCCCAAGCAGGGCGATGCGTGACGCCATGCCCGAGACGCCGCAGAGGCTGGTCCACTCCCAGATGGCTGCAAGGAAGGCCACGGCAACCAGGGGCGCGAAGATATCCATCGGCGGCCACAAGATAAGCAGCAGGGCGATTGGAAACAGCAGCAGTGCAGTGATGATTCGCTGGAGCATGGGGTCCTCGTCAGCGCTCGGCGACCTGTTCGCCGGTCAGGCCGAAACGGCGTTCGCGGCGAGTGTAGTCATGAATGGCCGCCTGGAGGCTGGCCTGATCGAAGTCCGGCCACAAGGTCTCGGTGAAGTAGAGCTCGGCATAAGCGAGCTGCCAGAGCAGGAAATTACTCACGCGGGATTCGCCGCCCGTGCGGATGAACAGATCCAGCGGTGGTAGCTCGGATAGGCAGATCCAGTGCCCAAACAGTTTTTCGTCGATGTCGTCCGGACGAATTTCACCGCGCGCCACTGCCTCACCGGCTTTGCGGGCCGCCTGCACGATATCCCAGCGACCGCCGTAGTTCACCGCGACGTTGAGGTGTAGCCGAGTATTGCCTGCGGTGCGGGACATGGCACCAGTCATGCGTTGCCGCAACGCCGGCTCGAAGGCGGAAAGGTCGCCGACGAAGCGTACGCGCACCTGTTGCTCATGCAGTTCGTCCATTTCCTTGTCGAGTGCGCGGACGAACAACTCCATCAACGCGCCGACTTCGTCCTCGGGACGCTGCCAGTTCTCGCTGGAAAACGCGAACAGCGTCAGTGCCTGTACGCCTTGCCGGATGCAGCCTTCGATCGCTTCGCGCACGGCCTTGCGTCCGGCGTTGTGGCCGAAGGTACGAGGGCGGTGGCGTGCTTTGGCCCAACGTCCGTTGCCATCCATCACGATGGCGATATGGCGCGGAACCGGGCGGGGCTTGGGATCGGTCATGAGTGGGTGCGTAGGCGAAACCGCGCTGCCTTCTGCTCAGTGAGTGAGGCCGCCAGGAGCGGGTGAACAACGGATGTGCCTGTACGCTTTTTGCGATGCACGTCCTGATGTGTCGATTATGCAGGAAGGGCTGCCTGGTCCCCGACCGGGCAGCCCGATGGCCGTTAGACGGCCATCAGCTCCTGTTCCTTGTGCTTGACGACTTCGTCTACTTCCTTGACGAAACGATCGGTCAGCTTCTGGATTTCGTCCTCGGCGCGACGCTCGTCGTCCTCGGTGATTTCATTCTTCTTCTGCAGGTCCTTGACCTGTTGCAGTGCATCACGCCGCACGTTGCGAATGGCGATCTTTGCTTCTTCGCCTTCATGCGAGACGTGCTTGGCCAGTTCCTTGCGGCGCTCCTCGGTGAGCGGCGGCAGGTTGAGGCGGATCACGGTGCCGGCGGTGGTCGGGGTAATACCGACATCGGAAGCCATGATGGCCTTCTCGATCGGAGCCACATGGCTCTTGTCGAACGGTGTAATGATGATCGAACGGGCATCGCCCAGGCTGACGGAAGCCACCTGATTCAGCGGCATGTCCGAGCCATAGGCGGAGATCTTGATATTGTCGACCAGCGAGGTACTCGCGCGGCCGGTGCGCAGACGCGTCAAGCTGTGCTTGAGCGAGTCGATGCTCTTGCCCATGCGGGTCTGGGCATCGTTCTTGATGTCGTTGAGCATGGGGTTCACCCTTTAAACGTGCAAGCGGACGAGTATAGCAGGGTCGCCCGGCGCGAAAGGGCAGGTCTGGAGTTCAGGGGCGGGGAGCCAGTAGTGAGGGCGTAGAACCCGCCAACCTGAGGTGGCGTGCCACCTTGCGACAGCACCAGCCACGCGTTGAAGCACCTCATGCATTCGGACTTGCGCCCTTTCTGCTCATCCCTCGCCCCGGGCGAGTCAGTCGACCAGCGTACCCACCGCTTCACCCTGCATGATGCGCATCAGGTTACCCGGCACGGTCATGTCGTAAATGCGCATCGGCATCTTGTGGTCGCGACACAGGGCGATGGCGGCGGTGTCCATCACGGCGAGCTTGCGTTCGATCACCTGGTCGTAGTTGAGATGCTCATAACGCGTGGCATCGGCGTGGCGCGCGGGGTCGGCGGTGTAGACGCCATCGACCTTCGTGGCTTTCAGCAGCAAGTCTGCGCCTACTTCCACCGCGCGCAGCGCTGCGGCGGAATCGGTGGTGAAGAAGGGATTGCCGGTGCCGGCGGCAAACAGCGCGATACGTCCCTTTTCGATATGCCGTACCGCGCGGCGGCGAATGAAGTCTTCGGCGACGTCGTGGATCGGGATCGCACTCATCACGCGGGCGAAACCGCCGCGCTTCTCGATGGCATCCTGCATCGCCAGGGCATTCATCACCGTGGCCAGCATGCCCATGTGGT
>NZ_DASVMI010000164.1:0-36585 GCF_036384435.1 Dyella sp. | reverse complement strand
GCATGGACAAGCGAGGAACCCAGCAGCGAAACGATCGCGGCACTCAGGCGGCGCAATGGCATAACACGTCCTTGATCCGGTGCAATCAGCATTCCTAGCCGATCAGCATAGCTTCGTGCTGTACGCCATGGCATTCATCCGCGTCAGCCTCAAACAAAAACGACTGAACCGCTCACACATTCGATCAGCAATCGCATCGTTTCAAAGTTTTTTTATGGACAACGTCATCGCGCTCTGCGCTCTGCGCAGGAGCCCATGCAGTCGCGATGCAAGACGCGACTTTGGTCGCGCCTTGGAGGTTTTCAAAGCGCCCCTCTGCGACTGAATCGCAGAGGGCAGCGCGAATGCATTCGCTGCCACGCGCTAGGCATGCGGTGATGCCATTGCAGGTTGGGATGCGGCTTTGTGCCGCGACGTATGCTTACGGACTGGTCGCCGAGACGGAACGCATCGCTACCGAATCCGATGGCATAGCCTGCCAACCACCACCGAGCGCGCGGAACGCGGCCACGGCGGCGCGGGCCTGATTGGCCTGCACTTGCGCAAGGCGGTCGCGCGAGGCGAGCCATTGGCGATCTTCGTCGAGCACTTCGAGCAGGCTTACCGCGCCGCCTTTGTACGCGTCTTCCGCGCTGCCGCGCGCACGACGATGCGCGGCGACTTCCTTATCGAGCACGGCTTGTTCGTTTTCGAGTTCGGACAGGCTGACGATGGCGTTCTCGACATCTTCGGTGGCGCGCAGCATCGACTGGCGATAGTCGGCAAGCGCTTGTGCCTGCGCGCCTCGTGCCGCGCCGACTTCGGCATCGACACGGCCGAAATCGAACAACCGCCAGCGCAACCCCAGCAAGGCTTGCGGCTGGAAGGAACTCGATTGCCACAGCCGGTCACTGTGCAGGCTTTCCATGCCGAGCAAGCCGCTGAGCGAAAGCTTGGGGTAATACTCGGACAGCGCCTGCCCGATACGCGCATTCGATGCGGCCAAGCGACGTTCGGCAGCAATCACGTCCGGGCGGCGGCGCAACAACGAGGCCGGGCCGTCGGCGGTATCGATCGCCGGAATGCGATACGTCACGGGTGTCTGCAACCAGGCGTTGGCCTGCTGGCCCGGCTGCATGCCCATCAACACGTCCAGGCGGTTGAGCTGGCGCTCGCGCTCGGCGCGCAGCGGCGGCAGGCTCGCCTGGGCCTGTTGCACGATCGCCTCGGCCTGCGCCACTTCACGATCGGTCGCGACGCCACCGGCCAGGCGCACCTGCACGAGCGCGAGCAGCCGCGATTCGGTATCCACCTGCTGCTCGGCCAGATGAATGCGTTGCTGCAAGCCACGAATCTGGAAATACGCATCAGCCGCTTCGGCGGCCACCGAGATACGCGTCGCCACACCACTGGCCTCGGCCGCTTCGTACTCGGCCTGCGCCGCTTGCGCATCACGCTTGAGGCCTCCGGCCAGATCCAGCTCCCAGCTCGCGCCAACCCCGACGTCTTCCAGCGTCTGGGTACGCTTGTAACTGGGGAACTGGCTGGCAATCTCGCCCAGAGGCCCGTTGAGCGACTGGTACTCACGTGCTACCTGTGTATCGAGCTCGCCTTGCGGCAGGCGATTGGCCTGCGTGCCGCGCGCGACAGCGCGTGCCTGCTCGATGCGCGCCAGGGCGGCGGCCACATCGAGATTCTGTGCCATGGCGCGCTCGACGATGGCGGTCAATGCCGGATCGTCGAAACCTTGCCACCAGCGATCCAACGCGGCGGAGGCATGCGTCTGGTTATGCATTTCCAATTGCGCGGCGTGCGCATAGTGGCCACCGATGTTCGGCTGCGGGCGCACGTAATCCGGACCCACGGTGCATGCCGGGAGCACGAGTGCCAACGACAAAGGCAACACGCGCAACGCGCGCAACGCGAAGGATTTTGTCAGCCAGGGCGATCGAAGGTTCATGTCGAAATCTCGCAGGTAGATCAATGCGCGTCGGCGGAAGGCGCAACCGGTGCCCCGATCTTGCGCATCAGCGGCACCATCGCGGTGGCGATCACGAAACACACGCCGATCACCAGGAAGGCATCGGCAAAGGTCTGCGTGCGCGCTTCGCGCATGGTGAGTGCACCCAGTTGCCGGATGGCCGCTGCCCCGGCATCGGCGGTCTGGCCGAGCCGCGCGCCCACTTGCTGGAGCAGCGCGTCCATGGGCTCGTTGGCGGTAGTCAGGTGTTCGGCCAGCCGCTGAAAATGCAGGTTGGTGCGGTCATTGAGCAAGGTGGCGCAGCCAGCGATGCCGATCGCACCGCCGAGGTTGCGCATCAGGTTGAACAAACCCGAGGCAAGCTTGAGCCGTGCGGGCGGGAGGCCGCCCAGGGTCAGCGTGACCACGGGCGGCACGGACAACTGCTGGGCGATGCCGCGCAATGCCTGGGGCAACAGCAGCTCATGCGCGCCCCAGTCGTGGGTGATCGGACTGAAATCCCACATCGAGGCAGCGAAACATGCCAGGCCGAGCATCATGATCCAGCGCAGGTCGATGCGGTTGGCCAGGAAGGCGTATACCGGAATCGTCAGCACCTGAAACACGCCGGTCGAGAACACCGCTTCACCGATCTGTAGCGCGCTGTAGCCGCGCACCTGGCCCAGGAACAGCGGCGTCAGGTAGATCGTGGCGAAGATGCCCACGCCCGTGATGAAGGAGAAGAAGCATCCCAGGGCAAAGTTGCGATCACGCAACGCACGAAGATCAACGATGGGATGCGCGAAGGTGAGACTGCGCAGTATGAATCCGATGCCCGACAGGGCGGAGATCCATGCGGTGGCGAGAATCGTCCGGTCGCTGAACCAGTTCCAGCGCGGACCTTCTTCCATCGTGTATTCGAGGCAACCCAGGAACAACGCCATCAACGTCATGCCCAGATAGTCGGCACCGCGCAGCAGCGACCAGTCCGGTTCGTCCACGTTGACCAGGATCGGCACGGCAACGGTGACGAACAGGCCGGGGGCGAGGTTGATGAAAAACAGCCAGTGCCAGTTGAAGTGATCGGTGATCCAGCCACCCAGCGCCGGCCCGAGCGTCGGCGCCAGCGAGGCGATGGCGCCGATAGTCGCCGCGGCAATCACGCGCTGCTTGCCCTGGAAGAACATGAACGCCGTGGTGAATACCATCGGGATCATCGAGCCGCCGACGAACCCCTGCAAGGCGCGGAACGCGATCATGCTGTTGATGTCCCAGGCCGCTCCGCAGAGCAGGCTGGTAATCGTGAAGCCGGCTGCCGAGACACAGAACAACCAACGCGTGGACATCACCCGTGCCAGCCATCCCGACATCGGGATCACCACGATCTCGGCGATCAGGTAGCTGGTCTGCACCCAGGCCGTGTCATCGGCACCGGCCGAGAGTCCGCCGCCGATATCGCGCAGCGAGGCCGAGACGATCTGGATGTCCAGCAGGGCGATGAACATGCCCACGCACATGCTGGCGAAGGCAAAGACTTTCTGGCCCGTCGACATGTCGGCGGGGGATTGCACATGCGACATGATGGCGGTCTCGTCAGTCGATCAGCGCGGCACGGCCTGCGTGTTGACGTCGGCGGTCACGGAAAGCCCGGGACGCAGCGCACCCAGCGCGGCATCGTTGGCGTCGAGCAGTACACGTACGGGTACCCGTTGCACGATCTTGGTGAAGTTGCCGGTGGCGTTCTCCGGCGGCAGCACGCTGAACTGCGCTCCCGTGGCCGGTGCCAGGCTGCCCAGGCGGCCATGGAAGACGCGGCCCGGCAGCACGTCGGCGCGAATCTCGACCGGCTGGCCCGGCTGCATGTGCGCGAGCTGGTCTTCCTTGAAGTTGGCATCGATCCACAGGCCACGCGCGGGGACCACCGCCATCAACGGTGTACCTGCCTCGACGAAGGCGCCCAAGCGCACGCGGCGATTGCCAATGCTGCCATCCACTGGCGCGCGAAGTTCGGTATAGCCGACGTTGAGCTCGGCCAGGCGTGCCTCGGCCTGCGCCTGCTGCAAGGCCGCCTGCGCTTGCAGCTTCTGGGTCGCGATCACGTCCAGCTGGCGTTGCGCGGCGGCCAGGGCTGCCTGGGCTTTTTCGGTGTCGGCGCGTGCGGTCTTGGCGGTGGCATCGGCGCGTTGCGCGCTCTCCACGGAGACGGCCGCGCGGGCCGACAGGTCGCGATAGCGCAACTGGTCATCATGGGCACGTACGCTTTCGGCTTGCGCGGCATCGACGCCGGCATGCGCCTGGTCGATCACGGCATGTTGCAGCCGTTCGTTCGCATCGAGGTTGGCCAGCCACGCCTGCTGTGCCGCGATCGCGGCCTGTGCTTTCTGTAACGAAGCGCGATAGTCGCGATCGTCGATGCGGGCCAGCAGGTCGCCCGCACGGACAGCCTGGTTGTCCGACACCACAAGCTGGGTGATGTAGCCGGAAACCTTGGGGCTGATCGCGGTGATGTCGGCACCGACATAGGCGTCATCGGTGCTCTCGATGAAGCGCCCGGTCGTCCACCATGACACGCCCCAGGCACCCGCCGACACGACGGCAACGACACCCAGGCCGATCATCACCTGGCGCTTGCCGACGCGGCGCGGGGCAGCTGAAAGATCCGCGGCAGGAGCCACAGCGCTCATGGAAGGCTCCCGGCAACGCGCATCTGGGCATAACGATCGAGGCGGGCACGAAGGCGATCCGTAGCGACCGGCCCGGCGCGCACGACATGGTGTTCGCGCGTAATCACCTCGCCGGTCTGGCGATCGGTGAGCACCGGATCGACTTGGTGTCCATCACGTTCGTCGGCCAGATAGATCGACAAGCCTTCGGGCGCGAAGTGCTTGTTGCCCCACGTCATCAACGCCAACATCACCGGACGGAAATCACTGCCCATCTCGGTCAGCACGTATTCGTAGCGCGCCGGCCGCTCCTGGTATTGGCGCCGTTCCAGCAGGCCCGCTTCGACCAGCCCGTTGAGCCGACGCGTCAGCATGTTCGGCGCGATGCCCAGGCTTTTTTCGAATTCGTCGAAACGCGACAAGCCGTAGTAGGCATCGCGCAGGATCAGGATGCTCCACCACTCGCCGACACGTTCGAGACTGCGCGCGATGGGGCAAGGCATGTCACCGAAATTGGTTTTTTTCATGGCGGATGGGCCGTTACTATCAAGATGATAGTCATCGTAGAGCTGTCACTTTTATTTTGCAAGTAAGATCGGGTGGCGGAGTGAGGTTGTCGACAATTTGCCGATGAAACATGGGGTTGAATGGGATGTTGGGGCGCGGGCGCCGTGCAGGAGCGACTTCAGCGGCGAAAAGCCGTCTCAGGCGGGGTGCGGATGAGACCGTTTGGAACCACCCATCTGCGACTGGATCGCAGATGGGGGGCTTCAGGAGCTCCAAGCCAAGAGCACACCAGCCGTCTGGACGTCCATACGTTACATTTCGTCATGCTTGTGAGCATGCGTTCACGGCCGAATCGTGAATCGCGGCCATGTTGGTGGTGGCATACGGTGACACGCTTTGCGCCCCTTCCCTACTGATGGCGATCATGAATACTCGCTCGTTCAAGCGACTGCTCTGTGTCACCCTCGGCCTCGGTGCCGCATCGGTCATCAACACGGCATGCGCCGTCGATGTCCTCGCACCGTGGGTCGGTACCTGGGGTGTGGCGCAGTTGAACTACAGCACGGCCAATTACCACGGTAAGACCTTGCGCGAGATCGTGCATACCAGCATGGCCGGTTCGGCGGTGCGTGTGCAGATTTCCAATGAGTTCGGCGACAAGCCGCTGTCGATCACCGATGTGCATGTCGCACTGCGCGACTCGGGGGCATCGATCCAGCCGGACACCGATCGGACGCTGACGTTCCAAGGGCAACCGGGCATCACCATTCCCGCCGGACAACGCGCGAGCAGCGATGGCATCGACTTCAACGTCCCTGCACTGTCCGATATCAGTGTGAGTTTCTATGTCGATGGCGATACCAACGCCGTGACAGGGCATTCCTTCAGCAACCAGGATAAATACGTGGCCGATGGCGACGTCAGCGGCCGTACCAACCTGTCCGCGCAGACCAACGGCGATTATGTGTTCCTGGCCAATCTCGATGTGCAGAACACGAACGCCGAGGGCACGCTGGTGACCTTCGGTGCGTCGATCACCGATGGCTTCGACTCCAGCTACAACGCCAACAAGCGCTGGCCGAACGATCTGGCCAGTCGCTTCGCCAGCGCCAATCAGTCGGTGGGTATTGTGAACATGGGCATCAGCGGCAACAACCTGCTGCAAGATGGCTCCGGACAGAGCGGCGTGCACCGCTTCCAGCGCGACGTGCTCGCGCAGCCCGGCGTTCGCTGGGTGATCTTCTCCGACGACCCGATCAATGATCTTGGCTCGGGTAATCCGGATGCGACGTTCGAGAATCTAAGCCAGGCCATCAAGGGCTTGATCGACCAGGCGCATGCACAAGGCATTCGTTTTTATTGTTCGACACTGACGCCGTTCAAGGGCTCGTCGGGTTGGACCGCCGATCGCGAGGTGATCCGCGAACAACTCAACGACTGGGTGAAATCCAGCGCCAGCGGCTGCGACGGTGTGATCGACCAGGACACCGCCACGCACGATCCATCCGCACCGACCCAGTATCTGCCCGCCTATGACGCTGGCGACCATCTGCATCCGAACGACACTGGCTACCAGGCCATCGCCGGTGCCGTGAACCTGGGCCTGTTCACGCCACCTGCCCTGCCCGTGATCGCCACGCCCGCCGGTTGCGGCAGCATCGGCGCCGGGGAAGGCCTGGTGCCCGGACAAACGGTAGTGTCCTGCGATGGCGGCTACGTGCTCAACATGCAGTTCGACGGCAACCTGGTGCTGTACAAGCGCAACGGCACGCCGCTGTGGGCAAGCAACACCGTCAACCAGCCCGCCGCCCAGGCCGACCTGACCGATGACGGCAACCTGGTCGTGCTCGGCAAGCTGGGCAACATGCTCTGGCAATCGCAGTCAGGCGGCCAGGACGCGGCGCGACTATTCGTCCAGGGTGACGGCAACACGGTGATCTACAACAACGCCGGGCCGGTGTGGAGCACGGGGACGGCGGGGCGTTGATTGGCTGTAGCGGGACGGGAGGCAGGTAGCGGGACGCACGTTCGTCCGGTCGTCGTCAGTTTCACGTTCGCGATGGCGCTTTCGGGCGCCGACGCTGATATCGGCTTTGAACCGTGCGCCCCCGCTGCCCCTCTCCCCCAAAATGCGTCACCGCGCGCTGGCCCCTATCCCATAACGCGCCGCCGGCTTGCTGCGCGACAGGTTCGGGCCCAGCGCCGTGCGGGCATCGACCAGGCGCTGCCAGTCGGCGATGTCGGGCATGGAGGGGATGGTGACCAGTTCACCCTGGTCGTAACCGGCCAGCGACGCGTCGACCATGTCGTCGGTCTCCATCACGATCTCCGGCGGCAGGTCTTCCAGTTTGGTGGCGCTGGCCTTGCCCCAGATCTCGGTGCGCGTGGCGCCGGGCAATACCACCTGCACCTGCACGCCCGTGCCGGCCACTTCCTGCGCCAGCACCTGGCTGAAGTGCAGCAGGTAGGCCTTGGTGCCGCCATAGACCGAATTGCCGGGCTGAATCATCTGCGAGGTGACCGAGGCAATGTTGATCACGCCACCTTTGCCCCGGCTGATCAGGCCTGGTAGCGCGGCCTTGGTCAGGCGCGTAGGCGCGGTGATGTTCAGCGCGATCTCGCGCTGCAATGCATCGGCATCGGCCTGCACCAACGGGTACAGGGTGGCGGTACCGGCGTTGTTGACTAGCAGGGTGATGCTGCTGTCCTCGCGCAAGAGCTGTTCCAGTCGGGCGACATCCTGTGCCGAGGTGAGGTCGGCGGCGATGCTACGGGCGTTGATGCCGTGGCGCTGGGACAACCCATCGGCCACCTGCTTGAGCACGTCGCCGCGGCGGGCCACGAGGATCAGGTCATAGCCGCGGGCAGCCAGGCGATCGGCATAGGACGCGCCGATGCCGGTGGAAGCGCCCGTAATGACGGCGGTGCCGAGAGAGGCTTGCTTATTCATGAGAAAGCTCTGGGTCGTAAATGTGGATGATGTTCGTCATCCAAGCTACGCCCGAAAATTCTGGATGTCAACTATCATCTTCTCGCCAGGGCGCGTAAGATAACGACAGGTTCCACGCCACGAGGTCGCCATGGGGCACTCCCGCGCCGACAAAGCTCAAACCCATCAGCGCCTGGTCGAGACCGCTTCGTCGCGCTTTCGCGAAAAGGGCCTGGATGGGATCAGCCTGGCTGACCTGATGAAGGAACTCGGGCTCACGCACGGCGGCTTCTACAAGCATTTCCCATCGCGCGATGCCTTGGTGAGCGAGGCCATCGATCAGGCTTACCAGGCCAGCGGCAACTCGCTTGCCGGGTTCATCGACAACGACGGGCACCTGGACCTGCCGCGCTATGTGGACATGTACCTGAGCCGGCAGCACCGCGACCATCCAGGTGCCGGCTGTGCAATCTCGACGTTGTCGGGCGACATCGCCCGCCGCGGCGAGGATATGCGCGAGAGCTATCGCCAACAGATGGACCGCATCTTCGAACGCATCGGCGCGGCGTTTCCCGGCGACAAAGCCAGCCAGCGCAAGCAGGCGATCGAACTGATGACACGCATGTATGGTGCGCTGATGGTGGCGCGGGCGGCCGGCAGCGGCGAGCTGTCCGATGAGGTGCTAGCCACGGTTCGCGAGCAGATCCGCGCCAGCCTTCCAGGCGCGGGCTGAGCTCGCTTCGCAGACCCGCCGATCGATCGCCACGGTCGGCTTCGAAAAAATTTGTGCCCGCATGGGCGGGCCGCCCGTCATGTCGCGCCGCAACGTAAAAGCCGCGTGACAGCGATCGGAGGCGCCCTGACGCCCGGTCACGATTTTTTGCGATGCGTCATTTTCATTTCGCATTGCGTGTTATGCATCTTTGGCATAACTGAAAGGCGTGGCATCGCGTTGTACAGATCCGGAGACGTGGGGAGGATCGTGACCCGCGCCGCACTTTGGCGGGCGAATCTGTCACGGGGAATGCTTCATGAGTTATCGCAGCGGCATCGCCTGCCTCCTGCTTTGCGCCGCATGGTTGTCGCCGGTGCTGGCCAGTGCGCAGGACAAGACTCCCAACGACCAGCAGCCCGTGGCCACGGCAGGCTCGCACGAGTCGGACAGCAACTTCATCAAGCGCTGGAAAGACGACGGTGTCTCCTTGCGATTGGTCTGGGCCAACGACTGGCTTGCCAGCGTGAAGGGGGGCGAGCGCACCGGCCAGACCAATGGCGGCGGCGCGGTGGGCGGTGCCGATCTGGACATGGCCAAGCTCTTCGGCATCAACGGCGCGAAGATGCACATCACTTTCGCCCGCTATTATGGCCATTCCATCTCGGCGACCGATGTCGGCATTTACCAGAAGATCCAGGGATACTGGTACCCCAAGCGCCAATGGCAGCTGGGCCAGCTGACCTGGGAACAGGCGTTGGACGATAACCACTTCAACGTGTTGTTCGGGCGCGTCAACGCCACCTGGCAGTTTGCCCGTTCGACCTACGGCTGCCGCTTCGTCAGCGCGCCGGACTGCCCGTTCCAGTTGACCAATACGACCGGCGGGTTTTCCGGCTTTCCATACGTGAACTGGGGTGGCCGCATCCGCTATACCACTGGATCGCACTACTTCTCGATCGGAGCGTTCGAGATCAATCCGGATCGCCGCAACAACCACGGCCTGGACTGGGGTCTGGAGAATTCGACGGGCGTGATGGTGCCGGTCGAATTCGGCCACGTCACCCACTTCGCCAATGATCCGTATCCGCATACCTTCAAGGTAGGCGGCTGGTATAACTCGGCCGACTACACCGATCCGGAACTCAACACGCGCGGCGTATCCAAGGCGCTCTACGGCGGATCGTTCCGCACGTATGACGGTGGACGCTATGGTGTGTACGCGTTGGGCGACAAAGTGGTGTGGAAGCCCGATCCGAACAGCGATACCCGCAATCTGGCCCTGTTCAGCTCGTTCACCGCGCCGCTGGACAGCACCGAGATCTACACGCTGCAAGCCGTGGGTGGCTTTGTGTGGACGGGGCCCTTCGCCAGCCGTCCCATCGACTCTCTGAACTTCCAGGCCACCTGGTACAAGTTTGCCAAGCGCCAGGTGCAATACGAGGACGAGATCCTGCGCAAGATCAAGCAGCCTGGCAATTTCTCGCGCAACGAGGCGATGCTGGAGCTCAACTACAGCTACAAGTTGCTTCCGCTGCTGAGCATCGTGCCAAACCTGCAATACATCGTGCACCCGGACATCCTGGGCAACACGGTGCAGGCGCGCCATGTATCGGCCAACGCGCTGGTGTGGGGCGTGCGCGTGATGTTCAACTTCGGCGGCCCGGGTAGTCAGTAATCGGCCCCTTGGCCACCGGCGACATACTCACGGGCAGCGGCGACGCTGCCCGTTTTGCGCGCCGGTCGCCCATACTTGCCTTCACTGTCCCCGCGGCGAGGTTTCCGTGGACCTGAAACACCTGCACAGCTTCATCCGTATCGTCGAATTCGGCAGCCTCACCCGCGCCGCCGCCACACTCAACGTCTCCCAATCGCTGCTCAGCCGCCAGGTACGCCAGCTTGAGATCGAGCTGGGCAGCCATCTGCTGCAACGCAACGGGCGCGGTGTCACCGTGACCGATGCCGGCCGACAATTGATGGAACACGGGCGCGGCATCCTGCGCCAAGTGGAAGTGGCGCGCCAGCAACTGGGCCAGGCGCGTGGTCCCCAGGGCGGCAAGGTGGTGATCGGCTTGCCGCCCAGTGTGGGGGCGCTGCTGACGGTGGACCTGGTGACCCGCTTTCGCGCCGACTATCCGCTGGCGCAGATCGGCGTGGTGGAAGCCTTGAGCGCCAGCTTGCTCGAATGGTTGCAACTGGGTCGCCTCGACTGCGCGGTGCTGTACAACCCGCCGGTCAACGCGAACGTACAGTACCGGCACATCCATTCGGAAAACCTCTATCTGGTCGGCAGCCTGCACGGGGGCGTGCCGCTGCCCGACCGCGTGCCCTTGTCGACGCTGGGCAACTACCCGTTGATCATCCCCTCGCACCTGCATTCGGTACGCCAACTGGTGGAGGCCGACGCGGCCAAGCACGGCGTGTCGTTGGATATCCAGATGGAAATCGACTCCATCCGCGCCCTGCTCGATCTGGTCGAACGCGGCATGGGCTACGGCGTGCTGTCACGCAACGCGGTACTCGCCCGCGCCCCGGGCCATGGCCTGCGCGCCGTCCCTATCGTGCAACCCAACATCGAAACCCGCCTGGTCATGGCCACACCCACGCAACGCCCGGTGAGCACGATCACGGAGAAGGCGATCGCCATGATCGATGAGGCAATCGGGCGCGGGGTGTTGGAGCCTGTCGGGTGAAGCCGGCTACTTGATGCGGGTGAGGCCGGCCACTGCGTGGCCTGTGAGGAGGAAGAGCAAAAGCGATAAGCAACGCGCTGACTGCTCTCTCTTTACTCCTCACAGCGAGCGCCAGCGAGCGACTTTACAGGCCACGCAGTGGCCGGCCTCACCGCCGCTTCGCGGCGTGCTGCAATGCACAATAAGCAAGTCTCACCGCGAGACATGCAAAAAACGCAAAACAGAAACCCAGCCCATCGCGTTGTTCGCACTCGCCGCCCCGGCCACCATCGCTGCGTCAACACAGGTGCACGACGATGGCGTACGAGATTCCCTGCTGGCTCATGCGTGGCGGCACTTCCAAGGGGCCGTTTTTTCGCGCCAGCGATCTGCCGCAGGACATTGCCACGCGTGATCGGGTGATCATGGCGGTGATGGGTACGCCCGATTCTCGCCAGATCGATGGCCTGGGCGGGGCGACGTCGCTGACCAGCAAGGCTGGACTGCTTTCGATTCCCACCGATGACGAGGCGGATCTGGATTTCCTGTTCGCCCAGGTCGGCACGCATGAAGCGATGGTCGATACCACGCCCAATTGCGGCAACATGCTGGCCGCCGCGCTGCCTGCCGCCATCGAAATGGGCATGCTGCGCGGCGACCGGGGTCGCACCACGCGCCGCGTGCGCACGGTCAATACCGGCGTGATCGCCCAGATCACCATCGAAACACCCGACGGCCATCCGCAATACGATGGCGACGCGCCTATCGATGGCGTGCCTCGTCCGGCGGCGCCCGTCTCGTGCGGGTTCCTGGATACGCAAGGCGCGGTCTGCGGCATGCTGCTGCCTAGCGGCAACGCCAGCGACACGATCGACGGCATAAAAGTGACGATGATCGACAACGGCATGCCGGTACTGCTGGTGCGCGCGGCCGATGTTGGCGTAACCGGCTATGAGTCGCGCGACGAGCTCAATGCCCATGGCACGCTTAAAGCACGCATCGAGGCGATCCGCTTGCAGGCCGGTCCGTTGATGAACCTGGGCGATGTCAGCAAGAAACCCATCCCGAAGGTTACCCTCGTTGCGGCGCCGCGCGCGGGCGGGGCGCTGTGCACGCGTACCTTCATTCCGCACGATTGCCATGCCGCGATCGGGGTGCTTGGCGCGGTCACCGTTGCCACCGCCGCCGTCATGCCCGGCACCGTGGCCAGCGAACTGGCACAGGCCGGTGAAGGCGATACACGCACGCTTTCGATCGAACATCCCAGCGGCGAGTTCAGTGTCGAACTCGGCTTGCAGGAAGGCCGCGTGGTGCGTGCGGCGCTACTGCGCACGGCGCGCCTGCTGATGCGCGGCAGCGTACCGATTTCCCCTGCGATCTGGCCCGGCCCTGGCGCCTGATCGCCTCCCCTTTTGCATCACCTGAAGGAAGCTCTCCATGTCCGACACCCGCAAGACCGCGCTGGTGGTCAGCGCTCACTCTGCCGACTTCGTGTGGCGCGCCGGTGGCGCGATCGCCCTGCATGCGGGCAAGGGCTGGGACGTGCACATCGTCTGCCTGTCGTTCGGCGAGCGTGGCGAGTCGGCCAAGTTGTGGAAGCAGCAGGGCATGACGATGGAGAAGGTCAAAACCGATCGCCGCCGTGAAGCAGAGGAAGCGGCGGGTATCCTCGGCGCCTCGGTGGAATTCTTCGACATCGGCGATTACCCGATGCGCGCCGATCTGGACGCGGTGTTCAAGCTGGCCGAGATCTACCGTCGCCTGCGCCCGTCCGTCGTGCTGAGCCATTCACTGAAGGACCCCTACAACTTCGATCATCCGCTGGCCACGCATGTGGCGCAGGAGGCGCGCGTGGTCGCCCAGGCACACGGCCACGAGCCGCAGGTGCCGGTGATCGGCGCGCCGCCGGTCTTCCTGTTCGAGCCGCACCAGCCCGAGCAGTGCGAGTGGAAGCCCGAGCTGTTCCTGGACATCACCTCGGTGTGGGAAAAGAAGAAGGCTGCCTTTGAAACCATGCGTGCGCAGGAGCACCTGTGGGAGTACTACACCCGCGTCGGCCTGCAACGTGGCGCCCAGGCCACGCGCAATTCGGACTTCAAGATCACCTACGCCGAGGCCTACCAGCGCGTGTTTCCCCACGTCACGCAGGACACGCTGGCATGATCGGGCCCGATCTCATCGGCGTGGTGGTGCGCCAGCGTCCGTCGATCAGTGCCCTCCAGGCCGAACGCCTGGCCTCACTGGGCGTGGCGACCGTGCACGAAGCGCAGGGCCGCATCGGCCTGTTGCGCCCTACCGTGCATCCCATCCAGCAAGGCGCGGCGATCGCCGGTTCGGCCGTGACCGTGCTCGCGCAGCCGGGCGACAACTGGATGCTGCACGTGGCGGTGGAACAGTGCCAGCCGGGCGACATCCTGGTGGTTGCCTGCACCACCGATAACAACGACGGCATGTTCGGCGACCTGCTGGCCACCTCGTTGATGTCGCGTGGCGTGAAGGGCCTGGTAATCGATGCTGGCGTGCGCGATAGCGCCGAACTGCGCGCCATGGGCTTTCCGGTCTGGGCCAAGGCCTTGCATGCGCGCGGCACCGTGAAAGCCACGCTCGGTTCGGTCAACGTGCCGGTGGTGGTAGCCGGCCAGGCGATCGAGCCGGGCGACGCGATCGTCGCCGACGACGACGGCGTCGTCGTGGTGGCCCATGCGAGCGTGGACCAGGCCATCGCACTGGGCGAGAAGCGCGTAGCCAACGAGGCGTCCAAACGCGAAAGGCTGGCTGCCGGCGAACTGGGCCTGGACATTTACAACATGCGCCCGGAGCTGGAAAAGCTCGGGCTGCGCTACATCGACACCCTGAAAAAATAAGCGAAGGGAATGACCGCATGAAATCCTGCCTGCCGCCGGACCCGAACCCGACCAAGCCCCAGCACACCATGCCCGCGTTGGCCTGCGATGCCCACTGCCATGTATTCGGTCCGGCCGACCGCTTCCCATACGCGCCCGATCGCAGCTATACACCTCCAGATGCGCCGTACGAACACCTGCTTGCGCTGCATGATTGGCTCGGCTTCCAGCGCGGCGTGATCGTGCAGGCCAGCTGCCACGGTACAGACAACACCGCGATGATCGATGCCATCGCGCGTGGCAACGGTCGCTACCGTGGCGTGGCGATCGTGGACGATCACATCGACGAGGCCGGCCTGCATGCCCTCAACGAGGGTGGTGTGCGCGCCGTGCGCTTCAACTTCGTCCAGCACCTGGGCGGCCGCCCGGACATGCAAGTGTTCTGGCGGGTGATGGAGCGGGTCGAAGCGATGGGCTGGCACGTGGTGCTGCATCTGGATGCCAACGACATCGTCCAGTTGCAGGACGATGTGCTCGCGCGCCTGCGCGTGCCATTCGTGATCGACCATATGGGCCGCGTGCGCGCGCAGGATGGTCTGGAACAGATGCCCTTCCGGCTACTGGTACAATTGATGCGCGACAACCCGCTGGCCTGGGTCAAGGTCTGTGGCGCCGAACGGGTCTCCGTCGGCAAGCGGCCGTTCGACGATGCGATTGCCTTCGCACAGACCCTGATCGAAACGGCGCCCGATCGCGTTCTGTGGGGCACGGACTTCCCGCATCCGAACATTTCCAAGGACATGCCCAACGACGGTGGCCTGGTCGACCTGATGTTCCGCTTCTGCCCCGATGCAGACCTGCGACAGAAACTGCTGGTCGGCAATCCCGCCCGACTCTATGACTTCGCCTGATCGCAGGCAAAGCGGAGGCACCCCTGCATGACCCAAGCGCCCGTCACCACCGTTCAGGACAAGCTCGTCAAACCGCGCCAGCCCTTCTATCGCAAGCTTTACGTGCAGGTGCTGATCGCGGTGATCATCGGCGTGATCTTCGGTTATCTCTCACCGCACTACGCCGTGGCGATGAAGCCGCTGGGCGACGCCTTCATCGCGCTGATCAAGATGGTGATCGGACCGATCATCTTCTGCACGGTAGTGACCGGCATCGCCGGCATGCGGGACATGCGCAAGGTCGGCCGTGTCGGCGGCAAGGCGCTGCTGTACTTCGAGGTGATTTCCTCGATCGCGCTGATCATCGGCCTGCTCGGCGGACACTTGTTCCAGCCGGGCGCGGGCTTCAACGTCGATCCGTCCACGCTCAATGCCAAACAGGTCGCCTCGCTCAGCGCGCAGGGACACAACATCGAATCGATCGACTTCCTGCTGTCGATCATTCCCACCACCTTCGTCAATGCGTTTGCCAAAGGGGACGTGCTGTCGATCCTGCTGGTGTCGGTCTTGTTCGGATGTGCGCTGGCTTCGCTCGGCGAACGCGGCAAGCCGGTGTACGACTTCATCGAGACCGCCGCGCAGGTGTTCTTCAAGATTGTGCATTACATCACCGCGGTGTCCTCGATCGGTGCGTTCGGCGCGATCGCCTTCACCATCGGCACGTATGGCGTGGTGTCGCTGGTGCCCTTGCTGAAACTGATCGGCAGCTTCTACGTGTTGTGCGTGTTGTTCGTAGTGATCGTGCTGGGCGCAGTGGCGCGGCTGGCTGGCTTCAGCATCATTCGTTTCTGCGGCTATATTCGCGACGAACTGTTGATCGTGCTGGGAACCAGTTCCTCCGAGGCGGTACTGGCGCCGCTGATGCGCAAGATGGAAGAAATCGGCTGCCCCAAGCAGACCGTTGGCCTGGTGGTGCCCACCGGCTATTCGTTCAACCTCGATGGCACCAACATGTACCTGACCATGGCGATCCTGTTCATCGCCCAGGCATTGAACGTGCACCTGACACTCGAACAGCAGATCACCGTGGCGGTCGTGGGCATGCTCACCTCCAAGGGCGCCAGTGGCGTGGCCGGAGCCGCCCTGGTGATGCTCGCCTCGACCCTGGCGGTGGTGCCGGTGGTACCCGTCGCGGGCATGGTGCTGATCCTGGGCATCCACCGTTTCCTCGGCACGGGCCTGGCGATGACCAACCTGGTGGGCAACGGCGTAGCCGCGATCCTGATCTCAGCCTGGGAGCGCGAACTCGATCGCGACAAGTTGCAGGCAGTGTTGGGGCGCAAAAGCTGAAGAGCCAGGGACGAGGGATTAGGAGCGAGTGGCGAGGGCGCGATGAAGACATCGTTCGCGCGCCCACACGCAGCGATAGTGCCCCACGGCATCACACCCAGCTCCAGTCGTGAGGCTACGCCCTCGCTACTCGCTCCTCGTCACTCGCTCCTGGCTCCTCGCCCCTCCGCAATCAGTGAAGCTTCTGCAACCAGTCGCCTAGCTGCTTGAGCACCTGGCTGCGTGCTGGCTCTGCTTCGTTGAACAGCTCGTGATAAAGGGTGTCGAAGAAGCGGGTGGTCAATTTGCGGGTGGCCCAGGCGCCGCTGGCGAAATCGCGGCTGCCGGACGGGTCGACCAGGCCGTCGCTGCCGGCGACCAGCAGCAGGGTGGTCACCTTGAGGCTGGCGGCGTCGGTAATGGACGAAGCACCGGACCGAAAGATGAAATCGGCCAGGCGCGGCGTGATCCAGCCATGGCGTAGCGGATCTTCGCGGTAGCTCACGATGGTCTGGCGATCGTGCGAGAGCTTGTCGAAAGGCAGGCCGTTGCGCAGCGGAAGATTGGGCAGGCTGCGCGAGAGCACCTGAGCCAGTCTCTGGAGCCAGCGTGGCTCATGCGTGCGCAACGCGGGCGAGGAAAGCATCAGGGCGGGCGGATTGATCCGCTCATCGAGTACGGTGCGCACGGCCACCAGGCCGCCCATGCTATGACCCAGCAGCAACGGCGCCATCGGTTGCCGGGCAGCATAGTCGCCATACACGGCGGCCAGGTCGCGCAGCAGGTCGTCCACGTGGCGGATGGCTCCCCGCGGCCCCGGCGTCTGGCCATGGCCACGCTGGTCGTAGCAGCGCACCGCATAACCCCGGATGTGCAGCCACTGTGCGAGCTTACCATAGCGCCCGCTGTGCTCACCCAGCCCATGGACCAGCAGGATCGCACCGCGTGGCGCCGCGTGCGGCCAATCACGCACGAACAGTTCCTGCCCATCGGCCATCGTCAGGGTGGAAGGGATTTCGCTGACGATGTCGCCTGGATGGTTCACTGGCCGCGCGGCTCCGAAGGTGGCTCGATCTGGGAGTTTAGCGCGCGTGGGGCCTGTGCGGGCGATGAAGGGGAGAGGGATGAGCGACGAGTAGCGAGGGCGCGACGATGACATCGTTCGCGCACCCACGGGCAACGATAGCGCCTCGCGGCATCACACCCAGCCTCAGTCGTTCGAGGCTACGCCCTCACTACTGGCCCTCTCCCCTCGCACCTTGCTCTTACAGCTCCGTCTTGAACTCCACGCCGATCACGCGTGGGTCGTTGACGAATCCGGTGCGGTTGTCGAAGTCGATGCCGCCGATGAGCTGCTTGCGGTTGGTGATGTTGCGGCCGTAAAGCGCCACTTCCTGCTTGCCGTAATTCCAGTTGTAACCCAGGCGCAGGCCGCCTTCGAGCAGCGGCTTGCCCTTGAACTCGGCCGAGTCGTAGAGGAAGAAGTTCACTTCGCTGCGGTAGTTCCAGTCGGTGTAGATGAAGAACTCGCCGCTCTGGCCGTACGGGATACCGTAACGGGCAGTGACGGTGCCGATCCACTTGGGTGCGTTCGGCAACGGGTTGCCGTCGATCAGCGCATTGCCCTGGGCATTGAGCGGGTCGAGCACGGTGCAGCCGGCACCGCAGATGGCGACGGAAAGATCCTTGTCCTTCAGCTCGGTGTGGTTGTAGCTGCCGCCCGCGGTCACGATGAAGTTGGGCGTGAGATAGCCTTCCAGGTCGAACTCGGCGCCGTAGCCTTCGGTCTTGCGTGCGTTGATCAGGCGCGTGCTGTTGATGTCGCCGCCCACCGCCGTGAGCTGCTCGTTGTGCATGGTGTAGGAGTAGATATCCGCGTTGAGGCGGATGCGGTTGTTCCAGCTCGTGCTCTTCAGGCCCAGCTCGTAGCTGGTGATCGTCTCGGGCTTGGCCTGCGAGATGCTGTCGGCGAACAGCACGCGGCCCTGCACGCTCGGTGCGCGGAAGCCGTTGGCGATGCGCGCATAGACATTCACGTTGGGGCTGAGCGTCCAGGTGCCGGTGATGTCACCACTCCAGCGCGCGTCATGCGGCGAGGTGGCCAGGCTCAGCGTGCCGCCGCCGATCGGCGACAGGAAACGATCGACATGGTAGTCGCGCGAATCGTGCGACCAGCGCGCGCCGGCACGCACGTCGAAGTCATCGGTGATGCGATAGTCGGTGGAGCCGAACAATGCCCAGGCGGTGGTGCGCTGCTTCTGCACGGCGAACCCGTCGAGCGCGTGATCGTTCAACGTGTTGTAGTCGTAGTTGGCGATCGCGATGTCTTCGTTGAAGTAGTACGTGCCGACCTGCCAGTTCCACTGATCTTGCGGGTTGCTGGCCAGGCGGAATTCCTGGGTGATCTGGCGATCGTGCGGCAGCGCGTCGGCGGTCTCGGATGGGAATGCCGTGACCCACTGCTGCTGCGCTGGCGTCTTGGCCACGGCGATGCCGCCGTCGACGTCGCCCAGGCTGTACATCGTTGCGCGTTCCAGGCCAGTGATCGACGTGAAGGTGTAATCGCCGATGTTCCAGTTCAGGTGCAGGTTGCTGCCCCAGGTGAACAAGTGCTGGCGATTGCGGCCATCCTGGGCAACCTGGTCGCGGTCGAAGCCCGGCACGAAGTTGTCGCTGCCCAGCTGGATGGCGTTGCCACGGTTGACCGTGGCCGAGCCGTCGAGCCAGCGCGCGTGCACGTTGATCAATGCATTGAAATCACCGTCTTCGTACAGTGCCTGCGCGCGTACGGCGCGGTCGTTATAACCGCCCAAGGCATCCTTCTTGCCGGTATAGGTGTTGTCGATCCAGCCATCACGATGCTGCGCCAGCGCCGATACGCGACCGGACCAGCGCGAGCTCAGCGCACCGCCCAGGGCCGCCTCGACATTGGCGGTGCCGAGCGTGCCATACGAGGCCTTGGCGTAGCCGGAGGTTTCCTGGCTGGGCTTCTTCGAATCGAACTTGATCACGCCCGCGGGCGAGTTGCGGCCGAACAGCGAGCCCTGCGGGCCGCGCAGCACTTCCACCTGATCGAGGTCGAACAACGGAAAGCCCTTGAGGATCGGGTTTTCCTGCACGATGTCGTCATACACCATCGAAACAGGCTGCGAGCCGTTGAGGTCGAAATCGCTGTTGCCCAGGCCGCGAATGTAGAAGCGCGGGAACACGCGGCCGTACGAGGTTTCGGCGTAGACGCTGGGCGCACGCGCGGCAAGCTGGAGCACTCCATCGCCCGCCGAACCGAACGCTTCGAGCTTGTCGGGCGTCAGGACGGTCAGCGAGATCGGCACCTTTTGCAGGTTTTCCACGCGCTTTTCGGCAGTGACGTTGATGGTCTGCAGTTCGGTGGTCTTGGATGGTTGCTGCGCTGGCGCAGCATCCTGCGCAAAGGCAGATGCGGCAAAAGCAGCGGCGATCGACAGCGCGAGCACGGCCAAACGCGGCGAGCGGGCGACGGACATGGCTTGTATTTCCCCAAAAAGTGAAAGGATCTGTATCCCGCGATTTATGTGGTCGCATCGCGGTGACACACTATTGTCACATGTTCTTGCGGCAGTGCAGCGAATATTTCACGGCCCATCCATGGCCCTTGCCGGCCGGCCCGGTGAAACATGAATCTGGGCGCTGACCGATCTTTGCTTCCTCCAAGACCGTCCCCATCTAAGATGGACCTGACCGCTTCTTCGCGCTGGCGGCTCCAACTCCATGCCCTTACTGGAATTTCATCCTGCCGTTGCCCGCTGGTTCGCCAGCGCCTTCCCGGCCCCCACGGCCGCGCAGGCGGCTGCGTGGCCCTCGATCCGGGCTGGCCAGGACACCCTGGTGGCGGCGCCTACTGGCTCGGGTAAGACGCTGACCGCCTTCCTGGCGGCCATCGACGCCCTCGTGCGCGAGGGCATTGCCAACGGTGGCACGCTTGCCGATGGCACGACCGTGGTCTACGTCTCGCCGTTGAAGGCGCTGTCCAACGACATCCGGATCAACCTGGAAGGGCCGCTGGAAGGAATCCGCGCGGAACTTGAGGCACAGGGGCTTCCCGACGTGGTGATCCGCACCGCCGTGCGCACCGGCGACACGCCACAAGGCGAGCGTACGCTGATGCGCAAGCAGCCGCCGCACATCCTGGTGACCACACCCGAATCGCTGTACATCCTGCTTGGCTCCGAATCCGGCCGGGCCATGCTTGGCAGTACACGCACGGTGATCGTCGACGAGATCCACGCGCTGGCCGGCAGCAAGCGCGGCTCGCACCTGGCGCTTTCGCTGGAGCGCCTCCAAGCGCTGTGCCAGCGCCCCTTGCTGCGCATCGGCCTGTCGGCCACGCAGAAGCCGATCGAGGACGTAGCACGCTTCCTGACCGGCAAGGCGCACGAGCGTTGCAACATCGTCGATATCGGCCACACGCGCGAGCGTGACTTGGCGATCGAGGTGCCTCCCGTACCGCTGGAAGCGGTGATGTCCAACGATGCCTGGACTCTGGTTTACAACCGGCTTGCCGGTCTGGCCGAACAGCATCGCACCACGCTGGTGTTCGTCAATACTCGGCGCATGGCCGAACGCGTGGCCCGGCAGCTATCCGAGCGCCTGGGCAAGGAGGCCGTCGCCGCGCATCACGGCAGCCTTGCCAAGGAGCAACGGCTGGATGCGGAACAACGGCTCAAGCGCGGCGAGTTGAAGGTGCTGGTGGCGACCGCGTCGCTCGAACTGGGCATCGACATCGGCGACGTAGATTTGGTCTGCCAATTGCAATCGCCGCGCTCGATCGCCGCGTTCCTGCAACGCGCCGGCCGTTCGGGTCATGCCGTCAACGGCACACCCAAGGCGTGCCTGTTTCCCACCAGCCGCGATGACCTGGTCGAATGCGCCGCCCTGCTCGACTGCGTGCGCCGCGGGGAACTCGATGCCCTGGTGATACCGCCAGCCCCGCTGGATGTGCTGGCACAACAGATCGTCGCCGAAGTCGCCGTGCAGGAATGGAACGAGGATGCCCTGTACGAGCTGGTCTGTCGCGCCTATCCCTACCGTGAACTGACCCGGCCGCAGTTCGATGAAACCGTGCGCATGCTCGCCGATGGCTTCACCACGCGACGCGGCGCCCGTGCAGCCTATGTGCATCGCGATGCGGTGCATCGCCAGTTGCGTGCACGACGCGGCGCCCGCCTGACCGCGGTCACCTCGGGCGGCGCGATTCCCGACACTGCCGATTACCTGGTGGTGCTGGAGCCACAAACCACCGTTATCGGCAGCGTGCACGAAGATTTCGCGGTCGAAAGCCTCGCTGGCGATATCTTCCAGCTCGGCAACACCAGTTATCGCATCCTGCGTGTGGAGCGCGATCGCCTGCGCGTGGAAGATGCCCACGGCGTACCGCCCAGCATTCCGTTCTGGCTGGGCGAGGCACCCGGGCGCACCGACGAGCTGTCCCATGGCGTGTCACGGCTTCGCGCCGACATCGGCACACAACTGGATGAAGGCGGTGTGGCGCAGGCCCTGGCCTGGGCAGGCCAGACGCTGGGCCTGCACCTGGCCGCAGCCCAGCAACTGGTGGATTATCTGGCCAAGGCGAAACTCGCGCTGGGTGTGCTGCCGACCCAGCAGACGCTGGTCCTGGAACGCTTCTTCGATGAGTCGGGCGGCACCCAACTGGTGATCCACACGCCATTCGGCAGCCGCATCAATCGCGCCTGGGGCCTGGCGCTGCGCAAACGCTTCTGCCGCCAGTTCAATTTCGAACTGCAAGCGGCGGCGACCGAAGACGCTATCGTGCTGTCGCTGTCGACCAGCCACAGTTTTCCGCTGGAAGAGGTCGCGCGCTACCTTCACTCAAACACCGCCGAGCATGTGCTGATCCAGGCACTGCTGGATGCACCGCTGTTTCCGGTGCGTTGGCGCTGGAATGCCACCACGTCGCTGGCCTTGCCGCGTTTCCTGGGCGGCAAGAAAGTACCGCCGCAATTGCAGCGCATGAAAAGCGAGGATTTGCTCGCTACGGTGTTTCCCGACCAGGTCGCGTGCCTGGAGAACATCGTCGGCGAGCGGCAGATCCCCGATCATCCGCTGGTCAACCAGACGCTTTACGATTGCCTGCGCGAGGCCATGGATGTCGATGGCCTGCTGAGGGTGCTGCGCGGCCTGGAGGCTGGCAGCATGCGCGTGGTCGCGCGCGACCTCACCGCACCCAGTCCGTTGGCCAGCGAGGTGCTGACCGCCGCGCCGTATGCCTATCTCGACGACGCGCCACTGGAAGAGCGTCGGACCCAGGCGGTGCAATCGCGCCGTGGCGGTGAGGTGGAGGATGCCGGCGACTTGGCCAAGCTGGATCCTGAAGCCATCGCGGCCGTGCGTGGCGAAGCATGGCCTCGGGTACGCGATGCGGATGAAATGCACGAGGCCTTGAGCGTGCTCGGGTTCGTCAGCGACGAGGAAGCGCGCGAAAACGAATCGTGGGTCGCGCTTTTGCAGGGCCTTGCCACGCATCGTCGCGCCACCGCGCTGCAACCGGCCCATGGCGGCACGGCGCTATGGGTCTGCGCCGAGAAACTGCCGATGTGGCAAGCCATCCACCCGGATTCGCCGTTGGCTCCGCCGATCCAGGCACCGGCCGAATACGCTGCACAGGCCTGGACCCGGGAGGACGCCCTGCTGGAAATCGTGCGCGGCCGGCTGGTCGGACTGGGGCCGACCGATGCGATGAGCGTGGCCGATTCGATGCAGGTCCCGCGCAGCGACATCGACGCGGTGCTGATTCGCTTGCAGTCGGAAGGCTATGTGATCCAGGGCTTGTTCACGCCAGGCGCGCAGGAGCCGCAATGGTGCGAGCGGCATCTGCTGGCACGCATCCATCGTTACACCATGGGACGCCTACGCCGCGAGATCGAACCGATCAGCCGGCGTCAGCTGATGTGCTTCCTGTTCCAGTGGCAACACGTGGCGCCCGATGCCCGCTTGAGTGGGCCCGATGCGCTGCCTGCCGTCATCGGCCAACTGGAGGGCTTCGAAGCGGCCGCCGCGGCATGGGAAAGCGAATTGCTGCCCGCGCGCATCGGCGACTATGCCAGCACGTGGCTGGACGAGCAGTGCCGCGCCGGGCGCGTGGCCTGGAATCGACTACGCTCCGGCGGCGGCGCCAGTGGACCCGTGCGCGCCACGCCGATCGTGCTGCTACCGCGTCGCAGCCTTGCCACCTGGAGCGAGGCCGCGGCCAACGCACAGGCCCAGGAAAACCTGGTGTCCTCGCGCGCTCAGGCCGTGCTCGATGCCCTTGGCAAGGAAGGGGCGCTGTTCTTTGACGAGTTACTCGACGGCACGCGCCTGTTGCGCATCGAACTGGAGGACGCGCTGGGCGAACTGGTATCGGCTGGTCGCGTCAGCGCAGACAGTTTCGCGGGCCTGCGTGCACTGCTGGTGCCGGCAGCCAAGCGCGAGGCGCCACGCCATCGACGCATGCGCCGGCATCTGATGACTGGCATCGAGGATGCCGGCCGTTGGGCGCTGGTGCGCCAGCCGATCACGACAGGCAGGAATGACCCCGAGACCGTCGAGCACATCGCCCGCGCACTACTGCGACGCTATGGCGTCGTGTTCTGGAAACTGCTCGAACGCGAGGCGGCGTGGCTGCCGAGCTGGCGTGAGCTACTGCGCGTATATCACCGGCTCGAAGCGCGTGGCGAGATTCGTGGCGGTCGCTTTGTCGAGGGCTTGGTCGGTGAACAGTTCGCATTGCCACAAGCCATTCCTCAACTGCGAGAGGCTGGCAAACGCCAGCACAGTGGCGAACGGGTGGTGGTGAGCGGCACCGATCCACTGAACTTGGTGGGCACCGTGCTCAGCGGCGACAAGCTGCCTGCCTTGAGCGGAACACGCGTGCTTTATGAAGATGGCGTAGCCGTGGCTGCATGGGTCGCCAACAAGCCCCAATGGCTTGTGCAGGGTGATGCCCGTCAGCAGCAACTATGGCGCAACGCCTTGTTGCGCCGCCCGGGCTACGAAACGGCCACTGCCGAAAGTTTGGCCGCTGGCTGGTCAGCGTAGCTGCCGGCGTGCTGTCCAGGAAGTCGTCGATATGCGTGGCGCCGGGCGTAGATCAAGCCGCGTATGGCTCGAGCTCTCGAACTCGCCGCACCTGCACGGCAATGATTGTTGTATTAAATACTGCGGCAACAGTTATATACATTCGATAAGACAACTCCTGAGATTGCAGGCGTCGCACGGCGCCTGGATGCGTATTGACATGGAGCGTATTCGTGTCGACTATGAGAGACGCATCTGTAAGCGCATACAAGCGAACGTAAGCTCAAGGAGTGGAGATACCGAAACAGGGTTGGGACAAACCCTCGGTACAATTCGATCATAAAAAAAAAGATTCAGGAACGACTCTTCCGGCCTCCCGGACAAGAAGCGGATATCCCGCTTCCATGGACGCCGGTGATTTCAAAGCCTTGGCATAGGCTTTTACATGGATAACATGGACATGTTGAAACGATCATCTCTTGCGATGGCCATTTTCTTCTTTGGCGCCCCGAATGCTTTCAGCCAGGATATCGCCGCGGCGGCGCATCCTGACAGGCACCCTCGTGTGCCGGGTAGCATCACATCAGGGAATTACCTGACACGAGTTAACAGTAATCACCTACATGTTTTTTGTCGTCGCGCGCCAGCGCGTGTCATGGCCCATTCAAATGATCCCTTGAATGCTTACCGGTGGCATCTGAAGAATGTAGGGCAGAAAGTATTCGCCGATACTTTGCCTTGCCCCGGGGTCGACATCAACATTGGCTCGCTCCACGAACATGGCGTCATGGGCAAAGGCGTCACGGTCGCCATCGTCGAAAGCGGCTTCGATGTAGATCATCCGGATCTGAAAAACAGTACGGTTGCCGGTGGTTCCCGGGATTTTCTCGACGAAACAGACGAGATCACGGATATCGTCGATCACTCCACTGCGGTCGCCGGTATCGTCGCCTTATCCGGCGCGCGTGGAGACAAAGGTCGAAGCGTGGCTCCACACGCGTCATTGGTCTCCTTCGATGCATATGGTGGCGTGAACACCAGCAACGGCGAGGCGGCTGAGAATGCAACTTTCCGCAAGTACTTCGGAGCGGCCTGGGGCGAGAGCCCGAAGACCAGGCATGTCGATGTCTTCAACAACAGCCTCGGGCTGTCGCCCATTGGCAAATACCGCGACATTTCGCATGCGCAGATCCAGGAGTGGGAAACCATCATGGGTTCGACCCGGGCCGGCCGCGGCGGCGTTTATACGTGGGCCGCAGGAAACGCGTTCAAGATGCCGAAAGGCATCCTGGATGAGACAGCCCACGATCCGTTCGAGGGGTGCGATGCCAACCGCTTCGGCCTGGGCTGCGTTGCAGCAGGCGTGGACTTTCCATCCAATTTCATCCCCATGATCACGGTTGCCTCCATCAACGCCCAGGGCAAGCGCAGTTACTTTTCATCCACGGGTTCTTCAGTCTGGATTTCCGCACCAGCGGGTGAAGATGGCAAGCAACGGCAATATGCTGGTGCCGATCAGAACAGCTATGGGCCCGGCATCCTGACCACGGACAATCCAGGATGTGACACAGGCTACAATACGTCAGCGTCGCCAAAAAATGCACTGGAAGGCGGCAGCCGTTTCGACCCGCAATGCCATTACACAGCTTCCTTCTCGGGGACGTCGTCGGCAGCACCGATGATTGCTGGCGTCGCTGCACTGATGCTTGGGGTCAATCCTCGACTGACCCAGCGCGATGTCAAATACATCCTCGCGGTCACAGCCCGCCCGATCGACCTGGCGTTGCAGCCAATCCGCTACCGGGGAATGACGGTCGAATCGGGCTGGATCCGGAATGCTGCCGGTTTTCGCTTCAGCAACTCCTATGGCTTCGGCCTTGTCGATGCCTCTGCGGCCGTCGCGATGGCCAGGCATTTCCGGGGATTGCCGGCCTTTTTCGATAACGGCTGGGTCTCATCCCGCGGCGCCTCCCGTGGCTTTGGCGGCAAGGACAATGCCGCCTCGATGAATATACGAATCGACCAGGACATGACGGTGGAGGGCGTCCAGTTCGGCTTCGCGACAACCCACACCATGCCATCGAATCTATCGGCTACCTTGACATCGCCATCGGGTACCGTGAGTCATGTCATCACGCCCTTTGCGATCTACAAGGATACGGCTGGCTTTACGGTGCCGCTCTCCTCCAGCAATGCGTTTCTGGGAGAAAGGGCTCGCGGCACATGGACACTGCGCCTGACCGATGTTTCCGGCCGACCCGTGGAGGCAAAGCTGGATAACTTTCAGCTCCGCGTTGTCGGTCATAAGCGCAACGTAAACTGACTCCGCCCGTTGAACACGGGAAGGCTCGGCCAGATCCGAGCCTTCCCGTCGCCGATCACTCGCTGTGATCGGCAATATGAATCAACAACCCATCACGCTCGCGAAATTCGCTGCGCCCGTTCATGGCGATGCTCTGGCCGGCACGCACGCCGTTGGGCAGATCGATGCCGAACGTGCCCTCGAAGAAAACGCTGACGTAGGCGGTTCCTTGAAATTCGCGATAATCGGTAATCGTTTGCCGACGCGCGGAAAACAGATGCCGCGAACTTTCCGCCAAGTGGCGCAATTCATCCAGTCCCAGCGTGCGCAGGCTCAGGTTGCCAGCCGTGTAATTCTCGAACACCACCTCACGATGCATGGTGGCCAGCATGGCATCCACATCCTTGGCGTTATAGGCGGCGAGGTAGCGATCGATCAGAAGGCGCATGCGAGCAACCATCATGTAAATGGGCATTGTAAGGCACCTGCACCCATTGCGTCTCTGACTCACTGAGATGAAGACGCTTACGTCTTTACTGCCTTACATCTGCTTCGATGGCCGTCATCACCAGTCTACCGTGGCTACTGCCGCAAGGTAAGTCAAGGAAGGATAGAAAATGAACGGTTTTGTAAAAAGATTGCTAGGAATGGCTGTGGCGATGTGCGCCATGAGCACTACCCAGGCCGGTGCCTCAACGCAAGAAGCACAGCAGCTTGATCGACTCTACAGGAATGCCCTGGCTGAAGGAGGGCAACTGGTGGTCTACGGCGGCGGCGACAGCCCTGGCGGGCTCGATGACATGGGCAAAGCATTCGAAGATCGCTTTCCAGGTGTATCGATACATATCGTGACGGACCTGAGCAAATTTCACGATGCACGCATCGATAACCAGATAGCCCGTAATCGCCTCGTGGTCGACGTTGCACACCTGCAAACCCTGCATGATTTCACGTATTGGAAGCGCCGAGGCGATCTACTGCGATATGTGCCGGAAATCGGCTGGCGCCATGTGCCACCGGGACTGAAAGACCAGCAGGGTTACTACACGGGCATCGGAGTTCTGTCCTTGGGCAATGTCGTGAACGCCGATGTAGCTCCTCATGGTTTTACGCCCACGACGGCGCTGGATTTTCTCGATACCAGGCTGAAGGGAAAGATGGTGCTCGCCTATCCCTCGGATGATGACGCGATCCTGTTCATCTTCAAGCAGTTCGTCGACAGGCATGGCTGGGAGTTCATGGATCGATTCATGGCCCAGGAGCCCACTTTCATTCGTGGCACCGAGCAGGCTGGGGCCGATGTCGCCGCAGGTCGCTATGCCGCCAGCCCTGGCGCTTGGTGGCCGTTGACGCCCTCTTCGGACGGCAGCGGCACACGCTTCATGCCGTTCACGCAAGAACCTTTCATGACCTGGCCGCAGACCGCCGCCATTTTCCGCAAGGCGCCGCATCCCGAGACCGCCAAGCTTTACCTGAACTGGTTGCTATCGGAAGAGGTGCAGGGCAGCAGCCTGACGCCGCAATGGCCCATTCGCAGTGATGTGCAGCCGGCGAGCGGACAACCGTCGGTTTATAAGCTCAATACCGATCCCACCGCGTTCGGGCGCTTCATGGCTGATCGCGATGCGGTTGAGCGCCTCAAGGCACAGTTCATTCTCTACACCGGCGAACCCAAGGGAGAAAACCCCACGGAAGTCCATGGGACCAACCCCTGAATCTAGTTTGTCACGCCACGGGAGGCAGCGATCGCGCTGTCTCCCATGGCTTTCAAAAAGCAAAACAAGCTCGCCTCAAATCCTGTACCTTTGCAATGGGCGTTCCGATCGCGGCGACACATTTGTCTCGCGAGACCGAACTCTCCTATCGCGTTAGCCTGCATGACGGCTACAACTTCGCCCCTCCACCGACCCGGATGAGGCAAGCTGCGGCGTGCCTATATCGTTGGCGATCGCGGGAGGCACTGTTCCTGGCCTCCCGCCATCCTGTCCACAGGCCCTATCCCGCTCAGTGCCTGATGTTGTCCGTGCTTTGAATAAACCTCGCCACATTGTCGTGCAACATCTTCAAAGACTCGGTATTGGCATAGACCATGTGTCCTGACGGATACCAGGCGTAACTGATATTGCCTTGCAAGCTGTCAGGAATGGGCATGTGATGCATTTCGTAGTCGGCGGCAAAGTACGGCGTAGCCAAGTCGTAATAGCCGCCATTGAGGAAGACCTTGAGATTGGGGTTGGTCTTCATGGCGGTGGCCAGGTCGGGCATCACATTGGTTGACTGCTGCAAGGCTTCGCCTTCCACACCGGGTGCCTTGTGCGCAAAATCCCAGTGATCGATGTCGGCGTATAGCCGATAGTTCATGTCCTGGCCGAACTTGAGCTGTTTGCGCACGTAGTCATTGAAGGCCGCCACATAGGCGGAGCTGATGGCCGAGGACTGCGGATCGTATTCGGAGTCCTTGGCCATCGGATCGAGTGATGGCCCTGAGAAACGGCTGTCCAGGCGACCGGTCGTCAACCCGTCGGCATTCTGCAACTCGTGCTCGAACATGCCACCCGTAACGCGCAGGTTGGCACGCAGCAGATAGTCGACCGGCAGCCCGGTGTAGGTATGCAGCTTTTCGGCCACTGCCTGCTTGCGTGCGGCGTCCAGGCGCGAGCCGGCCATCAATGCCTGTGCATAATCGCCCGTGGCGTACTGTTCCACCTCACGCAGGAACGGCTCCAGTTGCGCGGGTTGTTGTGGTAGCCGGTGATGATAGAAAGCGGTGGCGGCGAATGTGGGCAACGCGACGATGTAGGGCGTATCTACTCCCGGATTGAACTGCGGTCCGTCGATACTGGTGTCGAAACTCAGGATCTGCGAAAGCAGAACCACGCCGTTGAGGTCGACGCTGTCTTCGCTCTCCAGAATGTTGGCCACCACGGCCGAACGCGTCGTGCCGTAGCTTTCGCCGAACAGGTATTTGGGTGAGTTCCAGCGGCCATAATGGCTGAGGAATTGAGTGATGAAGTGGGCGAAGGCATGGCCGTCGCCATCGATGCCGTAGATGCTCTTGCGGCGGTCTTTCATCTGCTCGTCGCGCTTGCCCTTGTCTTCGTCGTTGGCGATCAGGCGGCTGAAGCCCGCACCGGGTGCGTCGATGAACACCAGGTCCGACGCATCGAGCAGGCTGTAATCGTTGTTGACCAGGCCATAGGGTGCGGCCGGTGTATGGCTGTCGTCGCTCGTCACCACCCGCTTTGGACCGAAGGCTCCCATATGTAGCCACACCGTGGCCGAACCCGGACCGCCGTTGTAGATAAAGGTGATCGGCCGCTTGCCAGCATCGGCAGCTTTCTTGAAATACGCGGTGTAGAACATGCTGACCTGCGGCTCGCTTTCCTTGTCGCCGCTGCCATTGAGCACCAGGGTGCCGGCCACCGCCTTGTAATCGATGCGCTTGCCCTCGACGCTGACCGAACCTTCGCTTTCGGCGGTCTTGGGCGTCACCAGCGTCGCGTCGGCCTTGTCCTGTGGGGTCTTGTCTTTCTTGTCGTCGTGATGATCGTTGGCCTGCACGGCCGAACCCAGCAGGAGCGTGGCCAGGGCCACGGCGAGGGGGAGCTTGCGCATGGGGAGGTTCCTCGGGAGAGAACCTCACTTTAAGGAGGCGCCTGCCCTCGTTTCACAGCCCAGAAGTCACGCCTGCGAGGCGTAGGCCAGCAGGCCGATGGCGACCAGCGCCAGCAGCAGCCCCGCCACGTTCACACTGCGCAGTTTCTCACCGAAGCCAAGCCAGCCAACCAGCGCACCGAACACCACCACGCCCAGGTTCATGCTGGCAAAAACCAGGGCCGGATGCTGCGCCAACGCCTGGTGCGCACGCACGTAGAACACGATGTTGCCGAAATTGAGCACGCCAAGCAGCAAACCACCGACGACGCTTTTCCAAGCTGGCCGGGTCTGGCCATGCGACCAGCGCCACACGACCAGTGCAGCCGCTACCACGAATGACAGAACGAATGCCGCCAGCAACGAGGTGGCGAATGGCATGCCCGCCTGGGCGACGAGCTTGAGCAGGATGTCGATCGTGGCAAAGCCGCCAAAGACCGCTAGCGGCCAGTACCAGCTGCCAGCTGATTGGGCCTGTCGCCCGCGCCACAACATGCAGCCCAGGGCAACCAGCCCCAATGCAATGCCGACTAATTTCAACCCTGTGGGACGCTCGCCGAACCACGCAAACGCCGCCAACAGCGAGACCAGTAGCGACAGGCGCTGCGCGGTATCGCTGCGCACGATGCCGGCGTGACGCACCGAGGCACCTAGCGCCAGGAAAATGGTTGGCAACAGGATGCCTAAGCCGATCATCGCGATCCAGGGCGCTCCAGGATCGTGCAACACGGTGAGTGCCGGATGAAACACCCAGGCAGTCATCACGCTGGCCACCACGTAATTCCACACCACCGCCTGCCCCACATCCACTTTCGAGCGCCTGGCCAGCTTCAGGAACACGGACACGAGGACGCTGCAAAGGATGCTCAGGGGGAGGAAGTACATGGGGCTGGGAGTGAGAAGTGAGGGGCTAGGGGCTAGGGGCTAGTAGCGAGGGCGCAAGTCCGAGCGTATTTCTCAAGTTGCAAGGTGACGAAAACGCCGTCGCGAGCCACACGGAAACAGCCAGATTCAACATCGCGCACTCACTCCTGGCTACTCTTTACTCACTCCTCGCCCCTACGCCCGCAACGCCGCCGCTTCGCGGGCGAGCAGTTCCACGCCGGCCCAGTCGCCGGCCTTGAGCTTATCGGCTGGAGTGAGCCAGGAACCGCCTACACAAAGCACGTTCGGCAGCGAGAGGAAATCCACGGCGTTGCTGAGGCTGATGCCGCCGGTCGGACAGAAGCGGATCTGCGGCAACGGACTGGCCCAGGCACCGAGCAGCTTGGGGCCACCGGCCGGCACCGCCGGAAAGAACTTCAAGAAACGATAGCCGCGCTCAAGCAGCGTCATCGCTTCCGACGCAGTGGCCGCACCGGGCAACAACGGCAAGGATGAATCATCCGCGGCGTCGAGCAGGCGCGGGGATACGCCGGGCGACACGGCAAAGCGCGCGCCGGCGGCCTCGGCGGCCTTGAGATCCTTATCGCCCAGCACGGTGCCGACACCGATCATCGCGCCCTCGACTTCCTGGGCGATCGCGCGGATCGCATCCAATGCGGCCGGCGTGCGCAACGTGACTTCGATGGCAGGAATGCCACCGGCCACCAGTGCGCGCGCCATGGGCACGGCCGCCTTGACGTCGTCGATGATCACGACCGGAATCACCGCGGCAAGGCGCATGGTCGCCTCGACGGTGGCTTGTTTGGTATCCATGGCGTTGCTCACGATATCGCTCCTCGAAGATGGTCAGGCTATGCCGGCGCCGAGATCGGCGGCCACGGCAGATTGTCGGAACAACGCAAAAAGCTCGCGCCCCATACCGACGTGGTGACTGGAAAGATCGCAGGATGCAGGCGTGCGACCGGCAAACTCTGCCGGGTCGACCAACACGTCGATGGTACCTGCCGACGCATCCAGGCGGATCATGTCGCCATCGCGAATGCGCGCGATGTCACCGCCCGCATGGGCCTCGGGGGTCACATGGATGGCCGCCGGAACACGGCCGGAAGCGCCGGACATACGGCCATCGGTAAGCAAGGCGATGCGATGGCCACGGTCCTGTAACACCGACAATGTGGGCGTGAGCTTGTGCAGTTCAGGCATGCCGATCGCCTGCGGCCCCTGGAAGCGCACCACGGCGATGAAGTCCCGATTGAGCTCGCCGCGTTCGAATGCCCGACGCACGTCGTCCTGGTCGTCGAACACCACGGCAGGCGCTTCGATGATCTGGCGATCTTCCGGCACGGAGGACACCTTGATCACCGCGCGACCGATGTTGCCCTCCAGCATGCGCAAGCCACCATCGGCGCGGAAGGGCTCCGACGCCGCGCGCAACACACCCCTATTACCACTTTCCTTACCGATGGGCTTCCAGGCCAGCTTGCCGTCGCTGCCCAGTTCCGGGCGTTGCGCGTAGCCTTCCATGCCGGTGCCGAAGACCGTGCGCACGTCGCCATGCAGCAGGCCGGCACCGAGCAACTGGTCGATCAGGAAGGTCATGCCCCCGGCTTCGTGGAATTGATTTACATCGGCGTAGCCGTTTGGATAGACACGCGCCAGCAGTGGAATGACCGACGACAAGGCGTCGAAGTCATCCCAGCGCAACTCCACACCCGCCGCGCGTGCGATGGCCACCAGATGCAACAGGTGATTGGTCGAGCCGCCTGTAGCATGCAAGCCGATCACGCCGTTGACGATGGCCTTTTCATCAACAATGTGGCCGATCGGCAGGTACTGCTCACCGGGATGGCTAAGCGCAGCGACCCGGCGCACGGCCTCGGCAGTGAGCGCATCGCGCAGCGGTGTATCGGGCGCGACGAAGCTCGAACCTGGAAGGTGCAGGCCCATGATCTCCATCAGCATCTGGTTGGAGTTGGCCGTACCATAGAACGTGCAGGTGCCGGGGGCGTGATAAGCCGCCGCTTCGGCCTCCAACAACTCGGCACGACCGGCCTTGCCTTCGGCATAGGCCTGGCGCACCTTCGATTTCTGTTCGTTGGTGATGCCGCTGGGCATTGGCCCGGATGGAATGAAAATGCCCGGCAGATGGCCGAAGCTCAGCGCACCGATCAGCAGGCCCGGCACGATCTTGTCGCAGATACCCAGATAGATGGCGCCGTCGAACATGTCATGCGACAGCGACACCGCCGTGGCCATGGCTATGAGATCACGCGAGAACAGGGACATCTCCATGCCAGGACGGCCCTGGGTCACGCCGTCGCACATGGCCGGCACGCCGCCGGCCACCTGCGCGGTGATACCGGCCTCGCGTGCAACTTCGCGAATGAAGGCCGGATAGCGCTCATAGGGCTGGTGCGCAGACAGCATGTCGTTATAGGCATTGATGATGCCCAGGTTCGGCGTGCGACCGGCGCGCAGCGCTGCCTTGTCGTGCGGCTCGCACGCGGCGAAACCGTGTGCAAGGTTGCCGCACGACAGTCGCTCGCGATGCGTGCCGCCTTCATGACTGGCCGCGGCGATCCTGGCCAGGTAACGCTCGCGACTGCTGCGGCTGCGTTCGCGCAGGCGTTCGGTGACTTCGGCGATGACGGGGTGGAGGCTGCTCATGCTGGCAATCCGGTCAAAATAGGAAACACGCGGCCGCGCTAAACGAGCATGGCCGCAAGCACATCACGGGCACCAGTAAACCGACAGCGGCACCTGGTGCTGGGCAAGCACGGCGCGTATCGGATAGCTGGCGCCCTTGGCATGGCCGATACGGGCGTCATTCAATACTTCGCGCTTGGATTCGCCTTCGATGTGCAGGTACAAGGCACGCGTATCGAGCAAGGCCGGCAGGCTGAAGGTGATGCGCGGCTCACCAGCGCCCTCGGCGCGCATCGGTACGACACGCTGGCCGCTGTGCAGATCCAACGCTTCGCCCAGGCGATCGCCCCCGGGGAAGAACGACGCGGTATGACCATCACTGCCCATGCCCAGGATTACGACATCGAACGGTTGGCCCAGCGCTCCCAGGCGTGTCTTCACCGTCGGCAAGCCGGCCTCCGGCGTGGGTGCATCGGCATACAGCGGCACGAACTGCGCAGTGGCCGCCTCGCGCTGCAAGAGCAGCGACTTGACCAGGCGTGCGTTGGAACGATCACTGGTTTCCGGCACCCAGCGCTCGTCGACGAGGGTGACGGCCACCCTGGCCCAGTCGAGCGTCTGCCGCGAAAGCTGTTCGAAGAAATGTTTAGGGGTACTGCCACCGGAGACGGCGATCACTGCCTTGTCGCGCGTGGCGATGGCGTCGCGGAGCTGCCCGGCCACACGCTCGGCGAACGCCTTGGCCAGGGCATGGCAATCGGTGAAGCTGTGTTGGGTGATATCTGCTGTGTCTGGCATATCGCAAGCTGGATGACGTGAGGGAAATCTACGCAATGGCCGGACCGGGCCGAAACAAGGAGCGAACGGCCTGGGTGCCGTCCCATCGATCACCGCAAGGCACAGGTGACGATCTGAGGCGGCCTGAGGATAAGCATGCGCCGAGGCCCATGGCGCTTTGGCCGTTCATCCCTTGGCTGCTCTTGCGAATGGATGTGTCGGCGAGAGACAAGACTCGCGACACTCCCCGTGCGCAGCCAATGTAAGAAGGCCCATGCAACGTGTCGGTGAAGTTGAGGGAGACTTCACCGACACGCCACACGTGCTTAATCTTCGGCTTCGCTATCTTCGTTCCAGGTGCGGCCGTCGCGCTCGATCAACGCCACGGCTGCGCTCGGTCCCCAGGTACCGGCCTGATAGGCCCGCGGCGCTTCCCCGCTGGCGGACCAGGCGGCAAGGATCGGATCGGCCCAACGCCACGCGGCGACGACCTCATCGCTACGCATGAATAGCGTCGGGTTACCGCGCACTACATCCAACAACAGGCGCTCGTAGGCGTCGGGCTGCTGGACGCCGAAGGCCTCGGCGAAACTCATGTCCAACGGCACGTGGCGCAGGCGCAGGCCACCGGGGCCAGGGTGCTTGATCGTCAACCACAGCTTGACGCCCTCGTCCGGTTGCAGTCGCAGCACCAAGCGGTTCTGCGCCAGCGAACCGGCGGATGAATCGAAGATCGAATGCGGCACATGCTTGAACGCCACCACGATCTCGGACAGGCGCGAGGGCAGACGCTTGCCGGTGCGCAGGTAGAACGGCACGCCAGCCCAGCGCCAGTTGGCGATCTCAGCCTTGATGGCTACGAACGTCTCGGTGTTGGACTTCTTGCCGTCGCCCAGTTCCTCGACATAGCCGGGCACACTTTTGCCCTCCGACGCTCCGGCACGGTACTGGCCACGCACCGTGAGTTGCGCGGCGTTGCTGCTGTCGATGCGTTTGAGCGCATTGAGCACCTTGAGCTTCTCATCGCGCATCGCATTGGGTGCAAGCGATGCCGGCGGCTCCATCGCCACCATGCATAGCAGCTGCAGGATGTGGTTTTGCACCATGTCGCGCAGCGCACCGGAGTGGTCGTAATACGAGCCGCGCCGGCCCACGCCGAGCGTCTCGGACACCGTGATCTGCACGTGATCGATATGCTCGGCGTTCCACAGCGGCTCGAACAGGGCATTGCCGAAGCGCAGCGCCAGCAGGTTCTGTACTGTTTCCTTGCCCAGGTAGTGGTCGATGCGAAAAGTCTGCGACTCGTCGAAAACCCTTGCCACGTCCTCGTTGATCTCGTTGGCGCTGGCCAGGTCATGGCCGATGGGTTTTTCCAGCACGACCCGGGACTTGCCCTTGTTCAGGCCGTGCTCTCCCAAGCGGTTGCAGATATGTGTGAACAACTCGGGCGACGTGGAGAGATAGAAAACCCGGATGTGATCGCTTTCCTCGCCGATGAAGGCGGCAAAGTCGTCCCAGCCTTCGTCTTTCTTGGCGTCAAGCGAACGGTAGTGGATCTGTTGCAGGAATGTATCGATCTTCTGCCGGTCACCGCCGCCATCGAGCAAGGCCTTGCGCAGAGTGTCGCGATAGCCTGCGTCGTCGGTCGCTTCGCGCGCGATACCGATGACCCGGCTGTCGGAGGGAATCTGCCCATCCAGATAGCGGTGGAACATGGCCGGAATGAGCTTGCGCAGGGCCAGGTCGCCCGTGCCGCCGAAAATCACCAGGTCGAATGAGTCGACC
>NZ_DASVMI010000163.1:0-22430 GCF_036384435.1 Dyella sp. | reverse complement strand
AACGCAAGACGCCCACACAAGTCACCTGCGCACACTGTCAAAGATCTCAACCACTTGCGGACTTTTCTTCGTACCGCGCCGGAACATTTCGTTCCGAGTGAGCCGCCCATTCTACATCGTTTTTCCTGTCCGTCAACACCTCCGTGAAACTTATTTTTCAGCGAGGAGTTGAAGCAGAACCCTTCGTCGGAGGGCGTCTCGTCGAAGGGGTGTGAATCATAGCCCGCCCTGGCAGGTCTGTGAAGGGGGTTCGCGTAAATTTTTTTCCGAATGATGACCAAAACGATGCGAGCGCTACACTCGCCGATGCCTCATACACATAGAGAGAGACACTTGATGAAACGCTTGCTGCTTTGCGCCTCTTTGCTAGGCCTGGCTTTCGCCTGCAACACCGCATTCGCTGCCAAGGCCGCCAAGCCTTCAGTACAGGTGCACGGCCATACGTTCTCGACGGAATTCGCGCTGGACGATGCCAGTCGTGAGCACGGACTGATGAACCGCACCGTGCTCGCCCCCGATCACAGCATGCTGTTCGTTTTCGGCGATTCGGAGCCCCGTTACTTCTGGATGAAGAACACGCTGATCCCGTTGGACATCCTGTATTTCGACAAGGACCGCAAGCTCATCCACATCACCGCCGACGCGGCCCCTTGCAAGGCCGATCCGTGCGCGGTCTACCCGAGCTACGGGTCGGCGCAGTATGTGCTGGAGCTGGCCGGTGGCGTCGCCGCCAAGAGCGGACTTCAGGTCGGCGACGAAATGACCATCATCGGTGACATCTCGGGCGTGCACTGAGGAACCGACTGCCGGTCGGCGAGGCCATGCGTACATGGCACGCCGACCCGGTAGGGTACGAGGGCTTCGGGAGGCAGCTTGTCGAGGGCATCCCACTCGTCTTCGAAGGGCATGAACTGCTGCATGGGTTTGGGCTCCTTTTCTGCACGCCCCAAGGCGGGGCGCGGAATCCATATAACCAGCGCGGTATGCCCCGGTGGTGGCAAATTGGGGCCTTTTGCGGGCGCCGACCCGACCAGGGGCAGGCCGCCCGGCGGTCAGGGCCGTCAGTCGATCTCGATCATCTCGAAATCGTCCTTGGTCGCGCCGCAATCGGGGCAGGTCCACGCTTCGGGCACGTCCGCCCAGCGCGTTCCCGGCGCGATACCCTCATCTGGCAGACCCTCGGCCTCGTCATAAATGAAGCCGCAAACGACGCACATCCATTTGCGCAAGATAGTGGTTTGGGAACTTTGACTCATCGGAAGGGCTTGAATGGCCAGGGGAAAGGGCCATTCTCGCAACTCCCCCGCGAATGCGAAAGCGCTTTCGACACACCTCCCCAGGAATTACACGACTGTGATGTCATCGAAAACATTCCCCGGCCGGGGCCTCTACGTCATCACGGACGGCCCCCGCCCCGATCTGCTCGTCGTGATACGCCAGGCCCTGGAGGGCGGCGCCAGCCTGGTGCAGTACCGCGACAAGACCCACGACGCCCGCCGCCGCCAGGACGAGGCCAGCGCGATCAAGGCGTTGTGCGCTGGTTTCGGCGTGCCCATGATCGTCAATGACGACGTCACCCTGGCCCAGTCGGTCGGTGCCGACGGCGTGCACCTGGGTGAGCACGACGGCGAACTTGCCTCGGCGCGCAAACTGCTTGGCGGCCGCGCGGTCATTGGCGTGTCCTGTTATGACGATATCGAGCGCGCCCGCTCCCTCGCCGCAGCCGGCGCCGACTACGTCGCCTTCGGCGCTTTTTTTCCATCACCGACCAAACCTCAGGCTCGCCAGGCCTCGGCGGAACTGCTGCGGCAGAGCGCCGCGCTGCGCGTGCCGCGAGTGGCGATCGGCGGAATCACGCCGGACAATGGCGCCAGTCTGATCGACGCAGGCGCTGACTACCTGGCGGTCATCTCCTCGGTGTTCAGGGCCGCCGACGTACGAGCGGCCGCTCGACGCTTCGCCGATCTCTTCTGACATGGCACGGATCTTCATCACGATGAGCAGCAACCACGAACTCTTTCAGCGCGCGCAGAAACTCATGCCTGGTGGCGTGAACTCCCCGGTGCGTGCCTTCAAGTCGGTCGGCGGCGAACCGTTTTTCACGGCACGCGCCGATGGGGCCCATCTTTGGGATGTCCAGGGCAAGCGCTATATCGACTATGTCGGGTCCTGGGGCCCGATGATTGTCGGCCATAACCACCCGTACGTGCGCGAGGCGGTGGAACGCGCCGTCCGCGACGGCCTATCTTTTGGCACGCCCTGCCCCGCCGAGGTGACGATGGCCGAAACCATCGTGCGGCTGATCCCCTCGGTAGACATGGTGCGCATGGTCAACTCCGGCACCGAGGCCACGATGTCGGCCATCCGCCTGGCGCGCGGTGCCACAGGGCGCTCGAAAATCGTCAAGTTCGAAGGTTGCTATCACGGACACGGCGACAGCTTCCTGGTGAAGGCCGGCTCCGGCGCGCTGACCTTCGGGGTGCCCACGTCTCCGGGCGTGCCAAGCCAGAACGCGGACCTGACACTGACACTGCCATACAACGACCTCGATGCCGCACGCACGCTCTTTGCCCTGGAAGGCCAGGATATCGCCGGCCTGATCATCGAGCCAGTGGCCGGCAACATGAATTGCATTCCGCCGGAGGAAGGCTATCTGCAAGGGTTGCGTGAGCTATGCACCGAGCATGGCGCCCTGCTGATCTTCGACGAGGTTATGACGGGTTTTCGTGTGGCACTGGGCGGCGCACAGGCGTTCTATGGCATCACGCCGGATTTGAGCACCTTCGGCAAGATCATCGGCGGCGGTATGCCGGTGGGCGCCTACGGTGGGCGCCGCGACCTGATGGAGCAGATCGCGCCTTCGGGCCCGATCTACCAGGCCGGCACGTTATCGGGCAATCCCGTCGCCATGGCTGCGGGACTGGCGATGCTGGATTTGATCCAGACGGCGGGTTTCTATGACGCGCTGGCTGCGCGCACGGCGCAACTGGCCAATGGCTTGCAGTCGATCGCCAACGAAGAGGGCATCGCGTTCAGTCACAACCATGTTGGCGGCATGTTCGGCCTGTTCTTCACCGCCGAGAAAGTCACTCGCTATGCGCAGGCCACGCAGGCCGATACGGCTCGTTTCAACCGTTTTTTCCATGGCATGCTCGAACACGGAATCTACCTGGCACCTTCGGCCTTCGAAGCTGGCTTCATGTCCAGCGCGCACAGCGACGAAGACATCGCGCAGACTTTGCAGGCCTCCCGTAACGTGATGCAATCATTGCGCAAGGAATAAATACCAGACAGGAGCTGTCATGAAATCCCCGCGCGCACGTACCCTGCTCAATCGCTTTGGCCCGGCGACGGGCGCGCCGTGGCGGCAACGCTGGTTTCATATTATCTTTCGGCACGACGACAAGCCTGGACGTACGTTCGATCTTGTGTTGATCCTGGCCATCCTGGCGAGCATCGTGGTCTCGGTGCTCGACTCGGTCGCGGACCTGCACGAAAGCATGAAGAACGTCTTCTACGTGCTTGAGTGGCTATTCACGTTCGCCTTCACGCTGGAATTCATCATCCGCATCGCAGTGGTGAACCGGCCGTGGCGCTATGTCTTCAGCTTCTTCGGCATCGTGGATATGCTGGCGGTACTGCCGACCTACCTGAGCCTGTTCATCGTGGGTAGCCAATACCTGGTCGTGGTGCGTGCACTGCGCATCCTGCGCATCTTCCGGATCCTCAAGCTCACCCAATACATCGGCGAAGCGGATTTATTGTGGTCTACACTGCTGCGCGCGCGGCGCAAGATCGCCGTCTTCGTCTGCACGATCCTGACGCTGGTATTGATCTTCGGTGCGCTGATGTACCTGGTCGAAGGCCCGAATAATGGCTTCACCAGCATCCCGCGCGCCATGTACTGGGCCATCGTGACGATGACCACGGTGGGCTTCGGGGACATCACTCCACACACTGCGCTCGGACAGGTCATTACCTCGGTGATCATGCTGGTGGGCTACAGCATCATTGCCGTACCCACCGGCATCTTCGCGGCGGAACTGGCCGCGGAAATGCACGCCAGGCACGGTGTGCGCTGCGCAGGCTGCGGCATCGCCGATCACGCCAGCGATGCGCAATTCTGCCGGGGATGCGGGGCGGCACTTTGATGGGCACAATGATTGTGGCCGCGACAAGCCATGGTTGACGTGCCACGGGTTGCTTCGGGCATTGGAGCTAATTCATTGGCGATGCAATCTGCATTTATCGCAGATTGGGGCTTGTGTACTTATGGAACGCCCAAATTCGCGACTGACGTCGCTCCCACCCAATAACGACACGTAGAGCGATCAGCGTGCCACGAATGCGCGCAGCGCGTCGCCCAGGCGCTTGATGCCTTCGGCCATGTCCTCGTCGCCGATGTTGAGCGGCGGCACGAAGCGCAGTACGTCCGGGCCGGCCTGCAAGACCAGTAAACCATGGGCGGCTGCGAAATCGAGAATTTCACCCGCCTTGCCCTTATAAGCATCGGCCAGTACCGCACCGATCATCAGTCCACGGCCACGCACCTGCGCAAACATGCCGAGCTCGGCATTGATCGCCGCCAGCTTGTCGCGCAGCACCTGCGCCTGGTTATGCACGTTGGCCTGCAACTCGGCCGAAGCCAGCTTGCGCAGCGCTACGCGTGCCACCGCGGCACCCATCGGATTACCGCCGAACGTGGTGCCATGCGAACCGAACTGCATCACCTGTGCCACCTTCGGACCGGCGAGCATCGCACCGATCGGGAAGCCACAACCCAACGCCTTGGCCAGGGTGACGATGTCGGGGGTGACGTCGTCCTGGGTGTGCGCAAACAAGGTTCCAGTACGCCCCATGCCGCACTGGATCTCATCGAGCACCAGCAAGGCACCGTGTTCGTCGCACAATTCCCGGGCGCGCTTGATGAAACCCGGTGTCGCTGGCAACACGCCGCCTTCGCCCTGGATCGGCTCCAGCATCACTGCAGCCACGCCACCTTCGGCGAAGGCCGCCTCAAGCGCGGGCGCGTCATTGAAATCCAGGTAACGAAATCCGCCTGGCAGCGGCTCGTAGCCTTCCTGGTATTTCGGTTGCGCCGTGGCCGTTACCGTCGCCAGGGTGCGGCCGTGGAACGAGCCTCGAAACGTGATGATGATGCGCTTGTCAGCCGCTCGACCTTGTGTGGCAGCCCACTTGCGTACGAGTTTGATAGCTGCCTCGTTCGCCTCGGCGCCCGAGTTGCACAGGAATACTCGCTCGGCGAAGCCCGAGGCCTGCACCAGTTCCTCGGCCAGGCGCAGCGGAGGCTCGGTGTAGAACACGTTGCTGGCGTGCCATAGCTTGCTGGCCTGGGCAAGCAGCGCTTCAAGCAGGTCCGGATCCTGATGGCCCAGCGCATTGACGGCGATACCGCCACCGAGATCCACGTAGTCACGTCCCTCGGTATCCCACACGCGCGAACCCTTGCCGTGGTCGAGCACCAGTTCTCGCGGTCGATACACCGGCAGCCAGTAGCGCTTGCCGAGATCGATCAATGACTGGGCCGTACCATCTTGCGAGTGCATGTGCGTCTCCGGGCAGCGCCCGATGGCGGTGCCGTGCGGTAGTTGGGAATGGGCGCCGCCGGGGGACGAGCGCAATACATCGTACGGCGCCGTGGTGGCGTTTGCACGCCCGGCGCGTGACCCACGGGGCGCAGGCCACCATCAACAGGCCTGGCGAAGACAAGCGCGAGCCATCGGGCTCGCGCCTCGCCGAACCGCCCTCGCCCGCGTCTTACCAGACGCCTGTGTTGGGCATCGACGCCCACGGTTCCTGCGGCGGCAAGTGGCCTTTCTGCAACAACTCCACCGAGATCAGGTCAGGGGAGCGCACGAAGGCCATGTGACCGTCGCGGGGCGGACGATTGATGGTGTACCCCATCGATTGCAGATGCGCGCAGGTGTCGTAGATGTTCTCCACCTCGAAGGCGATGTGTCCGAAGTTACGAGCCGAACCGTAGTCTTCTTCCGAGCCCCAGTTGTAGGTCAGCTCGATCTCTGCATCCGGATTGGCCGGCGCTCCCAGATAGATGAGCGTGAACTTGCCGGCTTCGCTTTCCATCCGTCGGTTCTCTTTCATGCCCAGGCCCTGGCAGAAGAAGCGCAGGCTGGCTTCGACATCGCGGACGCGGACCATGGTGTGCAGGTATTTCATGGCAACAACTCGTTCAGAGGAAAAGATCGGGCAGCAGCGGCTGCGAGGGGTCGACTGCATACTGCGAGAAATCGGTCACGCCAGCTTCGCCCAGGACGTCTTCGTCAATGAGGAACTGGCCGGCGAAGCCCTTGGCCGGCCGCGTCAGCACGGCATGCGCAGCGTCGGCCACGATCTCCGGCTTGCGGCACCGCTCGATCGCCACGCCAGCGATCATGTTCAACGCATCGGTAGCCACGATGGTGCGTGGCCACAGCGCATTGACCGCCACGCCCTGGGGGCCGAACTCGCCCGCCAGACCAAGCGTGACCAGGCTCATGCCCATCTTGGCCAAGGTGTATCCCGTATGTGGCGTCCACCACTTCGGATCGAGCGACGGCGGCGGCGCCAACGTGAGGATATGCGGATTGCCCGCGCGCAGCAGGTGCGGCAGACAAGCCTGGGCGCACAGGAAACTTCCGCGCGCATTGACCTGTTGCATCAGATCGAAACGCTTCATGGGCGTATCGAGCGCGCCCGCCAGCCAGATCGCGCTGGCATTATTGACCAGGATGTCGATGCCGCCGAACGCCTCTACCGTGGCGGCCACGGCAGCCCGCACCTCAGCCTCTTCGCGGATGTCGCACTTGATCGGCAAGGCCTTGCCGCCTGCGGCGACAACCTGTTCGGCGGCACTGTGGATGGTGCCGGGCAATTTCGGATTGGGCACGCTGCTCTTGGCGGCGATAGCCACGTTGGCACCATCGCGCGCGGCACGCAAGGCAATCGCCAGGCCGATCCCACGCGATGCGCCGGTGATGAACAAGGTCTTTCCAGCCAGTGAGCCCATGCCCGCCTCGGTCACAAAAGAAGAAACCCTAGTCTAGAACCCGGAGCCCCGAGCCGCGAGCGGCTAGTCTTTCTGGAAGCGCGGCAAGATATCGCGCAACTCGGCCAAGCGTTGCACCGGATCGTTCAATTCGAGCATGCGCTGCTGCTCTTCGATTTGCAGCGGCAGCAGTTCGGCCAGGCGAAAACCCACCCAGCTCGCATCATCGTAGAGATACTGCGGCACCTGCCGCAGATGCGGCGCCATGTTGGCCACCAGGCGTTCGAGAATGGTCGACAGCAGCGCAAACTCCGCCGGCATCGCAAGACGCGGCTCATCAGGCCATGGCTCCACCTCGCCACGCACCAGGCCATCGTCGCGTACCCGTGTGCGGCGCACGCGAAAACGCTGCTCGCCCTGCGCCACGATGCCGAGCAGGCCATCCTCGCGATTGTGGAAATCCACGATGCTTGCAAGCGTACCCACCGCAGCGGGCGTGGCCGGCTCGCCAGCCTCCTGTCCGCGCAGGATGAGGCAAACGCCGAACGGGCCGCCGGTACGAGCACATTCGCGCACCATGTCCAGGTAACGCCGCTCGAAGATGCGAAGCTGCAGTTGCCCTTCCGGATACAGCACGGTACCCAGCGGAAACAGCGGCAGTTCCAGATGGGACATGGATGCGGACATCAGCACACCGCCGTGATGAAGGAAACCGGGTTATGTGGATGGCCGGTCATGCACGCTATCCAGCCAGGGCCTGCACGAAACGCCGGGGCGCCGCCTCGAAGCCACCGTTGGACATGAATACCACTTGGTCACCCGGTCGCACCTGGGTGTGCAAGACATCAATCAGGGCATCGACACTGGGTACGGCCGTGCCACGGCCCTCCAGTGCATCGGTCACGCGCTTGGCATCCCAGGACAGCTCCGGGCGATGCAGAAACACCACGGCATCGGCGTCGGCCAGCGAAGGAGCCAGTGCCAGGGCATGCGCACCCAGGCGCATCGAGTTGGAACGTGGCTCGAGCGCCACCAGGATGCGCGCCCCACCCACTTTGGCGCGCAATCCGGCCAGGGTCGTGGCAATGGCGGTGGGATGATGAGCGAAGTCATCGTAGACCGTGATGTCGTTGACCTGGCCCACCACTTCCATGCGTCGCTTGACGCTGCTGAAATCGGCGAACGCGGGCAGCAACGCCTGCGGATCGGCGCCCGCCGCGGTCGTCGCGGCCAGTGCCGCCAGCGCATTCATGACGCTGTGGTTGCCCAGCAGCGGCCAATGGATCTCGCCCAGCAGGGCATCGCCGCGATAGACACGGAAAGCCGAGCCATCGGCCTTGATCAATTCGCCGCGCCAATGGCCTTCACCGATGCCGAAGGTTTCCACGGGCGTCCAGCAGCCCATGGCCAGCACCTGGGCAAGGTAAGCGTCGTGCGCATTGACAATCAGTCTGCCGTTACCCGGCACGGTGCGCACCAGGTGATGGAACTGGCGCTGGATGGCAGCGACATCCGGGAAGATATCCGCGTGGTCGTATTCAAGATTATTGAGAATGGCCACGCGCGGGCGGTAATGCACGAACTTCGAACGCTTGTCGAAAAAAGCCGAATCGTATTCGTCAGCTTCGATGACAAATGGCTTGCCCTGGCCCAGTCGCGCCGACACACCGAAGTTACCCGGCACGCCGCCGACCAGGAAACCGGGCGCCAGCCCGGCGCATTCGAGCAGGTGCGCCAGCAGGCTGGTCGTCGTGGTCTTGCCATGGGTACCAGCCACGGCCAGCACCTCGCGCCCGGCCAGCACGGTCTCACCCAGCCATTGCGGGCCGGACACATAGCGCAACTGCTCGTCGAGCATGTATTCCACGGCCGGATTGCCGCGTGTCATGGCGTTGCCGACCACGACCAGGTCTGGCGCGGGCTTGAGGTGTCCAGCGCTGTAACCCTGCATCAGGCCGATGCCAAGCGATTGCAGCTGTGTACTCATCGGCGGGTAGACGTTGGCATCGGAGCCCTCGACCTGTTCGCCAAGTTCGCGCGCCAGCGCGGCCACGCCGCCCATGAAGGTGCCGCAGATGCCCAGGATGTGCAGACGCATGCTCGACTCTTTAACCCGCTTATAGACACAAGAGGACGTATGGACGTCCAAAACGATCGGGCCGCCTTGCGGCGGCCCGGTGAGGCATCAGCCGTTGGCAGCTACCGATTCGTGATTGAGCGCCGACCTCACGCGAGCGGTGACGTCGTCGAGCGAACCGATACCGTCGATGACCTGAAGCTTGCCCCGACGGGCGAAGAAATCGGCCACTGGCGCGGTTTCCTGCGCATAGACCTGCAAGCGGTCACGCACCACGTCAGGATTGTCATCCTTGCGATGCTCGGCTTCGAAACGGATCTTGACGCGATCGATGATCGCCTCGTTGGGAACATCGAGCTGGACCACGGCATCGAGCGGCTGGCCGATTTTGGCCAGCAGATGATCGAGCGCATCGGCCTGCGCGAGATTGCGCGGGTAACCATCCAGGATGAAACCACCCTTGACGTCGTCCTGGGCAAGACGTTCTTCCAGCATCGCCAACAGGATGTCATCGGAGACCAGCTTGCCGGCATCCATCACAGCCTTGGCCTTGAGGCCTGTCGGCGTACCCGCCGCCACCGCCGCGCGAAGCATGTCGCCGGTCGAGATGTGCGGCACGCCGAGTTCAACCTTCAGCCGGGCAGCCTGGGTACCTTTGCCCGAGCCGGGCGGACCGAGTAGGACGAGTCGCATGTGTGCTCCACGAGATCCATGGATGCGCGTTTGACACGCGCAGGTGGATTTAGAAATGAAAACCAGCAGTCACGTTAGCTTCTGGCATCGGTAACGTCAAACAAATCTTGGTCGTGCTTTCCGATAAGCCTTTGTTGTAAAAGAGATGGTTGGATAGAAACCTTTTTGTGCCCCCCGTCACGCAAGCAGGAGCCCAACCCCGTGAAGAAGACATCCGCCCGTTCTGCTACCGGTCGCTTGTTGTATGCCCAATCCGGCGGTGTCACCGCGGTGATCAATGCCAGCGCCGCCGGTGTGATTGAAACTGCACGGGCACATGGCGTGAAAGTGTATGCCGCGCACAACGGTATTCTCGGCGCGCTGCGCGAGGAACTCATTGATACCTCGAAAGAATCCAAATCCACGATTGCCGCGCTGCGCCACACGCCAGGCGGGGCCTTCGGTTCATGCCGCTACAAACTCAAATCGCTGGAGACGCATCGCGCTGAATACGAGCGTCTTATCGATGTGCTGCGCGCCCACGACATTCGCTGGTTCCTTTACAACGGCGGCAATGATTCGGCCGATACGGCGCTGAAGATTTCCCAATTGGGCAAGGCGATGGGCTACGACATCCGTTGCATCGGGGTACCCAAGACGGTAGACAACGACCTGGCCATCACCGACTGCTGCCCGGGCTTTGGCTCGGTGGCCAAGTACACCGCCGTCTCCACGCTCGAAGCCAGCCTGGACGTGGCCTCGATGGCCGATACCTCGACCAAGGTATTCATCCTTGAGGTGATGGGACGCCATGCGGGCTGGATTGCCGCCGCCGCGGGACTGGCCGGCGAAGGTGAGGACGCGCCGCCGCATGTGATCCTGTTCCCAGAAAACGTCTTCGATGAGACCGCGTTCCTGGCCAAAGTAAAAGCCACCGTCGAGCGCGTGGGCTGGTGCACGGTGGTCGCTTCCGAAGGCATCCGCAACGCGGCCGGGCAATTCCTGGCCGAAGCGGGCACCCGCGACGCGTTCGGCCACAGCCAGTTAGGTGGTGTGGCGCCGGTGCTGGCCGCGCTTGTCAAGGAAAAACTCGGGCTCAAGTATCACTGGGCCCTGCCCGACTATCTGCAACGCTCGGCCCGCCACCTGGCTTCCCGTACCGATGCCGAGCAAGCCTATGCCGTGGGCAAGGCCGCGGTGGAATACGCGCTGGCCGGCCAGAACGCCGTGATGCCGGTGATCGTGCGCAGCAGCGACACGCCCTACCGCTGGAAGATCGAACCCGCACCGCTGTCTAAAATCGCCAACCACGAAAAGAAAATGCCCAAGGGCTTCATGACACGCGACGGTTTCGGCATCACCCCTGCCGCGCGCCGCTATCTCGCCCCGCTGATCCAGGGCGAACTGCCACCTCCCTTTGGCAAGGACGGCTTGCCGCGTTACGCAACGCTGCGCAACCAGAAGGTGGAGAAGAAGTTGGCTGCGTTCGCGCACTGATGCGGGGTTAGGGGTTAGGGGTTCGGCGTTGGGGTTAGGTCTTGGAGATGGGTAGTGGGGACGCCAAGACCGGCCACCGGCGCACGCTCCAGCGTAACGACAGGATGGCGCATGGTTGGCGCAGAGACTTGCTTGAGGCACGCGCTGGGCCGATTCGTGGAATCTCCAAAAGCCCCTTATCGACATCATCAGTCCGGCGCATGCGACGAGGGGATCTAAGGCTGGAATCGACCACCTCGAACTCCATCAAAGCCGAGTCGCTTACGTCGCGGTCTACGCCGGGACGACAGAGAGGACAGGTTTTTTAGTCAGGATGCGCAGGCCCGTCTCTTGTGGTCGTGATTGGCGCCCCCACCGCCACCCATCCCCCATCTTCGCCACTAGCGCCCTCTCAACGCACTTATCCCCAAGCGCAAACTCCCTGCCTGACCGCCAGCTGTCGCCACGATGAGCGCGAGTCAAACATGACCGAGATGGGTACAGGAAATTGACCGATCCATTCAGGCGCATATTTTTACGATGAGCTTGAAGCTGTCGCCAAACTTTCTGGCGACATCCAGGAGGAGCCCATGAAAATCATCCAGAGCCTGCTCGTTGCTACCGCCCTTCTCGCCGGCCCCGGTGCCGCGATCGCGACGCCCGATGACCATCATGGCGACCGGCACGGCTGGGATCATCGCGGGAGTGACCACCATGGTTATGAGCACCGCGGCTACGAGCGCCGTGACTATCGCCCTGCGTATCACCACGACTATGGCCACTATCGTCCCGGGCCGCCACCGCACGCCTACTACGGTCATCCGCGCTATTACGGCCCGGGTTATCACGGGCACTGGGCACGTGGTTACCGCTACGGCGGTCCGCGCTACTACGTGGACAACTGGGATTACTACCATCTGCGTCGCCCGCCCTACGGCTACCGCTGGGTACGCGCCGACAATGACTTCCTGCTTGTCGCACTGGCCACCGGCGTGATCCTTGACATCGCCACGCGATAGCCAATGCTACGTTCTAGCGGCGTTTAATCTAAGCAGCGTCGTGCCAAAAATGAATGTTGCGTTCGCATGAGGCGCACGCAACATTCATCGTATGGAGTAAGCCATCTGATTCAAGTTGGGCGTTCTTCCCGGAGGGTTACACCGGCATGGATATGTTCTTCGTGATATCGGGCTATGTCATCAGCTCCCCTATCCGCGCATGCGGCGCACGGCTGTGTCGACTAACTGAAAGGCTTCTATGGCAGACGCATCCTGTGAATGCTGCTTGGGCTGCTGACCATACTTTGCGCCAGTTTTCTCGTGTCCGCGACGCTGCTCCACAGTTGTGGCTCAGCAACCTGTTCAATCGCACAGGACTTGCCGCCTTTTGGAGACTGAGCAACTTCGTGCTGGCCTGGAACACCGATACTTACTCTGGCGGGGTGCGCGCTGGGTTTGGGACAACCCCGATAACCTTTCAATCAGCAAAACGAGCGACAGCTATATATGGCATGCGTATGCGCATTACCCTCGGGAACCCATCGATACCCTTGACGATCCTCATGTGAATGGACGGCGGATCTTTGTCATCGGCGACTCACATAGTGCCGCCTATCGCACCATGTTGAAGCAGGCATCGATGCAACTCGATATCCAGTCCGTGGAGTACGAACATGGCGGATGCGCAGTCGTAAACCTGATGGACGCCGATCCATCCCGTTGCGCTCACGTCACCGAAGCGGCCCTCAAGCAAGTTGAAGAGCGAGCAAAGCCCGGCGATATCGTGTTCCTCGCCTCGTTGCGAATGCCAGAACTTGCCGGTCGCGACGCAACGCGCGGACGAGATTTTGTGTTCAATGAGGCTCTTTCTGAGCTGCTGACCCCAGAGAAGAGCGAGCTGGCCCGGCAAGCTGCGGAGGCTATTCTGGCGCGGCTTGAGGCCCTCAACGTTCAGGTGCTAATCGATGCGCCCAAGCCGGTGTTCATGTCGCCCCCCAGTCGCTGTTCGGACTGGTTCAATGAAATGAATCCCATCTGCGCACTCGGTATGACCATGGAGCGACAGCAGCTGGAGCAGTTGCGTGCCCCGCAGATGAAACTCCTCAAAAAATTGCAGCTGAGCCATCCGTTCCTGCACGTCTGGGACCCGTTGCCGATTCTGTGCCCCGGCACGGTTTGCTCGGCCTACGATAACGGCAAACCGCTCTACTTCGACTCCGATCACCGCAGCGGGCATGGCAACCGAGTTTTGTCGCCCTCTTTCATCACCACGATACGGGCGATCTGGAGCGGCCAGCCGCCCGGGGGATCAGCGCAATCACCTGCGCCATGAGAGATACGCTGCGGCGCACAACGTCATAGCTGGCCCCTGCTGTCTATACTCAAGGTTAACCACCTCGTCCGGGGTGGTTAACAACACGAGTGGGAGGCTCCGATGCTGCAGCATTATGGCGTGTGGATCGTGCTGGCGTGTGCGGTAGTAGCGATTTTGTATGGCGCATTGTCCGTGCGCTGGGTACTGGCCAAGTCGCCCGGCAACGAGCGCATGCAGGAAATCGCAGCGGCGATCCAATTGGGTGCCCGCGCTTATCTCAATCGCCAGTACGCCACGATCGGCGGTGTCGGCGTGGTGTTGTTCCTCGTCATCGGCTTTGCCCTGGACTGGGGCACCGCGATCGGCTTCGCCGTCGGGGCCATCCTCTCTGGCGCAGCCGGCTATATCGGCATGAACGTTTCGGTACGTGCCAATGTGCGCACGGCCGAAGCGGCACGTAGCGGGCTGGCAGCGGCGCTCGATGTTGCCTTTCGCGGCGGAGCCATCACCGGCATGCTGGTCGTTGGCTTGGGGTTGCTGGGCGTAGCAGGCTACTACGCGATATTGAGCCATCTTGGCTATGAGTCCATGCGTGCCTTGCATGCGCTGGTCGGCCTGGCCTTCGGTTCCTCGCTGATCTCGATCTTCGCCCGCCTGGGTGGCGGCATCTTCACCAAGGGGGCGGACGTGGGCGCGGATCTGGTCGGCAAGGTCGAAGCCGGCATCCCCGAGGACGATCCGCGCAACCCGGCGGTGATCGCCGATAACGTGGGCGACAACGTCGGCGACTGCGCCGGCATGGCTGCCGATCTATTCGAGACCTATGCGGTAACCCTCATCGCGACCATGCTGCTGGGCGGTGTGCTGGCCGAGCAGACCGGCGAATGGGGCGTGCTCTATCCACTACTACTGGGTGGCGCTTCGATCGTTGCCTCGGTGATCGGCACCTTCTTTGTCAAGGCACGCGGCCCGAAAATCATGAATGCGTTGTATGCCGGTGTGGCGGTCTCGGCTGTCCTGGCTGCCATCGCATTCTGGCCGATTACCTCACAACTGATGGGGCAGTCTTCATACGGTGTCAGCCATCTATACGGTTGCGGCATCATCGGACTGGCGCTGACCGGCGCGATGGTGGTGATCACCGAGTATTACACCGCAACCGAATACGGGCCGGTACGCCATGTCGCGCAGTCATCGACCACCGGTCACGCTACCAACATCATTGCCGGCATCGGTGTATCTATGAAATCCACGGCACTGCCGGTGCTGGCCGTGTGCGCGGCCATCTGGGGCGCGTACGCTTTGGCCGGCCTCTACGGCATCGCCATCGCCGCCACTGCGATGCTCAGCATGACCGGCATGGTGGTGGCCCTGGATGCCTACGGCCCGATCACCGACAATGCTGGCGGCATTGCCGAGATGGCCGAACTGCCGCCGGACGTACGTGGCGTAACCGATCCGCTCGATGCAGTGGGCAATACCACCAAGGCCGTGACCAAGGGCTACGCGATCGGCTCGGCGGGCCTGGCCGCGCTGGTTCTGTTTGCCGATTACACGCATAACCTTACCCAGCACCTGGGCGTGGCCGATTTCAGATTCGATTTGTCCAACCATTACGTCATCATTGGCTTGCTGATCGGCGGCCTGATCCCTTATCTGTTCGGTGCGATGGCGATGGAAGCGGTGGGTCGTGCTGCCGGTTCCGTGGTGGAAGAAGTACGGCGCCAGTTCCGTGAAATCAGCGGCATCATGGAAGGCACGACCAAGCCGGATTACTCGCGCGCCGTGGACATGCTCACACGCTCGGCGATCAAGGAAATGCTGGTGCCCTCGCTGTTGCCGGTGCTCGTACCTGTGGTCGTCGTATTCGGCTTCAAATGGCTGGGCGGCGCAGAAGCCGGCGCGCAGGCATTGGGCGGTGTGCTGATCGGCACCATCGTCACCGGCCTTTTCGTGGCCATTTCAATGACGACTGGCGGCGGCGCCTGGGATAACGCCAAGAAATATATCGAAGACGGACATCATGGTGGCAAGGGCTCGGACGCGCACAAGGCCGCCGTCACGGGCGACACCGTGGGTGATCCTTATAAGGATACCGCCGGTCCTGCGGTCAACCCGTTGATCAAGATCATCAACATCGTAGCCTTGCTATTGATTCCACTCCTGTGAACAGCGCGCTTCACAGACGAAAAAGCCCTGGCATGCCAGGGCTTTTTCTTGCATCGGTTCAATGAGGGGCAGACAGGCTCGCTTCACACGACACGCTCTTCCTGCGCTGACCAAACACGACCAGGCCAAGCAGGGATAATCCCCAGGCGGCGCACGTCGCATATCCCATCACCGCGCCAAAGCCGTGCAGCAACGCCTGCCGGGAAGAGGTGTCACCGACGCAGGCGATGGCACCGGCGGACATATTGCCCGCGGCCATGAGCTGCGCCAGTTGATCTGGCGAGCCGCAGCCATGCGGCGCGGAAATCGTTACCAGGCTTGATGCCGTGCCATGGACAAGGATCAGGCCCATCAACGCGATGTTCACCGAAAGCGACAGGATGCGCGTGGTGGTATCCATGCCCGATGCCATGCCCACACGCTCGACTGGGATCGCCGCCGTGGCGGTATTGCTGACCGGCGTATTGGTCAGGCCCAGGCCACAGCCGGCAACGATGCAGCCAGGCAGGAAAGCCTTCCAGCTGTCGTCCGCAAACTGGGTAGCCAGCCACATCAGTACAAAGCCGAGCCCCATGGTGAACAAGCCCAGGGGAATAACGCGTCCCGCACCATGGCGGGCAAGCAGACGTTCGGCCACCGGGGGTGCAACCAGCGGCGGCATCGTATATGCCAGCAACATCACGCCTCCCGCCACGGTGCCCAGCCCGAGCACGGTCTTGAAGTAGATCGGCAGGTAGATCACGAACGGCCAGAAGCTGAAATTCATGCCGGCCGATCCAATCAGCGCACCAGAAAAACTGCGGATGCGAAACACACTGAAATCGAACATGGGGCGACGCGCATGGCGCTCGATCACGACGAAGCCAAGGGCACAAGTCAAAGACACGATCGCCAGCGAAAGCTCGAAGGGGTGGCCCCTATCGATGGTCTGTCCCTGGATCACGAGATACACCAGGCAAAAGACCGCCAGCGACAGCGCAACCATGCCGGGAAGATCGACGCGGCTTGCCTCAGGATCGGACGACTCGACCAGGCCCACGCGCCCCAGCACCAAGGCAACCAGCGCCAACACGGCATGCACGAGGAAGACCCAGCCCCAACCGGCCGCGACGGTGATGCCGGCACCGACCAAAGGCCCCAGACCCAGGCCCGCACCAAAAATCACGCCCCACCAGGCGAACGCAGCGCTGCGCTGAGCTCCCTCGCGGAACTGATGCGAAAGCACCGCAATCTGGCAGGTCAGCATGGCCGCGCCGCTGGCACCCTGCACCGCACGCGCGGCGATCAGCTGTGCCGCATCGGCGGCCAGGCCACACCCTAGCGAAGCAAGGCCAAACACCACGATACCAAGCATGAAGATGCGTTTACGACCGAAGCGATCGGCCAGGGCGCCCCACGCCATAAGGCTGCTGGACATCGCCAGGGTGTACGCGTTCATGATCCACTGCAACTGCCGGAAATCAGCCGGCAGTGCGTGCTCCAGGCTCGGCAGGATCGCGGGCACGCTCGATATTTCCAATCCGAGCATGGCCGAGGAGAGACAGATGGTGGCCAACGCCGCCCGCTGCCTGGAAGTCCAGATTGTCGCCATATGTTCGCCGTCCGTTCGTGAAACCCGTGGACGCCTCATGTGGCCATGCGGCCGTGCTGTCCACCCCTTTTGCCGGCAGCCGCCGGCGCCACGCAGGATGGCCGCGAGTGGACTATCCATCAATACGATGGCAACGTATATCAATCACAACAAATCAGGATGGATCGCCACCGTGACCCTGCTCGATGTGGAAAGCGTGCGTGTCTTCCTGGCCGTCGCCGAGTTTCAGAGCTTCACGCGGGCGGCCGAAACACTGGGCACAACGCAGGGCGCGATCAGCGTCAAGCTCAAGCGTCTGGAAGACCGTCTGGGAAAACGATTGATCGAGCGCACACCCAGACAGGTGCGCCTGTCCGCGCCAGGAGAAATCTTCCTTGAGCCCGCGCGCGAATTCCTCGCCGCCCATGAGCGTGCCGTGGCAAGCCTGTCCATCCCGCGCTGCCGCTTTCGCCTGGGCATTGCCAACCACGTCATGGGACCGGAGATACCCGCCCTGCTCGCGCGCCTGCGCTCGCTCGATCCCTGCCTGCTAGTGGAAATCGTGCTGGACGAATCGCGCAGCCTGCTCGATGGATTCGAAACGGGCACGCTCGATGCCATCATCATCCGTAGCGATGAGGATCGCCGGGGCGGAGAGATTCTCGGGCCCGAGTCGTTTGCCTGGTATGCCTCCCGGCAGTTCGAACACGTGCCGGGCGAGCCCTTGAAAGTCGCCGCCACACGGCCGGGATGCACCATATGGGATGCCGCCGAGCGCCTGCTCAACCAGCAGTCACTGAGCTGGCAAGAGGTCTTCACGGGCGGCACGGCCGCTGTCGCTGCCGCGCTATCGGCCGCTCTCGCGGTTGCGCCATTCGCCCGTCGCCTGGCACCGCCCGACCTGATCGAAGTCGGCACGATGTTGGGCCTGCCGCCGTTACCCACCCTGTCGCTGGTGCTTCATTCCTCCCTGTCCGACCTCAAGACCCGGGAAACACTGCGCGCGATCACTACCGCTTTCCGGGAGCACCGACGATCAGCCTCCGCATTTGCCTGTCCGGCAAGTTGAGTTGGGGTGAGGAACCCCTGACCCGCGCGGCGCCACGCCCGGCCTCCACCTTCCCTCTCACCCTCACTCCTCACCCTCACTCCTGACTCCTCGCTCCTACCCCCCGAACCATGCCTTTCTACCTATGACCCCGTCGCCCGACCCTGCTTCAATCTGAGGGTTGGCGAGCCAGTCGGCGCGCCCACGTTCCGCTCCGAGGAGAATTGCCGTGAGCAAGCGCGCCATCGCGTTTCTGATTTCCGTCACTATTGCAGGCATGAGCCAAGCCACTCCCCCACCTTCCGATCCACAAGCCACCGCGCAGCATACGCCGCCGGTGCTGGCCACCGCCGTACAGAAAGATCCCAACCTCTGGCTTGAGGACATCGACGGTGCCAAACAGCTCGACTGGGTCAGGCAGCAGAACGCCACGACCGTCGATAAGTACGCGCAGAGTGATGAATTCAAGCAACTCGACGCGCGACTGCTCGAAGTGCTCGATTCCAACGACCGTATTCCGATGGTCGGCAAGATCGGCGACAGCTTCTACAATCTGTGGCGCGATAAGGAACATCCCAAAGGCCTATGGCGCCGCACGAGCCTGGCCGAGTACCGCAAGGCCAAGCCCGCCTGGGAAACCGTGATCGACCTCGATGCGTTATCCAAGGCCGAGCACGAAGGCTGGGTATGGCACGGCGCGCAATGCCTGAAGCCCGAATACAAGCGCTGCCTTATTTCACTCTCGCGCGGCGGCGCCGATGCCGATGTGATCCGTGAGTTCGATCTCACTACCAAGCAGTTCGTCAAGGATGGCTTCACTCTGCCCGAAGCCAAGACGCACGTCGCGTGGATCGACAACGACCACATCTACGTCGGCACGGATTTCGGCCCGGGCTCGATGACCAAGTCCAGTTACCCGCGCATCGTCAAGGAGTGGAAGCGTGGCACGCCTCTGTCCAGCGCCACCACCGTGTACGAAGGCACCGCGGACGACATGTCTGTGAGCGCCTATCGTGACAACACACCCGGATTCCAGCGTGATTTCGTGGTGCGCCAGATTGCCTTCTACAACAGCGAAACGTTCGTGCGAGGCAAGGACGGCAAACTGGCCAAGGTCGACGTGCCCAACGATGCCGAAACGTCCGTCGAGCGCGAGTGGATGCTGATCGAGCCGCGTAGCGACTGGACGGTTGGCGGCAAGACCTATAAATCCGGTTCGCTGCTGGCCACGCATTTCGACGACTACATGGCTGGCAAGCGCGACCTCACCGTGCTGTTCGAGCCCAACGATACGACCGCGCTGGACAGCTTCTCCTGGACGCGTAACCACCTGATCCTCACGTTGATGGACAACGTGGTCAATCGCATCGAAGTGCTTACGCCAGGTCCTGGTCAGTGGAAAAAACAGTCGCTGGGTGGCGCACCGAAACTCTCGACGATCTCAGCGGGAGGCATCGACGATGACCACAGCGATGAGTATTTCCTCACCGTCACCGGCTTCCTGCAGCCGACTACGCTCTACTACGGCAGCATCGGCCACGGTGAAGCCGAAGCGATCAAGCACAGCCCGAGTTTCTTTGATGCCTCAAAGTATGAGGTCAGCCAACACTTCGCCACGTCCAAGGACGGCACCCGTGTGCCTTACTTCGAGATCGCGCCGAAGAATCTCCAGGACAACAGCAAGAATCCGACCCTGCTCTATGGTTACGGCGGCTTCGAGATCTCGTTGCAGCCCGCCTATAGCGGCAGCATCGGCCGCGCTTGGCTGGAGAAGGGCGGCGTGTACGTGCTGGCCAATATCCGTGGCGGCGGCGAGTATGGCCCGCGCTGGCACAAGGCCGCACTGAAGGCCAATCGCTTGCGTGCCTATGAAGATTTCGCCGCCGTGGCGCAGGACCTGATTGATCGCAAGATCACCTCGCCACAGCACCTGGGCACCATGGGTGGCAGCAACGGTGGCCTGCTGATGGGCAATATGCTCACGCTGTACCCGCAGTTGTTCGGCGCGGTAGTCAGCCAGGTCGCTCTTCTGGACATGCAACGCTATACGCACCTGTCAGCGGGCGCCTCATGGATTGCCGAATACGGCGACCCGGACAAACCCGAGGAATGGGCCTGGATCAAGACCTTTTCGCCTTACAGCAATGCCAGGCCCGGCCAGAAGTACCCACCGGTTCTGTTCACCACCTCCACCCGGGACGACCGTGTCGGCCCTGTGCACGCCCGCAAGATGTACGCCAAGCTGACCTCCATGGGCTATGACGCCAGCTTCTACGAGAACATCGAAGGTGGCCATGGCGCTGCTGCGGACAACAAGCAATCGGCCTTCATGAACGCACTGGGCTACACCTATCTCTGGGACCACGTAAAGTAGGCTTTCCCTGGGCACACCCGGCCGTGCGCCCCCTGCGGGGAGCGCACGGCCTTTTTTTAGCTAAACGAATGAAAAGCTTCCACAAAGTCCGTCCCGAACTGCGTGAATGGATTCTCGCCACCGCCCGCGCCGGGCATGGCGTGCCGGAGGTGCTGCGCCTGCTCAAGGAGGCCGGCTATGATGCCGCCCAGAGCCGTCGCGCCGTCTCGGAGGTGCTCGACCTCCCGTTGAGTTCGCTAAATGCGGTCACGCCGCGTCCGAGCGGCCGGCGTCCAGCCCATCCCCAAGCGCCGGCAGTGGCCCTGGACGACCGCGCCATACGCGTGAGTATCAGCGTGGACTCACCCACGCTTCGCGTACTGGAGGGCTTGCTGACCCCCAGCGAGTGCGACGACCTGATCGAGGCCGCACGTCCGCGCCTGAATCGAGCGATGACGGTGGACAAGGACGGACGCCAGCAAGTGGATGCCGCACGCACCAGCCAGGGCATGTTCTTCGCCCTCGGCGAAACGCCGATGATCGCCGCCTTGGAAGAACGCCTGGCCAGACTGCTGGACATGCCAGTGGAGTTCGGCGAGGGCTTGCAGGTGCTCCATTACCTGCCCGGCCAGGAATACGAACCACACCACGACTGGTTCGACCCTTCCCAGCCGGGCTATTCGGCCATCACTGCCCGTGGCGGCCAACGCGTGGCTAGCGTGGTGATGTATCTGAACACCCCCGAGGAAGGCGGTGGCACCGGCTTTCCCGCCATCGGCCTGACCGTCACCGCCATGCGCGGATCGGCGGTCTATTTTGCCTATGAAACCGGCGAACAGGCATCCCTGCACGCGGGACTGCCGGTGGTCCGGGGAGAAAAATGGATCGCCACGAAATGGCTGCGCGAGAGAAGCTTCAAGGGGTAAAGCCAGCGCTTCAGGTGCCAGTGATGCCGGTGCCCTCGGCACCTGTAGAGTGGCTCGCTGCTCGTTCGCCGCTAAGGGTTAAAAGAGAGTGGCCTGACAGGCATGTCGGCGCCTGCTCCTTGCAGGCCGCGCAACGACCGGCTTCGCGCTTTACGACGAGCGGCTTTACCATGCCAACGCATGCTGCGGCGCAGCGGTGTTTGGCGTATCCTTGAGCATTTCCCCTTCCCTCAAGGAATCGCCCATGGGTCTGCACCTCGTCTCCGCCGGCCGTGACGTGCCGAATGAAATCAACGTCATCATCGAGATCCCCAAGGACTCCGAGCCGGTCAAGTACGAGGTGGAAAAGGAAAGCGGCGCCATTTTCGTTGACCGCATTCTGTCCACGCCCATGCGCTACCCATGCAACTACGGCTACGTGCCGGGTACGCTGGGTGGCGACGGCGATCCGCTGGATGCCCTGGTGATCCTGCCGCTGTCGCTGGTGCCCGGTTCGGTGATCCGCTGCCATCCGGTGGGCATGCTGAAGATGACCGACGAAGCAGGTGCGGACGAAAAGCTCGTCGTGGTTCCGGTGGAAAAGATCTTCGCCGGCTACGCGCACATCAAGGACATCAAGGAAGTCTCCGGCCACTGGCTGGAGCGCATCGGCCACTTCTTCGAGCACTACAAGGACCTGGAAAAGGGCAAGTGGGTCAAGGTGGAAGGCTGGGTCGGTGCCGACGAAGCCAAGGTGGAAATCACCAAAGGCATGGATCGGTACAAGGCTGATCAGAAATAGAGTTCCAACAAAAAGCCGGCACTAGCCGGCTTTTTGTTG
>NZ_DASVMI010000162.1:0-4540 GCF_036384435.1 Dyella sp. | reverse complement strand
GCTGCGCCTGCGCCTTGGCGTGAACTTGTCTGCGGTGCAACTGATGCAGCCCAACTTGCTCGAAGTCGTGTCCAACGCCCTGCGGGACTCTGGCCTGGACCCAGGGCTGCTGGAAATGGAGGTGACCGAGAGCATCAGCATCAAGGCTGCGCCCAACTTGATGGAGAACCTGCACGGCCTGCATAAGTTGGGCTGCCGTATCGCCATTGACGACTTTGGCACTGGCGCTGCATCGCTGGACTATCTACGCAAGCTGCCCGCCGACCGCATCAAGATCGACCAGAGTTTCGTGCGAAATATCGGTGTGGACCCGGATGACGAGGCCATCGTGCGTACCACGATCGAAATGGCGCATCGACTCAAGCGTGGCGTGGTGGCTGAAGGTGTCGAAATCGAGCAGCACTTGCAGTTCCTGCGTGCCAACCATTGCGACGAATTGCAGGGATATCTGTTCTGTAGACCCTTGCCGGTCATGTCTTTCGATAAACTGTTGTCCGAGCGTCAGCGCCTGATGGCGACGACTAGCACCTGATGTCTGAGTTCAGAGGGCTTGATCCCAGTCATTCTCTGGCAGGAAGGGCGTTACGGCAGGGCCGTTTTGCTCTGGTGCGCAACTGGCACGGAACTTACGGCCGAAATACGAGTCATAGCACGTCGTTCTCATCCGGCGGCGATGCCTATGCTAGTGACTGCGGTAATGAAGGAGACGGCCCGGATGGGCGAAAACGAACTGGATAGCGCGCTGGTCGAGCGCGTCCAAAGCGGGGACAAGCGGGCATTTGACCTGCTGGTACGCAAGTATCAGCACAAGGTCATTGGCCTGATTTCGCGTTATGTGAACAATCATGCCGAGTGCGAGGATGTGGCCCAGGAGGCCTTCGTCCGGGCTTGGCGCGCCATTGGTTCATTTCGTGGCGAGAGCGCCTTCTACACATGGATGTACAAGATCGCCGTCAACACGGCCAAGAACCATTTGGTTGCCATGGGGCGGCGTCCGCCCATGGACGATATCGCCGTGGAAGATGCCGTATTCGTTCCCGGGGCCGATCGTATGCAGGAAAGCGCGACCCCGGAGCGCGAGCTGATGCGCCAGGAAATTGAACGAACTGTCTTTTCCACTGTCCAAGCCCTGCCAGAAGAGCTGCGTACCGCCATCACCCTCAGGGAGGTTGACGGTCTCAGCTACGAAGAGATCGCCGAGGCCATGGATTGTCCAATCGGAACGGTGCGATCGCGGATTTTCCGCGCTCGTGAGGCGATCGATGAAAAGCTGCGGCCGCTGCTGACGGACCGCGAGGATCGTATAAATGACTGAAGTCAATCGCGAAAATCTTTCTGCCGGGATGGACGGGCAGCTCACCAAGGAAGAGTTGCGCTTTCTGTTGCGCCGATTCGAAGCCGATGCCTCCTTGGCGCAAGCATGGTCCGATTACCATCTTGCGCGTGATGGTTTGAGGCGCGAGCTTCCTTCGGTCGCTTCCGAGGGTTTTGCCGCACGCGTCATGCTGGCCATCGATCAGGAATCGGCCTCTGTCGCCGCGCCCTCCGGCAGGCGTCGTTGGTTGCGCTGGTCGGCCGGCGGTGCCATTGCCGCCAGTGTGGCGGTTGTTGCCTTGCTGACCACCCAGCCAGCCGGGCAGCAGGCCAATGAGTCGGCCCCACCACTGGCTTCAATGAACAGGGCTGCCATCGGGTCGGCTCCTGTCACCCAGCCGGTGCCGGTGAACGGTAATCCGGTCCAGGCGCCGGTCTGGCTCAATAGCTACGCTTCGCTGCCTTCGCAGCTCAGCCAGCAAGCTTCCGCCACGATCGATGGCAGTGAAGGGCCTTTGTTCTATGCCCACTCCGATCGGCTGTCTCCTTATCAATTGCGCGGCTACCAAATGATCAGGCACGGCGACGCCAGCTACCTGCTGATCAGTCCTGTCCAAGCACAGCGGCAGGTCACGCCATCACAGGGGCGCGTTGTCGCCCAATGACCGGGCAAGGCCCCGTCATTCATCCAGAGGTGGCCCCGTATCGGTGGTCACCTTCCTATGCCACCACTTTTTTGCCAGCCCATAGTTGTTGGGTTGAGGTCAGGTCGTGTCTGAAAACAGGAGGAATACAAGCATGAGCCGTTTCAACTTGCGCACCGCGGCATGTTTCGCACTGGTCGGCTTGGCGTCCGCTGGCGGCGTACAGGCCCAGGCTGGGGCGCCGGTGGCAGCCAATGGCAGCCTGCCCGATTTCACGGGTATCGTGCAGCAGAACGCTGCCGCCGTCGTGCACGTGGAGGCCAAGTACAGCGGAAAGCGTGCGCGCAAGAGCATGCGCCAGATTCAAGGCCCCCAAGGCCCGGGCGGCGATGGTTCGGATGACAATGATCCAAACGATATTCTGCGTCGTTTCTTTGGCATGCCCGGCATGCCGACGCCAGAGGAGCAGGCGCGTACATCGTTAGGCTCAGGTTTCATCATCTCCCACGATGGCTACATCATCACCAATACACATGTCGTGGAAGACGCCGACACGGTTACGGTGCGTTTGCAGGATAGGCGGACCTTGACCGCGAAAGTGGTCGGAAGCGATCCGCAATACGACATTGCGTTGCTCAAGGTGGACGCTGGCGGAAACCTGCCGGCCGTCAGCATCGGTGACTCGCGATCGCTCAAGCCTGGCCAGTGGGTGCTTGCGATAGGCTCCCCCTTCGGTTTCGATTACACCGTAACTCAGGGCATTGTCAGCGCCGTGGGGCGAAACCTGGGCAGCCAGGACCAGCCTTATACTTCTTTCATCCAGACGGACGTGCCGATTAATCGCGGCAATTCCGGTGGGCCGTTGTTCAACCTGCAAGGCCAGGTAGTGGGCGTCAACTCCCAGATCTACTCCAATACTGGCGGATACCTGGGGGTGGCCTTCTCGATTCCCATCGACATGGCCATGAGTGCCGTCAAACAGATCCGCGAGCACGGCTTCGTGTCACGCGGCATGTTGGGCGTGACGGTGCAGCCGGTGTCCGACGATATGGTCAAGGTATTCAAGCTTGCCAACCCCGACGGAGCGGTCGTGGTAGATGTCACACCGGGTAGCGCGGCCGACAAGGCTGGCCTGCGCCAAGGCGATATTGTGCTGGCCTTCAACGGGCAGCACATCAACCAGTCGCCCGATCTGCCTCCGCTGGTGGCCATGACGCCCCCGGGGACCAAGGCCACCGTGCAGGTGCTGCGCGAAGGCAAGAAGCAGGATGTAACGGTCACAGTAGGGGAGCAACCGCGCGACAAGAATGCCATGACGGCAGGCGCTTCCAAGGGCGATCAGCCAGGCCAGCGGGCCGGTTCATCGTTGCTTGGCCTCACTGTGCAGGACATCGATAGCGACACGCGCAAACAGCTTGGCCTCAAGGCTGGGGAGGGGGTTGTCGTGGCGAATGTCACTGGGCGCGTGGCAGCCCAGGCCGGGTTGCGGCAGGGCGATGTGATCCTTCGCGTCAACCAGTCGGCGATCGGCAGCGCTACGGCCTTCCGCGAGGCCACCAAGGACGTCAAGGCGGGCAGCACCGTGTTACTGCTGGTGCGCCGCGATGACCGTAGTTCCTTCATCGGTTTGACCGTACCGGGCGGGAAAGACGACGAGTGACCCTATCGGCCGCGTGCCGCAGCCCGATGGGCCCGGCACGCGGCTGTGGCATGGGCCAGCCTGCTCGACTTCCAGGGGCGCTTCCCTGGCGCGCAGTCCCGCCAGTTGAGGGCATCCGCCGGGGCGCCCCGGGACGTCCTCGATCCATGCGATAATGCCCAGTTCGTGCCGCCATCGGGGTGGCGCGCTGTCGGTGCGCTCAAGCCCGGCGGAGCACCGTAGCCAGCGCTGTCCATGGAACTGATTCGTAATTTCTCCATCATTGCCCATATCGACCACGGCAAGTCGACCCTTGCGGACCGCATCATCCAGATCTGCGGCGGTCTGACCGAGCGCGAGATGGAAGCGCAGGTGCTCGACAATAATCCGATCGAGCGCGAGCGCGGTATCACCATTAAGGCGCAGTCGGTGTCGCTGCCTTACAAGGCACGCGATGGCAAGACCTACCAGCTGAACTTCATCGATACCCCGGGGCACGTCGACTTCTCCTATGAGGTCAGTCGCTCCCTGTCCGCTTGCGAAGGCGCCCTGCTGGTCGTTGATGCCGCGCAAGGTGTCGAAGCCCAATCGGTAGCCAACTGCTATACCGCCGTGGAGCAGGGGCTGGAAGTAGTGCCCGTGCTCAACAAGATTGATCTACCCACCGCTGACATTGACAAGGTCAAGGGGGAAATCGAGGCCGTGATCGGTATCGATGCTACCGATGCGGTGGCCGTGAGTGCAAAGACTGGCTTGAACGTGGTCGAGGTGCTGGAAGCGATCATCCATCGCATTCCGCCGCCCAAAGTGGGCGATACCGATCGCATGCAGGCGCTGATCATCGACTCCTGGTTCGATAACTACCTGGGCGTGGTGTCGCTGGTGCGTGTGGTGCAGGGCGAGATCAAACCTGGCGACAAATTGCTGGTGATGTCTACCGGTC
>NZ_DASVMI010000161.1:0-42769 GCF_036384435.1 Dyella sp. | reverse complement strand
CTTGCGCTGGGGTCGGTCGGGTTCGGCGCGATCTCCACCTTCATCACGCTGTACTACGCCAGCATGCATTGGGCCAATGCCGCGCTCACGCTGAGTGTGTTTGGTGGTTGCTTCGTCGCCGTACGTCTATTGATGGGTAGCGCGATTTCGCGTTTTGGAGGTTATCGCGTGGCGATGACCTCGCTGTGCATCGAATGCGCGGGATTGATCGTGCTGGCGATCGCCGGAAACGTCGTCACCGCCATGTTGGGCGCAGCGCTCACAGGTATCGGCTTCTCGCTGATCTTTCCTGCCCTGGGCGTGGAGGCGGTCAGCCGGGTGAGCATGAACAATCGTGGAGCGGCGCTGGCGGCCTATTCGGTGTTCATCGATGTGGCGCTGGGCGTCACCGGTCCCCTAGGGGGCTGGGTGGCTTCGGGGGGACGCTATGGCGCGTTGTTCTGCATCGCCTCCGGCCTTTCCCTGGCGGCTGTGCTGCTTACTTGTTGGCTGTATTTCCGTTACGGCAAGCTCGTGCGCGGCTGAGTCGCCCACACGCTGGTTTGCTCGCCCTGGCGTGCGCGACGCCAGGATGCGCGTGCCAGCAGCAGGAACACCGCACCAAGCACCATGCCAGCCCCATCCACGCCAAAGACCGAGGCAGTCTGCGGCGACCAGGGTTGCATCCAGGCCCTGGCATTGCGCAGCAGATCGGTCAGCACCACGATGAGCGTGAGCATTCCGGTGGCGACCAGCAACTCCACCGTGGCTGATGCCACCGGACGCGCGCATGCATAGGCACATGCGGCCAGGAACAGGCCGAAACAGGCCACGTGCTGCGGCCACTGTGCGTCGATGCCCAGCATGGAAGCGAGCGCGGTGGCAGCAAATGCACCGGAAATAGCCAGGCATGAGCCGATGCAGATGCCCACCGTGGCGCGCGCCATGACACGTGTCTTCAGAGGCTGGTCGGCATGGCGTCGCTTGCGGCGTGCCTCGATCCACAGCAGATTGCCCGAATAGAACAGGAAAGCGCCGGCTAACCCAAGAAGGAAATACAGCCACTGCACCATCCGGCCGCCAAAATTGCCGAAGTGCACCGAATACATGGCCGAGAACACCAGGCTGTTGGCATCGCGTTGGGCGCCGGCCTGCGTCATCAGTGGCCGACCCGTGGCGCCATCGAGGGTGATATGGCCGAAGCTGCCCAGCGTTCGATCGGACAGGCCGCGGATCATCACGGTGGCATTGCGATCGCCATAGTTGGAGAAATACGCGTAGTCGGGTTCGAAGCCGGCCGCGCCTGCGGCAAGTGCCTCATGCCTGGCTCGGGCAACCAGTGCATCGAACGAGAGCATCGACGCGGGTTGATGCGCTGCCTCCACGACTGGGGCGGTACGCGTCGCATCGGCGAAGGCCGCCATCAGTTTGCCATCGAACGCTGTGGCGTCGAGCGCAGTGAGCAACAGGCTGGTCAGGCAGAATGCGGCACCGGTGATGGCGAACATCACATGGAATGGCAGGCTGAGCACGCCGATGGTTGTATGTGCATCCTGCCAGAGTCGCTTGAGGTTTTTGCCCACGCGCAGTGCGAACAGGTCCTTGACCAGTTGGGGTAGATGAAAAATGAAGCCCGAGGTGATCGCCAGGCCGTACAGCATGCTGACCACGCCCATGAAATACAGGCCGAACACGGGAATACCCAGGCTGTCGTGCAGGGCGTAGACGAAGTCGGCCAGGTCATCGGCGCGTCCATCGTCCACGGGCGCGGCCAGCTGGCTGGCGGTGGCATAGCGCATATGGCCGTTGGCGTTCCAGAACACGTAGCTGGATTGTCCGGGCGTATGCGGCAGAACGATACCGAAATCCTGTGCCTGCGGATGTTGCCGTATCAATGCATCGACCAGCGCTGAGGGCGATATCGCCGCATCGGCCGCGCTGCGCCAGGGCGGCATCTGCCAGGTGGCGATGTCGTCGTGGAACATGGTCAGCGCGCCAGCGTAGAAGGCGACGAACAGCGCGAAGCCGGCCATGACACCCGTCCAGGTGTGGACGGTCTGGAAGGCGCGCAGCGTGGAAGATTTCATCGCGTCACGCCCCGCCATGGCGCACGAGCCAAAGCGCGCCGATCGCCAGCAGGTTGGCTGCGCCCAGGCCGAGCCAGGCGCGCGAGCCGTTGCGGAAGAAGAAAGCGAGTGTCATGAACCCGATCCACAACGGGAAGAACGCCAGCAGCAGCGCGACCAAGGCGCCTTGTCCACCGGGCAGTGCGTGCAGCAGGGCGACGAGGGCGGCCGACAGCGTAAATCCCAGCAAGGTGCCGGCAAGCGAGCGCGCGATCACGAGGTAACCTTCGAAGCGCGTCGCCACCAGGCAAGGTAGGGCAGGCTGACCCAGGTCAGCATCAACGACGACAGTGCGGCGACCGTACCCACGCCGCCGCCATCGGCAACGATCCACGCAGCCAAGCCGCCCAGGCACAGCAGAGCGCCGACCCAGCGGGCGGTGGCCGGCCAGGATCTGGCCAGCCATGTCTGCTGGCGGCTGGCCAGGTAGATGGCGGTACCCCCGGCAATGCAGAGCAACAAGGCACAGGTTGTCATCACGCAAAGACGGTCCGGGCAGGCCGTGCGACGGGCTGCCGCGACGGTCGTTAGGGGTTACAAATGAGATTTATTATCATTTGTTGTGCCAGCAGGGTCAAACGATACTGGCTCACAGCTGCGGTTGCGTCTGCCGGTGCGAAAACATCCAGGGCCACAACTGCGGCAATGCATAGGCCGGAATCCAGGAGCCGTGATTGACGCCGGGAAACTCGGTGTAGCGGACCTCGTCGCCACGCTTGCTCAGTGCCTCGTGCATGCGCCGCGAGCCCTCAGGGGGCACTACGTTGTCCGCGCTGCCGTGGAAGATCCACACCGGCAGGCGCCCCACGCGATCGGCGGCCCAGCCATACGGGTTGCCATGCCCAGGCAGCCCCTCGACCTGCAATGGTGGCTCGTCGTCGTCCTTGAGCGGCTCGATGCCGCCGCAGATGATGGCTGCCGCCGCGAAGACACCTGGATAGTCGATAGCCAGTTGCCAGGCGCCGAAGCCTCCCATGGACAAGCCGGTGAGATAGAGGCGGTGGCGATCGCCATGGAATTCGCGCACGCTTTCACGCAAGGCCTGCATGGCCATGCGTTCGCTGTCGCCACTCCAGTACGTATGTTCGGGGGCCTGCGGTATCACCACGACGGCCGGAAAATCCGCGCCGTGGTCGCGTAACCACGGCGGCAATCCCTGGGTCAGCTGTTTTTGATTGTCCGAGCCACGTTCGCCGCTGCCATGCAGGAACAGCACCACGGGCCAAGGTTTGCCAGCCGACCAGCCGGCGGGAACGAACACCTGATACTTGTACACGTGGCCGGCGAGGCTGACTTCGCGTTCGACAAAATGCTGTGCCTGGGCATGCGCCGTCAGTGTCGGGGTCATCATGAGTGTGGCAAGCAGCATATAGCGGGAGAACATCGGGAAGGCCTCTTCAAAGCACGGGGTCGAACAGGCGTGCGACGTGCATGACAAGCCGCCGCAGGTAAGGTGCTCGATAGTAATCCTCGGGCACCACTTCGCGCGCCTGGGCAAAGTCGTGTTCGAGCATGGTCTGCACCTCATGGGCAAATGCACGATCGATGTTCAGCGCGCCGATCTCGAAGTTGAGCCGGAATGACCGATTGTCCAGGTTCATGCTGCCCACGGACACCGTGTCGTCGTCGATCAGGATAACTTTCTGGTGCACGAAGCCGGGCGCATGGCGAAACACGCGAACACCGGCGCGCACCGCGTCGTGCGCATACAACCCCGAAGCCTGGAATACCGCGTAATGGTCGGCCACCGAGGGAATCAGGATGCGCACGTCCACGCCCCGGAACACAGCCAGTCTCAGCGCCGCCATGACAGCCTGATCGGGAACAAAATACGGAGTGGTCAGCCAGACGCGCTGTTGTGCGGCGTGGATGGCGCTGACGAAGTAGAGTGAGCAGCTTTCCTGCGCATCCGCTGGCCCGGTTGCGGCGATGAGTGTCATGGCCGGGCCATCTGTAGCGACAGGTGCAGCCATCGGCGGAAGTTCGCCGGTGACCCAGTACCAGTCCTCGGCGAAGCTGCGCTGAAGCTCGGTCACCGCCGTGCCTTCGATTTGCAGGTGCGTATCGCGCCAGGGGGCCAGGGGCGGCTCCAGACCCATGTATTCGTCACCGACGTTCAGCCCGCCGGTAAAACCGATGCGCCCATCGACCACGACGATCTTGCGGTGGTTGCGGAAGTTCAACTGAAAGCGGTTGCTCTTGCGGCGGGTGGCAAAGGCATGGATGGCCACGCCGCCATCACGCAGCGCGTCGATGTAGCGTCCGGGCAGGGCATGACTGCCGATACCGTCGAACAGTACGTGCACCTTGACGCCTTGGGCTGCCTTGGACAGCAGCAATGCCTGCATGCGTCGACCGAGCTGGTCGTCGTGGAAAATGAAGAACTGCACCAATACGTAGTGCCGCGCCGAGTCGATCGCTTCGAAGATGGCGTCGAACGTGGCTTTTCCGTCGATGAGAAGGCGCAGGCGCTGGCCTGGCAGGAAACGCGTGCCAAGCATTCTCGCGATCGCTTCGTAGCGCTGCGTTTCCGGTTCGGCGCGGGTGTCCTGGTGGACAGCCGCGCCGGTGGCTTCGCGCAATTGCAGCCGGCTGGCGCGATGACGGCTGATATAGCCATGGAATTTGCTGCGGCCCAGGTACAGGTAGGGAATCAGGGTGATATAGGGCAGGAAGATCAGGCCCAATGCCCACGCGAATGCGCCTTGCGCGGTGCGGGTATTCATGACCGCGTTGACCGCCGCGATCAGGCCGGCCAGGTGGAAAAGCAACACGATCACGCCGATGATGCTACTAAGCATGTGCGCGCACCTGATGAACAAAGGCGCTGGCATCGGCTGCGAACCGCCACGTGACTGCCGCCGGCCCGGATGGGTTTCGTGCGGTACTCGTGCCTGGTGGTATTAGCATAAGCGGGGATGGGCTCATCGCGACTTCAAGGACAGGAGGCGCGTCTAGTTTGGTCAATTCACAGCCGGTGCGGCAAGCTGCATAGTGTGCCCTTCGCCAGCCCACCTCCAGGAGCCTTCATGAAAGCCGTGGCCTATCGTGCTTCGCTTCCGATCAGCGATGCCAGCAGCCTGATCGACGTTGATGTTCCCGATCCCACACCGGGGGCCCGCGATGTGCTGGTGCGGGTTGAGGCGATCTCGGTCAATCCGGTCGACACCAAGATTCGTCAGAGGGTCGATCCGCAGGGAGCCGACAAGATCCTGGGTTGGGATGCGGCGGGGATCGTCGTGGCGACGGGCGCCCAGGTCAGCCTGTTCAAGCCGGGAGACAGGGTCTATTACGCCGGTGCGATCGATCGTGCCGGCAGCAACGCCCAATTGCAGATCGTGGATGAACGCATCGTCGGGCGCATGCCCGCGACGCTGGATTTCCCACAAGCTGCCGCGATGCCGCTGACGACGGTCACGGCCTGGGAGTTGTTGTTCGATCGCCTTGGCATACCGCGTGACGGTACGCGCCCGGCAGGTACCGTGCTGGTGATCGGTGCGGCTGGTGGCGTGGGTTCGATGGCCGTGCAATTGCTACGCAAGCTGACGGCCGCCACGATCATAGGCACGGCGTCACGCACGCAGACGCGTGACTGGGTGCGTGACATGGGCGCGCATCACGTGGTCGATCATCGCGGCGACTTGGCTGCCCAGGTGAAAGCCATAACCCCGCAGGGCGTGGACTATGTGCTCAGCCTGACTCATTCCGAGCAGCATTACGCCGCCACGGTCGATGTACTCAAGCCGCAGGGAAAACTCGGCCTGATCGACGATCCGGCTACGCCGCTGGACATCGCGCGGCTCAAGCAGAAGAGCATCTCGCTGCACTGGGAGTTCATGTACACGCGCTCCTTGTTCCACACCGACGATATGCAATCCCAGCACCTGCTGCTGAACGAGGTGGCCGACCTCGTAGACGCAGGTGCGCTGCGTAGCACCCTGAGCGAACAAGGGGGCGCCATCAACGCCGCCAACCTGCGTAAGGCGCATGCGCAACTGGAAAGCCATGGCACGATGGGCAAGCTGGTGCTGGCGGGATGGGATTAGGGGGGAAGCTGCGCGTAGCAGCTCGCTGTAAAGAGAAAAGCAGCCGTGGGCTGTTTTTCTCTGCTCCCCTTTACAGGTCGCGCAGCGACCGGCTTTCCGCATGACAGCGAGCGTCAGCGAGCGACTTCAGGCGTATTCGAATTCACTCGGCCAGCAATCGCTCCGCGAGACTGCGCGCTTGCTGGCGGATTTCAGGGATTGCCGTGGTTTCCCAGAGCGTGCCACGCAACATGCTGCCGATGGCGAAAAAATGCGGCCACAGGCCATCCTTGTGATACACGCGACCATCGGGTTCGGCATGCAAGCCCATGCCGAACGGATCAGCGATCACATGGCCGTTGGTTTCCAATTGCCGGATCAGCCCGTGATCGGTGCGGCGGATATCGGTATTGAGGCCGACGGTCTGGATGACCAGGTCAGCCTGTAATGATTCGGCCAGGATCGGATCGTGGTACGGGACGATATCCAGTTGCAATTTGCCCTGCGCTAGGTGCACGGCCTGCATGTGCCCCTTGCAACGACGCAGACGGCCCTCGCGTTCGAACGTGTCGAGTGTCGATGCCACCTGCGGCGGCATGCGATGCCTGACGCGCTCCCATGCCCAGCGGACATGCCGCATGAAGCGCGCGCGTTCGGTGTGGGAAAGGGTTTGCCAAAGGTCGGGCAGATGCGGACGCAGGCCGTCGACAATGGTGCGCCAATCGCTGCTGCCTTCCACCGTTTCGCGTACCAGGCGCATCCACGTACGCATGTCCGGTGCATCGCGCATCGATTCAAACAGTTCGCCGCCGTCATCGAGTGGTGCGCTTGGGCTGGCGGCATGCGCTTCGGGCAGATGGCCATGACGCGACATGGCGATGAAGCGCGCATTCGGCCACTGCGCCCCTAGCTCCAGCATGACGTCGGCGGCAGTCAAACCCATGCCGACCACCACGACCGTACGCGGTGTATCGTCCGGCACGACATCGGCAAGAAACTTCCAGGGATCGACGATGTATTTTCCGCTGGCCAGCACAGCGTCATCAATGCCGCTCAGCGGCTGCGGTGGCAACGAACCGATGGCCAGGATGGCGGCGTCCGCATGGCGGCTTTCATCGCCCTGCATGACGGTGACGCCGGTCGGTTCGGGCACGATGCCGTCGACATCAAAAGGGATGATCTGTATATCGTGCCCGGCGACCTTGGCCTGCTCGAGCACGCGCATGACCTCGGCTTCGAGATAATCGCCGTACATCCGGCGTGGCAGGAAATCCGTACCCTTGATGCTGCTGTCGTTGCGTTGCGCGAAATCAAGGAAGCCGCGCGGCTTGCCGGTGAACAAGCTCATCGAAGCCGCGCGTACGTTGAGCAAGTGACGATCGGAGGCAGTGCCGTAGGCTACGCCACGCGCCAGTTTGCCGCCGGTCCCCGTATACCAGTCCACGCGCAAGGTATGCGCGGAGGGACGATCCAGCAGCTCGCTGATTACTGTGGCGGCAGCAGCACCGCCGCCGATAATGGCGACCCGTCGATACATGCAGTTCCTTGTAGATTCGCTCGAAGGAAGCGTGCGTCAAGCCAGCCGCGGGCCGGCGATCACCGCGCGTTGCGGACGAGCCTCCCAGCGATCGGCCTGTCCGGTACGCTCATAGGTGAAATACTCTGCCAGATTCCCGCCGTAGACGTGAAGCGTCAATGCGGTTTCATGTCGCGACAGATTGCGGCAGCGATGGGCGTGGGACTGGCCGCCTTCGAACCAGGAAGCATCACCTGGCCCCAACCAGTCGCGACCGGTGGCGCTCAGGTTTTCCGTCACTGGATCACGTGCGTAGGATTGCACTTCCAGTGCGCCATGCAGCGCCAGTTCCAGGCCCCACAGGCCCCCATGGTCGTGCACGGGCGTATGGTGGTTCGGCGCCCACGCCATGACCAAAATGCTGATACCGGGCTTGCTGCGTTCGGCCAGCAGCCAGCGCGTCAGTCCGGTCGGCTGCGGTTTGCGCAGGCGTGACAAGGCAGACACGGGCATCGGCCCATTACGATGGATCACCGCACCCAGCTCCCGCGCCATCGCAGGGAGGTCAGGTTGACTTCCGATGCTGTACGTCAAGGCGATTTCACGCAGCGCCTTGAGAGTATGTGAGTGCTTGCCCATGCCTGGAACCCTGCAGGAATGGACGAAGTGGAACATGCCGCCCGTTAAGGACGCGCTAACGCCAGAACCTGCGATCGGACCTATGACTTCTGCGCCATGCGTGGCTAAAACGTGTGGCCTAGGATGAATCCACGGACCGTTAAACCTTCACGCTCGGACCGGCATCAAACGGTGGCAAGGCTCCCTCATGAGCTCATGTTGCGAGGAGACAGACCCATGTTTGCTTTTGGCGTTATCGCGATGGTGGTTATTGCCTGCTGGCTGATGGCGGCGACGATCGGCCTGGTATTCAAATTCGTATTCACCCTGATCGGAGGCATGTTCAGCCTGATCGGCGCGCTTTTTGGCCTGGTGTTTGGATTGGTCGCGCTGGTGATTGCCGCGCCGCTGATGTTGCTGGCGCTGCTACCGGCCCTTGTTCCTACCTTGTGTGTGGTAGGGCTGGTCTGGCTGGTTGTGCGCGCAACGCGTTCGCCGCAACCAGGCCATGCGCCGCAGGCTCCCCCCCAGCACTGACCGGAACAACAGTCGGGGCATCCTTAGCCGTGGAGAGGCCCGGTCCCGCGCAAGCGGGCCGGGCTTTTTCCTTATCGACTGCGCAGTCCGCGCCTGCGCGTCTAAAGCTAGTTGAGGTTGAAGGTAACCGGTACGCGAGCCCACGCCTTGACGTGCTGACCACTGATCGTGGCGGGCTGGAATAACCACTTGGCCAGGACCTGGTCGCGCGCACTACGATCGAGCAGCGGCTGCCCGCTGGGCTTTTCGATCTCGACCTGGATCGGCTTGCCGTTTTCATCCACCAATACCCGTAGCAGCACGGTGCCGGACAACCTGCGTTGCAGGCCTTCGCGCGGATAGCTCAGCGGTGCGGTGCGATAAGCCAACGTGGCTTCGACGGGTTTGTCAGGTACCGAAGGTGTCGCCACTTCAATTTGCGGTTGGGCATTGACGACCTGTGGCGCTATGGTGCCTTCGTCGCTTAGCTGTTGCGGAACAACGGAAGGTGCGACGGGAGGTTTGGGCACTGTATGCGTGATGCGTGGCGTCACGACAGGCGCCTTGGGCATCATCACCAAGGCCGGCGGCGCAGGAGGCAATGGCTCGGTCTGGATCCAGCGGATCGTCGGGACCGGCGTGGGCTTGATGAGCTCGGCGATCTGCGGAGCGATAGGGCGTAGGACGAGAAGCAAACCGGCCAGGTTCAGCGCAATGGCCACGCTCAATGCGGCAATGCGTGTGCTGTCGGGATACGAACGATGTGCAACGGCCAACCCTGCGGACACCATAAAGCCACCTCCAGATGTAGGTAAGAGGAAAGCACGGCGCCGAACGAACGCGACCCGGGTTGATCACATGAGAAACGGGTCGTTGGGGAATTCGCCCGGTCGACGCCAGTCTGTGCTTCCAGGAGGATGGAACGCAAGAGGTTGGTTAGTGGGGTTAGGCTTCGGGGCCGGCTGCTGCGCAGCCAGCCTGTTAGGCCGCTCGCTGCGCGAGCTGTGAGGTGAATCAGCGAGGCGCTGGAGCTCTTCTTGCTCCTAACTCCTAACTCCTAACTCCTCACTCAATGCGCCACCAACATCGGCAGGTCGCTGTGCATGAACAGGTGGCGAGTGGTGCCGCCCAGGACCATTTCGGCCAGACGGGACCGGCTCCAGGCGCCCATCACGATAAGGTCGGCGTGGTGGGCGTGCGCTGCTTTCAGCAGCAGTGGGCCGGCGGCGTGGGCAGGGCCGGCGTCGAAGATGTCGATGCGGGCACGGATATCGCGCCGTTGCAGCCAGTCGGCGAGCCCGGGCGGAGGGAGCACCGCAATGGCGTCATCAGGCAACATGCTGCTGCCATCGAGCACGACGACTTCGGCCGCTTGTCGCAGTAATGGCGCGGCAGCGGCCAGTGCAATGGCCGACTCCCGGCTGCCGTTCCACGCCACCATAATTCGTGCGCCGACTTCGCCGACGGTGATGTTGTCCGGTACAACCAGAACTGGCCGACCGGTGCCGAACACGCTACGCGAAACCTTGCCAAAACCGACGGGGGCGTCGCTGCGCTGTTGGCTGCGCTCCATGACCAGCAGGTCGTAACCGGAGGCTGCCTGACACACCGTCTGCACGCTATCGCCTTGCGACACGCGCCATGTCCCCGTCAGGCTCTGGGCGGCCAGTGCCTGTTGCCATGCGCTGGCGTGTTCCTCGGCTTCGGCGCAACGACGACGCGTTTCTTCCAACTGCACGGGCACCGCTTCTGGGAGGCTGAAGGCGGCGGCTGGGAGATCGGCCACGTACAGGGCGTCCAGGCGTGCGCCAAGGCGGCGCGCCAGGGCCATGGCGGCGCGCGCGCCCACCGTGCCAGTGTCAAGGTGATCCATGTACAACAACAAGTCGATGCTGGGCATGGCATATCTCCGTGATGCTTTGATGCGGCCAGCTTAGCGCGATGCAACGGTTATGCGTTGTGCAGAGCATCCACACGGGCCTGCTCACGCATGGGGGGGCGAACCCGTGACGATCTCCCTGGCCGTCGGGTCGAGGCACCATTCGTCCGGCGCAGGGTGCGAACCCATGCGCGGCAAGCAGATGTCGTGAGGGATGAAACTCCATTTGTGGCAAAGGCTTAGTCGCGTGGATGAGCCAGTTCTTTGTGCCGCATGACGCGGTCGGGCGTGTCCACGCGACGCGCCGGAAGGGTGATTCATGCGGTCGCGAAGGCGTCGATTCCCGTCAGTCGAGCCGAGAGTGCCCAAAGACGTTCGGCCTGCCCGGGGTTCACGGCGTAAGGTTGAACTCCCGCGAACGATGGAAGATCTCCCTTGTTGAGCGCGGCGACGTCGCAATCCTCGCAATACAGGCCACCCATGCCATTCAATTGTGCCGAGGTGGCGGCCCAGAGCTGCGTCGCCGCACCTTGCTGCATGGTCTTGAACGTGGGGTCGACCGGGTTGCCTTCGACGTCGAGCCAGCCTGCGGCAATCATTTCATCGCGTGCCAGATGGCGTTGCAGCGGTGTGAAAATTTTCCCGGGATGCAGAGAAAAGGCACGAACGCCTTCTTGCCTTCCCAGTCGGTCAAGCTGTACGGCGAAAAGCGCATTGGCCGTTTTCGATTGTCCATAGGCTTGCCATTTGTCATAGCCCTGAGCGAAATGCACGTCATCCCAGCGTATGTCCGACAGATGGTGTCCGGCGGAAGACACCACGATGACTCGTGAGCCACCGCTGAGCGCAGGCCAGAGTAGATTGGCCAGCGCGTAGTGTCCGAGGTGGTTCGTCGCCCATTGCATTTCCCAGCCTTCGCGTGTGCGGGTTTCCGGACAGGCCATGACGCCCGCATTGCCGACCAGGATATCGATGTGCCTGCCCGTTGCCAGGAATCGTCGCGCGAAGTCGCGCACGCTGGCGAGGTCAGAAAGATCGAGTGGCTCAACCTCCACGCCAGGCATGTCGTTGACCTGTGCACGCGCTGTTTCCACAGAGCGTGCGGCGACAATCACCCGTGCGCCCGCATGGGCCAATGCTCGCGTTGTCTCCAGGCCCAGGCCGGAATGCCCCCCGGTCACGATGGCGACATGGTCACGTAACCCATGTCCGGCCATGATCTGTGCTGCGGTGGTGGTGGCGCCAAAGCCGGAATCAAGCGGCGACTGCTGGAAGGTCATGGTACATCCTTGGGAGAGACAGCTCGGATTAAAATCGATGGTCGGCATTGTCCGATCTGGTCTTTGCGCTGTGAATGCAGCAAAGTCCAGCCGTTCGTCGAGATCGTCCGAAAGGCCATATGGATCTGCTATCCGAAGTGCTTTCTCTGCTGGAGACGCAAGGCTCGGGGTTTGCCGGACTGAAGGCCGGCAGCGACTGGGCTATTGATTTTCCTGCGCCCGATGGAATCAAGTTCAATGCCATCGTTGAAGGAACATGTTGGCTGATTGTCGAAGGTGTGGAGCAGCCGATTCGGTTGGAGCAAGGCGACTGCTTCCTGTTGTCGCGTAAACGTACCTTCTCGCTTCGAAGCGATTTTTCACTGCCGGCTGTTCGCGCCGAGGAGGTATACCGGCATGCCGCGGGCGGGATAGCTCAATGCGGAACGGCCGACGCGTTTTTTCTGATTGGAGGGCGCTTTGCCTTTGGCGATGAATCGGGCCTTCTATTTGATGGCCTGCCGCCTGTGGCGGTCGTCCGGCACGGCTCGGATCAGGCGTCTGTATTGAGCTGGGCATTGCAACGCCTTGCCCATGAGCTTGCCAATCCCTCTCCCGGTCATACGATCGTGGTCGAACACTTGGGCCATATCATGCTGGTGCAGATGTTGCGTCTTTATCTTGCCCAGGCCGACAACGGTGCCCCAGGTTGGCTACCTGCCGTATTCGACGCGCGGGTTGGTGCGGCGATTCAGGCCATTCACACCAGTCCCTCGCGAGCCTGGACAGTTGAAGATCTAGCCAGAATCGCCGGTGTCTCCCGCTCGACGTTCGCATTGCGATTCAAGCAGAAGGCGGGAATGGCGCCGTTGGAGTATGTCTTGCGCTGGCGCATGCAGTTGGCTGCCCAGGCTCTCACGACAGGCAGCGCTACGATTTCCTCCATTGCACAGCAGTTGGGTTACGACTCCGATAGCGCATTCAGTCACGCGTTCAAGCGCGTGATGAAGTGTTCGCCCCGCGATTATCGAGAACGGCGCGCGACTCCCTTCACCTCGTAGGAGCCACTCAAACGCAGATGGGGGGCTCTTCAAGCAACCCATGCATGCTGGCGAAAGCCAAAAAAAACCCCGCACAGAGAGCGGGGTCGGAATAACCGAGCATCGGGGGGAAAGGGGGATGCCCGGCGCTATTAGTTTCCGCCGCGAGCCAGGTGATCCAACGTGCAAATTCCGTAAAAAACACGTTCACCCTAGCCCTGCGACAATGTGCCGCCGGCAAGGGCCGGACATCGCAAGGAATCACCATCATGAGCAAAACCGCATATAAGTGTGTCGCTGTCGCCGCGCTGGCGTTAGGGGGCCTGTTGGCGCTGCCAGCGCAGGCTGCCGACCTGAAGTGCAAGATGAATTTCAGCATGAAGGGCTGGTCGGCGATCTATCAGACCGCCAGCGGCTACGGCACGATCAGTTGCAGCAATGGCGCTCGCATGCGGGTCAAATTGAGCGTCAAGGGCGGCGGCCTGACCGTAGGCAAAAGCTCGATCGATCACGGCTACGGTGAATTCACCGGCGTGCATAGCATCAACGAAGTGCTTGGTGGCTATGCCAATGCCAATGCGCATGCCGGAGCGACCAAATCCGTGGGCGCGCAAGTGCTCACCAAGGGCTCCGTCTCGCTGGCGCTGAGCGGCAAGGGCCGTGGTTGGGACCTGGGTGTCGCCTTTGCCGGGTTCACCATCGAACGGATTTAACCGATATGATGAAAGACGGCCATGCCATGGAGCGGATGGCCGTCTTTCATGTTCATTTGTTCGGGAATTGCAGATGTCCGCTGTCACAACCGCCGCCGTTCCGCGCTATTCGTTTGGTGATGAGCTTGCCAGCAGCGTCATCCATGGCATCGGTATCGTGCTCAGTATTGCTGGCCTCGCCACGATGGTGGCTTTTGCGGCCATGTATGGCCAAGCCCGTGAGGTCGTGGCCAGTTCGGTCTTTGGAACCACGCTGATCCTGTTGTATACCGCCTCCACGCTGTATCACTCCATTCCCGGTGATGGCGCCAAGCGCGTGCTGCGCACGCTCGATCACATCGCCATTTTCCTGCTGATCGCTGGCACCTATACACCGTTTACGCTGGTTGCCCTGCCTGGCGCCTGGGGGTGGGGTCTGTTCGCCACCATCTGGAGCCTGGCACTGGCCGGTACCATGTTGGAGCTGGGTTTTCTGAAGCGTTATCGCAAGTTCGCGGTGTTGCTGTATGTCGCGATGGGCTGGGTCGGCATGGTGGCTTTCAAGCCTTTATTGGCCTCCTTGCAGACCGGTGGGCTTGCGCTACTGATTGGGGGTGGGCTGGCCTATACACTGGGTGTGCCTTTCTATCTGGCACGCAAGATGCCTTACCACCACACCGTCTGGCATGTGTTTGTATTGGCTGGCAGTGTGTTGCATTACCTGGCTGTGCTGTTGTACGTGCTCCCCAATCGCCCGGCCTGAACCGGGCGACGTGGGCTTCATCTAAAGGCGGGTAATCGTGATGGTCGTGTCATCCCATTGCACGGATGCGCTGTCACCCGTGGCGAAGCGACGTGATCCCTCCTGCTGGCGAGAGCCTGCCAATCGATAATCGGTGACTACTCCCTGGGCGGTGCGGTGCGTGGCCAACGTGAAGCGGATCGAGCCCACCGCGTCGCTGATTTCACCTTGGTCGCCGGTCAACACATCCACATGTTCCTGGGTGCCAGCAGGCATCTGACGCACCGTGATGCGGTAGAGCGCGCGAGCCTGAGGCTGCTGCGGGTCGTCGCGTACCAGCACGTCGGCGTATTGCGCCAAGCAGTCGCTGAAATAGATGCTTTCGAGTGGACAGGCTCTACCGGCCGCAGGTTCCCCGGTGGTGGCTTGGCCGCCACTTGCCTGGCACGGGTCATGTCCGGCCATATCGCGTGCCGATATGCATACAGGCGTCGGTGAGGCAGGAGAGACGGGAACCTGTTCGTCCGCACTGGAACGGCTGGGTAGTGACACGGTCACGGCGAACGCCATGACCAGGATGGGGATGGGGAGGAATTGACGCATGATGGAACTCCTTTGACACGGGCCAGGGAAATGCCAAACCACGCCCAACACTGGACGAAGCACCCCGCTGAACCCGTGTTATCGACCGTTCCCTATGCACTTGATACTCCGCGCCAATGCACGATCACTTTTTGCGAAGCGTGTCACGCCACGACGCTATGGCGAAAATAAAAACGGGGCCGAAGCCCCGTCTCTGTTCGTCGGTATGGATGGCTATCTATTTCTTGCCCTGAACGGATGGAATGAACTGGGTGCGCACCGCTTCTGCCAGTTGCGATGGAGGCAATAAGCCCTGGTTGATGACAAAGTCGTTGAAGTCCTTGCGGTTGAATTTCGGCCCTAGTGTCAGTTCCGTATCCAGGCGCAACTGCTGCAAGCGCATGTAGCCATAGAAATACGCGGTGGCCTGACCTGGACTGTTGAAGGTGTAGCGATCGAGCTCCTGGCGCGTCATGGCTTCGGACAGGCCTACATCATGGGCAAGGATGTCATGGGCACGTTCGCGTGTGATCAATCCCAGGTTGAGCATCGGGTCGAGATAGGCGCGCGCGGCGCGCAGCATGCGGGCCTGCACAGCCGCCAATTGGCCGGCCGGTGGTTCATAGGGAAGCATTTCCGCTTCGGAGTAGAGCGCCCAGCCTTCCACGTTCACGCTGTTGAACGCGAACAGACTGCGTGCCAGCGACACGCCGCGCTCGACCATGGCGGCAAACTGCAGTTCATGGCCAGGTCGCCCTTCATGAGCAGTGAGCGTCCAGGCGGCAGCCTTGAAGGTGAAGTCGTCGTACGCCTGGGTGTTGTCGCCATTTGCCGAGGGGTTGCCCATGGTCAGCACGAAGGTGCCCCGCTCGCCGTGATTGTTGATGAATGGCGGCGGATCCATATGCGGCGCCGGCACGGCGGCGGCCTCGGCCTCCGAGGCCACGCGCATCTGCATGTCACGCTGGGGCAAGGTGACGATGTTCTCGCGACGTATGATGTCCTGGATCTGGCCAATGACCTGGTGGTACCACGGTTCGACGTCATTCTTGCCGAGTTGGTCTTTCTTGAGCTCCTTGATCACGTCTTCGTAGCGATTGGACTTGAATCCTTCGGCTCGCGCGACTTCAGGTGCCAGCGTGCGCGCCCAACTGCGCAATTCGACGAACTCCAGTTGGGCGATGCGGATCAGATCCTGCGGCGGTATGTCGATGCCGACCTGACGCAGGTTGTAGGCATACAGCGGTTCGGGCAAGCGGAAGTCGGTGCGCGCATGAGGGAGCACCGTGCTGCGCACCCAGTTGTCGTAACCCTTGAGCTGTTTGTCCAGGGCATCGAGCGACGCCTTGGCTTCGGGTGTGCCATCGAGCTTGTATTTGGCGAAGAGCTGGCGGATGCCTTGGGCGTAGCGAGCGCTGTTGGCCAGTTTCTGCTCTACATCGCCCTTGTACGGGCCAAGTAGCGACTTGTCTTTCAAAGCATCGGTATATAGCGCCTTGGCCTGCTCGGCGATGGGCGTGCATCCGGTTGCCTTGCCGACGTAGCAGGCCAGGCGATCCACCGCCTTGGCGCGACGATCGGGCGGCACGTCATCTTTCAACAGCACGAACTCGCCGTTGAAAATCAGGCCGCCAATATCCTGGTAAGGCAGCATATATTTGTGATTGAGGTCGATCCCCTCGATCTGGTCGCCGGCGGCCTTGATCATGATCTGCAGATCCTGGCGCACGTTGGCGTCGCTCTCGGTCGACAGCATGCTTTCGAGCTTCGCCTTCGCCTCGACCATCGCCTGGCGGGAGCGGGCATCGATATGGGGGCCAAGATCAGCCACCTTGGCGTCATACCCTGGCATGCCGACCTGCGAGGCGAACTCTGGGCTGAAACGGGCCATGGCATCAAGCAGCACCTGCGCGTCGGCGTTGCTGCGTGCCACCCAGGCCTGAGTCGTGCCTTGTGCGTGTGCGGCGCCGAGGGATAGCAGGGATGCCGCGATCACGGTCGCGAGTCGTCTGGACATGGAGAACTCCTGATTAAGGGTGCCCGGAGCCTAAGCGGGGCTGCGGGACTTTGGCGCGTGCCGTTGGAACTAGTTCAACAGCCACGCGGAGGCGAACAGGCCAATCATGACCAGCGAGACCACCAGTTTCACCAGAGTGCCGAACAGCAGGCCGATCCAGGTACCAATGCCGACATGGGTCGAACCCAGGACGCTGGTCCCTGTCAGGAGCTCCCCCAACAAGGCACCGAGGAACGGTCCCAGCAGCAGCCCCGGAATGCCGAAGAACATGCCTGCGAACGTTCCAAGGGTGGCGCCCCAGATGGCTGTCTTGCTCGCCCCGACCCGCTTGGCGCCCAGTGCGGTAGCGACGAAATCCATAATGAAGCCGATCGAGCCCAATAGCGCGATGAAGCTCAGCCACCAGGCGTTGACGTGGTGATAGTGGTCAGTGCCCGCAGCCAGCCAAAGGCCAGCGAAAATCAAGGGAATGCCTGGGAGTGCAGGCAGGATGGTGCCTGCCAGGCCGATGACGACCAGCGCTGCCGCCAGCAGGTAGAGCGCGATGTCGAGGTAGATCAAGTCGGTATGCTTCCATGTCGATTGGCGCCTTGCGGCGGGTATGGGCGACAATATCCGCTGGCGCCTTAACGATGCGATTGTAGCCGGGCGCGTTGCAACGGGTTGTCCTGCGTGTCCGAAACTATCCTGCTCAAGGCCGACGAACTGGGGCGCATTGAAATCGCCGAGCGCGGTGGCGTGCGTGTGATCCGGCGCGATGTGGCCGCGGCACGCTGGTGGGCACGCGGTTTTGCCCGGCGCGCAGCGGCGCGTGAGGCGCGCGCATTGCGCAAACTCGCCGGTATCGATGGCGTGCCTGCACTGCTTGGCTGGGATGGTCAGGAGTTGCTGCGCGGTTATATCGGCGGCAAGCCGATGCAGCAGGCCCAGCCCAGGGATCGCGATTATTACCGTCGCGCCCTGCGCCTGCTCGCCGTCCTGCATCGTCGCGGCATCGTGCACAACGATCTGGCCAAGGAGCCCAACTGGCTGGTGCGCGAAGATGGGCGCCCCGCGCTGGTGGATTTCCAGATTGCCTGGACACGCGGCAAGCGCGGCGCGCTATTTCGCCTGCTCGCACGCGAAGATCTGCGCCATCTGCTCAAGCACAAACGCACGTATTGCCCGGAAGCATTGACCGCGCGCCAATGGGCCATGCTCAAGACACCCGCGCCACACTCGCGCCTGTGGCGCGCGACCGGCAAACGTCTCTACAAGCTGATTGCACGCAAGGTATTTGGCTATTGGGACAATGAGGGCAAGGGACGGGTGAGAGACTGATGTCGTAGTGAGGCGGCTTGTGGTTCGCAGTGATGGCGGGGCCTTGGCGATGGGTAGTGAGGGCGCGACAGCCGAACGCCCGCGCCAAGATTCCGTGTGACGGCACTTGCTCTGCTTTCCAGCTGTCGTCTTTGGCGTGGGCTTCAATCCGACGAAGCACGGGAGTCGTTCCGCCGAGCCTTGATTCTGATGGTCGATCTTCGCTCTCCGGCCACCCCTCTTCGACGTAATCCACCCTCCAAGAAGCGGCCTCACTATGCAACGCGCTACCCCGCCGGCGGAAAGCGTTGCACCAGGAACTCCACGATGCTGCGTAGTTTTGCTGTCGGCCTGCGATCGGGGGCGTATAGCAGATTCGTCGGCATGGGTCGGGAGCCCCAATCGGGGAGCACATGCACGAGCCGCCCGGCATGCAGGTCGTCGCCCAAGAGAATTTCCGGTTGCAGGATGATGCCGGCGTGGGCGAGTGCGGCGATGCGTAATGCCTCGCCGTGATTGCCGGCCAATCGCCCATGCACCGGCACTTCGATCTCGCCGGCCGGACCGGTCAGGCGCCAGCGGTCACGTGGCGTCCAGTTGCTGAGGCTGATGCATGCGTGCGACGCCAGATCTTGCGGGGTGCGCGGCGTGCCGTGGCGAGCCAGATAGGCTGGCGATGCGGCCAGCAACATGCGAAATGGCTGCATTGGGCGGGCGACCAGGGCGTCATCGGCGATATCGCCGACTCGCAGGGCCAGTTCGAAACCCTCCGACACCATGTCGTAAACCCGGTTGTCCAGTGACAGCTCGATCGCCACCTCCGGATGGCGATCAAGGTAGTCGACCAGGGCGGGTACCAGGGTACGGCTGCCAAAGGTGAGAGGTGCCGTCATGCGCAGGGTGCCACGCGGAGTGGCTTGCAGTTCCTGTGCGCTGGCATCGGCCAGTTCGATATCGGCCAAGACCTGTTTGCAGCGGTCGTAGTAAAGCCGGCCTACCTCGGTCAGTTGCTGGCGGCGCGTGGTGCGATGGAGCACGCGTGCCCCCAGGCGCTGCTCGATGCCGCGAATATGCTTGCCGACCATGGTGGCCGACACGCCGGCTTCTTCGGCCGCGGCAGCGAAACTGCCTGCCTCCACCACCCGCACGAACATGCCCATGGCCGCGAGTTTGTCCATGATTGCTAACCAAGAGGTTTTGAATAAAGCAATCGTAGGTGTATTTATCAACCCTTGGGAAGAGGCCACACTGCACGTCTTCCTTCAAACCGCGAGGTACAAGCCATGCGTATCCTGATTATTGGTGCCACCGGTACGATCGGTCGTGCGGTCACCGCTGTTTTCGCCGAGCGCCACGAGATCCTGCGTGCCGGGCGCCAATCTGGCGAGCTCACCGTGGATGCGAGAAACCCGGACAGCGTCAAGGCGATGTTCGAGCAGGCGGGCAAGGTCGATGCGGTGATCATGACGGCCGGCGGCGTGCACGTTGGCCCGCTGGGTGCGATGACTCCCGAGCAATTCCGGATCGGTCTCGACGACAAGCTGATGGGACAGGTCAATGTGGTGCTGATCGGCCAGCACTACGTCAATGACGGCGGTTCCTTCACCCTGACCAGCGGCATCGTGTCCGAGCAGCCGATTCGCCAGGGCGTGGGCATGATGGCCACCAATCGCGCGATCGAAGGCTTCGTCCAGTCTGCCGCGTCGGAACTCGGCCGTGACTTGCGCATCAACGTGGTCAGCCCCAGCGTGTTGACCGAGTCATGGGAAGGCTACGGCCCTTACTTCCCTGGCTTCGAGCCGGTTCCCGCAAGCCGCGTCGCGCTGGCGTATCAGCGCAGCGTGGAGGGTGGGGATAGCGGGCAGGTGTACAAGGTCTGGTGACACCTGCTGGTAAAGCCGGCCGCCAAGCGGGTCTGCCTGGGCGTCGGCTTTACCCGTGGACTTACTTTTCCACGAATGCCCGCTCGATCACATAGTCTCCCGGTTCGCGGGTGCGCGGAGAGGCCTGGAAGCCGCGGCCATCGAGCAGTGCGCAGATGTCGTCGAGCATGGCCGGGCTACCGCACAACATGACGCGGTCGGTATCCGGATTGAGCGGGGGCAAGCTGATGGTCTGGCTCATCAGGCCATCGGCGATGGCATCGGTAATGCGGCCACGGTTGCGGAACGGCTCGCGCGTGACCGTGGGGTAGTAGATCAGCTTCTCGCGAACCAGTTCGCCCAGGTATTCATGCTGCGGCAATTCGTTTTCCAGGTACTGCGCGTAGGCCAGGTCGTTGATATGGCGCACGCCATGGGCCAGCACGATCTTGTCGAAGCGCTCGTAGGTTTCCGGGTCGCGAATGATGCTCAGGAAGGGTGCCAGACCCGTGCCCGTGCCCAGCAGGTAAAGGTGCTTGCCCGGCTTGAGGTCGTTGAGCACGAGAGTGCCCGTGGGCTTGCGGCTGACGATGACCGGGTCGCCTGGCTGGAGGTGCTGCAGACGGGAGGTCAGCGGGCCGTTCGGCACCTTGATGCTGAAGAACTCCAGGTGTTCCTCGTAGTGCGCGCTGGCAATGGAATAGGCACGCATCAACGGCCGGCCATCCACTTCCAGGCCGATCATGACGAAATGGCCGCTGTCGAAGCGAAAGCCGGGATCGCGTGTCGTGCGGAAGCTGAAAAGAGTGTCGTTCCAGTGGTGCACGTCGATTACGTGCTCCGTCGCCAATGCCACCATGCCGAATACCGTTGGATAAATGCTTGAACGTGGGATGCTGCCAGGCAGGCAACCGGTTCAACCGGTCGCGAATGGCTCGTGTGGGGTTGCAGCAAGTACTGCGCCTGACGAGCGCTGCCTCAAGATCGCAGCGACATGCCGTGATTATGCCATCAACGCCTGTACCGCGCCCGTGCTGTGGCCTGGCTGCGGCAAAAGGCCCGTCGAGACTGTTTTATTGCGATGCAGCAATCGGGCCCTGATCGGAGTATCCTGGCGGCCTGCAAGGCAAGGACGCCGTGCTCGTCTCTCTCAGGTATTTCCAGGCGGCCTTTTGGGCTGCCATATCTTTGCGACCCCATGTCCACGTCCCGATCGTCCTCTTATCTTGCTTTGCTGGCCCTGGCGGTTGCCGCTTTTGGCATCGGCACCACCGAATTCGTCATCATGGGCCTGCTGCCCGAGGTGGCCGGGGACCTCGGTGTCACGCCGCAGGCCGCGGGCAGGCTGGTGTCTGGTTACGCGCTGGGCGTGGCCGGCGGTGCACCGGTGCTGGCGATATTGACAGCACGCTGGCCTCGTCGCCGTTCGCTGCTCAGCCTGATCGCGCTTTTCATCGTCGGCAATGCGCTGTGCGCGTTGGCCCCGGGATATGGGGCGCTCATGGGCGCACGCGTGGTCACGGCCTTTTGCCATGCCGCCTTTTTCGGCATCGGCGCGGTGGTGGCGGCTGATCTGGTGGAGCCGCGCAAGCGCGCCTTCGCAGTGGGCCTGATGTTTACCGGCCTGACCGTCGCCAATGTGCTGGGCGTGCCCCTTGGCACGGCCCTGGGTCAATGGACGGGGTGGCGTTCGACGTTCTGGGCAGTGACCGTGATTGGCGGGATGGCCTTGCTTGCGCTTCAGGTCTGGCTGCCGCGTCACCTGCCCCGACCGGTGCCGGGCAACCTGTGGCGCGAATTCCGCTCGCTGGTCGCGCCCCAGGTGCAACTGGCATTGCTGATCAGCACGCTGGCCTCGGTGGGCATGTTCACGGTGTTCACTTACATCGCCTACATCTTGCGTGAAGTCACCGGCTTTTCTGCCTCGCAGGAGAGCATGGTGCTGTTACTGTTTGGTGCGGGCATCACGGTAGGTGGTCTGGCCGGCGGCAAGTTGGCGGACTGGAAACTGATGCCCGGCATGGCCGGCCTGTTTGCGGCTGTGGCACTGATCATGGTCGCGTTTGCCTATACCAGCCATTACATGGTGCCCACCCTGGTGACGCTCTTCGTCTGGGGTGCGGTGTCGTTCGCTGTGGTGCCTGCCGCGCAGGTGCGTGTGCTAGACCAGGCGCGGGAAGCGAGCAACATCGCCTCCACCCTTAATCAGGGCGCTTTTAACCTCGGCAATGCGACCGGCGCGTGGCTTGGCGGCCTGGTGATCGGCGCAGGCCTGCCGCTCACCAATCTGCCATGGGTAGGAGCGAGCGTGGCGTTTGTGGGCTTTGCTGTGGTGCTGGCAGCCATGATGCTCGAACGCGGTACGGCTACCCCGATCGCCTGCGATACGGTGTAAGAGCGATTTCAATCGCGATGGAGCCTGCGGCTCTAAACCTCCAAGCGGCGACCTGAGTGGCCACTTGTTGCTCTTACCGCGTCAAGCGGGTGTCAGCCAGCATATTGCAGAACAACGCACCCTGTTCGATCGCGTCGTCGAGCGCGACATGGGTATGCGGATGCTTGTCGAACCAGTGCCTGGGCATGTTGCGCTTGGTGGAGTCGCGATAGCCGCTGCCCAACTTGGCCATGGCGTAGGTCTTGATGTCCAGCGCCGAATGCGAGAACGGGCTCTCGCCCGCAAAGCGCATCAGGTACCAGTAGACGAACAGGAAATCGTAGGCGGCCGGGTAACCCACGAAGACGGGGCGTGCCGGCAGGCTCTTGAGCCATGCGACATAGCGGGGCATGACCTCACTGGCCGGTTCGCAATCTGTACGACAGGCAGCCCAGGCCTGCGGTTGCTGCGCCCACCATGTCATGGTGTCGGGATGACCGGACGCGCCGTCGAGCGTGTGCAGGTTGGCCGAGAACGTGCCGATCAGGGTTTTGTCGGGCAGATAAGCGGCCGAGGCAAAACTGAGCATGGAATGCGGGCCGGGAATCGGGCCGTCGGCCTCGATGTCCGTGCTTATGTAGATCTCCCTGGCTTGAGCCATACGAGTGGAATGTTCCTTGATGGGCGTGGTGATGGGAGCGCTTCATGTAACGCAGATGACAGCGGCCTGGGTTGCATGGTCTTCGGTTGGCCTGCATTCCAGGAAGGTATACGGCCAGCTCACGGCCGGCTTGCCGACATAACCTTATGTCACTTCTTCATTATTTATCCCGGCGATGCACAGATTAATCTTTTCCGGGACTGCTGGCGATCACAGTTTTCACGTTGAAACGCTTGCACGGGATAGGCGGATTGTCACTTAAATGTCATGATTCGCCGCCACTATCACGCCAAGCTTTTGGCATGCTTTTCAAAAGCATGGGGCGCAAATTCCTGCGCCCATCAGGGTTATTCATTCTTTCAAGGGAAACAATTCATGCGTAAGTCGGCGATCACGGCAGCCCTGCTGCTGGCTATCGGTGCGGTGGGTAGCGCCCACGCCTACGACGACGGCGGTGTTGACGATATTTTCGTGCGTGGCCATATCGATGGCGAACTGCGCGCATACAACTTCGACCGTCTCTACGATACCAAGGGTACGCCCGATCAGCATGCATTCTCCGGTGCTGCGCTGGTGAACCTGCAGACCGGTTCGTTCTGGGGTGGCTTTGGCTTTGGTACGTCGTTCGTGACCGCCAACTCGTTTGGCACCCACTCCGATGCGGTGTCGCGCATCGATACGACGCTGGCCGGTCCGAACAATTCGATCGGCGCTTTCAGCCAGTTGTACGCGCAGTTCAAGAACCCGTATCTGGCGGTGCGCGGCGGTTACCAGTACCTGGATACGCCGTGGATGGGCAAGAACGATTCGCGCGTGATTCCTTCCTCATACAACGCGATCTCGTTCGACGTGACGCCGGTCAAGGGCTGGGATATCTACGCGATCCGCGCCTTTACCTGGAAGAGCCGCACGTCGACGGACATGTTCCACGACAACCTGTATTACCCATCGACCTATGACGGCGATTCGAGCTACGGCAATAACGGCTCGTTGCCGATCGGTGCACGCAAGTCCAATGGTACTTCTGCTCTTGGCACCTCGTATGTAAATGGCGGGCTGAAGGCCCAGGCGTGGTATTACAACTTCCTCGGCTTCGCGAAGATGACCTACCTCGATGGTGGTTATACGCTCAAGACCGATTCGCCGTTCAATCCGTTCCTGTCGGTGCAGTACCTGCACGAAACCAGCGGCAGCGACAATATTCTGGTCGAAACGCAGACCAAGCTGTTTGGCCTGGCCGGCAATCGCGTGGATGCGCAGTTGTGGGGTGCGGATATCGGCACCAGCATCTATGACGGCAAGATCGATTTCTCGTACAACAAGCTCAATGACGAGAAGGGCGCGGTAGGCGGCGGTGCGTTGATCTCTCCGTACACCACCAACTATGCAACCGATCCGCTGTATACCACCTCGATGATTCGCGGCCTGGTGGAAGAAGGCCCGGGCCATGCCTGGAAGGCGCGTGCCCAGTACAACTTCTTCGACAAGAAGCTTCAGTTGGTGGCCGCTTATGCCAAGTACACCACGGAGCTGCGCGGCACCAGCCACGATGTGTATGTCGACATCATCTACAACCTGGACCAGTGGGTGAAGGGCCTGACCGTCCGCGATCGCTGGGAGCGCTCGGTTGGTGGTGTGGCCAATCTCAATCCAGGTAACGACGGCTTCGTCTACAACCGCGTGATGCTTACCTATAAGTTCTGATCCGCGCGTCGATTCGGTCAAGACGAAAAGCCCCGGTCAAAAGCCGGGGCTTTTTTGCGCTGCACTGCCGCTTTTGCTTCGCCATCCGGATACGGCATGATGCAAGCGGGGAGGCGCGGGCGACCATGGCGCCGAATAAATGAAATCGCATGGGGATGCTCGGCGCATGAAGGCTCGTACGGACCAGCCGGTCGAAGATCGGCACCTGGCGCAACGCCATCTCGATCGCATGGTGATGCTGTCCGATGGTATTTTCGCCATCGCCATCACGTTGTCGGCGATCGAGTTGAAGCCGCAGATGGGCGACGGCAAGACGCTGTGGCAAGCATGGAGCGTCCCGCTGCTGGTCTATTTCATCAGCTTCTTCATCATCGGCCAGCTATGGCTGATGCACCGACGCATGCTGGCGCATCTGCGCGACATCGATAGCGTAGGTGCAGCCATCAACTTGTTGCTGCTAAGCCTGGTATCGCTGATGCCGGTGATCATACGGTTTGCTCTGACCGAGGGACGCGGCAATGAGTCGACCCAGGTTTATGCCCTGGGGCTGGCAGTTACCTACGCCTGGATGGGCGTGCTGTGGGGCTACCTGGCATTCATCGCCAAACTAGCGCCTGATGTAAGCCGTGGTTTGGCCTTGTCCTGGTTGTATCGAACCTTCTTCATCGTGCTCGCGTTCCTGGCGGTGATGTTCTACGCCAGCGGGCTTCGTGCGCTGGGGATGACCTGTCTGGGGGCAGGCTTGGTCCTGCGCATCATGAGCGCGCGGTCCGGGCGTGAGGAAAAGCCGGCCGCACAGGCGGCCGGCGAATGATCATCTGGCAAAATCGAGATTGACAGGCTCGCGGCGCGGCCCGGCTGCGCCGCCAGTGACCTGTACATCCTTGCTGACCGCTTCGAGCTTGAAATCGTCGGCCAGTACTTCGCCCTTGCCGATCAGATTGAAGCCAAAGGCGATCACGATGGCGTCCTGCGGTACATCCAGCACCACGTCGTAGTGCTTCCAGTCCGTCGTGCCGGTCACGGGCCGGTCGTCCATATTGTCGAAACTGAGGACTTTGCGTGAATCGCCGTCGACACGCATCCATAGCGCGGCCTTGTTGGCGCCGGTGGTCTTGAGCCAACCAGAAAGGCGTAACCGCTTGCCCCGGTAATCGGTGGCATCGATGGTCTGCATCAGCGTGGCGAAGCCTTTGCTGTCACTTCTGGCACGTAGGAAGGCATTGCGATCGCCAGGGCGTCGCGTGCCGGCTTGCGCGCCCGCGTCATAGTCGGCCGGCGCTGAGCCGGTCTTGAACCAGCCATCCGGTAAATTGGCCTGGGCGTGTGCGGCAAGGGCGAACAGCAGGCTCGCCACGAAGACGATGGACGTACGGCGTTTCATCAGGGCTCCTGGTATCAGGGGTGCGTCGGGGTATGGGGCAGTTCATCGGCCGCTGTGGCATGACCCAGCGCGGTGGGTGGCACGATCGTCATGCTCATCATCTGGTCGCGAATCGCGCCGTCGCTGAAGCCTGCCCGTTCGCTTGGATGAGCAGGATCGGCGGGCATGGACGATGAATGGTTCAGGCCGAGCCACAGTAAAGCCATGGCCGCTACAGCAGCTCCCAGCCACGTTGCGTTTGCCGCCATGCGGCGCCAGCGGGCGTGAACGCGCGCCGCGTATAGCACGCGCTGATCGGCTGACAGAGAAGGCGCTTCCCGAGCCTGGCGATGGTAGACGTCGAGCAGGTCATGCCAGGTGTCATCCTGGCTGGGTGCGTTGTGTGGGGGCAAGGGATTCATCGCCATGGCTCCATGGCATCGCGCAGCCGCTGTTGCGCGTAACGCAAGCGGCTCTTGACGGTCTCGCGGCTGGTCTCGGTAGCGATGGCAATTTCCTCCAGGCTGAGATTGCCTTCGGCCTTGAGCAGAAACGCCTCGCGTTGGAGCAGGGGCAGGCGATCGATGGCGTCGAGCAGGGCCTGTCCCATGTTCCGGCTATACCATTGGCGTTCTGGCGAGGGCGTGGGATCGCTCACCGATAGCGCGCCATCTTCCGCGTCATCGCCAAGCAGGCCGTCGGGCGCATGACGACGCAGTGCCCGCCAGCGATCGGCAGCGCGTCGGTGCGCGATGGAGAACAACCATGCGGCGAACGATGCGGTGGCATCGAAGCGATCATGGCTGCGAATGGCGGCGATCCAGGTCTCCTGGCAGACCTCTTCTGCTTCGGCGGCGTTGCCGGCCAGGCGCAGGGCATACCGATGCAGTCTTTCGCGATAGCGCTGATAAAGCGTGCCGAAGGCCTGGATGTCGCCCCGCCGATAACGGAGCAGGCATGCGTTGTCGCTGTCGGCACCGGGCATGCCGTCGTTTGCCGCGTGTTGGCCCTGGTTGAGCCAGGCCAATGGCCCGGCATTCCAGTCGACGAGGTCCATTCCCGCTGCGGCGATCATGAGGTATTCCGTGAAGGCGATACCTCATATTCGCTGCAAACGGGTCAATGGGGTTAACCGATGTCGCGTTTCCCTGCGAGGGCGCCCATATCAAGGTTGCCTGTTGGTTCGACGGCATGGGCGACAGGTTGCCCGTCCTTGCCTTCGGGCGCGCCAGCGATGTTGCCCTTGCCGATCACGGGGCCGGTGGGCTGTCCCGTGGGCGAGCCGCCGGAAGGCTCAACCGATACCGCGAGTACGGCCGTGGGCCCTAATTGACTGAGCAGGGCAGGGCTTAGCGGCAAGGTCGTGGTCGCATCGAACTGGAACACGCCGACGGCGATCGGCTTGCCGCCCTGGGGTATTAACCACAACTCGGTGCTGCGGTTGGCAGCCACGGGCGAAGGTGTCGCAGGGACCACGACAATCTGCTTGCGTTGCAGATCCATCGTGGCCGTCCAGCCGGCGACGCCGTTTTCCTGGTGAATGCTCGACACCATCAGGCTGATGCCATGCACCTGCTCTTGTGGCGGCGTTGTCGGGCGTTGCAGTACCACCACCAGGCAGGCAGCGGCGACGCCTATTGCGCCGGCACCGATCCACTGCCATAACCGCAGGTTATCCCACCACCGGGTTGTCGATAGTACGGGCGGCCTGCTGCGCGCCTGCTCCAGGCGCAGTGACTGGCTGATACGTTGCCAGATTTCGGCCGGCGGCTCCTGCGCAGGTGCCTCGTAGGCCAATGAAGCCAGGTGGCGCTGCCAGCGCGCTACAGCGACGGCAGCCTCGTCGAGCGTGGCTACTTCATGGGCCACGGCTGCGCGCGCGTCGGCATCGAGCACGCCAAGGACATACTCGGCATAGCGCAGGTGGTTGCGGTCATTGTCGTCTATGGTATTCATGAGCCAAGGCACGCGCGTAATTGCAGCAGTCCACGGCGAATCCAGCTCTTGAGCGTACCCAGGGGTACTTTGGTACGCTCGGCCAGTTCGTGGTAGGTGCAGCCAGTAAAGAACGCCTCGCGAACGGAGCGACGTTGTTGCGGTTCCAGTTCTTCCAGGCACCGCTGGAGCCGGGCGTATTGCTCGCTCTGCTCGGCCTGGCTGGACGGTCCGGGCGTATCGTCGATGATGCCATCGAGTGCTGCGTCGCCGTCGAAATGCGCGGTGCCATGCTGGCGCAGGCGATCGATGGCCTTATTGCGAGTCAGCGTGACCAACCAGGTCATGGCGCTGGATCGTTGCGGGTCAAAGCTCGAAGCTCGCTGCCAGGCGGTGACATAGGCTTCCTGCAAGACCTCCTCCGCTTCGCGTCGATCGACCAGCATGCGTACGCACAGGCCGAAAAGCCGCGACGAACTGCGTTCATACAGCTGCGCGAATGCTTTTTCATCGCCGGCCGCGGTCTGTTGCAAAAGCCGGTTCAACAGATCCGGTGTGGCATCGGAACTCACACTCATGGGTAAGCTGGTCCTGGACTTGATGGCGGTACGTCGGGTGCCTGGCGGTTCCCGCGGGCCGCCTGGGCGGTTCTATAGCATGAAGCAGGTGCAGGCATGTGCATCATGGTTGGCCGATCTCGGGCCATTGCTGGGGTACCTTGCGTAACCGGGTTACGTCATAGCCAAGCGAAGCTACGCGTTGAACCATGGCGGTATAGCTTGCCTCCGGCAGCGAAGGCGTGCGCGCCATGATCCATACGTAGTCACGCTTGCTGCGCGCCACGATGACGGTGCTGTAGCTGTCGTCGAGATAAGCAATCACGTACTCGGCCTGGATGGGCCAGATGAACTGCATGCCCCAGATCGCGTTACCGCTTCCGGGTCGCACTTTGCCAACCGGGTGCATGGTTTTCACGGGCGCATCGAAACTGCCGCTGCGATAGCGGAACGTCGTCTCGATGCGGCCATCGCTGTCTTGACGATAGGATTCGATCGCGTTGAACGCGTGTCGTTCGGGAAAAGATGGAATGCTCGCGATCACGTACCAGTCGCCCATGTAACGGGCAACGTCCACGTGAGGCACGTGCGTCACAGGCTTGTCCGCGGCACAGCCGCCCAGCAAGGCTGCAGCCAGCATCAAGCCGTGTGCGTTTCGGATGAAAGGTGGTCGCATGGTCAGATGCCTTTATGTGTTTCAAGGAGAGAGGATGCGCGGTGACGACACATGTTTGCACTGCTCAAGCCGGCATGGCGCGGCTGCACTTCGGGATGCGCCGGGTCAAGGACATTGCGCGCAATCGCACCCTGGCTAGGCACCGCTTATCCTTCGGCTATCAATCAGCACGAGAAAAAAGATAATGAGCCACAAGCCACTGCTGGCCCTGGTCGTAGCCGAATAATTCCGCGCAGGCCATCCAGAACATCCGCCAGCGCTGGAACCATAGCGGTGCTTGCATCGCGCCATAGGCCTGTTCCAATATCGCCATGATCGGTTGACGATGATGATCCTGGTTGGCGAGCCAATGATTGGCCGTGCGCTGGTAATGCGTGCCGTCGACTTTCCAGCGATCCTCGAGTGCCAGGTCACGCTGGAACCAAAGCAGGGTATCGACCGAAGGCATCAGGCCGCCGGTGAAGAAATGACGGCCCATCCAGTCGTCCTCGCCATCGGTCTGAAAGGGATACATCAAGGTCTGGTGCGCGAAGATGTGTACGAAGAGCTTGCCTTGCGGCCTTAGCCAGGTGGCGATGCGGGCGAGCAGGGTTTCGTAGTTGCGCATGTGCTCGAACATCTCGATCGATACGCAGCGATCGAAGCTTTCGGCATCGAGTGCCAGGGTATTCACATCGCGCGTCAAGACGCGCACGTTGCGCAGGCCAGCCTCGGTGCAGGCGTGTTCGATATGCGCTCGCTGCGAATGCGAGTTGGAGACGGCGGTGATGCGGGAATGGGGGAAATGCCGGGCCATCCACAGCGTCAGCGAGCCCCAGCCACAACCAAGCTCCAGGATGTCCTGCCCATCGCTCAATTGCGCACGCTCGGCGTACAGCATAAGCATCGCTTCTTCGGCCTCATCCAGGGTTTCGTGGCCGGTTGGATACAGGCAGCCGGAGTATTTCAAATGCCGTCCCAGGCATAACTTGAAGAATGACGCGGGCAGCTCGTAATGTTGCGCGTTGGCGGCGTCGGTATGAATGGCCACGGGGCTATGTCGCAAGCTTGCGATCAGTGTGCGATAGCGTTCGGCCTGCATCGCCAGGCCACCGCGGGTTTCTTCTTCCAGTCGTCTGGCGCACAAGCGACGAATGCCGGCGCGCAGCAGTGGATCCGGCAATACACCGCGTTCGGCCAGGCCAAGCAAGCCTGGGGCAGGGTGGGTATGGTTGGTCGGGTTGGGCGCGGCAACTGCTCGATTCATGAAGGGATCCTCGTGCGCGGTGTCTTTGGAAACCACGGGATGAGCATCGACGTGGTCTGCTGGTATTGCCGGTAGTCGTCGCCGCGATGACGCAGCGCCTGGGCCTCGGTAAAAGGAATGCCGCTGATCCAGCGCAGGAATACGAACATCAGCACCGGGCCAGTCCAGGCCAGCCAGCCCAAGGGCGCTCCCCAGGCCAGGGCGACGTAGGTAAACCAATGCAGCCATTCGAAGAAATAGTTGGGATGACGCGAGTAGCGCCACAGGCCGTCACGGCAGGTCCTGCCTCGATTGACCGATTGCTGGCGGAAGCGCGCGAGTTGTCGGTCGGCCAGACTTTCGCCGACGACGCTTGCGATCCACGTCGCTATGGCCAGAACCCAGGCCAGGGATATATCCGGCCCAGGCTGGCTGGCTGCCGCCGCAAAGGGCAAGGCGAAGAACGGCACGAGCAGCGCCTGCCCCTGGAAGAACGCGAAGAACCAGCCCTGGTGGCCACCCCAGTGTTCGCGCAGGTAACGGTAGCGGCCATCCTCCGATTCGTTACGAACACGACGCCACAGATGCCATGCCAGTCGCGTGGACCACAAGCTGCCTGCGATGGCCACCGTGGTGCGAGCCAACGTCGAGCCGTGTCCTTGCCAGCCCAATACGATGGCGGCCAAGCCGATGCCAGCCGACCAAAGCACGTCCACGATGCCGGCGTTATGGCGCTTGCGCTGCCATGCCCACCCGGCGCACATCACCAGGATCATCACCAGCCAGACCAAGCCCAGGCAAATAAGCATGTTCATGACGCGGACTGGGCGATGGACGAAACGCGCTGCCAGCGTGCCGCCGCGAGCACGAGGCATGGCATCGCGATCGACCATCCCAGGGCCAGCCAAGCCAAGCCATGCCATGCGGGTGAGGGAAATTCGACCGCGTGCCACCCGCGTGATGCGCTCAAATAAGCCAGAGGTGCGCCTACAGCGCCGAGCAGCATGGCGATGACAGGCTTGCCACGGAGATATCGCAGGGTTTGCCCAAGTGTCATCGCCAAGGCCGACCACAGACCCAGTATCCACATAGGCGCCCCGCCGGGCGGTAGCGCGGGAGAGGGTGCGCCATAGCCGAGCCATCGATAGGCTGACCCCAAGCCATCGATGACCATGCCCGATATCATGGCCAACACGACCAGCTTCAGGTCGGCCGCGCGATATGGCGAAACAGCCAGTTGCCAAAGCACAAACAGCGCCGTCGCCGCAATGCCGGGCCACGCCAGACCGCGACCGGCCGCCGCGACGGCCACGAACCAACTGAGCTGATAGCCGACGAAGTTACCCCAGGTCTTCATACGGATGACCAGTGTCCTTCGACCGGGCGCGCCTGCGGGCGCGCCAGCAACAGATGGCACACGCCGATCGATCGCTCGCGGAATCCGCCTTCGCAGTAGGCCAGGTAAAACTCCCACAAGCGGATGAAACGTTCGTCGAATCCCTGGGACCTGACCTGGGTCAACTGCGCCAGGAAGCGTTCCCGCCATGCCTGCAACGTGCGCGCATAGGACAGGCCGAAGTCTTCCATGTGTACCAGTGCCAGGTCGCTGGCGCGTGTCTTGGCCGACAGCATGGCCTGGACAGAGGGAATGAAGCTGCCGGGGAAAATATGCCGCTTGATGAAGTCGACTGAACGCAGCGCCTGCTGATAGCGGTGGTCTTCGATCGTGATCGCCTGCACGAGGGCTAAGCCATCAGGTGTCAACAGATTGGTGAGCTTGGCGAAATATGTCTCCATGTAAGCGGCGCCAATGGCCTCGATCATCTCGATCGACACGAGGCGGTCATAGCGACCCTCCAAGTCGCGATAGTCCTTGAGCAACACGGTCACGCGGTGCTCAAGTCCTGCCTCGCGCACACGCTGCACAGCCAAGGCATGCTGCTCCACGGAAAGGGTCGTCGTGGTGACATCACAGCCAAACCGCGATGCCGCGTGTATGGCCAAACCGCCCCAGCCTGTGCCGATTTCCACCAAGCGAATGCCGGGGCGCAGGTCGAGCTTGTGGCAGATGGCATCAAGCTTGCGCTGCGACGCTTGTTCGAGCGTATCGCCGTTATGCCATAGCGCGGACGAATACATCAGGTCATCGGACAGGAAAAGCCGGAAGAAATCGTTGCCCAGGTCATAGTGCGCGGCGATGTTGCGGCGACTGCCCTGGCGCGTATTGCGACGCCATACATGCCACGCGCGCATGGCCCAGCCGCCGAGTCGGGCCAGGCCGGTTTCCATGCTATCGAGCAAATCCCGGTTACGTACCAGTAGCCGGATGAGCTCAACCAGGTTGTCGCATGACCAATACCCGTCTCCGTAAGCCTCGCCAGCACCCACGCTGCCGTTGGCTGCCACTGCACGATAGAACCGCATGTCCCGGATGTGCAGGGTTACCAGTGGATCGCCCAATGCCTGCGAAGGCGTGCCGGTCTCCACAGTGCCCAGCGCGTCATGCAGAATCAGCTTGCCATGGCGTAGCGCCGACATCTGAGCAACGAGCTGACGACGCAGGAAACCATCAAGCTTGCTGATGTGGGGATGTGCCGACGGCAGCGAGGCGTGCTTGGCCAGTTCGTTCATGAGTGATCTCGCAACGAAGAAGAATGGGGTGCCCGCGCGGCCAGGTCAGGATGGTCATGCACGGGGTTGCGCTTGAGCCACAGGCGCAGCGCCTGCCAATGGATGGCGCCGATAACCTGGGCGGTCATCAACGGATAACGCCAGAGCACACGAGCCAGCGATGCCGAGCTCAGTTCATGGCGTTCCAGCGCCAGGGTGGCGTCAAATGCGACCTGTTCGCCGCTGCGCACTTTCATGTGCACGCGCAGATCATCGCCGGGCGGCGTGAAGCGCCAGTCATAGTCATGCTCCATGCCCATGAAGGGCGAGACATGAAAACGCTTGGCCATGTGCCAGTGCAAGGCGCGGCCGTGCTGTTGTGCGGTGCTTGCGGGCAACACATAGGCATGTCGCTCACGCCAGGGCGTATTGGTGATTTCGGCCACGATGGCGTCCAGGGTGCGGCCATCCTCGCGATAGCAGTAGTAGAACGTCACCGGATTGAACACGAATCCTGCATAGCGCAAATGCGTGAGCATGCGAATTGGGCCGCTTGGGCGGTGCCCCAGCGCGGTTTCGGCGCGGTCCCTTACGACGGTGGCGAGGGGACGTTCGGTGGGTGCCATATAGTCGGCTCGCCGCCATTGCGCGAGATTGCGGCGATTGACCGACCAGAGCCAACGATCGGTGAATACGTCATCGAGTTCGTCCAGGTCCAGGTAGAGCTGCGCGATGCGATAGGAGAAAGCATGTGCATGCGGAACATGCCGGCGATGTATCACCATGCCTTCATAGATCGCGCTGGCTCGGTTGGAATTCATGCCATGGTCTCCGACTGCGGATGCCGGGTGGTCATTTCCATGGGGGCATTGAGCCGACGGACTATTTCGTCAGCGCTGCGCATGCCGTCTTCATGGAAACCCCAACCCCAATACGCACCTGCAAACCAGGTGTGGCGTTGCCCCTGGATATCGGCCTTGCGTGCCTGGGCGGCGACGGAGGCAGCGGTATAGACGGGATGGTGGTAACGCATGCGCCGCAGAATACGTGCCGGATCAATGGCGCAAGTCCGGTTAAGCGTTACCACGAATGGTTCGGGAGACGAGAAGCCTTGAAGTAGATTCATGCAGTAACTGACCGTGCACGGCGCGCCGGCATCGGACGGCAGATAGGCGTTCCAGGCAGCCCACGCCTTGCGCTGGCGCGGTAGAAGCGAGGCGTCGGTATGCAGCACAGTGTCGTTGGCCTGGTAGCCGATGGCGCCCAGGATCGCGTGCTCGCGTTCGTCCGCGTCGGCAAGCAATGACAGAGCCTGGTCGCTATGGCAGGCCATGACCACATGGTCATAGTGTTCGGTCGCGAAGGCGGTAGTGACCAGCGCACCGTTATGAGTACGTCGTACCGACCGTACCGCTGTGGAAAGTCGCTCGCGCACATTCCAGCGTTCGCGCATCGCGGTGACGTAGCTGGATGACCCGCCGGCAACGACGCGCCATGCGGGGCGGCCGGACACCTGTAACATCTGGTGATTGGCCATGAACTGCACCAGATAACGCGCGGGAAACGCGAGAATCTGGCCCGGTGGCGATGACCATAGCGCCGAGGCCATCGGCACCAGGTGTTCGTCGCGAAACGCTTCCCCGTAGCGGTGCTCGCCCAAGTAGTCGCCCAGGCTGGGGCCGGGGCCATCGTGGTCGAGCAATGCTGGCGCCTGACGATAAAAACGCAGCAAATCGCGCACCATGCCCAGGAATCGTGGCGACAACAGCCGGCGTCGCTGGCAGAACAAGGTGTCGAGCGAGGTGGCGTTGTATTCCAGCCCACTGCGCGCGCTCTGCACGGAAAAACTCATCGTGGTCGGCTGCGAGGCTACGCCAAGCTGGTCGAGCATGCGGGTAAACAGCGGATAGTGTGCCGGGTTATGCACAATGAAGCCCGTGTCGACACGGAATGACCTGCCATCCTGCTGGACTTCATGCGTGTGGGTATGGCCGCCAAGGTAATCATTGGCTTCGTAGAGCGTGACGTCGTGGTGGCTGCTCAAGCCCCGCGCGCTGGCCAGGCCGGCAATGCCCGAACCGATGACCGCAATGCGCATGCTCAGTACCTCGCCTTGGCATGTACCCAGGCGGGTACGGGTTTGAGGTCCCATACCAGTCCGAGGCAAGCGAGCCATCTCAGCCCGTACCAGGTCAGGTCGATTTCCCACCAGCGGAATCCCTGGCGCACCGAGCCGGGATAGAAATGGTGGTTGTTGTGCCAGCCTTCGCCGAACGTAATCAGTGCCAACCATGCGTTGTTGCGACTGTCATCGCGCGTATCAAAACGACGGCGGCCGAACCGATGCGCGAGCGAGTTGATGGTGACTGTGGCATGGAACAGCGCGACGGTAGATACGAAAAAGCCCCAGACCAGCATCTGGCCGCCAGATGTACCAAGGCCGGGGGCGAGGTGGTGCAAGAGCGCTCCTAATCCGAACAATGAGGCCGCGAACAGCACCGGTACCGCGATGTCGAAACGATCCAGCCAGCACAGTTCGGGATAGTCCTTGAGATCCGGCACTCGCTCCAGGTCGGTGCGGAAGGCGGCTGGCGTGAGAAACCAGCCAAGATGGCTGTGCCAGAAACCCTTTATCGAAGGGGAGTGCGGGTCGAGTTCGGTATCGGCATGGCGATGATGATGGCGATGATGAGCGGCCCACCACAGCGGTCCGCGCTGTACACATGCCGCACCGATCACCGCGAAAATGAATTGCATGGCACGCGATGTGCGAAATGTACGGTGCGAAAAATAGCGATGATAAAAGCCGGTGATCGCAAACATGCGCAACGCATACATGAATACGGCCACGACCATGGCGGCGGCTGAGATGCCAACCCAAGGCACGGCCAGGCAAGCCAAGTGCATCAGCGCGAAAGGCAGCGCCCGCAGCCAGTCGATATGCTCGTCGCAGTCAGTCGCGGTGGTGTGCGCGCTCGTATCGAACCAGCGACGTAGGGCGGTCGATGCCCGGCGCGATCCGGTCGCAGCGGGTGGGGTGGGGCCGGCAGTCGGGTACATGATGGGTTCCAGGTTGTCCTCTCTTGGCTCTATACGAGCTTGGACGAGCTTTGGATGCAGCCGCCCGTTGAGTCCGTCTCAGGGAGAACAATGCGAGGCCAGGGGTGCTCGCAGGGCCGCCTCGATATCCCCCGGACCGGCCGGGCCGAGTGCGTCGTCCGCAGGAAATTCGATGCGCACGGTCTGCGTTCGGCCGTGGGCGTCGTGGACGTTGCTGATGCCTTCGAATCGGCGGAGTCGCCTGCCGTTGTCCAGGTATGTCAGCGTGATGGACGGCGCCGCGAAGCCATACCAGGCATCCAAGCTGAGCCGCAAGCGCGTTGCTGGAGCCCCATCTACCTGGACAGGGGTGGCGTGATCGATCCGCAGGTTCATGAAGCGGCCCCGGCTGGGCACGAGAAACGCCACGCTCGTGCCAGCGCCTTGGTTGAGGGAGTTCCAATGCTGGCGAACGTAGCTGTCGAAGCCGGCGTCGATGACCGCGGGGGCCGCTGGCAGGGTCAGTGGTCGGAGTGTTTGTGGGTCATCGCCACTCTTGCGCACGAAAACCTGACGTCGCCCTGATTCCTGCCTGACGCCCTCCTGATAGCCGTCGCGGCCGTCGAGATAGTCGAAATCCGGGTCGTTCGAGAGGGCATCGTCGATCCGTTTGCGGGCGAAGGGCTGGCCGGAAGGGCATCTATAAAGTACCAGGCGTCGCCACGCCCCCCGCTCAAGATAGACCCAGTGCTCCTCGCGGTAGACCATGGCCCCCGTGTCGGAGGCGTAGGCGGTGCCAAGGTAGTGAAGAGCCTGGTCCTGCGCCTGGGCTGGCGACGCGGATAGTCCGCCCAGACTCATGCCAAGTATGAATCGTGATAAATGTTTGAAACGAAGCATCCGATACCTCAGGGCAGCCCAGCGCTGGCACTGAAGAGGTATACGGATGCACGGCGTTTACGGATGCAGGACCAAGGCCAGGTCGGCAGATGGAGCGCATGTTCCCGATGTCACAGGCAGCCCTGGCTATTTCAGACCACGCTTTCCAGGGTGTTGCGGAACGCGCGCCAGACGCCGTCTGCGCCCTCAATATTGATGACTACATTGGTCCGTTCAGTGCGCTTGAGGCGTTCAGCCTCCGCGGCTGCAAATTCCACCGCGCTCTGTCGCGTGGCGAAATCGAGGTTGCGACGACGACCTACGGCAACAGACCAGGCGCCGGGGCGTGTCGGGGCAAAAGGGACGTCGATAATGAGCATGGCAAATCCTGTTGCGCAAGAGATTGCGCGAGCGACCGCGCAGGAATCGTCGTGGCGATATCAGCATCGTGTTCACATCCTGGCCGAACCGAAGCCGGTCACTTCCTTAAGTCATGTAGGGGAATGCTGGAAGACAGCCTCAGGAAAGCTTGGCGAGCAGGGCTCGCATCTGGCCATCGTGGGGCCGAGATGTTCAGGAAAGTGCGCAAGTTCTCCTAAATTTCACGCGACGCAGGCCGATACCTCAGGTGACCGGAGTCGGGGTAGGCCATGTTTGTCATTATCGGATCCATTGTTGTGCTGGTGAGCGTGATCGGCGGCTATGTGCTGTCGCACGGCAATTTGCTTGCGCTTTGGCAACCCTTCGAGGTGTTGATCATTGCTGGCGGTGCACTCGGTGCGTTCGTGGTGGCCAATCCGCCGGCCGTGTTGAAGGCATCGTTCAGCGGGATGCTGGGTTTGTTCAAAGGCCCCAAATATGGCAAGCAGGATTATGTCGACCTGCTTTCGCTGCTCTATGACCTTTTCAGCGCCATGCGCAAGGAAGGCTTGCTGGCGCTGGAAGAGCACATCGAAGATCCGTCCAAGAGCGCGATCTTCTCGGCGTATCCGCGCTTGATCCGCGAACATCACCTGATTGATTTCGTGACTGATTGCCTGCGCCTCATCGTAGGTGGCAATATGAACGCGCATGAGCTGGAGTCTCTGCTCGACGTAGAAATCGAGACACATCATGCCGAGGCCGAAGCGCCTGCACTGGCTGTTGCCAAGGTAGCCGATGCCATGCCGGGCTTCGGCATCGTCGCGGCGGTGCTCGGCATCGTGACCACCATGTCGCAACTTGGCGGCGATACATCGCGAATCGGCGAGCACATCGCCGGGGCACTGGTCGGTACGTTCCTGGGTATCTTGCTGAGCTACGGTTTCATCGGGCCTTTGGCGGCGGCAATGGAGTCGCGCGTGCAAGAAGATGGGCGCGCATTCGAGTGCGTCAAGGTAGCGCTGATGGCTTCGTTGCGCGGCTATAACCCGATGGTGGCGGTCGAATTCGGCCGCAAGTCGTTGTCTTCGCGGACACGCCCGACGTTCCAGAGCCTGGAAGGCCACTTGAAGGCCGCTCGCTGATGAGTGACGACCAGATCATCATCGTCAAGCGCCGAAAACGTGCCAAGCACGGCCATCATGGTGGCGCGTGGAAAGTGGCGTACGCGGACTTCGTCACGGCGATGATGGCGTTCTTCCTGGTGATGTGGATTCTTGGCGTCGGTACGCGGGAGCAGAAGGCTGCCATTGCAGATTACTTCAAGAATCCTTCCATGACACCTGGTGCATCCATGCGTGCCGTGCCCGGTGTGATGGGCCCAGGCGGCCCGAGCACCAGCATGATCAAGCTAGGCGGCTCAATGGATCTACCCAAGGGTGAAGGTAAGGACGTGCGCCAGGCAACGCCCGGCAAGTCGCCGCAGTCGGACGATTCCAAGATCGCTCAGGAACACGACAAGGCGCGCCTGGAAGACTTGCGCAAGCAGCTCAATGCGGCGCTGGACAAAAGCCAGGCGCTGGCGCCATTCAAGGATCAGCTGCTGCTCGACCTGACCTCCGAAGGCCTGCGTATCCAGATTGTCGACAAACAGAACCGGCCCATGTTCGATACCGGTAGCGCGACGCTGAAGCCATATACGGTGCAGATTCTCAGCGAATTGGCCAGTTTCATCGACCAGGTTCCCAATCGCATCAGTATCTCCGGTCACACCGATTCGACCCCATACGCTTTGTCGGGTGGCCCCGCGCACTACAGCAACTGGGAGCTATCGGCCGACCGTGCCAATGCGGCCCGGCGCGCTTTGCTCGATGGTGGCATGCCGGAAGAAAAAGTCACGCGTGTCGTCGGCTTGGCCGAGGCCGTGCCCTTTGATCGGGCGCATCCGGATGATCCTTCCAATCGCCGCATCAGTATCGTGGTCATGACCGAAGAAGCTGTCAAAGCCGCGGTGCAGCCTGAAATGGAGCCGACCAAACCCTTGCCTGCCATTCCTTCCATCTCGGTCGCAGTAGCCGCAGCCGGGAGCGATGCACGACAACCGGTGCGCTCGGTACAGTGACCAGCGCGAGGCGGCAGTCTTGCGCATCAGGTACGCTACATGATGGAGCTTTTTCACACATCGCTCATGATTTGCTCGGTGCATGTTCGCTATCTCGTGCAAGAGATACGGTCGCGTCTTGCTAATTCCAGGGTCTGACGATGCAACCACACTGAGGGTGTGTTCGCGGCTGAAGGAAGCTAATAAAAAGCCCGTACTATCCGTCGCTTCCACGTAGGTTGAGACAACTGACCTGGCTTTGATGCAGCGAGGGGCACGAGGTTCCGGCCCCGAGCCCCTCGGGGAATCCACTGAAATAACGACTTCGATGAAAGGTTCCCTGAAATCGTTCTTAAGATACGGTGATCGACTGAAGATCGATGACAGTGCGCCGGGTGTAGTTGACCAGGCGGCCCAAGGACACGCCGTCGCCAGCGTGTACGCCAAGCAGGAGGGTCGCTGCTCGAAGGACCACCGGCATGGCCAGAAAAATGCCAGCTTTGCCTTCGATCAGCGTCATGGCCATGCGGTCCTGCGCAACTTCTCGTAGTAGTGTTTGCGAAAGCGCGGCGGTGGCGCTGGTCATGGCCGCGAGCTTGGTAGGTAATACCGTGGAGCCCGAGGCGCTAGCCGTTTCAATGGCACGGCCGTCACGCTGAGCCAGTAGCGCGATCGTTACGGGTTCGCTGCTGTCGACCAATCGCTGCAATATGGCGCTGTATCGATTGCGATAGCTCCGATTCGTGTTCAAGTCCGTGTCATCCATGGCGATGTTCCGCGATAGTCACGATCAGTTGGAATACCGTGGCGACGGATGAGCGATCGCGAAGGTCGGCCGTGACGACGGGGGCTACCATGCCGGCACGTTCCACGGCGTCGAGGACACCAGGAACAAGCGACCCTCTCCCGGGATACACCTTGTTGATGACTACGACCAGAGGCGTACGGGAAAGTATCTCCTTATGCAGGCATAACGTAGCCAACAAATCCTGGATGGGCGTTCTTGCCTCAGCATCCACGACGGCGATGACGCCCATCAAGCCGTTCTGGACGATGTCGAACATGAAGGCAAAATCTTGTTGGCCGGGCAGGCCATAGAGAAGAAGGCGCCCTTCCTGGCCGACCGCCATTTCGCCATAATCGAATGCCGCCGTCATGGTGACCTTGCCGGCTGGCTGTTGGTCACTGAATGGTGCCGCTGTGGAATCGAGGGGTACCTCGGTGGAGATGACAGGGATGTCGCTGACACTGGCTATGCAAGTACTTTTTCCTGCACCACAGGCGCCAATGAGGGCCAACTTGTAGGTTCTGTCAAGCACCGGCCTGGCTCTGCTGCAACAGTTGGCCGATGCGCTGCTTGAGCCGGCCGAGCCACCGGTGATCGATGGACTTGCTCTGCTCAGGCATGGGTACCGAGGCGCGCCCACTCTGGGTGATCAGTGCATTTCGGCGCGACAGTGCCTCGAAGCAGCGCAGGATGTCGCTCTCTGTTTGACCGGTAGCATGGGTGACCTCGTCGATCGTACGTGCGTGATACTGGATACTGGCCATAATGCTCCACCAACCACGAGGCCAGGTGAGGAAATCCACAGGCCAAAGACCGAGTTGGTAGGTCAATGACGGGGTAGTGGATTTCCACGTGTGTTCTTCCTGAGGCCCACTTTTTTCTTCGGTTGTATTGAGCAGATCGAGCACTTCATGAGCCTGGAACGGATAATGCAAGGTGCTAAGAGGGTGGCGGGATGGATGTGTCGAACAACACACGAACCTTAGATGTCTATCGATACGATGGACGGCCTGCCGGTAATCGACATGGTCCATGTTGATCAGCACAAAGGCTGTTCTCGATGAGGGCGACTCCATGGCGTGCCAACACGCTTTCACGTATGGAGTCAGCAACCTGAGCAGCGACGTGAGGGCAAGCCGGGCCTGGGAATCAAACAGGATGCAGGCAATGTGCTTGCACTGGGGGCCGTGGCCATCGCATCCGGCATGTTTCACGGCCACCCCTTTCAGACACTCGCTTCAATCAGCGGCTTGGCTAGTCGTGCCTTGGCCAGGACCATGCCGATATTTGCGGATATACGACAAACAAAGACGGCTACATGGTCACGGTTGCGTTCGCAACGCATGAATACATGGATAAGATTGGTGCTGGTCACGATGATTTCTTTGAAATAGTGGCCGCTTCTTTCAGATATGCCACGTGATTGATCGAACAATCGTTCGACCTCCATCACCGTTCGACCTTGAAAGAGATCGCCGGTCGCCGCGGCAACCAGTTCGAGAACCTGGCTAGGATGGTTATCGACGGTTTTTACGCCAAGCAGCAAGCCTGTCGACATATCAACGTATCCACTCGCTACGCATTCGGGAATGGACGATTGAGCTTCAGTCAAAGCTTTGTTGAGCGACATGGTGTTCCCTTCAGTTGGCAATCTGTGAGCGATGCGGACGTGCGCGTGCATCGCAGTACGGTCAGTCCCGGTATGTAAGAGTGTGACTATTCGTCGTGATGACGAAACTTGGGCGGGCATCTCTTGAGAGGCCAGGAGATCAGGCCCATTTTGTGTAGGTGTTATCTCACTCGTATGGGCTTATCCGCTTGTGCATGACGGATAGCTGGCCATTTGCACGCTCTTGAAAGTGAAGTAGCCTTGTCGTCTTCGTGACCACAGGACGATCCGCATGAATCTCCGGCCCGTCGAAATCAAGGCGTTCGTTCCTGCGTATGATTTCGCTCTGTCGAAGGCGTTTTACGAGGCCCTGGGTTTTGAGGTGCCCTGGTCATCGGAAGACCTTGCCTATCTTCGACTCGGCTCTACCAGTTTTCTCTTGCAGGCCAACACGTCGCCTGAGTTCGCACAAAACTTTGTTATGCATATGTTGGTAGAGAATGTCGATGACTGGTATCGGCTTGTCATGTCATCGAACATCCCGGAGCGTTTCAAGGTGAGTGTGCAGGTTCCGCAGGATCAGCCCTGGCATATCAGGGATTTCCCCCTGCTCGATCCTAGTGGCGTGCTGTGGCGAATCGGGCAAAACATCCCTGTCCAAGCACAGTAGCTTGGCTTGTTCCAGCGCTGGTTTTTGCTGATTTGGTCAGGCCAGCATGCATGCTTGCTTGCTGGCC
>NZ_DASVMI010000160.1:0-3748 GCF_036384435.1 Dyella sp. | reverse complement strand
GCTAACGGGGGATTACCTGTCGGCCGTCGTCCCTATGCCCGGCGACCCTTACGAAAACGTGCTGGCCATCATCGATGTACGCAGCAGCAAACTGATCTACAGCTTTCCATCTGGCCATCGCGATCAGATCCATGACTATGCGTGGGTCGGGGATCGCCGTGTCGTCGCTAGCTTGAGCACACGCGAGGGGTTTCTCGACACCCCTGTTCCTACCGGCGAGCTCATCGCTACGGATATAGACGGCCAACACGGCACGTATCTGTTCGGTTGGCGCGGCAACTCGTCCAATGACACGAACCTGCGTCGTGCTGGCGGCGAGCGCCGCAACGCCGCGGCCACCATCATCGACGCCGACCTGCTCGATGGACACGAGATACTGATTGCCGCCCGTGACTACACATCCAGCCGCAAGGGCGCTATTCCTTCCATCGAACGCCTGAACGTCGATACCGGACACACCCGGCGCGTGGATACCTCACCCGTCACGGATGCTTCCTTCGTCGCCGATCATGACGGGCAGGTGCGCACCGCCCTGGGTACCGGCGATTTCCTGGGCATGCGACTGTGGGCGCGCGGCCCAGGCCAGGACGACAAGGACTGGTGGCTGCTCAACGACTCGGAGAAATCGCGCATCAACGTCCAGCCGATTGGCTTCAATCGGGACAATAGCCGCATCTATGTGAGAGTAAGCCACGCACAGGGCCCAGACTCGATCGAATTGATGAATCCGGCCAATGGCGAACGCACGCTTGTCTATCGGGGAGACTTTGCCGATCCCGGGCCTTTGCTGCCTACCGCCGACGGCAAGGATTTCTACGCCGTGGTAACGCGCGAAGGCATTCCCGACCTGCACTACATCGATCCCTCGTGCCCCGAAGCCATGATGACCAAGGCGCTGGCCTCGAAATTCCCTGGGCAACGCGTGGCCCTGGTCAGCTTCACCCGCAACGGCAAGACCGCGGTGCTGAGCGTCAGCAGCGACCGCAATCCCGGCGACTATTTCCTGTTCGATTTCGACACGCGCAATGCACGCTACGTGCTCAGTCGCAGGCGCTGGATCGAACCGGCCCACATGCGCCCGATGCAGCCCATCACCTTGCAGGCTCGCGATGGACTGACCTTGCATGGCTTTCTTACCGAACCGGAAGGCTCCCGCCCCTATCCGCTGGTCGTGCTACCCCATGGCGGACCGCACGGCATCGCCGATGACTGGGGCTATGACAGCGAAACGCAAATGCTGGCCAGCCGCGGTTACGCCGTGTTGCAGGTCAACTATCGTGGGTCTGGTGGATACGGCCAGGATTTCCAGCAAAAGGGCTATCGGCAGTGGGGACTGTCCATGCAGGACGACCTGACTGACGCCACGCGCTGGGCCATCACGCAGGGCTACGCCGATGCCAGGCGCACTTGTATCTATGGCACCAGCTACGGCGGTTACGCAGCGATCGAGGGCGCCGTACGCGAACCCGAGCTCTATCGCTGCGCCATCGGCTATGCCGGTATCTACGATCTGCGCATCCAGTGGGAAAAGAGCGATACCCAGCGCAGCAACACCGGTACCAGTTATCTCACCACGGTACTGGGCACCGACCGTGACGACCTGCTGCGCCGCTCGCCGCTCAGTGGTATCGATCGCATCCATGCCCGCATCCTGCTTATCCATGGCGGCGCCGACCAGCGCGTCCCGTTCGCCAACTTCCGCGAATTCACCCATGCGCTTGACAAGGCTGGCAAGAAATACGAAAGCCTGACCGAGCCGGACGAGGGGCATGGCTTCTACCTGGAAAGCCATCGATTGGAAGCGAACCGGAAAATCCTGGATTTCCTCGATCAAAACATCGGTAGCCACGCATCCGAACAAGCGACGACAACCCGCCCCTGACCCGTCGTCAATCAACGGCCGCCGCCATGCGACGGCCGTTGATACGGTTCATTTACCCAATGCCATGTTCAGCACATTGGCCAGCCGGCGGCCAGCGATGCGCAAGCGCTCCTCAGCCAACGGCAATTCGGCCTTGACGTACGCATCGTCGATCTTGTGGCTATTGGGGTAGAAACCGGGCTGGGCGGTCGCCAGACAGGATTCTTCGGCCCACTGGGCATAAGGGTTATCAAGCGGCGCGATGGGCGCGGGTAGTTTTACCTGGCCGCGCTTGTCCAGCTCATCGGCATAAGCCTGCCAGTCATGGCTATGCGTGAGCAGCAGGCCCGAATCCCATACGTGATGCAGGTTGGTACCCTTGCCATCCATCTGCACCTGGTATTGATTGCCGCCCTTGTCGTCGCGCGACCCGGCATGCAATGGCTGGTGCTCGTCACCGATGAAGTGCACGACGAATTTCAGTGCTTGCAGGCGCGTCTCATCCGACTGCTTCTTGTCTGCAAGAATTTCAGCATAGTGATCGATCGCGGCGACGACGCACTGACCGTCCGGGCAGTCGCGCGGCGGCTCGTAATTGCATTTATCGTTACCGAAATCGACGTAGTGCAGGCTGCGGGTCTGCTTCCATAAAGCATCCTGGGCCGGATCATTGCGGATCTCGTCGGGCCAGCTCGCCACCTCGGCCAGACGGGTCTTGTGCTCCAGCGACAGCAGGTGTTCAACCTCGGTCTCGGCGGCGGGACTGAGGTGGCGCTGCGCCAGTTCGGCGACCACGCTATGGCCCAGTGGACCCCAGGCCTGCGCCATCGGCGCCACGCCAAGCAGGGCGAGCACGGCAACAGCCAGGCGGCGATGATTCCTCATGTGGTTCGATCCCCTGTGAAGTGAGCATGGGATTCTGCCATACGCAAGAACGCTTGTTTTTACGATTCGGCGACACGGTGGCTTCGGTTCGCTGCCGGTTCGGGCTAACATGACCGCTTTGGCGGTCTGCCCCCGCGACCGCTTGCTGCCCCATCACTTCGGAGGACGCTGTCACATGGCCATCAAGGTTGCCATCAATGGTTACGGTCGTATCGGCCGCAATACCCTGCGCGCACTTTATGAATCCGGTCGCACCCAGGACATCCAGATTGTCGCGGTCAACGACCTTGGCAACGCCGAGACCAATGCGCACCTGACGCAGTACGACACCGCCCATGGCCGCTTCCCGGGCGAAGTCTCGGTGGAAGGCGGCGACCTGGTCGTCAACGGCGACCGCATCAAGGTGCTGGCCGAGCGCGATCCGGCCAAGCTCCCCTGGGGCGACCTGGGCGTGGATGTGGTGCTGGAATCCACCGGTTTCTTCACCTCCAAGGCCAAGGCCAGCGCGCACATCGCCGGCGGCGCCAAGAAGGTGATCATCTCCGCCCCCGGCGACAAGGACGTGGACGGCACCTTCGTCATCGGCGTCAATGACGACCGCCTGACCTCCAGGCACGAGGTGATTTCCAACGCGTCGTGCACCACCAACTGCCTGGCGCCGCTGGCCAAGGTGCTGCATGAAAAGGTCGGCATCGTGCATGGCCTGATGACCACCATCCATGCCTACACCAACGACCAGGTGCTGACCGACGTCTATCACTCGGACCTGCGTCGCGCCCGTAGCGCCACGCACAGCCAGATTCCGACCAAGACCGGTGCCGCTGCCGCCGTGGGCCTGGTGCTGCCGGAGCTCAATGGCAAGCTGGACGGTTTCGCCATGCGCGTACCGACCATCAACGTCTCGGTGGTCGACCTGTCTTTCGTGGCCGCGCGCGAGACCAGCAAGGAAGAGATCGATGCCGCGATCAATGAAGCAGCCAATGGCGCGCTGAAGGGCATCCT
>NZ_DASVMI010000159.1:0-48318 GCF_036384435.1 Dyella sp. | reverse complement strand
CCACAGGTTTCGCAGCTTTAATACCAAAGACGCCCCTCTGTCGCCTGCCGCTTTTGTACCCACTCCTTGCACCCCTCGGCCAAGGCTGGATATTTCACGGCAACCCGGCCAAGCATCGCTTCTTTGATTAGCGCAGGCCATCAAAAGGGCACGCATCATGATCATGGTCGAGGCTGGATGAGATCCCATGCATTGCCGTACAGGTCCTCGAACACGGCAACCGAGCCGTAGGCTTCATGCCGGGGCTCTTCGCGAAAATGCACGCCCCGCTCGCGCATGCGCTGCCAATCGCGCTGAAAGTCATCCGTATGCAGGAACAGCCAGACGCGGCCGCCGGCTTGCTGACCGATATTCGCGGCTTGTTGTTCGCCATCGGCCTTGGCGAGCAGCAAGCGGGTTTCACGGGCACCCGGCGGCGACAGCAAGACCCAGCGTTTGCCACCGCCCAGGTCGGTGTCGGCAACCAGTTCGAAACCCAGCTTGCCGGTGTACCAGGCAATGGCCTGGTCGTAGTCGGCCACGAGCAGCGCGACGCTGCCGATGTGTTGATTCATCTCTCATCCTCGAACGGCGCCCTTCCCAGGGCCGCCTGCTGCTTTTTCGATAGCTTGCTGCGCACCAACAGGTAGGACTGCTGGATATGCGCTTCCAGTTCGGCCCGATCAAACCGGGGCCGGTCGGTGACGGCGATCCAATGCGCTCGAGCAAGGTAGGGGGCCGGCGCCATGCCTGCCTGGTCGGTCAGCTCCAGGAAGCGCTCGACCGGGACCTTGAACATCAGGCGCCCCGCCTGGCCCGGCTGCATGCCCGTCACCACGAACATCTTTCCGCCGACGCTGAACACCAGGGCATCGCCCCACTTGATGTCCCGAGTAACGCCTGGCCACCGGCCACATAGCGCCTCCAGTTGTCGGGTCGTCAGCCCCTGGCCCATGCTTGTCCTCATCGGAAAGGGCCTATTGTGCTGCCCGTTACACAGGTTGGACACCCCGAGTGTCACGATCCGCCTTACTCCGGCCGCATGGATCACGCGACTGCGGCAAAACGTCATCGGATATCCTTTATTTCAAGCTTTTTATTCATGTTGCAGTGCACACAATACGGTAAAGTATGCCTATGGCCCTCCCCGCACTCGACATTGACGCCCTGCCGCCTTCGGTGCCCCCGCGCAGCCGTGAGCGTTTTGCGCGCCTTCGCCTTGTGCGCGAACCCCAGGGAGAACTGGTCAGGATCCACGATGGCCGTAACTTGCGGCTACGCGATATCGAGGCCAGCGACGTCGAGGGTATCAAGCGGTGCTTCAAGCGCCTGTCGCCGGAGGATATCCGCCGGCGCTTCCTGCACTCGATGTCCGAGTTGCCCGAGCCCATGGCCATCCGGCTGTGTCGCATCGATCCGGCCTTTGAGCGCGCCTTCGTCCTGGAGGATGAAAGCGTCATACCGGGCGAGATTCGCGGCGTTGGGCGCATCTACGTGGATGAATCGGCTAACAGCGCCGAGTTCTCGGTCGTGGTGGAGCAAGCTTGGACCCGCCTGGGCCTGGGAGCCCTGCTGATGCAGCACCTGGTCGAGGAATGCCGCAAACGCGGCCTGCACGAAATATGGGGCTATGTGCTGCTCGAGAACCGGCCGATGCTGCACTTGTGCCGCGACCTGGGCTTTGTCCAGCGTCTGGCCCCTGATGAGCCAGGCACCGCACAGATTTCGCTTGTGCTTTGATGCCTCTGGTCACGCCAGAGGGCCCAAGGGGTTAAACTAGTCAGCTTTCCCGCCGATCGGCCTCAGGGTCGCGGCCTAAAGCGATCCGACGCGCCGATGCCCAGTGTTCTGCCCCATCCCCCGCTTCCCACCACGCCCAAGCAACGCCGGTTCTGGACGCCGCCGCATGGCTCGGCCCGTGCCCTGTTGGTGGCCGAGGCTGCACGCTCGCACCAGGGGCTGCTGGTCGCCGTAACCCGCGACACGCAACGCGCGCATGCGCTGGAAGACGAACTGCGTATCTTTGCGGGCAATCTGCCAGTGCTGCATTTTCCCGACTGGGAAACCCTGCCCTACGACGTCTTCAGCCCGCATCCGGAAATCGTCTCCCAGCGCATCGCCACGCTGTACCAGTTGCCGACCGTAGAGCGTGGCGTGCTGGTGGTACCCATTGCCACGCTGATGCAACGTATTGCCCCGCGCAGCCATATCACCGGCGCAGGCCTGGTGGTGCGCAAGGGACAGAAATTCGATCTCAGTGCCGAACAGCGCCGACTCGAATCGGCCGGTTATCGCAATGTGCCGCAAGTGGCAGAGCCCGGTGACTTCGCCGTGCGTGGCGCGCTGATCGACATCTTTCCGATGGGCACCACCGAGCCATATCGCGTGGAATTGTTCGACGACGAGGTCGATTCGATCCGCAGCTTCGACCCCGAGAGCCAACGTTCCAACTTGCAGGTCGAGCGCGTCGAACTGCTGCCGGCACGCGAGTTCCCGTTGACGGACAACGCCGCCAAGGATTTTCGCTCCCGCTTGCGCGAGCGCTTCCCGATCGACGTACGCCGTTGTCCGCTGTATCAGGACATGAAGGAAGGTGTCACACCGGGAGGCATCGAGTATTACCTGCCGTTGTTCTTCGAACAGACCGCGACACTGTTCGACTACCTCGCCAACAACGCCGTCTTCATGCTCGCGGAAAACGGGCTCGATGCCGCCGAGCAGTTCTGGCAGCAGGCCGCCGAACGCTACGACCAACGCGCACATGACATCGAACGCCCGGTATTGCCACCAGCCGAGCTGTATCTGGCGCCGACGCAGTTGCGCGAGCAGCTCAACAAGCGCCTGCGCGTGGAAGTGGTACCCAGCGGCCACGAGCACGCCACCGATGTCGGCACCCAGCCAGCCCCGGAACTACCGCTCAATCGCAAGGGCGAGGAAGCCGGAACTTCACTGCGGCACTTCCTGGCCAACTACCCAGGACGCGTGCTTGTCGCCGCCGATTCGGCGGGTCGTCGCGAGGCATTGAACGAAATCCTTGCCGGCGCAGGCCTCAAGCCTGAACTCGTCGACGGCTGGTCCGGCTTTGCTCGCGACGGCGGCCCAACGTTCGCCATCACCATCGCGCCGCTGGAACAGGGTTTCGCGGTAACCAAACCCGCGTTCACGGTACTGACGGAGCGCGAACTCTACGGCGAACGCGTCCGCACCGAGCGCAAACGGCGCCGGGGTGCTGAACGCGACCCTGAAGCGATCATTCGCGACCTGACCGAACTGACGATCGGCGCGCCGATCGTGCACGTCGATCACGGCGTGGGGCGCTACCAGGGGTTGGTGTCGATGGATGTCGGCGGTATGGCCGGCGAGTTCCTGACCATCGAATACGCCAAGGGCGACAAACTGTATGTCCCGGTGGCGCAATTGGGCTTGGTCAGTCGCTATTCGGGCACCGCGCCCGAGCTCGCACCGCTACATTCGCTCGGCGGCGATGCCTGGGAACGCGCCCGTCGCAAAGCCGCTGAAAAGGTTCGCGACGTCGCCGCCGAATTGCTGGCCATCTATGCGCAACGCGAGGCACGCGGCGGCCAATCGCTGACGATCGACCGGCAGATGGTCGAGGCGTTCGGCACGACTTTTCCATTCGAGGAAACACCCGACCAGGAGCATGCCATTGATGCGGTGCTCGCAGACTTGGCTGCACCTCGCGCGATGGATCGCGTGATCTGTGGCGATGTCGGCTTTGGTAAGACAGAGGTGGCATTGCGTGCGGCCTTTGCCGCCGCCACCGCAGGCAAACAGGTAGCAGTGCTGGTACCGACCACCCTGCTCGCCCAGCAGCATTACCGGAATTTCGCTGACCGCTTTGCCGACTGGCCGGTGCGCGTGGATGTACTGTCGCGCTTCAAGTCGAGCAAGGAAGTTAACGAAGCACTTAAGCGGCTGGCTGATGGCCAGATCGACGTGATAGTCGGCACGCACAAGCTGTTGCAGCCAGACATCAAGTTCAAGAACCTTGGCCTGGTCATCGTCGATGAAGAGCAGCGGTTCGGCGTGCGCCAGAAGGAGCAGCTGAAAAAGCTGCGTGCGGAAGTGGATCTGCTGACCATGACCGCTACCCCCATTCCGCGTACATTGAACATGGCGATGAGTGGACTGCGCGACTTGTCGCTGATCACTACACCTCCTGCGCATCGCATGGCGGTACGCACCTTCATCTCAGCCTGGGAGCCGGCACTGATCCGCGAAGCGTTCCAACGCGAACTGCAACGTGGCGGCCAGGTGTATTTCCTGCACAACGAAGTCAGCAGTATCGAACGCACCGCGCGCGAGATCGAAGAACTTATTCCCGACGCACGTATCGCCATCGCCCATGGCCAGATGCCCGAGCGCGATCTTGAGCGCGTCATGGCCGATTTCCATCGCCAGCGCTACAACGTGCTGGTGTGCACCACGATCATCGAAACCGGCATCGACATTCCGACGGCCAACACGATCATCATCGATCGTGCCGATCGTTTTGGACTGGCGCAGTTGCATCAGTTGCGCGGTCGCGTAGGCCGCTCGCATCATCGTGCATATGCTTACTTGATCGTGCCTGATCGCAAGGCAATGACCGCGGATGCGGAAAAGCGCCTGGAAGCATTGGCCTCGCTGGAAGAACTGGGCGCAGGCTTTACCCTGGCCACCCATGACCTGGAGATTCGTGGAGCGGGCGAGTTGCTGGGCGATGAACAGTCCGGGCAGATCCAGGAAATCGGTTTCGGCCTGTACACCGAACTGTTGGAACGTGCGGTGCGCGCACTCAAATCTGGCAAAGTGCCGGACTTTGACCTGACGTCGGAGCATGAGACCGAGGTGGAGTTGCACCTGCCAGCCTTGATCCCGGACGACTACCTGCCCGATGTGCACACGCGTCTGACGCTTTACAAGCGCATTGCCAGCGCTCGCAATGAAGATCTGCTACGCGATCTCCAGGTAGAGATGATCGATCGCTTTGGCCTGCTGCCCGATGCCACCAAACAGTTGTTCGCGGTTGCCGGCTTGAAACTGATGGCCACACCGCTGGGCATTCGCAAACTGGATTTCGGTCCAAACGGCGGCCGCATCGTGTTTCGCGATAAACCTGAAGTCGATCCAATGACCATCATCAAGCTGATCCAGCGTCTGCCCCGGGTGTACAAGCTTGAGGGACAGGACAAGCTACGCGTGACCCTGGAACTGCCAGGCGCCACCGAACGCATTCGCAGCGCGCAAGATGTACTGGTCGCGCTGGGAGCCAGGCGTCCGGCCTGAGTAGAGGTCAGCACACTGAGGCCACGTGGATGTAAGGAGGGACTTCAGTCGCGACGCAAGACGCGACGCGGTCGCGACTTGGGGGTTCAAAGCCCCAATCGACGACTGCATCGCAGATTGCTTCGCGAATGAATTGGCTCCTGTAGTGCTTCGTGAGGCGTTGTATCAGGCCCTTACCAGGAATTGAACGCTGAACTGCCGCTGCGGATCCATCCAGGCATCCTGGACACGCAGCCCTGCGTGGGTAGCCAGGGTGGCGAAGTCTTCCAACGAATATTTGCAGCTGTATTCCACCTGCATGGCTTCTTCTTCACCGAAAGTCACGCGTGCACGCCCCACACGTACCTGCTGTTCGCGTGTGCTGACAATGTAGGTTTCGATTCGGCCGGCCATCGGGTTGTAACGCGCACGGTGACGGAAGGCAGACAGGTCAAAATCACTACCGATTTCGCGATTTATACGCGTGAGCATGTTGAGGGTGAACTCAGCGGTGACGCCGGCCTTGTCATTGTAGGCAGCCTCGATCGCTGCCGAATCCTTTTTCAGATCCACACCCACCAAGATGCCGCCGCCCTCACCCATCTCGTTACGCATTTTGCGCAGCAAGTCAATGGCGTCGCGCGCTTCGAAATTGCCGATCGTGGAACCAGGGAAATAAAGCACATTGCGCCGTGGCGCTCGCGGCGGAATGGGCAAACGCAGCGGGCGGGTAAAATCCGCGCAGAGCGGCTGAATCGCCAGCCCGGGGAATAACCGGCCAAACTGTTCGACACTTTCGCGCAGCGGCTCGGGGGAAATTTCCACAGGCATGTACGAGACTGGCGTGGTCAATTGTTCCAGCAACATACGTGTCTTGATGGCGCTGCCACTGCCGTACTCGATCAACCGCACGTCAGGCCCCAGCACCTGAGCGATCTCGGCAGCATGCACGTTCATCAGGTCGATCTCGGCGCGCGTGAGGTAATACTCCGGCTGCGCGCAGATTTCCTCGAACAACTGCGAACCTCGCTCATCGTAGAACAACCAAGATGGCAGGCGTTTGGGACGCATCCCTAATCCGCGCTGCACCACCTGCAACACATCGCTGGCCGGTGGCCGGCGGTCGTCATCGCGGAGTTCGCAAACCTGCGTGTTCATTGCAATAGCCTTTTTCCAAAAGTGGTTGATCACTCATCGATCGTTTTGGCCGATCGCCCTGCATGGGCGATCAACGATCCTGAGCCAGACGCACGCCCATGAATTGCCAACGCGCATCGGGTGGAAAGAAGTTGCGGTAAGTCGGTCGAATATGGTCGTAAGGCGTTGCCAGCGATCCTCCACGCAACACCATCTGTCCGCTCATGAACTTGCCATTGTATTCACCAAGCGCGCCTGGCAGGGTCTTGAAACCCGGATAACTACCGTAGGCTGACGAGGTCCATTCCCATACGTCGCCATACATCTGTTGTAAGCCTTCGCCTTGTGCTGCGCGGGGCATACATGGCGCGTCACGCAGTAGATTGCCGGTAACTGGCAATGCAACGGCGGCACTCTCCCATTCGGCCTCCGTGGGCAATCGAGCCCCCGCCCAACGAGCGAATGCGTCGGCTTCGAAATAGCTCAGGTGACACACCGGCGCATGGGGATCGAGTGTGCGCACACCGTGCAATGTGAATGCACTGACTAGATCGCGTTGCCAATACAAAGGACGCTGCCACTGCTCGCGCTGTACGGTGGCCCAGCCTTCGGACAGCCATAATGTAGGTTCACGATAACCGCCGTCATGGATGAAGGCCGCGTATTCGGCATTGGTGACTGCTCGATTGGCCAAGGCATGCGGGGCCAGCCATACACGATGACGTGGGCTTTCGTTGTCGAATGCAAACCCTTCTGCATCATGACCGACCTGCACGAGGCCTTCATGCCCGTTTACGAAATTCATTGGAACCGACGCCGTGGCTGGCGTATCGCTGCCCGTGCTGTATGCAGGTTTGAGCGGGTTGCTGTAGAGCGCGTGCAGTATGTCGGTCAACAACAATTCCTGATGTTGTTGTTCATGCTGCAAACCCAGCGTGACGATCGAGGCCATCTCCTCATTGATATCACTGGCCAGGATGTCCTGCACGGCATCGTCAACGTAACGACGATAGTCGAGCACTTCGGCTAGGCTCGGGCGTGACAGCAGGCCTCTGTGCGGGCGCGCATGCATGGGCCCCACGGACTGGTAATACGAATTGAACAGATAATGCCAGTCGGCGTTGTACGGTCGATAATCGTGCTCGCGCGCGAGCACGAATTGCTCGAAGAACCATGTAGTGTGAGCGAGATTCCATTTCCCGGGACTTGCATCGGGCATGGACTGAATCTGCATGTCCTCAGCGCTGAGGCCTGCGCTGAGCGCAATGCTGCTACCGCGTACCCTGGCAAAATGTTCGGCCAGCGATGGCGCGGCCTGGATCGAGGCCGTTGTCATGGGCAACTCCCTGGGACGGTCATGGGGTCATTCGGTCGCATCCCGCTATCCGTAACACCCCGCCCGACGTGACGATAAAAAGGCATAAAGTGGACGATGCCCGATGTTCCGTTCATTAAATGTGATGCGGCGATGGCGGATGGTTTACAGTGGCAATCCTAGTGGCCGACCTTGCATTTGCCGCGTTTCAAACCTGTGAGGTGATCCGATGAACGCTGCCTTGCCCCTGCTGGCCCTCTCGCTGCTGAGCGCCTCGCGTTCGGCACACGCCGCAGACAACCCCGCCCATGCTTTCAAACCCCTGCGCCCTATGAGTTCTTGCCTGCGAACCGATCGCATCGACGAATGGCACATCGTCGATGCACGTACAGCCATCGTTCGTACCGGGCCGCAACGCTATCTGGTCAAACTGCAAAGTGAATGCCCGAATCTGGGCGTTGGGACGCAAGGGTTGGTCTTCCGCCCCAATCAAGCCAATGCGATCAATGCGCAGGGGCGTATTTGCGGTGAAGCCGGTGAATCGGTGCGTTCACGCGACCAGCCGCCGTGCGGCATTCAATCCGTCAGGCTGGTCAACAAATCGACGTTCGATACCTTGAGCAAGCAAGCCGGCCGCCACGGCCATGGCGCAGAGCAGCAGACTCCGCCAGCTCGTCCTTGAGATCACCAGCAAGACTGCATGAAAAAGCCCGGCACGAGGCCGGGCTTTTGTCAGGAACATGCAGCAGTCGATCAATAACCGTCATCGCGAACGTACCGGGTGTAACCCGGATCTTCGTAGACGGTGCGGGTTTCGACCACGCGACGCGTCACGACAGGCGCACTGTCATACACAACCGTGGTCGGCTGCGTGTAGACCACGCGCGGCCCGTAGTAGACAGGAGCCGGACGCAGCGCGTCAGAAACCACAGCCGCTGTCGCACCAGCCACGATCGCACCAGCGATCCAGCGACCGCCGCTCCAGTAGCCACCGCGATGATAACCACCGTAATAACCGTGGTAACCGCCATGGTAGCCGTATCCACCACGGTAACCGCCGCCCCAGCCGTGCGCTGATGCGGAAAGCGGTGCTGCCACCATTCCCGCAAGGGCAAGGCCAATGGCAAAAACCTTTGCACCACCGATACGCTTGGTCATGACACACCTCCGTGAATTACGGGTCCTATACTAGACCCATGCACTTAATGTGAACTGAAGGGTTCATTTTTTGATCCGGGCCGAATCCCAAGGATTTACCGGCGCGTCAGCCTGACGCGGACGCAGCAACCAGCAGCCATGAATATCGGCCCTGCGCGCGAAATCGAACGGGATGCTGGGCGCACTGACGTCTTCGATGACGAAGCGCTCTTGCAAGGCGTCCCGGTCGAGCTTGAAACGTCTGAAATTGTTGGAAAAGACGATGACTCCGTCATGACTGAGACGATCACCACAGGCCTCAAGCAGGCGCGTGTGGTCGCGCTGGACGTCAAAGTCGTCGGCCCGCTTGGAGTTGGAAAACGTCGGCGGATCAACATAGATGAGGCCGTAGCGCTCGCGGTCATGCTTGAGAAACTCCAAGGAGTCGGCCTGGACCAACCGGTGGCGGGCACCCGTGAAGCCGTTGAGCGCCAAGTTGCGCGAGGCCCACTCCAGGTAGGTGCCCGACAGATCGACACTGGTCGTATCGCGCGCACCGCCGGCCGCCGCGTAGACGCTGGCGGTCGCCGTGTAGGCGAACAGGTTCAGGAAACGTCGATCCTTCGCCAGCTCGCCGATCCTGCCGCGTACCCAGCGGTGATCGATGAAAAGCCCGGTGTCCAGGTAGTCGGTAAGATTGACAAGGAATTTCAATCCTCCTTCGTCGACTTCGACGAACTGGCCACGCTGATCGAACTGGCCGTATTTGGAGCCGCCCTTGCCGCGCTCGCGCGTCTTCAGTGCAATGCGATCGCGAGGCACTGCAAAAACTTCTCCCGCTACCCTGACGATCTCACGCAGACGCTGTCGAGCAGTTTCAACCGGAATATCGGCTGGCGCTCGGTACTCCTGTACATGCAGCCAGATGCTGCCCGCGGCATCGCCATAGACGTCGATGGCCGCTGCGTACTCGGGCAGATCCTGGTCATAGGCACGCCAGCAATAAATGCCCTCTCGATCAAGCCGCTTGCGCAGGTGACGCAGGTTTTTCTCCAGGCGATTGCTGAGCATCTGCGCGCCGGGTGACAACGGTTTGGCCTCGCGTGGCGTCTGATCGCGCGCATGCAGTTCAAAGAGCAACAAGGTGGTTTCCAACGCGCCATTGAACAGTACATAGCGCTTTTCAGCGCGCAACGGCATGGCACGCCCCAGTTCCACGTCGCCAGCCAGCACGGCAGCACGCCACCCCGTGAAGCGGGCGCGCAACGCTTCACCCAGCGCCCGATAGAGCACCGGCATCTGCTCGCGTTCCCCCAGGCGCTCGCCATAGGGCGGATTGGTGATGACCAGGCCGCGCGCAATGCCGGGCGGCGGCGTCACGTGCAACGCGTCCTGGCGATCAAGTGTGAAGAATCCGGCGACACCGGCTTCCTGCGCATTGCGCTTGGCCGTCTGCACCATGCGGGCATCGGCGTCGGAACCAAAAAAGTCACTGCGTAACGCCCGAAGGCCCCTCTCGGCACGCTCACGTGCTTCATCGAGCAGACGCCGCCACAAGGCGATGTCATGGCCCTGCCAGCCGAGAAAACCAAAATAGTCACGGCGCAGTCCAGGGGCTGCATCGGCGGCCATCAGCGCGCCCTCGATAAGCAACGTGCCCGAACCGCACATGGGATCGAGCAGGGCGCCTCCTTCCTGGTAGATCTGGGGCCAGCCTGCACGCAGTAGCATGGCCGCGGCGAGGTTTTCCTTGAGCGGAGCTTCACCCTGCACTTCGCGCCAGCCGCGACGATGCAACGGCGACCCGGCAAGGTCCAGCGATACGGTCGCGCGATCGCGGCGCAGGCGTATGTTGATACGCACGTCCGGCTCATCGGTATCCACATCGGGACGCGTGCCGTCACGCTGGCGGAACTGATCGACCACGGCATCCTTGGCGCGCAGGGCGATGAACTGGCTGTGGGTGAGTTTGCTCTGCGCGGTCACTGCATCGATGGCGAAGGTGCCATGCGAGGCCAGATGCATGGACCAGTCGATCGCCTGCATGCCGGCATAGAGCGCCTCGCCGTCTGCCGCCTCGAACTCGGCCAGCGGCAACAAAATGCGACTGGCCAGGCGCGACCACAGGCAGGCGCGATATGCCGTTTCCAGTTCACCGGCGAAGTACACGCCGGCCAGCGCCTCGCGCACATCGGCCGCACCCAGTGCGATCAGTTCATCGCGCAGCAGGTATTCCAGCCCCTTGGGGCAAGTGGCGAAATAGGCGCTCATGCGGCATGGCCCAGATGAGAGAGGAACCACTGGAACTGCCCAGCGATCATATCGATGACCTCGTTGAGCCGGTGATCGTCATCGAGGACGAGCAGCGGGACGCGACGCTCCCCGGCGAATCGCTGGATCGGGTCGAGCGGACAGATATCATCGCGCCAGCCATGGACCAACATCGTGGGCACATCGCGACGCATGTCGAAACCCTCGGCATAACCGGGAATTTCCGGGGGCGTGGCCAGCAGGAACAGACCGGCGACCGGCAGATCGCGCGAGACCAGGCCGGAGGCGAACGCGCCCATGCTCGACCCGACCAGGATCGGGGGCTCGTCCAGCGCGGCAACAGCTGCCTTGAGCCGGGCCACGCGAGGCGCCACCGAACCCACATGGCCCAGGGCATCGTCCTGGCGATAATCAAGTCGCTGCGTTTGCCAGCCCAGCGACTGGGCAAGCGTGGCCAGCGTGCTGACCTTGATGGCGTCCGGGCTGGAATCCGAACCGTGGGAAAGAATGATCTGGCCGCGCATCGCGGTCTCCACTATGACAGGCGGGCATGATACCCGCCCCGGCCATGCGCCACTCGCCTGAAGCGCACCGGCCTGGGCTACGCTATCGGCCATGCTGACCATCCACGATCAACCGCTGCCCTATGTCCACCTGTTGCCCGAGCGCCCAGCCTCGGCGATAACCCTGGTGGTGATTCACTGCACCGAACTGCCGGACATGGCCATGGCTCGCCAATACGGCGAGCGCAAGCTCTACGACAATGGCACAGGGGCCAGCGGACACTACTACATCGACCGCGACGGCAGCATCTATCGCTACGTCCCGGTCACCCGCGTGGCCAACCACGTTCGTGGGCAGAACTCGCACTCGGTGGGTATCGAACTGGTCAACCTGGGGCGCTATCCCGACTGGTGGGATAGCCATCACCAGACGATGACCGAACCTTATACCGCCGAGCAGATCGCCGCCCTGCGCGCCTTGCTGTCGCAATTGCGTCAGGAACTCCCCAATCTGCATCAAGTGGCCGGCCATGAAGACCTGGATACCGCGCGCATGCCTGCCAGCGACGACCCGGGCAAGGAAATCGCCCGCAAGATGGATCCCGGCCCGCTGTTTCCATGGGAGCAGGCCCTGGAAGGCAGCGGCCTGCAACGCGTCGGCCATCACCCGTAAGCCGGCTATACTCTCCCGTTTGCTCGACCGCGCAGGGGCACACACGCCATGAGAGAAACCCACGTCAGCGAACTGGTGGAACTGCTCGAACTGGAACGACTGGAAGACAACCTGTTCCGGGGCCAGAGCCGCGACATCGGCACGCAGTTCGTCTTCGGCGGCCAGGTGCTGGGACAGGCATTATCCGCCGCCCAGCAGACGGTGGACGCCACGCGTACCGCCCATTCGCTGCATGCGTATTTCCTGCGTGCGGGGGACATCGACGCCCCCATCGTCTACAGCGTCGAGCGCACCCGTGATGGTGGGACGTTCTCCTCACGGCGGGTGGTGGCGATCCAGCACGGTCAGCCGATCCTCAATGGCTCGATCTCCTTCCAGATCGAAGAACATGGCTTCGAGCACCAGTCATCGATGCCCGAAGTCCCCATGCCCGAGGACATCGAACCGATGCAGCCGCTGCCACCCGAGCAACTGGCCAAGCTGCCGGAGAAGATCCAGCGCTGGCTCGGCGTGGATGCACCGATCGAGTTTCGCCATGTGTGGCCACAGGACAAGCTCAAGCCAGTCAAGCGCCCTCCGCTGCAGCACATCTGGTTTCGCGCAGCCGCGCCGGTGGGCGATTCGCCAGCTCTGCACCGGGCCTTGCTGGCCTATGCCTCCGATTTCAACCTGATCGGCACAGCTACACTGCCGCACGGCATCTCCTACTACACGCACAATGTGCAGATGGCCAGCCTCGATCACGCGCTGTGGTTCCACCGTCCATTCCGCATGGACGACTGGTTGCTGTACTCCTTCGATAGCCCCACCGCCCAGGGTGCCCGAGGCTTGGCCCGTGGGCAGATCTTCACCCGCGATGGCCGCCTGATCGCCTCCAGCGCGCAGGAAGGCCTGATCCGCCTACGGGGCTGACAGGATAAAATCACGCCATGCGCCAGCTCTATTCCTCTCCCCGGCCGGAAAACATCGAAAAAGTCGTGGCCCTGCTCCATGAGCACGGCATCGACAATTCGGTGCAGAATCGCTCCAACTACCAGCGGCCGAGCTACCGGCGCTTCAGTTACTCACAGAACCAGGAAAACCGGGACAACTGGGCCCAGGTCTGGGTCAGCCGCGCCGATGACTACACCCGCGCACGCACGTTATTACGCGAACTGGGCATCGAACCGACCATACGACACGGCGACGAACTGGCCGCTGCTCGCAATCCCAGCCCCGCCGCACAGCGGCGCAGCGTGGCCAACCGCGTTCGCAGGATCGTGCTGATCGCGGTTGGCGGCGCGTTCCTGATCCTGATGCTGCGCTACCTTGGCTATCTCTGAACGGCCGGTCGGCCGTTGGAGGTAGCCACCTCCCCCCGAAGCAGGCATAGAATCGGGCCATGCGCTCCGATAATGTCCGCCTGTTCCAGACCCTGCCGCACACCTGCGGCTATTTTGCCGAGCGCACGGCGCAGAACCTGGTCATCGACCCAGCGGCACCCCAACTCGACCAACTCTATGGCGCAGCCCTCGAACGCGGTTTTCGCCGTGCCGGCGGACATTTATACCTGCCTCATTGCGGCAGTTGCCGTGCCTGCACCCCTTGCCGCATCGACGTGGAGCATTTCGCCGCGGATCGTTCGCAAAAGCGTTGCCTCAAGCGTAACGCGGACATCACTGTCCACGAGTCGATGGCCGGGTACAACGCCGAGCGGCACGCGCTGTACGAGCGCTATCTGCGCCAACGGCATCCCGGCGGCGGCATGGACGAAGCCGATGCCAGCGATTTTCGTCGGTTCCTGACCGCCCCCTGGAGTCCCACCCTGTTCCTGGAACTGCGCCTGGCCGGACGCCTGGTCGGCGTTGCCGTCACCGATGTGTGCGTCAACGGCGTTTCGGCGGTCTATACGTTCTTCGACCCTGATGAGCACGCGCGTAGCCTCGGTACCTTCGCTATCCTGCAGCAGGTGCAACTGGCACAACGCCGTGGCATACCGTGGGTCTACCTGGGCTTCTGGATCGAAGGCCACCCCAAGATGGATTACAAGCGCCGTTTTCGTCCCTCGCAGATACGCGGCCCGCAAGGCTGGGCGCCGATGCCCTGAAACGCGCTGGGCCGCCATTGCGGCGCAAGAAATAGCGCCCGATTGCGATTGCTACCGACCACGTGGTGCGAGTAGTCTGATCCGGCGTTTTCGCCTTGCTGGCACAGGGGTTCATAGCGATGCATTCGTCCACGGGTTCCGACCCGGGGCCGCAGGCGGGTGGGCATGAACTGGCCCCCTCCGCGACCGCTCCACCGACCGCACGGACCCCACCGACGGGGGGCTTTGCAGTGCCCGGATTCGATGCGGTAGTGCGGCTGGCGGCACGCTCACTGAACGTACCGTTGGTGTCGCTGGTGCTGCATGGCGGCGAAACCTATGCCTATACCAGCGGCCACGATTCCAGCAGCCGCGATGTCGGGCGATCACAGCATCCGTTCTATGCAGAGACCGCCCATCGCGCTACGCCGCAGTGGATCCTCGACACGCACCTGGACATGCGCTTCGAAGACAAGTCGCTGCACCTGAGTCACGCACACGAACCGATTCGTTTCTTTGCCAGCGAACCTGTGTTTACGCTCACCGGGCAACAGATCGGGGCACTGTGCGTGATGGATTTCCAGCCACGCCTGGCACTTGGCGACGCCGAACGCAGCGCCTTGCGTGATGCGGCCGCACTGGCAGGCACGGGCGTGGTCCTGCGCAATTATCTGGGGCGCACCGATCCGATCACCCAGCTTCCGCACCGCAATGCTTTCTTCGAGGATATGCGCGTGCAATTGAGTGAAGGCATGCCACACGCCTGGGTCATGGCCGTGGACGTGGCCCCCGTGCAACGCTTTAATGCGTTTGTCCGCGCCATGGGGCATGCCTATGCCGATGAATTGATCCGGTTGGCCGCGCAACGCGTACAAGGTTGGATACCTGACGATGTGCGTCTCTACCAAGTGGGTGTCACGCGCTTCGCCGCGCTGCTGCACGACCGCGACATGCTGATCGACCCGTCTCGCATGGATGCGCTGGTCGCAAGCCTGCGCGAACCATTCGATTGCCTGGGCATCCCCTTGACCATCCAACCGGGCGTAGGCCTGCTGAAGATCCATGCGCGCGAACTACGCGGCGGCGATCCGCTGCGCCTGGTCATGAGCGCCTCGCACGCGGCCCAATCCCATACGCGCGGCTGGTCCATCTACGATCGTGCACAGGATGAGCAACAGCGACAGGAATTCTTCCTGGTCACCGAGCTGGCTGCCGCGCTGGCCGATGAATCGGAATTGACCCTGCACTACCAGCCCCGCGTGGACCTCGACCATGGGCGCTGCATTGCCGTGGAAGCACTCCTGCGCTGGCACCATCCCACGTTGGGGTTGATCCCGCCCACCCAATTCATTGGCCTGGCCGAACGCGCCGGCATCATGCAGACGCTGACCCAATGGGTGCTTGATCGAAGCATGAGCCAGTTGGCTGTCTGGCACGGTGAAGGACACGACATCAAGCTATCCGTCAACGTATCGAGTACGGATCTGGGTAGTGGCCTGCTCGAACGCCTGGACCATTCGGCCACACGCCATGGCGTGAATCTTTCCTCGGTGGAGCTGGAGTTCACCGAAAGCACGCTGATGGAGCACAGCGCTACGACACGACGTTATCTTTCGGCGATTCGCGAACTTGGCGCCGGAATCGCCATCGACGATTTCGGCACCGGCTACAGCAACCTCGCCGCGCTACGACAGATGCCAGCAACGAGCTTGAAAATCGATCAGTCGTTCGTACGCGGCATGACGACCAGCCGGCATGACGAAGCCATCGTGCGTTCGGTGGCGGAACTGGCCAGAAGCATGGATTTTCGCGTCGTCGTGGAGGGCGTGGAGACCGAACGTATCTACGACAGCGTGTTGAGCATGGCGTGCGACGAGGCGCAGGGTTATCACGTCTCGCCGCCCATCCCTGGCGCGCAGGTGTCGGCGTGGCTGCGCAGCCATCGCGGCATGCGCGCGCGACAGCCGACCTGAGCCGCTCAACCCATTTCCGCGACCGGCTGCGAGACGACGCTTTCCGTAGCCGTCGGGTACGGAAACAGCTTGATCAGCGGCACCGAGAGACCATCATCTCCCACGACACGACAGTGCGTACGATCGAGGTCACGCGGTTCGTCCACGCCACAGCTATGGGCGATGATGCCCACTTCCTGCATGACATTGCGGGCGTAGTGAAAAACACGCTCGCTCTTGTCCGTCACCACCAGGCCACGCTGCAACTTCGTGTTTTGCGTGGTGATGCCGGTGGGACAAGTATTGCGGTTGCACTGCAAGGACTGGATGCAGCCCAACGCGAGCATGAAACCTCGTGCTGAGTTGACAAAATCCGCGCCCATCGACAGCGCCCAGGCCACGTCGTACGCGGTAATGCACTTGCCCGAGCAGATCACCTTGATGCGCTCGCGCAGGCCCTTGGCGATCAGCACGTTGACCACGGCAGGCAAGGATTCGTGCAGTGGCAGACCAACGCCTTCCATCAAGGTCTGCGGAGCGGCTCCCGTGCCGCCCTCGGAGCCGTCGATGATGATGAAATCCGGTGCGCTCTCGATGCCACGTCGAGCGATCTCGTCGCACATTTCCTCGATCCATTCCACGCCACCGAAGACGGCCTTGAATCCGGTCGGCTTGCCGGTGAGATCACGAATATGGGCGATGGAATCGAGCAATTGATAAACATTGCCGATGTCGGTATGCCGGTTCGGACTCTGTGAATCCTCACCCACGGCGATGCCGCGAATAGCGGCAATTTCCGGCGTAACCTTCGCTCCGGGCAGCAAGCCACCCATGCCGGGTTTGGCCCCTTGCCCCAGCTTGATGCTGACCATCTTGACCTGCTTGTGGCCGCACACGGTCTTGAGCTTTTCATCATCGAGCTTGCCGTCGGGTGTGCGAACACCGTACTTGGCCGTGCCGATCTCGAAGACGATGTCACAGCCACCTTCCAGGTGATACGGCGCCAGGCCACCTTCGCCGGTATCCATCCAGATACCGGCCTTGGCCGCGCCGTGCGAAAGCGCGCGCACCGCGGGCGCCGACAATGCACCGAAGCTCATGGCCGAGATATTGAAGAAGGCGGAGTGGCTGTAAGGCTCTCGCGTATACGGACCGATCAACACCGGCTTGGGCTCGACCACCTGTTCACCCAGTGATGGAAACGGCGCATTGACGAAGAACGGCACGCCCTCGCCGCGAAGGTCGCGACTGGAGCCGAAGGCATTGGTGTTGTCCACGTTCTTGGCCGCACGATATACCCAGGTACGCTGGGCGCGATTGAACGGCATTTCCTCGCGATCACTGGAATACAGGTATTGGCGAAAGAACTCGCCCAGGTGCAGGAACCAATAGCGAAAATGCCCGATGACCGGAAAATTGCGCAGAACCGAATTGGCTTCCTGGTTGCGATCGATGACCCAGACGACGGCGACGACCGCGAGGAAAACCAGCAACAACAGCAGGAACAAGGCGGCGAACGTCTCGACGACGACGATCATCCAGTGTGCAAAACCCATGGTGATGCTCCGTGGCGATGGCTTCAGAGAACCGGCCTAGCTTATATCTGGCCGGTGTAGCTGTCCTTTCAGCGCTTCATAGCTCGACGCGCAAGCACCTGGCGGCACGAATGGCCTTGGCCTTGGCGGCTTCGACATCGGTGTCGCGCGCAAGCGTCACCGCCATGCGACGGCGGCCCTTGACCGCAGGCTTGCCGAAGATCCGCAACTGCGTATCCGGCTCGGCCAGGGCCTGGGCCACGCCGTGGTAGCGAGGCCCCTGGCCATCGCCTTCCACCAGCACCGCGCACGATGCAGACGGTCCAAGCTGGGTGATCACCGGAATAGGTAACCCCAGGATGGCGCGAGCATGCAGCGCGAACTCCGAGAGTTCCTGCGATACCAGGGTCACAAGGCCGGTGTCATGGGGACGCGGGCTTACCTCGGAGAAAATCACCGCGTCTCCCTTGACGAAGAACTCCACGCCAAAGACGCCCCAGCCTCCCAAGGCGCCGGTGATCGCCTCGGCCTGACGCTGAGCGTCGGCCAGGGCAAGTTCGCTCATCGGCTGCGGCTGCCAGGATTCACGATAATCGCCATCCTCCTGCCGGTGGCCGATCGGCGCGCAGAAACTCACGCCATCCTTGTGACGCACGGTGAGCAAGGTGATCTCATAATCGAAATCGACAAAGCCCTCGACGATCACGCGCCCCTTGCCGGCACGGCCTCCCGACTGCGCATAGTCCCAGGCGGCCGCCAGTTCCGATGCCTGGCGGACCACGCTCTGGCCCTTGCCAGAGGAGCTCATCACCGGCTTGATCACGAAGGGAAAGCCCAGCACGCGTGCCGCATCGCGGTATTCATCGAGCGTGTCGCAGAAGCGGTAGGGCGAGGTAGGAAGCTTGAGCTCCTCGGCGGCCAGCCGGCGAATGCCCTCGCGGTCCATGGTCAGGCGCGCGGCGCGGGCCGTTGGAATCACCTTCAGACCCTGTGCTTCGAGCTCTACCAGGGTTGGCGTGTGGATGGCTTCGATTTCCGGCACCACCAGATCGGGCTTTTCTTCGGCGATCAGGGCGCGCAGTGCGTCGCCGTCAAGCATGTCGATGACGTGGCTGCGGTGAGCGACCTGCATGGCAGGCGCATGGGCATAGCGATCGACCGCAATGACCTCCACCGCATAGCGCTGCAACTCGATCGCCACCTCCTTGCCTAGCTCGCCAGAGCCCAGCAGCAGAACGCGCAGGGCATGACTGGAATGAGGGGTGCCGAAAGGCTTCATGAGGGCGATCTCCAAGGGTCCAATGGGCCATTGTAAGTGTCGGGCGACAAGGCGTGGAAACCTGCATGCACCTTCTACGCTGCATGGCAGGTTGACGCCGGGGCAATCCAGGTGCTCACTAAGCGCCGTCCGAACCCGAGGACACGACCATGTACCGTAGAACGACCCTGCTCGTGCTGGTGTTGTGGTGCGTATTAGCCTGGGCCCCCACCCAGGCCAGCCAGGCGCCCGGTGAAGAAACCTGGATGAGCGTGCGCCTGTCCGGACGCAAGATCGGTCACCTTTTGATCTCTAGAAAAGTCGACGGTGACCAGGTGGTCACGACCCAGACGCTGTCGATCATGCTCAACCGTAACGGCAAGAGCATTCCGATGGACAACGTCGATCGCAGCGTGGAAAGCCTTACGGGTGCACCTTTGGCCTTCAGCTCGCGCATGTCGATGTCTTCGATGGACAGCAGTTCCGATGGCAGCATCGATGCCCATGGCTGGTTCAACGCCGTCAACCAGGTTGCAGGAGCTAAACAGTCGGCCACCGCTCGATGGCCGCAGGGCGCGCTGCTGGCCGAAGGGCTGCGCCAGGCCATGCTCAAGCAGGCGCCCTTCACTGGCAAACACTACGATCTGCTGATCTTCGACCAGGCTACCCAGCAGGTTGTTCCGATACAGGTCGAGGTGCTGGGAAACGAGCAGGTAAACCTGCCCGAGGGAAGCGAACTACTCAACCACCAGCGGCAAACCATGCGCACGGCCAAAGGAACCCAGTTGATCGACCTTTGGCTGGCTGCGGACGGGCAAGTACGCAAGGGCGTTCTCTCGATGCTAGGCCGCGACATGGAGATGCTGGCCTGCAGCCGCACCTGCGCCGAAGCGCCGGTCCAGGACCTGGACATGTTCCGGGCAGCCATCGTCGATTCGCCACGTCCGCTACCGCCCTACCTGCGCGAAAATTTCCTGCGTTACATCATCCACACTGGCAGCCAAGCGTCACAGCCATTGGCCGAGACTGACGAACAGCGTGTACACGCCCTGGCGGATGGCGACTGGGAGGTTGATATCGGCCCGGCAACCGCAGGTGGCCAGCCACCACCGACCGACGCAGACAGGGAGCCCAATTTGTGGGTGCAATCTGACGCCCCTCCGATTCAGGCGTTGGCCCGTCAAGCGGTGGGTAACGCCACCACCGACCAGGACAAGATGCGCAGGCTGCGAATGTTCGTCAGCAACTACATCACCGGCCATGGGCTGGATGTTGGCTATGCATCGGCCCTGGAGGTCGCCAGCACGCGCCGCGGCGACTGCACCGAATACGCGATCCTGCTCACCGCGCTGGCTCGCGCCCAGGGAATTCCAGCGCGCATGGTGACCGGAATGGTCTACGCCGATCGCTACGCGGGCAACTCGCGGGTGTTCCTGCCGCATGCCTGGGTACAAGCCTGGGTCAACCATCGCTGGCAAAGCTTCGATGCAGCGCTGCGTCACTTCGATACCTCGCATATTGCCATCGACTCCGGCGATGGCGACCCCTGGCATTTCTTCAACGCCGGACAGGTCTTCGCCACCATGCGCATCGACCGGGTCCTGCCGTTCTGGGAGATCCTGGACACGCCACCGGCGGGCAAGACCCTCTAGGAGGCCCCTCTCGACGCCTCTCCCACGGGAAAGTTGGCACTTGCAGACTGATATCTTTTTGATATCTAATTCTGCCGTCCACGGGAGGGGTAGTCATGAACGAACGCAAGGGGTTTTCGGCCGCCGGTATTCCGGTTGCGGTGGTCTGTGTCGTGCTCGCCATTGCCGGCGGGCTGCTGTACCTGCACGCCGAGCAAGATATCCGCGCTGCCTTCGTCGGCGTGCCGTTGCATGCGGCGGCAATCTTTCTCATCAAGGGCTTCTTCCAGGTAGCGCCCAACGAAGGCCAGGTCATGCAGTTGTTCGGCAAGTACGCCGGCACCGTACGCGAGGAAGGCCTGCGCTGGACCAATCCGTTCTACAGCCGTCGCCGCGTCTCGCTGCGCGTGCGCAATTTCGAAAGCGGCAAGCTCAAGGTCAATGACAGCGATGGCAACCCCATCGAAATTGCCAGCGTGGTCGTCTGGCAGGTGGTGGATACGGCCGAGGCCGTGTTCTGCGTGGACGACTATGAGAACTTCGTGTTGATCCAGAGCGAATCGGCACTGCGGCAGATGGCGCAGAACTATCCATACGACGCGCACGACGATGGCAAGCCGGCATTGCGCAGCCATGGCGAGGTCATCAACACGCATCTGCGTGATGAGATCCAGGCACGCCTGGACAAAGCCGGCGTGCAGGTCATTGAGGCCCGGATCAGCCACCTGGCTTACGCCCAGGAAATTGCCCAGGCCATGTTGCAGCGCCAACAGGCCAACGCCATCGTGGCTGCGCGCGAGCGCATCGTCGAAGGTGCTGTCGGCATGGTTGGCATGGCGCTGGACAAATTGCGTATCGAAGGCGTCGTGGAACTGGATGAAGAACGCAAGGCCGCCATGGTCAGTAACCTGCTGGTGGTGCTTTGCGGCGATCGTGCCACCCAGCCGGTGGTCAACGCCGGCTCCCTCTACAGCTAAGGCATGGCCATGCTCATTCCCGGCACCAGCACGTTTCTTATCATCGTGATTGTCCTTGTGGCCGCGCGTCGCCGCAAACGCGTCCAAGAGAATCATGACGACTGAAAAAAAAGCCTATCCCCTGCGAATCAGCGCTGCCGTGCTCGACGCCATGCAGCGCTGGGCCGACGATGATCTGCGCAGCGTGAACGCACAGATCGAATTCGTCTTGCGTGAAGCGTTGCGCAAGCAGGGACGGCTCAAATCCGGCACCGTCACACCGGTCGCCGACGACGAAGGCAACGGCAACACCGACTGACCGGGGTTTTGATGAACACGCTTCCACCTCTCCTGCCCGAACGGCGGGCACACCTTCGGCTTGCCGCTTGCCTGGGTCTGGCTGCGATTTTTGCCACGTTGCTGCTGATGCCTTACGTGCACGCCACGATGACGGTGGCACTGGCCAGGCTACCTTTACCATTCTGGGAAGTTGCGTTATTGCAATCGTTGCAGGCAGGCATTTTATGCTTCCTGCTCGGCTGGGCTGGCTTGGCGGCAGGCAAACCCTATCGACTTGGCGCACCATGGCTGTTGGCACGCGTACAAGGCCGCGCGGTCACGCCCGAAGCACGCAGCCACTGGCTGGCCGCCGTGATATGGGGTGTCGCCAGTGGCCTGCTGGTCAGCGCCCTGGCTCGCATCCATCCCGGCTTTGCCGGGCATGCCGTAGCGCATGTGTCCCATCCCGACATGGCCTGGCGTGGTGCATTGGCATCGTTCTACGGGGGGATCGTCGAAGAAATCGAATGCCGACTGTTCCTGGTCGGCGTGCTGGTCTGGCTTTTCGCAAGCATCAACAGCAACCGCGCTTCAAGCATCATTTGCCTGTGCGCCATTGTGGTAGCTGCGCTCCTCTTCGGTGCCGGTCACCTACCGGCGGCACTCCACGCCGGCATGCCCCTTGGGCCGTTAGCCCTGTTGCGCATCATCGGCCTGAATGCAGTGGCCGGGATATTCTTTGGTGTCATCTTCTGGCGGTGGGGTTTCGAGCACGCCGTCATCGCGCATTTCTGCGCCGATCTTGTGTTGCATGTCGTCATGCCATTATGGGCTTGAGCAAAAAACGGATGGCGGCGACGCGGGCTTACAACGACATTACGGACATCTATCGTGATGGAGACACGCCATGTCGTTCCGCCTTACCGGCCTCCCAGCCGAACCGTTCCGCGAGCTTTTCGACCTGACCGAAGAAGCCCTGGCCTTACGTCGCGCGCAACGCATGACAGCGCAGACGGGCGTTCCCTGCCGGATCAGCCTTACCGATGCGACGCCCGGCGACGAGGTGATTCTGGTCAACTACGAACACCAGCCAGCCGGTACGCCCTACCGCGCCAGCCATGCCATCTTCGTGCGTCGCGATGAACAACGCTTCGACGCCATCGACGAGATACCGGCGCAATTGCGCCGTCGCCTGTTGTCCGTGCGCGGCTTCGACAGCACGCACATGCTATGCGCTGCCGACGTAGTCGAAGGCGAGCAACTGACATTTTTGATCGAACGCCTTTTCGACCACGCTGAAATCGATTACCTGCACGTGCATTACGCACGCCACGGTTGCTATGCCGCGCGTATCGACCGGGTCTAGCGTCGCCGCATGGCCAAGGCCAGCGCGATCCATCCGGCAATGAACGCCACACCCCCCAGCGGGGTAATGGCGCCAGTCCAACGCGGGGCCCCCAAGGCCAATGCATAGAGGCTACCGCTGAAAAGCACGATACCGAGGCCGAAAAGCCCCGCCGCCCAGCGCGCGGGGCGACCGCTCAGAAAAGCGGCCAGTCCCAGTGCCAGCGTATGCCAAAAATGATACTGCACTGCGGTATGCCACAGCTCCATGCCTTTCGCATCCAGCACATCGCGCAAGGCGTGAGCACCAAAGGCGCCCATGCCCACGGCGGCCGCACCAGCGCATCCAAGTAGCCATGCCACCCAGGCGGGGACCAGCGATGATGAGACAGTTTGCCGCATGGAGGGCCGTTCCTCGAAAGTGACGCGATAGCCGCCGCCCTGTCGTATGCTTCAGGACCACGATCATTCGTCGATGTTCTCATGAAAACCGTCCGCATGATGCGCCAATTCGCTCGCCTGACTGTGCTGTCCGCACTGGCATGCATCTCCGTGACACTCGCCGCATGTCATCACGACGACATGCCGTGGAGACTGACGCAGATCACCGGCCACATGCCGGATCTGGATTTCCGCCTGACCGACGACCATGGCAAGCCGGTGACCGGCAAGGATTACCAGGGCAAGGTGGTGTTGCTGTATTTCGGCTATACGCATTGCCCGGACGTGTGCCCGTTGACGCTGGCGCAACTGCACGTGGTGATGCAACGCCTGGGGCCTCTGGCCGATCAGGCGCGCATACTATTCGTATCCGTCGACCCGGCGCGCGATACTCCCGACGTCATGCACGCCTATGTGAATGCATTCGATCCCCGCGCCGTGGGCCTCAGTGGCAAGCCAGGCGACATCGAAGCGCTGAGCAAGCGCTACCGCTCCGCCTTCACGCGCGAGCCGGACAAAGGCGATGGCAGCTATGAGGTCAGCCATAGCTCCGCAATCTACATCTTCGACAAACAAGGCAAGGCACGACTCATTTCCACACCAAACAATCCGCAAGATGATCTGGTTCACGACCTGCATTTGCTGATCGCGCCGGGAACCTCGGCTTGATGGGAGGTTTGCGCGATTGAGTGGCTGTGTTGTGCGCGGCGTGGCGGCTTGGTCGTGAGCGGGTCATTTTCAAGCCCCGGCCTGCGATGGAATCGCAGACCGCTTCGCGACTGAAGTCGCTCTGAAAACGATGAGGATGGGCCACAAGCCCTCACCAGACTGCCAGGACACTTATGAAGCCATATGCCTTGCTGCTAGCCACGCTCGTCACTCCAGCGCTTGCGCATGCCGCCGACGCCCAACACGTGCATGCCTCGAACGCATGGATCCGCTTGTTGCCAGCCAACCTGCCTGCTGGTGGCTTCGTGGTGCTCGCCAATGATGGCGACAAGCCGATTGAACTGCGCGATGCCAAAAGTGCCAGCTACGCCAGCGTGATGCTGCACAAAAGCAGCACTGAGGGTGGCATGGGACGCATGGAGATGGTCGACAGCCTGACCATCCCCGCGCATGGCCAGGCCACGCTGTCGCCCGGCGCTTACCACCTCATGATGATGCAGGCCGCCAAACCCATCGCGGTCGGCGACAACGTCAAGGTGACCCTGGTATTCGGTGACGGCAGCACCTCGGATGTCACGTTCGCTGTCAAGCCAGCCAATACGTTGTGACGTCGTCGCGCAAGCGAGCCATGAAAAGTAGCCTCATAAGGTTGGTCAAGGGCTGGCCAGCAGGCCTCTTGCTAACAATATGGGGCATGCGCCGGATTGCGAAAAAAGCCGGCCATGAAGCCGGGCAAGCCCTTGCGCCATTGGTTCTGCTGGGAATACTCGACCTGGATGTCCGTCGCCCAAGCCGGAATGGACATGCCATCGATGCGATACCCAATGGTATCGAGCCGCAAGCCGCGCGCCCGACCACCCGGTGGGCCCATCTCAGCTGGACATAAGAAATAGCATTGATTCTCATTTTCAATAGTTTGCCCCTCGTCACTGCCGTGTCGTGACGCGGTGCGCCAAGGCTAAAAGGGAGCGCCGGGCTATCATCCTGAGGTTTGCGCCAGGCCTCGCGCCCACTGATGGAGAAGTTGCACCATGCGTCCGTTTCCGCTTGGAGAAGATATCGACCTGTTACGCGAGAGCGTGCACGCGTTTGCCGAAAAGGAAATCGCGCCACGCGCAGACCTGATTGATCGCGAAAACCTGTTTCCCGCCGACTTGTGGAAGAAGTTTGGCGACATGGGCCTGCTGGGCATGACCATCCCGGAGGAGTACGGCGGCACTGGCATGGGCTTTCTTGCGCATATGGTGGCCATGGAGGAAATCTCTCGTGCATCGGGCTCGGTGGGATTGTCCTACGGCGCCCACTCCAACCTGGCGACGCAGAACATCTTTCACAACGGTAACGAAGCTCAACGCCGCAAGTACATTCCCAAGCTCTGCTCGGGCGAATACGTCGGCGCCCTGGCCATGAGCGAACCGGGAGCCGGTTCGGACGTCGTCGGGTCGATGACTTGCAAGGCCGAATTGAAGGGCGACGTCTGGGTTGCCAACGGCTCGAAGATGTGGATCACCAACGGTCCGGATGCCGACGTGCTACTGGTATACATGCGCACCGCACCGCGCGTGGCTGGTAGCCGTTGCATGACTGCCTTCATTGTCGAAAAAGGCATGAAGGGTTTCAGCACGGCACAGAAACTGGACAAGCTGGGCATGCGCGGCTCCAACACCTGCGAGCTGGTATTCGAGGATTGCGAAATCCCTGCCGAGAATATCGTCGGCGAGGTCAACGAAGGCGTACGCGTGCTGATGAGCGGACTCGATACGGAGCGCCTGGTGCTTTCGGGCGGCCCCATCGGATTGATGCAGGCGGCAGTAGACCTGGCGTTACCCTATGTACGCGAACGTAAGCAGTTCAACGCTCCGATCGGCACCTTCGGGGTCATGCAGGCAAAGATCGCCGACATGTATACCGCGCTGCAATCCTCGCGCGGCTTCGCCTATATGGTGGCGCAGCAATTCGATGCGGGCCTGAAATCCCGTATCGATCCGGCAGCCTGCCTGCTGAATGCCTCACAAAATGCAGTCAAGGTGGCCCTGGAAGCCATCCAGGCGCTGGGCGGCAACGGCTATATCAATGAGTTCCCGGCTGGACGCCTGCTGCGCGATGCCAAGCTTTATGAAATCGGTGCAGGCACCAATGAAATTCGCCGCATGCTGATCGGGCGCGAACTGTTCCACGGAAAGGCTTGAAACAGTGACAGGTGACGGTTGACGCACAGTGGTCCTGGTACGACTTTGCCATCCGGCGATGCCATTTCAGGCACCAGGCAGTTATGCAGAAACAGTAACAAAAGGGCGCGTTAGCCACGCGCCCTTTTGTTTTGTGCCAGCTCAATAGGATCATAACTGCATCGACATGACTCCTGACTCAGGCGACCGTTTGAGTTGTTTCAGATCCATCACAAGATCAGGCCTCACAAACCGAACTTGAAATTCAGAGTCAGTGATCCTGCTATCGCAGCATCGTCGGTTATCGCACCTTTCATATCTTTCGCTGATGCAAGGGTAGGCGTCAGGGTGAACTTTGCCTTGAACAACTGGGCCGCAATCATCTCGTTCTTACTGGCGTCGGCCCAGCCTGTGACATCACCTGCGTCGCCTGACAGATAAATTCTGTCGCCTGGAGTGATAGCGCCCGCTGTCGCCATGAAAGCACGAGCAGGTATTTCTGGACTTCCACTACTCAAGCTCACCTTTGCATCGGACATCAAAACCTGGTAGTACCCCAGCTTCCCGGAGCCATTAACGAAGCCCTCGCCAAAAGCACTCTTATGGGACAAAGCCGATGACGATTTCTCGTTATCTATCACCGAGAACGTCAAATATGTGCTTGCGTCACATGTCACTACCAATTCCTTTTCTACAGGATCGAGAACGGCGACCTTGTCTGGCTTGATTAATGTCGGCGATATCTTGCCAATGCCAAATTCACCATCGTCGGCCATCACCACCGTGCAATTGGGGGGAGATAACGTGCCGGACAATTTTATGCTGGCTGTTGGCGCCGCCGCGAATGCTGAACCGAACGTCACCGCTCCCAAGGTTGCTGCAAGCAGGGCGTAGTACTTTTTTTTCATAAAACCATTCCTTTCATTAAAATGTCGGCAAACCACCGCTCACCGATTGCCCGGCATCATGCCGACGCAACTTGACGACCCATCCGGTGCACTTTACGCAATTCAGACGGGTTGAATTTTAAAAAGCCGTTTAAACGCATGTAACGCCGACCCTCCCATGAGGCCTTTTCGAATCAAGCGCGCTTCATGCCATGATTGACACGAAGTCTTTCGATTCCAATTTATAGCCATGCGGACTTATCAATATCGCTGCCGATGAGCCGCACCCATTACTGGACGCGATGAACAGAAAGTCCTACCACTCATCGACCGACGAAATAAACCTTGGCTTTGCCTCTTGCCACGTCATGACAACTCAAATGATTACAAACGTGTCGCCAGAGACTTGAACGTTACAAACCAAACCTGAAATTCAAGGTCAACGACCCTGCAATAGCCGTCTCATCGGATATCGCACCACTCATGATTTTTGCATTTGCAAGTTCGGGCTTTACTGTAAGCTTGGCTTTGAACAGCTTGGCGGCAATCATCTCCTCCTTGCTGGCATCGGCCCACCCTTGGATATAACCGGCACCGCCCAGTAAAGCAGTGGCCGCAGGACTAAAGGTGCCATTGTTTGTTACGAAAACTCGAGCAGCTGTCTGCGGGCCGCCGCCTACGCTTACCGTTGCATCAGACATCACGACACTATAATACCCGAGTTTTCCCGTGGTATTGACAGAGCCCATGCCAAAGTAGGATGCACTTGCCACAGATGCTGAAGAATTTTCATTATCCACGACCGAGAAAGTGAGATAAGTATCGGCGTCACACGTTATCGTTAAATCTTTCTCCATGGGAGGAAGTGACGTATGACCGGTATCCGGCTTGATCTGCGTCGGCGATATTTTTCCTAGTTTAAATTCACCGTCATCCGTCATCGCTACCGTACAATTTGGAGCAGCCATGGCTCCCATCAATTTCAAAGCCGAACTTGGCGCAGCAGCGCATGCGTGACCAAACGCAGCCGTCCCGAATATCGCCATGAGTAGTGTGTAGTATTTGCTTCTCATTAAATCAGTCCTTTGATTAAAAGTTAGGTGGACAGAGGGCCACCGCTTGTTCGGCATCATGCCGATACAATGTGCCAACTCGCCCTGGACATGAGACGCAGTTCAGCGCGACTTGATTGGGTAACTAGCCACTTATGTGCAGGTGGCCAGAACCTCTTCATATGGCTTCTGGGAGTCGAAGTGTGTTGGCACCTCATAATTGACTCGACACCTTTCCGCTCCGTTCTCAAGATATGCGGGTTTGCCGATATCGTCATTGACAAGCAATACATTGCCGTTGCCAATCACTGAACCGAGCAAATTACGCTGCTCACCAACCAAAGCACTCCCTGTCCTGGCGGGGCTGCCGTCAGCATGTTTGATACGAAGCAGTAATTGGCGTATCTCAGCCGCCTCGAAGGCATGCGTGCCAACCGTACCGCGCGCCAGATTCAAGTCAATAGCGGTGCTGGCGAACCGATAATTCAGTGGCAGGCTTTTGCCAACAAGTTGAATACTGATGTTTCGATACGGATAGACCGTGGGGATCAGTGCAGATCCCCAAGGCAATACCTTCGCATCCCCTCCTCCACTCGACAGACGTACACCGCTCACACGGGGTGTACGGACCACTGCAAAGGTGTCGCCCACACGACTTGAAGACATGGCAAATTGGCCAGCACCCGTCAATACCGCGCTACCGCCGACCGAAAAATATAGCGATCGCGACGCGTTGCCGGTTGCTGATACAGACCCAAAAAGCTGTGTATATCTAGTATCCCATCGCATTGAGCCGCCCAGGCGTCCTTGATCGCGCGTGGTCTCCGCGTTGACCTGATAGCTGACATCCTGATTCAGCTTGTGTTGGTAAGTCGCAGCGATGGAATGTTGGCCGGCATCACGGTGCAGAGCCTGCAATCTTGCATCACCACGCCCTAACGGCATCTGGAGGTTCAGGTATGCAGCATGTCTGTCGTGACCTCCCACCTGAAACTGAAGCCGCACATCGAGAATGCCAAATTTTCGCGCCGCCGACAAAAAATGAAAGACATTACCTCGGCCGTCACCTGATGCGCTGTACGAATAAGCGCCCCAACGGGTGGTGGACCAAGCGAGTGATATGCCAAGCGATCGCTGCAACGGCGGCGCACTCGTGAATTGAGAAAATCGATACACCGCATCTTCAAGAACGGAAACATTACGACTTCTTGCCCTCCATGAAACACCTGCCGATAAAGCCGAGTTCAGTCTGGTATTGGCTTGCAGTTGCCATTCACGCCCCAGACCAAGATGACGGCTACGGGTTAGGCCAATCTCGGCGGTGATCCAGGAGTTTCCGCTCGTTACTGATAACTGGCCACGTCCCGCCTGGTGGCGTGACGATGCCAGCACTCCACCGGCCACGCGATAGTGGTTGGCGATATCCATGGCGTAGCCGCCATAGGCTAACCAGGGTTTACGACTTCGCAATGGCATGCCACGAACGTCATATCGGCCGAATCCGAACTGATAGGTCGCCGGTGATTGCTGCGAGCCCGATGACAATGGACCTGGAAGAGAAAATTGCTGGATACGCCCGTTCTCCTCAATAACACGCACGTCGATATCCGCAGCCGCTGCCAATCCATCAATGTGATTCAACGAATAAGGGCCGGGCGTAACCACTGTCCGATACAGCAGTCGCCCGTATTGACGCACTTCAACAACCGCGTTGCTTTCTGCCAGCCCCTGGATTGGCACTGCCAAGGACGTCAACGGCCCCTGGGCCGTGTCGGAAAATAATTGCGCACCGATAAAGGGAATTCCGCCGAACGCCTCCGACGCCCCGAACAATTGACCAAACTGCAAAACCGATCCGATATCCTCAAGGCCACGTTGAACATAGGCGCCTTGATGGCGGTAAACGGTTCCCTGGGGGTTTCGGGTGAAAGTGCCACGGTTACGCAGCGTCCAATTGGACACATTGACACCCGACTCGACCCACATCTGTGCGTATCCGGAAGAAGTGTACCGGCTTCGAAACTGGTGCATGAACGCATCGTAGTTTAGAACGAGGGCAGCTCCGCCGTGCTTATGCATGCTTGAGGGCTCGACGAGCTCAAGGGCGTCTTCGGGAACGGTCAACTCCATTTCCAACGTGCCAGGCCGTAATTTCACGCGCGCGCCAGCATGGACGTTGTCCACAGCCAGGCAGGTGTCGCCACTCAGGCCCTCGGGGATGCGCAAGCCCAGTTGCTTCCATAACGTTACGTCGAAGCAGGGCTCACCTTCACCGTCAAATTTGACAAGGAGCTCACGCGGACGCGATGCGTTCACCGATGCCTTCAATCGATGGATACCAGGAAGAAATCGCGCGCCCCGGGCGAAAAACTTGGCAAAATCTGCGGAAAATCCACGAGCTTGAAGCACCTTCGTATCGAAGGCCGTCTCGTCATTTGCGGCGCCAGAATCTTGCGGCGCAGCGCAAGCCGGGCGCGGCGACATTAACAATCCGACACATAAGTATGTACTCACAGCGCGCATCCTTGCCCGCTGCATGAAACGTGCATCGCTGCGAGGCGATACGATACAGTCTTTCACGGCGTTCTACTCCATGTACGCCCGCGCTTATCAGTGCGTCACATCCAATGTGACTGGATCCTTGGTGAAGCCATATCGACTGAGCGGAATGACGGTTACTCCGTTGACGTTCACGCCCTGATCGACAGGTAGCGTGACTCGCGCGCCCGGCATAAGGTAGGGATGCTCAAGTGTCACAACCTGCCCTGACGGTTGCAGCTTGAGGCTCGCACCCAAGCGTACGACGTGTTTGCCAGGATTGTTGATTTCAATATGATCGGCTTCTTGCTTGAACCTCAGCCCCTCCCAGGGCTTGTTAACGACAGGCGTCACCGCGGGTTGAACGATGAACCCGATCTCATGACGCATGGGCATGACGGTTCCATGTGTCACACGCTGCGTAACCCCTTCAAAGGATGCCTTGAGCATGTGTTCGCTTTCGAGAGCCAAACCTTTTTTAAGCTCGAAATTTACGAATTGGCTCTGGCCGGGATCAATACGGATGATGGCAGGATTTATAAGAATATTTTCAGCGAGTTTCCTGTTGTCCAGATCTTCGATCGTAGTCAACAGCAGGATGGGATCTTCGCCAGTATTGGTGACACTAAAGCTTGTTCTTGCATCCCTTTCGTCCAGCACAATGGTCGTGCTTTCCAGGCGAAAGGTTGAAGCCGAGACAGGCGCGGCCGCCAGAAAGGAAAAAAAAACTGCGGCGCAGCGCATCCTTGCGCTCGCATTTCTCTTGAATGCGTCCATAACGACTCCTTTAAATGCCTACAAACAGGCAACCCTTAGCTGCGCAATCGCACAAGCACTTCCACAAAACCTCTGAGCATCAGGCCGGATAACCTCTACCGTAGAGCACTTCGAGAAATTACTCGTCGAGGTGCGTTACAGAGGCGTCCAGAGAGTATCCAGGACTGAAAACCAACGCCTGCCGCTCCATTGGTCCAAATGACTTACGCCTAACCATGAGACGACGAAGAAAGATTTCTAAAGACACCCTTCATCGAAGAATCAAATGAAAGCTGGAACGCCTTCACTTCAAAGCATGGACTTATTTTGTAATAAACCCAGCAATAAATCATAGGGCAATGGCTTTACTTTTGTCAGGCAAAACCTCGCCCTTAGTCAGCCTCATTCAAGAGGCGACGATCACCAATGCATGTAGGTTTTGACGGTTACGCGACGTACCAGACGCGCAACCGCCAAGCAATCAAAACTCCCAGGAGTATGTAAGCGTACCCGTCTTGCCTAGCTGATGCTGATCGAAGTGCTGATCATAACCGGCCGCCAGGTGCGAATGCCTGGAGAAATCCCAGTTGAGCGTCATGCCGGCTACGCCGCCGTAGCGTGACAAACCAATGCCACCGACAGGCGCCCATTGATTCAAGGCCGCGAAGCTGGCATCGAAGACGTCGCCGCGCATCCCGAAGGCCTGCTGCCACAGGAAGCGGAACTGCAAGCCCAGTTCCCCGGCCTGCCCCATCGACCAGTGCTGCGAGCTACGCACGCCCAATCCTGCCTGCCAACGCTGAATATTCTGCCCGTTCGACTTCAGGCCAAAACCGTAACCACCCAGTTCGTTGACCGAGCCTCGCTCGATCTGCGCGTACTGCAGATTCATGTATGGCGTCAGCATGGCGTTACCGAGATGAAACCGGTAGCCGCTTTCACCATAGGCCACTTCGTAGCGTCCTAATGAATCACTGGCTACCGGTGCCGCGGTGAGCCCGAGCAGCAGATTACGGCGCATGTCCTCGCGATAATCGCCGACACCGAAACGGCCCATGGCATACCAGTCGTTGCGCACGATGCCGCCATAGAACATACCCTCGACCGAACGGCTACTGCCTTGGTCGGCGCTCTCGGCAAGACGCCCCAGGCCACGCGCCTGACTGACCGCGAAGCCCGCGACGCCGTTGTAACCCAGGCGAAAATCCTGGCCAACCAGCCAACCGTTCAAGTCGTAGCCGACGTTGTTGAAGCCACTGCGACTCATGTTGCCGTGATAGCCCAGCGTCTGCGTCCAGGCACCACCGGCAGGCATGTCGAGCAGGTTATCGAAACGATCGGACAAGGCTTGTGTTCCCGCATCGATCGCCTCGAAGGTCATCGCGGCACTGGCCGCATGCAACTGGCCCGACAACGATTGCAGTGACTGTTGCAGCGCGGCGTTGTTCGGCGTCTGCTGGATTTTCGCTGCGCCGTCGACAAACCCCGAGTTCACCGTTGGAGGAACCCCGGAACCGCCGTTGAGCGCGCCGTTGATCCATCCAAAGGCACCATCCACGCGCTGCGCTGCGCCGGCCGACGACGTGGTCAGAACCAGGCCCTGCACTTGCGCCACCTGTACCTGGCTGACATCCAGCCACGCCGAACTCGGGTCGTAATGCAAAGTAGCCGTGAGCAACGGCACATTCGAGCTGGTGCTCAAGCTGGCAAATGTGCCCGAGAGTCCACCAAGCGCGGTCAGTACCGTCGTATGCGAGTTCTCCACGTAACCAGGCGCCGTGCCATTGACCAACAATTGGCCATCGATGTGCGCCTGGCCGGCAACCTCCAATTGGTTACCCAGGTCTACCACAAGGTGCCCCGTGCTGGTCTGCGTGTAGTTACCGGAGTAATGCGTGGTAACCGCGCCGTTCTGACTGGCATTGAGCACGACGTAACCGGCGCTGGTCACGTCGCCCCCGACTTGGGCTGCGCCGAATGCGGCGTTATTGCTTACTTGGACAGCCGACGCAATGGAGTTGGCGTAAAGCGTACCGCCCTGCACCTGGGTCAGGCCCGTATAGTGGCCGTCGGCATTGATATCAAGCTCGCCGCTCCCCTGCTTGATCAGGCCACCCGTTCCGGAAATGTCATTGGACCAGATGGACTGCCCAGTGAAATTCACGGTGACATCCCCCCAATCGAATCGTGCAGGCCCCTCCACCGCGCGTCCCACGTCGAGTGCGCCATAGCCAAATACAGGATCGGGACCTGGCGCACCGAGATCGTCGGCGGTGCCCAATAAGGTCTGACGTACGAGGTCATTGCTGAAATAAGGGAACCGCTGCCATACCAATGCCGCTGCGCCGGAGACCTCCGGCGCGGCGAACGATGTGCCGGAGACGATCCAGTAGCCATTTGGATTGGTTGTAGTCGCATCCTTGTCGCTAACGATCACGTCGCCGGGCGCGGCCAGACAATAATTCTGTGCAACCCCGCAAGCGTTGGAATAACTTGCCAATTGTGTGGGATGGTTGCTGTCCAACGCCACGGCGACCAACCAACCCTTGGTCAGATCCGGCGCGCGACTGGGCAGTGCGGCCGTATCGCTGGGATTGGCCCGCGAATCGTTACCTGCCGCAAACACCACCAGGCCACCATACTGATTGATGAAAGGACTGTATGCGGTATCGAATGCCTGGGTCGTCACGGTGTCACTGGCATCCCAGTAAAGCCCACCCCAGGAATTGTTGATGATATTTACATGGGCGTTCATCAGATCCTGGTTGACGTAACCAAAGAACTGCGCGTCCGCCGCGCTTACGCGATTGCCCTGTCCCGAGCCGTCGTCCGTTGGCTCTTTGTCCTGGATGATACGTGCGGACACGATGTTGGCGCCTGGCGCGATGCCACCGACAAATTGTCCAAATGGCTTGCCAGCGGCCACTTCCGAAACCCAGGTGCCGTGTCCGACAACGTCATCGATCGACGTATTATTCGTCGAGGGATCGACATAGATGAGCTCCTGGGTCACGCGCCCTTGCAGGGACGGATGATTTGCCATCACGCCGGTATCGACCACGCCAATGGTTACGTTCTGCCCGGTCAACCCCATCGCGAGTGCCTGATCGGCATGCGTCAGGGACAGTTGCGCATCGATCGGGGGCGGCGGCGGCGCAGCCGGCGGAGGTGCCGGTGGAGGCGCGGGCGGGGCCGCAGGGGGCGCAGACGGGCGTGTATTGCCATTGCCCCCACCGCCACCACCACATGCCCCCAAAGACAAGGCCATGGCGATAACAACGGCCGCACGACGGCTGCGCTGTCCGTGTAAGAACGCGTGCATTTGTCCCATCCCCCCAGACCTTGGAAAGGTCTGATCAAAATATGGACGGCGCCCCCGCGCCGTCCTGTCAACATAGTGACATAACTTGGTCGCAACAGATCGCGAAACAATCGGTCTGGCAACTGGACCTTGGACGGTTTGCCGCCCCTCGCCCCGGGCTGCGATAATCGAACAATTCTTCCCCGCCGTATCCAGTGGAGCTCCCCATGTCGGACGTCAATGTTGTCATCGTCGGTGCCAAGCGCACCGCCATCGGTTCGTTCCTTGGCCAATTCACGGGCGTGCCCACCCCGACCCTGGGTGCTACCGCCATCGGTGCCGCCCTGGAACAATCCGGCGTCGAAGCGAAGGATGTGAGTGAGGTGATCATGGGTTGCGTGCTACCGGCCAATCTCGGCCAGGCACCTGCACGTCAGGCCGCGATCAAGGCAGGCATCCCGGTATCCACTGGCGCCACCACCATCAATAAGGTCTGCGGCTCGGGCATGAAGGCAATCATGCTGGGCCACGATCTGATCAAGGCAGGCTCGGCCGCAATCGTCGTGGCTGGCGGCATGGAATCGATGACCAATGCCCCGCACATGGTAAATGCCCGTACGGGCATCCGCTATGGCGATGGCCAATTGGTTGACCACATGGCCTGGGACGGCCTGACCAACCCGTATGACGGCAAGGCCATGGGCGTGTTTGGCGAACTGTGCGCTGACAAATACCACTTTACGCGCGAAGAGCAGGATGCCTACGCCATCGAATCGGTCAAGCGCGCGCAGGCCGCCCAGCAGTCGGGCGCATTCGCCGATGAGATCGTTCCGGTCACAGTCACCAGCCGCAAGGGCGACATGCAGATCGATACGGACGAACAGCCAGGTCGCTCCGATATTGGCAAGATTCCCACACTCAAGCCTGCCTTCCGCAAGGAAAACGGCACCATCACCGCCGCCAGCTCGTCCAGCATCTCCGACGGTGCTGCCGCGCTGATCATGCTTTCCGGCGCCGACGCCCAGGCTCGCGGTCTCAAGCCGCTTGCTCGCGTGGTCGCCCATGCCACCCATTCGCAGGAGCCGGAGTGGTTTACCACCGCCCCGGTGGGCGCGATTCAGAAGGTCTTGGATAAGGCCGGCTGGAAGGTTGAAGAAGTCGATTTGTTTGAAATTAATGAAGCTTTTGCAGTGGTCGCCATGACACCGATCAAGGAGCTTGGTATTCCCCATGCCAAGGTCAATGTCCACGGCGGCGCCTGCGCGCTGGGCCATCCGATCGGTGCCAGCGGCGCTCGTTTGGTGGTGACCTTGCTCAACGCCTTGAAAGTACGCGGGTTAAAGCGCGGCGTGGCCTCCTTGTGCATCGGCGGTGGCGAAGCCACGGCGGTCGCCATCGAGCGCCTGGATTGACCGCATCACTCTTCACATGACTGAACGCCGCCGCCATCGGGGATGCATTTACCCGATGGTGGCAGCGAACGTCGCCTAACTGCGCCCTGAAGCCTTTTTTCACAAATGTGTGGCGGGAAATCAGGGAACGCGTTATTAATACGCCGCCAAACGGCATTCCACGGCTAAGGAGATTCACAATGAAGTTGACGCGTACCCTACTCGCCTCCGCGCTCGTCGCGCTGCTGGCGGCTTGCAGCAACGGCGCGCAGGATTCCGCGCAGGACGCCCAGAAGTCGGCTGACCAGGCTCAGCAGGCTGCTGACCAGGCGCAGAAGGCTGCGGCTCAGGCCCCGGGCGCTGCGGCTGACCAGGCTGCTGACCAGGCTAAGGCTGCGGCCGACAACGCCGGTCAGGCTGCTGACCAGGCCAAGCAGGCTGCTGCTTCCGCTTCCGCTGCTGCCCCGGCTTCGACCGCGGCTGCTCCGGCTGCTGACACTGCCAAGGACGCTGCTTCCAACGCTGCCGACGCTGCCAGCAAGGCCGCCGACGCTGCCAAGGACGCTGCTGGCAACGCGAAGGACGCTGCTGACAAGTCCAAGGATGCCATGAAGGGCCACTAAGCCTTTCGGTTCCTGGCGTCACGAAAGCCGGCCGCGCAAGCGGCCGGCTTTTTTATAAGCACATGGATGGGAGAAGGACCGCGGAGTCGCAAGCGCAAGGACGGCGGTAAACCGTCACGTTCGACATGGTTTGTCGCAATGAGGATCGCCTGCCTCAGGTTTTCGGATTTAATGCCCCCTCTCCCGCCTCCCGACCCAGCACCTCTCCCCTCCGGTTTCCGATACCGCCTCGCGCCCACTATTATCGATGGCTTGATCAACGTTGGACCCGCCCATGAGTGTGATTGCTACGCAGATCGATACCCGCTCTCCCGAGTTTCAGGCCAGTAGTGCGCACTTGCGCGGCCTGGTCGGCGAGCTTCATCAGGAGCTGGCGCGCAGTGCGGCGGGTGGCGGAGAGAAAGCGCGCGACAAGCACACCGCGCGCGGCAAACTCTTACCGCGCGAGCGCATTCGAGCCTTGCTGGACCCGGGCTCACCGTTTCTGGAGCTCTCGCCGCTCGCCGCGCATGGCATGTATGACAACGCGGCACCGGCGGCGGGCATCATCACCGGGATCGGCCGGGTCAATGGCATCGAGGTCGTGGTAGTGGCCAACGATGCGACGGTCAAGGGCGGCACGTATTTTCCGATGACGGTCAAGAAGCATCTGCGCGCGCAGGAGGTGGCGATGGAAAACCGCCTGCCCTGCGTGTACCTCGTCGACTCCGGCGGCGCCTTCCTGCCGTTGCAGGACGAGGTGTTCCCGGACAAGGAACACTTCGGGCGCATCTTCTACAACCAGGCGCGCATGTCGGGGCTGGGCATCGCACAGATCGCGGTGGTCATGGGCTCGTGTACGGCGGGCGGCGCCTATGTGCCGGCCATGAGCGATGAAACGATCATCGTGCGCGAACAAGGCACGATCTTCCTCGGCGGCCCGCCGCTGGTAAAGGCCGCCACAGGCGAGGTGGTCGATGCCGAGGCCCTGGGCGGCGCAGACGTCCATACATCCATCTCCGGCGTCGCCGATCATTTCGCCGAAAACGATGCACATGCGCTGTCGATCGCACGCGACATCGTTGCAAGCCTCAACCGTCGCAAGAGCATGCCGCTGGCACTGCGCGAGCCGGTCGAGCCCCGTTATGCCGTTGAGGAGCTGTACGGTGTCATTCCACAAGATACACGCAGGCCTTTCGATATCCGCGAAGTGATCGCGCGTATCGTCGACGACTCACAATTCCATGAATTCAAAGCGCGCTACGGCAAGACGCTGGTATGCGGGTTCGCGCATATCCACGGTTATCCCGTCGGAATCGTCGCCAACAACGGCATCCTGTTTGCCGAAAGCGCACTCAAGGGTGCGCACTTCATCGAACTATGCAACCAGCGCAACGTGCCGCTGATCTTCTTGCAGAACATCACTGGCTTCATGGTAGGCAGGAAATACGAAAACGCCGGCATTGCCAAGGATGGAGCCAAGATGGTCACCGCAGTGGCCTGCTCGCATGTACCCAAATTCACCGTAGTGATTGGCGGCAGCTTCGGAGCCGGCAACTATGCCATGTGCGGTCGCGCCTATGGCGCGCGCTTCCTGTGGATGTGGCCCAATGCGCGCATCAGCGTGATGGGCGGCGAACAGGCCGCCTCCGTGCTGGCCACGGTACGCCGTGATGGCATCGAAGCCGGTGGCAAGTCCTGGGGCGCCGAGGAAGAGGAAAGCTTCAAGACGCCGATTCGCGAGCAGTACGAACGCCAGGGTCATCCGTATTACGCCAGCGCCAGGTTGTGGGACGATGGCATTATCGATCCGGCCGATACGCGTCGCGTCCTGGGCCTGGCGATCTCCGCTTCACTCAACGCGCCGATCGAGCCGCAGCGCTACGGCGTGTTCCGTATGTAACGCATGCCTTCCACGACCATAACAGCCATCCATGTGAGGGGATTCACGGATGATCGTCGGTATTGACCTGGGAACCACCCATTCGCTGATCGGTTGCTTCGATGTATCCGGTGCGCGCCTGTTTCCCAATGCCCTGGGGGATGTGCTGACGCCATCGGTGGTCAGCATCGATGACGACGGGCATGTCATCGTTGGCCAGGCAGCACGAGACCGCATGGTCAGCCACCCCGACGCCAGTGTGGCGTCGTTCAAGCGCTGGATGGGCACCGCGCGCGAGACCCGCCTGGGCAAGCGCAGCTTCCGACCGGAAGAATTATCGGCGCTGATCCTGCGTTCGTTGATCGCCGACGCAGAGGCGGCGACCGGCGAGAAAGTCACCGAAGCGGTGATCAGCGTTCCCGCTTATTTTTCCGACGCGCAGCGCAAGGCCACCCGCGCGGCCGGCGAATTGGCCGGTATTCGCGTCGAGCGCCTGATCAATGAGCCCACCGCAGCCGCGCTCGCCTACGGGATACAGGAAAAGCGTGACGGTGCACGCTTCCTTGTTTTCGATCTGGGCGGCGGCACCTTCGATGTCACCGTACTCGAACTGTTCGATGGCGTGGTCGAGGTGCATGCCAGCGCCGGGGACAATTTCCTGGGCGGCGAGGACTTCCTCGACGTGCTGGAGACGGCTTTCCTCTCGGACCACAAACTGCTTCCCGAAGATCTCTCGCCACAACAGCGCGGCCAATTGCGTCGGCGCCTGGAGCTGGCCAAGCGCGAACTGAGCCAGCACGATCACGTGAAGCTGGAGTTCGCCCTGGGCGAGCGCGCGATCGACTGGACCATGACCCAGGATCGTTTCCACCAATTGGCCGATCCGCTGATCCAGCGCATGCGCACGCCCCTGGAGCGCGCGATGCGCGATGCCCGCGCGCAACCGGAACAACTCGATGAAATCGTGCTGGTCGGCGGCGCCAGTCGCATGCCGCTGGTCTCGCGCCTGATTGCTCGCATGTTCGGACGACTGCCGTTGCGGCATATCCATCCCGACCAGACGATTGCCCTGGGTGCTTGTGTTACGGCAGGCCTGAAGAAACGCGACGAGCGCCTGGAAGAAGTCATCCTCACCGACGTATGCCCGTACACGCTAGGTACGGAGGTCGGCCAGATGGATGATCATGGGCGCGTGCAGACCGGCATCTACTCACCCATCATCCACCGCAACAGCGTGGTGCCAGTCAGTCGCGAGGAGACCTTCTGGCCCATGCGGGATGGCCAGCGCGTGCTGAACTTGAAGGTCTATCAGGGCGAAAGCCCGCTGGTAGCCAACAACATCAAGCTGGGCGAGTTGGAGGTTGAACTCGATCCACGCCTGTCGCGCCAGGAAGGCGCGGTCAAACTCCGCTTCACCTACGACATCAATGGCGTGCTGCAAGTGGAAGCCACGGTATTGCATTCCGGTGCCAAGCACGAACTGATCCTCGAACAGAATCCTGGCCTGCTCACGCCCGAAGAGATCCGCGCGCGACTGGCGCGCCTGGATGAGCTGAAAATCCATCCGCGTGACAAGCAGGAAAACCTTGCCCTGCTCGCTCGCGCCGAACGGCTTTACGAGGAACATATCCAGGCACGTGATCAGTTGCAGGACTGGATCATGCGCTTCCGATCCGCGCTCGAATCACAAGACGACATGCTGATCCGCGATCACTATCGCGAATTCGGTCGCGCGATGGATATGCTGGAAAAAAATCGATGACCCCATTCGAGCTGCTGGGCATTGGCAGCGATGCGGACGAGCGTGCCATCCGGCGCGCCTACACCGCCAAGCTGCGCCAGACGCGGCCGGATGACGACCCCGAAGGTTTCCAGCAACTGCATGAGGCCTACCAGCAGGCGCTGTCGATCCAACGACGCAAGGCAGCCATGCAACCGATGGTCACGGTCAATGTGTTGCCACCCGCCAGCGAAGCGCCGGCGATGGATGCGCAGCATGCCGGCGGCTTGGCAGCCCCTGCTCCCGCTACATCAGCTCCCAGGCCAACCATCGCTCGCATCGAGCCGGTAGCCCAACCCGCGTCCCGCCTGGATCCAGAGGCCTTTTGCAACGAGGCCTTTACCCGTGCCAAAGCCGGCGATGTGGATGCGCTGATGGCGTGGCTCAATAGCCAGCCCGCATTCTGGTCATTGCGTACCAAGTCGCAGACCGGCCAGTTGCTGACTCGCCTCCTATACCGGGATGAGCCGGCGATATCCACGCCGTGCATGCAGGCCTTGCTTCATTTCTTCGACGCCGACAGTGTCAAGGCTGGCCACAACGCCATGGCGCTGCAACGTTTGATTCGACGCAGCCAACTGGCCTGGGAATGCATGCCTGAACACCGCGACGCGCTTGCGCACCGCTTAGGCATGATCACGCCAGGCGCACGCAGGCACATGGAACGCTGCCTGGGGCGGTTGACCCGGCCTTATCGATGGTGGCGCGCACTGCTGGCCGGTTTCAATCCCAACACGGGCAAAAGCATGCCCGCCTTCATCCACGCGCTGGCCGGTCCCTATACCGAGGATCTACCACCGGTGATATCCCAGGAGCAGGTGCGATTCTGGTTGACGGCAAGCAATAAAGGACTCGCTACAAGCGGCCAGATCCTCTTCATGACCGGCGTCATGCTGATGCTGTCCCTGGTCGTGGTAGCGGGTGCTTCCATGACGGCCTTGTTCGTTCCGAGCACCGAGATGCCTCACATCGCGATGATGGGGGTCGGGATGGCCTGGGTCGGCGGCCTGGCGTTTGCCGGCGCCAGGGGCTGCATGCTGATGGATGCATGGCTGTGTCGCGCCGAAGACCAGCCCGCACGCTGGCGTGCCCTGCGCTGGCTCATCGTGCCGTTGTTCTGGCTGGCTGGAACGACTACCTGCCTGCTGCTGCCACCCGCTACGCGGCCCTGGAATTTCCTGTTGCTGCTACCAGCGGCCTGGTGGAGCTTTCGACGCTACTGGTATCGCCATGATGGCCGGGGCATCAGGCTCAGCCCGAACATCGCACGCATCACGTTGATCCTTGCGATGCTGCTCTTGCCAGTGCCGCCATGGACTATCTTCTCCACGGCATCGGCGTTGGTGTGGCTGGAAGATCTACGCCGTCACTTCAAGGCCGCTCGCGCGCCTGGGTTCTCGTAAGCGCGCCGCGCTGACAGTCCAGTCATGACCGGCCGGCAGCCACCGCCATGGTGCACTTGCCGGCCTGCGATTGCTTTAGTGGCGCCGCGGGCGAAACTCCAGCGGCTGCACATCCGGCCGCGCCTGTTTGGGCGGCGTGGGCCCGCAGGTGCCGCATGAACCGCACCCATCACCACAGCTGCCCGTTGCAGCGGCAGGTTGAAGACGCTTGCCCAGGCGCTGCAGGATACGAGGGCGCCAAGGCTTGTTGAGGTTGGCCGATGCACCGGCCAGCAGACGCGTGCTCAAGCCTGGCAACAGCTTGCGGAAGGCATAGGCTGCGCTACCCAGCACAAGCACGCCGATGATGAGTGTCTGGATGACGGCGAAGGTATTCATGACAATGCCTTGGCAACCTGGTAAGTGATCAATGAGGCCAGATAGGCCAGCCCAAACAGGTATCCCGCAGTCAACGCGACATTGCGCCACGAATTGGTCTCGCGACGAATCACCGCCAACGTGGACATGCACTGTGGCGCAAATACGTACCAGGCCAGCAACGACAACGCCGTGGGCAGGCTCCATGCGTGCGAGATCACAGGGCCAAGCTGGCTGGCCACGGCATCATCCGAACCAGACATGGCATAGACGGTACCCAGGGCGGATACCGCCACCTCGCGTGCGGCCAGGCCCGGAATCAGCGCAATGCAGATCTGCCAGTTGAAACCGATCGGCGAGAACACGTATTCCATCCAGTGACCGATGCGACCGGCGAAGCTGTAATCGATCGCCGGCTGGGTGGCGCCTTCCGGCGCGCCCGGGAAGCTGGACAGGAACCACAGCAATACGGTGAGCGCGAGGATGATGCCCCCCACACGACGCAGGAAAATCTTGGCACGCTCCCACAGACCCAGCGCCACGTCCCGCGCGTGCGGCAGGCGGTAAGAGGGCAGCTCCATCAACAGCGCATGCTCGCTCTTGTCCTTGCGAAAACGCTTGATCACCCAGGCCACCGTCAAAGCGCTGACGATGCCCGCCACATACAGCACGAACAGCACCACGCCTTGCAGGTTGAAGATGCCCCATACCGTGCGCGACGGGATGAAGGCGGCAATCAGCAGGGTGTAGACCGGCAGGCGCGCCGAGCAGGTCATCAGCGGCGCCACCAGGATGGTGGTCAGGCGATCACGCGGGTCGGTAATGCTGCGCGTGGCCATGATGCCGGGAATCGCGCAGGCAAAGCTCGACAGCAGCGGAATGAACGCACGCCCGGTCAGGCCGGCGCGGAACATCATGCGATCGAGCAAAAATGCGGCGCGGGGCAGATAGCCCGATTCCTCCAACAGCAGGATGAACAGGAACAGGATCAGGATCTGTGGCAGGAATACCAGCACCGCTCCCAGCCCAGCGAATACGCCATCGTTGAGCAGGCTGTGCAAGGCGCTCTCGGCCGGCAGCGCGGAGGTCACCAGGACGCCCAAAGCAGTCACTCCGGCCTGGATTGCATCCATGACCGGCTGCGCCCAGGAGAACACCGCCTGGAAGATCAGGAACATCAGCACGCCCAGGATGCCCAGGCCGAATACCGGATGCAGTGCCCAGCGATCAATCGCATCGTCAATGGTCGCCGTGGCGCGCGGCATGGTCACGGTGTCGGCAAGCAGGGCGCGCACCTCCTGGTGCAGGCTGGCTGCGCTGCTTTCATCACCCCCGGCCGCCGATACCTCAGGTACGTCGCCATCCACGCGCTCGATCAGCGCCTTGGCGCCACCGCGCTTGACGGCAACGGTCTCGACCACCGGCATGCCGAGCCGACGTTGCAGCTCGGCCACATCAATCACGATGCCACGACGACGCGCGGCATCCATCATATTCAGCGCCAGCACCATCGGTCGACCAAGGCGCTTGACCTCAAGCACGAAACGCAGATGCAGGCGCAGGTTGGTGGCATCGGCCACGCAGACGATCAGGTCAGGCGCGGCTTCTCCAGGATACTTGCCCTCGCACACGTCACGGGTGATCTGCTCATCGGGGCTGTTGGCGTCGAAGCTGTAGGTCCCCGGCAGGTCCAGCAGTTGCAATACGCGGCCGGAAGGGGCGACGAACCGCCCTTCCTTGCGTTCCACCGTCACGCCAGCGTAGTTGGCAACCTTCTGCCTCCCGCCAGTGAGCTGGTTGAACAGGGCTGTCTTGCCGCAGTTGGGATTGCCTACCAGGGCAATGCGCAAGGTCTGGGCACTCATGCCTCCTCCGTCCGAACCGTCACCCGGGAGGCCTCACTGCGACGCAGGGCGAAACGCGTCGAACCGATCTGTACCAGCAGCGGGTCGGCGCCGAGCGGGCCATGCGCCACAAGGCGCACCGGTTCACCCTCCACAAATCCCAAATCGCGCAGGCGCTGCGCGATCGGATCGTTGGCATGGGCATCGTCAACTCGGTCTACCACCGCAGCGGCACCTTTGGGCAAATCGGAGAGGAACACAAAGGATGACTCAAATAAGAATGGTTCGCATTGTATATCGTGATCGCCCCCGGTGGAAACAAGCCCTCCAGGCTGTAAAACCTTGCGATACGGGTAGTTACGGTCTCATCGGCGCAGTGCGCGTCAATGCGCCGCGTAAGGAAAAGGGTTCAGTCCGTCTTTTTCCGACGATACGTTCGGTGGAATACTGGACAATCTCCCTCCCCGGAACCCCAAGGCATGTCCTCGATCCAGATCGCCGACCGCGGCTACGTTCGCCACATCACCCTGGCCCGGCCGGAACTGCACAACGCATTCGATGACGGCCTCATCGCACAGCTGACTGCCGCCATCGAGGCGGTGGGTGAGGACGCGTCGCTTCGGGCGCTTGTGTTGACCGGCGAGGGGGCAAGCTTTTCGGCAGGCGCGGACATGCACTGGATGCGCGGCATGGCCAAGGCATCAGAAGAAGACAACCGCAACGATTCGCTCAAGCTCGCTCGTCTCATGCGCAGCTTGCAGTTCTGCCCCAAGCCCACCATCGCCCGCGTCAATGGAGCAGCCTATGGCGGTGGCGTAGGGCTGGTGGCCTGCTGCGATATCGCCATTGGCGTGGATACGGCCAAGTTCGGACTGACCGAGGTCAAGCTGGGACTCGTGCCGGCCGTTATCTCGCCCTATGTCGTACAGGCCATCGGCCTGCGTCACGCGCGCCGCCTGTTCATCACGGGCGAGATCTTCGATGCCCAGACCGCATTATCGATGGGCCTGCTGCATCGCTGTGTGGCCGCTGACGCGCTCGACGAAGCCGTCGACGCCACGCTGAAGCTGTTCGACAAGACCGGCCCGCAGGCGCAGGGGCATGCCAAGCAACTGGCGCTGCGCATGGGCGGAACCACCCTGGAGGCCGCCGAGCGCATCGATTGCGACAATGCCGCCTTGATCGCCCGCCTTCGCGTGTCGGCCGAGGGCCAAGAAGGTCTGGGCGCCTTCCTGGACAAGCGCGCGCCGCAATGGATTTCATGACAAGGAGGCACCAAGATCGACCACATCGGCATTCCGATTTCCGATCACGCCTGCAGCCGGCATTTGTATCGCGCGGTGTCGGCGACCTTGGGCTATGGGATCCAAAGGGAAGTCACCGCCGAACAGACCGGCAACGAAGCAGCGACCGGTTTCGGTGAACACGGCAAGCCCTCTTTCTGGATCGCCCTGGCCAGGTTCGACGCATGCACATCGCCTTCCTGGCCCCCAAGCCGAGCGGCGGTCGATGCTTTTCATCGCGAGGCGATGTCGCAGGGTGGTCGCGACAACGGCGGACCCGGCCTTCGCCCGCACTTTCACGCCCATTACCACGGTGCGTTCGTGATCGCCCCGGACGGACATGACATCGAAGCGGTCTGTCACGCGGCGCAGTAGCCCCATCCAAGGGTGAACAGAAAGACGCTTGCCTTCAAGCAGCGCGCTCTCGCTACTCGCCGCGCCGCCCCATTGCTGCGCCGCGCATCGGCTAACGCGTGCCGATCTGCTAGTTTTATTGGCTTTGCGATGCCCCTGCGGGCTTTGAAGGAAACGGCATGTTCGAGCGTGTTCTGATTGCCAATCGCGGCGAAATCGCCTGCCGCGTGATTCGCACCTGTCGACGCCTGGGCATCCATACGATTGCGGTGTACTCGCAGGCCGACGCCGATGCCCAACATGTGCGCCTGGCCGATGAAGCCTGGCCGATCGGCGGCCCTCGCCCGGCCGACTCCTATCTGCGCGCCGAAGCGATTCTTGGCGTGGCACGCCGCAGCGGCGCCCAGGCCGTGCATCCCGGCTACGGATTTCTCTCCGAGAACACAGCCTTCGCGCGAGCCTGCCAGGACGCCGGCATCACGTTCATCGGCCCCAACCCTGAAAGCATCGATGCCATGGGCTCCAAGGCGGCTGCCAAGGCTCTGATGGAACAACATCACGTACCTCTGGTGCCGGGCTATCACGGTGAGAACCAGGACGATGCCTACCTGGGCGAACAGGCGCGCAAGACCGGCTTCCCGCTGATGATCAAGGCAGCGTCCGGTGGCGGCGGCAAGGGCATGCGTATTGTACGCGGTGAAAGCGAGTTCGCCGATGCGCTCGCCTCCGCGCAACGCGAGGCAGCCAATGCCTTCGGCGACACGCGCGTGATCCTCGAGCGCTACGTCGAACATCCGCGGCACATCGAATTCCAGGTCTTCGGCGACAAACGCGGTCACGTGATCCACTTGAATGAACGCGAGTGTTCGGCACAACGTCGATATCAAAAGGTACTGGAAGAAACGCCCTCTCCTTTCCTCACCCCCGAACGCCGCGCTGCCATGGGTGCTGCCGCTGTGGCGGCCGCCAAGGCCGTCGATTATGTCGGTGCAGGCACGGTAGAATTCATCGTCGGCCAGGACGGCGAGTTCTTTTTCATGGAGATGAACACGCGCTTGCAGGTCGAGCACCCGGTCACCGAGGAAACACTCGGGCTGGACCTGGTCGAATGGCAATTGCGCGTGGCATTCGGCGAGCCACTGCCGCTGCGCCAGGAGCAGGTACAAGCTCACGGCCACGCCATCGAGGTGCGACTGTACGCCGAAGATCCCGAACAAAATTTCCTGCCAGGCTCGGGCAAGCTGTTGCGCCTGCGCCTGCCTACGCCGTCGGCGCATGTGCGCCTGGATGGCGGCGTCATCGAAGGCGACACGGTGACGATCTTCTATGATCCGATGATCGCCAAGCTGATCGTGCACGATGCCAACCGAACACAAGCCTTGCAGCGACTGCGCCAAGCGCTGGCACAAAGCGAAATCATCGGCCCGAAATCCAATATCGCCTTCCTCGAACGGCTGGTGCGCCATCCCATCGTGCTCGAGGGACGCATCGACACCGGTTATCTTGATCGTCACCTGGATCAGTTTCTGGCCGGCGACGAAGCACCGCCTGCTCGGGTGTTCTTTGCCGCGGCCACTGCGGCACTGTTGCACGATGAATCGCACATCGCCACGGCAACCGAGGACCCGCATTCGCCGTGGTCGCAAACCGATGCATGGCGTGTCGGCCACGAGGGTAAGCGCATCGTAGCCCTTTCCTGGCGTGAACAACGCCATGACATCGAGGCGTACGGTCATGCCGGTCATTATCGCCTTGCGCTCGGCGACGACCTTTGCCACGTCCAGGGCGCACGCCTTGAGCACGGACTGCTGAGTGCGCGATTCGACGGCCAGGCACAACGCACGCCACTGCAGGTCGATGCCCAGCGCGTCCTGTTGCACGATGCCGAAGGTGACCGCTACAGCCTGGCAAGGACCAGTGCATTTGCCTGGCAATCGCGCCAGGCTGGAGGTGGCAACCAGGTTGCGGCCCCGATGCCTGGCCGCATCGTGCTGGTGAAGGCCAAGCCCGGTGACAGCGTCGAAGAAGGCCAGGAATTGCTGGTCATGGAAGCCATGAAAATGGAGCTGGCCTTGAAGGCCCCGCGCGCGGGCACCATCGAAAGCGTCAGTGCAAGCCAGGGCGACTTCGTCGAAGCCGATGCCGTGCTGGTTCGCTTTGCCCAGGCAGGTTGAGAAAACACCATGACCAACGATCGTGTACGCATTGTCGAAGTCGGCGCTCGCGACGGGTTGCAGAACGAAAAGACCATCCTGCCGGCCGATGTCAAAATCGCCCTGATCGACCGTCTCTCCGGTACCGGATTGC